>CAWGVD010000058.1:0-265549 GCA_963825795.1 uncultured Actinomycetes bacterium | reverse complement strand
CTCGCCTAGCTCCCTGGGTCGTCGTCGCGCCGCGGCAGCGCGGCGGCGACCGGAGCTAGGACTTCCGCGCGAGGATCCACATGAACGAGACGACCCGTGGCCGGGCTCCTCGACCGGGATCACCCTCGCCTCGATCAGCGCGAAGCCCGCGTCCGCGAGCAGCCGACGGTTCGCAGCCTCGTCGAACGAGGCGAAGAACATCGGCGCGCCCAGCCAGTCGTCGTCGACCTCGTCGTCCGCATTCGGCCGTGCCCATCGTCGCGAGCAGGTAGCCGCCCTCGCGGAGCCACGACGCGATCGAGCCGAGGAGCGGCGCCTGCTCCGCGCGAGGCACGTGGCCGAGCATGAACAGGCTGACGACGGCGTCGAAGCTCCCGGGCTCGAGCTCGAGCTCGGTTGCGTCGGCGCACTGGAACGACGCATGTCGGAACGCGCTCCCTGCGCCCGCTCGATCTGCCTCGGCGAGATGTCGACCCCGAGCAGCCGGTGGCGCTCCGCCAGCCGCTTCGTGGCCGGGCCTCCGCCCCCGCAGCCCAGCTCGAGCACATCCGAGCCGTCCTCGAGCAGGCTCGAGCAGCTTCTCGACCCAGCGCATCGTCGGCGACTCGAAGCTCGCCGCCCAGGCGGCGTAGCGCTCCGCGATGGTGTCGTAGCCGTCCGCGACGACGCGTTTCGGGTCGTCAGAGATCGAGCGACTCCGCCTCGACGACGAGCACCGTCATCCCTTCGCTCGGAGCCCGATTCATGTTCCTCGCCGGGCTCCCAGAGCACTGCCTCGCCGGCTTCGATCGATTCGCGCTCGCCATCGCCTCCGCTGACCCACCCCGACCCGCGCACGACGGCGAAGAGCTGGGCCCCGACAGCCGGGTGCCGGGCGACGACTCCTTCCGCTCCGACCTCGATCACGACGACGTGCGCGTCGCCGGCCAGGCGCCGTCACCCGGGCGCTCACGCTCCCCGGCGCCGTCACCTCGCGCTCGCCGTGGAGCTCGACCCGCCTCAAACGCGCTCGATCACCGAGGCGATCGCCTGGCCGAAGCCGATGCACATCGTCGCCACGCCGTAGCGGGCGCCGCGCCGCTCGAGCTCGTTGACCAGCGTCGCCGTGATCCGCGCGCCGGTCGCCCCCAGCGGGTGCCCGAGCGAGATGCCGCCGCCGTTCGGGTTCACGTCGTCCATCCGCTCCTCGAGCCCGCAGTCGCGGACGAACTGGAGCACGACCGACGCGAACGCCTCGTTGACCTCGATCACCGACACGTCGTCCCAGCCGATGCCCGCCTTCGCGAGCGCCCGCTCGCACGCCTGGGGGTTGCCGTGCAGCATCCGGTACGGGTCGACGCCCGCGAGCCCGAACGAGACGAACCGCGCCCGCGGCTCGAGCCCGAGCTCCGACGCCTTGCGCTCGCTCGCGACCAGCACCCCGGCCGCGCCGTCGCAGATCTGGCTCGAGCTCCCGGCCGTGACCACGCCCTCGGGCAGGAACGCGGGGCTCAGCGCGGCCAGCGCCTCGAGGGACGTGTCCCGCCGAGGCGTCTCGTCGACCGCGAACAGCGTCCCCACGTGCGGGTTCTGCACCTCGACCGGGACGATCTCGTTCTCGAAGCGCCCCTCGTCGATCGCCGCGATCGCGCGCCGGTGCGACTCGAGCGAGAACTCGTCGAGCTCCTCGCGCGAGAGGTTCCACTCCTCGGCGATCGCCTCCGCCGAGATCCCCTGCGGCACGATCTGCCAGCGCTCGAAGAGCTTGTCCGAGAGGTCGCCGCCGTTCGAGCCCATCGGCACCCGCGACATCATCTCCACGCCGCCCGAGACGACGAGGTCGAGCTGGCCCGACCAGATCGCGGCCGCCGCGTTGAAGTTCGTCTGCATCGACGAGCCGCACTGGCGGTCGACCGTCGTCCCGGGCACCGTCTCCGGCCAGCCGGCGACCATCGGCACCATCCGGCCGATGTTCCAGCCCTGCTCGCCGATCTGCGTCACGCAGCCGAGCTGGACGTCCTCGATCTCGCCCGGGTCGACCTCCTGGCGCGCGAGCAGGCCGTTCAGCACCTGAGCGGCGAGCTCGTCGCCGCGGATCGAGGACAGCGTCCCGTTCTTCTTGCCGATCGGCGACCGAACCGCGTCGATGATCAGTGCGTCAGGCACTCACCACAGAGTAGAGGCGCCAGGGCCCCACGCCCTTCAGCTCGCGCTCGCCGCGGTCCTCGAAGGAGATGCCCGAGCCGGCGACGAGGTCCTTGACGGTTCCGGTCACGAGCACCTCGCCCGCGCCGGCGGCGGCAGCGACGCGCGCTCCGGTGTTGACGGCGATTCCCGTCGGCTTCCCTGAGACGATCTCGCACTCGCCGGTGTGAACGCCGACGCGAACTTCGAGGCCGAGCTCGTGACACCAGCTCGGCGATGGCGCGAGCGCAGCGGATCGCGCGGGCCGGCCCGTCGAAGCTCGCGAAGAACCCGTCGCCCGCGGTGTCGACCTCGCCGCCGCGGAAGAGTCCGAGCTGCTGTCTGATCGTGGCGTTGTGACGAGCGAGCAGCTCGCGCCCATTCACGGTCGCCGAGCTCGCGCGCTCGCTCGGACGAGCCGACGAGATCGGTGAAGAGGACGGTCGCCAGCACGGTCTCCGGCTCGGGCGCGCGCTCGAGCGTGTCGACGAACGCGTTCGATCTCGTCGACGATCTCGGGCGACAGGAACATGCCCAGTAGTCGTCACCCGGGATCCGGACGTAGCGGCTGTTGCGGATCCGCTCGGCGACCGGGCCTGCAGTCCCCTCGCCGAGATCGCCGCGCGCCATGACGAGCGTGGGCACGTGAATCGCAGAGAGGATGTCGCGGAGGTCGGTCTCGGACCACATGCGGTTCAGCGCATACCCCGCCGCGGGGCTCGCCCCGACGCGCATCCTGTTCGCGAACCACTCCCGGTCGGCCGGATTCTCGGCGAGCGTCGGGCGAGATCTCCTCGAGCATCTCACCCGCGTAGTCGAGCGTTCCCCATCCGTCCCGCAGCCGGAGCAGTTCCTGCCCGACGTCGGGCTTCCCAGGGACCGCCTTCGAACGCGGCTGCCTGCCACAGGACGAGAGCCACCGTCCGCTCGGGATACGTCGCTGCATAGAGCAGGCCATCGTCGCGCCCTCGTGGCCGCCGAAGATGACCGCCCTCTGCGAGCCGACCGCGTCGAGCACCGCCCGCACGTCCTCCATCCGCGTCTCGAGGTTCGGAAAGAGCGGTCCGCGGTCGGAGAGGCCGGTACCGCGCTTGTCGAACAGGATCAGCCGGAACGATTGCGCGAGCCGTTCGTAGAACGGGCGCCAGTGCCCCGCCTCCCAGTCGTAGACGAGGTTGGAGAAGAAGTCCGGCACGAGCACCAGGTCGGTCGGGGCATCGCCGACGACGTGGTACGCGATCGAGACGTCGCCGTTCCTGGACGTAGCGGATGTCGAGCAGCCTCACTCCGGAGACGGCATAGAGCCTCCACTCGCCCGGGCACGCCCTTCAGCTCGTGCGTGCCGCGGTCCTCGAACTCGATCCCGGAGCCGGCGACGAGGTCCTTGACGGTCTGCGAGACGAGGACCTCACCCGGCCCCGCCAGGCTCGCGACCCGAGCGCCCGTGTGCACAGCGAGCCCGCGACCGTGTCGCCGAACAGCTCGCACTCGCCGGTGTGGACGCCGGCCCTGACCTCGAGGCCGAGCGCACGGACACCGGTCACGACTGCCGAGCCGCAGCGGATCGCACGGGCCGGGCCGTCGAACGTGGCGAGAAAGCCGTCGCCGGCCGTGTCCACCTCCCGGCCGTGGAAGCGTTCCAGCTGCTGCTCGCACGAGAGCATGATGTCGTTCGAGCAGCTCCCGCCAGCGCCGGTCGCCGAGCTTCGTCGCCTGCTCGGTCGAGCCGACGATGTCCGTGAACAGCACGGTCGCGAGCACGCGGTCGGGCTCGGGCCCGCGACGAACGCCGGTCAGGAACTCCTCGATCTCATCGACGACCTCGTCGGTGTCTCCTGCCCAGAGGATGTGCGCGTCTCCGGGGAGCTCGACGAACTTCGCGCCCGGAATCCGAGCGGCGATCCAGCGGCCCTCCTCCACGCTCGCGTCCCGATCGTGCAGCGCGATGCAGAACGAGGGTCGGCGCCTGGATCGTGGGGAGCACGTCGCGGACGTCGAGCTGCGTGTTCATGCGCATCAGGGCGACCGCGGCGCCGGGGCTGGCGCTGCGCCGGAGGTAGGTCGCCAGGCGAGCCTTGAACGCGTCGTCCTCGCTCGGCGCGATCTGGTCGAGGTCCATGCGCTCGGACCAGTTTCGCTCGAGCTCCGCGATCTCTCGCTCGCGGTCGTCCGGCTTCGGCGCCCACGGATAGTCGGGGCTCCAGAGCCGCTTGGCGAAGACGCCGAAGAGGACGAGGGCCGTGGTGCGCTCGGGATAGGTCGCCGCGAAGAGCACGCTCATCAGGCCGCCCTCCGAGAAGCCGAAGACCGCGGCCTGTCGGCTGTCGACCGCGTCCAGCACCGCGCGCACGTCGTCCATCCGCTCCTCGAGCGTGGGCAGCCGGTCCTGCGGGACCGGGTCCGAGAGACCAGTCCCGCGCTTGTCGAACATGATCAGGCGCGAGAAGCTCGC
Organism: uncultured Actinomycetes bacterium; assembly: GCA_963825795.1. GTDB lineage: Bacteria > Actinomycetota > Thermoleophilia > Gaiellales > Gaiellaceae > VAXT01. Next base: position 260,934 of record CAWGVD010000058.1, on the reverse strand, counting down.
CAGGCGCTCGAGCACGTGGGCGAGCGCCGGCTCCTCCCAGTTCAGCTCGACGTTCGAGATCCAGCCCGGCACGTAGATCGAGGTCGACGCGGCCCGTCGCCGACGACCTGGTAGGCGATGTTCAGGTCGCCGCTCTTCGCGTAGCGCGTCTCAGGCCGAGTTGACGGCATAGAGCCTCCACTCGCCGGGCACGCCCTTCAGCTCGTGCGTGCCGCGATCCTCGAACTCGATCTCCGAGCCCGCGACGAGGTCCTTGACCGTCTGCGAGACGAGAACCTCTCCGGGCGCGGCGGCTGCGGACACGCGGGCACCGACGTTCACGGCCAGGCCGGCGAGCTTGTCCCCCACCCGCTCGCATTCGCCGGTGTGGATCCCGGCGCGCACCTCGAGGCCGAGCTCCGGGACGCGCTCGACGATCTCGCGGGCGCACGAGATCGCACGCGCCGGGCCGTCGAAGCTCGCGAAGAACCCGTCGCCGGCGGTGTCGATCTCGATGCCCCTGTAGCGCGCAAGCTCCATCCGCACGAGCTCGTGGTGCCGCTCGAGCAGGCTGCGCCAGTCGCGGTCGCCGAGCTCCGCGGCACGCTGGGTCGAATTCACGAGATCGGTGAAGAGGACGGTCGCCAGCACGGTGTCCGGAATCCGGCGCGCGGGGCTCCCGTCGAGGAACGTCTCCACGGCCTCGACTCGCGAACTGATTCTCCTGGATCGCTCTGCCGATCCCCGGGACGACGACGAACTCGGCACCCGGGATACGGCTTGCAACCTGTTCCGAATCCGGGCGTTCCTGCTCCTTGGACATCACGAGCGTCGGCACCCGGATCGCCGGGAGGGCATCGCCGACGTCGAGATCGATCTGCATCCGCCTGAAGTCCACCCACGAGGAAGGGCTCGAAGTCAGCCTGTGGTGCCAGACGAACCAGTCGAGGTAGTCGGGATCGCTCGCCCACTGCGGGTTGAGCTCTGCGGCGAACTGCTCCAGCACATCGCGGCGGCCCCATCGGTCGCGTTGCGCAGGAAGGCCGGCCAGCGCCTCCTCGCGCTCGCGTTCGTCGAGCATGCTTTGCGACCAGGGGTCGTAGAGGATCAGCCGCTCCACGCGGTCGGGGTTCGACGCGGCGAAGACGGCGCACGTCGCAGCGGCCTCGGCGATACCGAGCAGGGCCGGTCGCTCGCTCCCGACCGTGTCCATGACCGCGCGCAGGTCGTCCATCCGCGATTCGATCGTGAAGCCGCGCGGGCGGTCCGAGAGCCCGACGCCGCGGGCGTTGACGACGATGAGGCGCCTCCCCTCCGCGAGCCGGTAGCCGAACTCGGCGAACTTCGGCGCCTGCCAGAGCGTGTAGAGGTTGGAGAGGAACGGGAACAGGACGAGGTCCGTCGGCCCCTCGCCGACGACCTGGTACGCGATCGAGACGTCGCCGCTCCGCGCGTAGCTGACGTCCGGCACCTCGACCCGTTCACCGGACGGCAAAGAGCCTCCACTCGCCCGGAACGCCCTTCAGCTCGCGCGTGCCGCGGTCCTCGAACTCGATCCCCGAGCCCGCGACGAGGTCCTTGACCGTCGACGAGACGAGCACCTCGCCCGGCTCGGCGAGCGAGGCGATCGCGCGCCCCGGTCGGGACCGCGATCCCGCCGAGCTTGCCGTCGACGCGCTCGCACTCGCCCGTGTGCACGCCGGCGCGGACCTCGAGGCCGAGCGGCGCGGACCGCGTCGCGGATCGCGCGACGCGCACTCGATCGCGCGGCCGGGCCCGTCGAACGCGGCGAAGAATCCGTCGCCGGCCGTGTCGAGCTCCTCGCCGCGGAACCGCACGAGCTCGCCGCGGACGAGCGTGTGGTGCCGCGCCAGCAGCTCGCGCCAGGCCGCGTCGCCGAGCTCCGCCGCGCGCTGCGGTCGAGCCGACGATGTCCGTGAACAGGACCGTCGCCAGCACGCGATCGGGCTCGGGGCGGTCGCGAGGCCGTCGAGGAACTCGTGCGTCTCGCGGAGGAGCACGGCGTTGTGCTCCGGATCGGCCCAGCTGAACCAGTCGTGCAGCCCGTCGACCTCGATCCGCAGTGCTCCGGGATCCGGTCTGCGACGTAGGCCGCCTCGTCGCGCGCTTCCGGCGCGGTGGAGAACGAGCGTCGGCGCCCGAACCGCGGGGAGGACGTCGCGCACGTCGCCCTCCATCGACATCCGGTGAAACGCAACCGCCTCGGCCGGGCTCGCGCTGCGCCGCATGTACCAGACGAACCAGTCGAGCCACTCGCTCGTTCTGGCGCCGAACGGGCTCAGCCGGTGCGCACGCTCGACGAGATACTCGCGGTCGCCCCAGCGATCGCGCGATCTCGCGCGAGCTCGCTTCGCCACTCCTCGTCGTCGCGGCCCACGGATAGTCCGGAGCCCAGAGGCCGCGGGCGGTCGGGTCGTAGAGGACGAGAGCGCTCGTGCGCTCCGGGTACGTGGCGGCGAACAGGAGCGCGATCCGGCGTGCCTTCCTGTGCCGCCCAGAGCACCGCGCGCTCGGAGTCGACGGCGTCCATGACCGCGCGGACGTCGTCCATCCTCGTCTCCAGCGTCGGGAACCTGCGCGCACCGGGTCCGAGAGGCCGCTCCCGCGCTTGTCGAACAGGAGCACGCGGGCGGACGCGGCGAGCCTCTCGATGGGATCGACGAAGAGCGGCATGTCCCAGCCCGCGAGCAGGTCGGCGAGCGTGCCGCGGATGAACACGAGGTCGATCGGCCCCTCGCCGACGACCTGGTAGGCGATCGCGACGTCGCCGCTTCTGGCGTAGCTGACGTCGGGCACGTCCACGGGCGTATCCTCCCACCGTGGCGGCGACGGCGACCGAGCGGAAGCTCCTCATCGGCGGCGAGTGGGTCGAGACCGGCGACTGGCTCGAGGTTCGCTCGCCCTACTCGGGCGAGGTCGTCGGGCGCGTGGCGAAGGCCGGCGCGGACGAGGCGAGAGCGCGCGATCGACGCGGCCGAGCAGGCGATGGCCGACCCGCTCCCGGCGCACAAGCGCGCCGAGATCCTCGTCAAGGTCGTCGCCGGCACTCGCGCGGCGCCACGACGAGATCGCCGCCCAGATCGCCGCCGAGGCCGGCAAGCCGCTGAAGGCCGCCAAGGTCGAGGCGAGCCGCGCGATGTCGACCTACACGTTCGCGGCCGTCGAGGCGCGCAAGCTCGCCGGCGAGGTCGTGCCCATGGACGCCGCCCAGGCGGGCGAGGGCAAGCTCGCGTTCACGCTGCGCGAGCCGATCGGGATCGTCGGCGCGATCAGCCCCTTCAACTTCCCGCTCAACCTCGTCGCGCACAAGATCGCGCCCGCGCTCGCGGCCGGCTGTGCCGTCGTGCTCAAGCCGGCGGGCCAGACGCCGCTGTCGGCGCTCACGCTCGCGGAGCTCGAGGACGAGGCAGGGCTGCCGCCGGGCTGGCTCAACGTCCTCGTCGGGCCCGCGAGCGAGATCGGCGACGTGCTGGTCGAGGACGAGCGCGTCAAGGCGATCACGTTCACCGGCTCGTCCGAGGTCGGCTGGGGCCTCGCGCGAGCGCGCGGCGCGGAAGAAGGTGCTGCTCGAGCTCGGCAACGCGACGCCGGTGATCGTCCACGGCGACGCCGATCTCGACGAGGCGACGACGAAGCTGGCCGCGAACGCCTTCTCCTTCGCGGGGCAGAGCTGCATCTCGGTGCAGCGCATCTACGTGCAGCAGCGGCTCTACGACGACTTCGTCGCCGGCTTCGTGCCCAAGGTCGAGGCAGCTCGTCGGTCGGCGATCCGGCCGACGCCGAGACCGACGTCGGCCCGGTGATCGACGAGGGCGCGCGGGAGCGGATCCTGAGCTGGATCGACGAGGCGCGCGACGGCGGGCGCCGAGGTGCTCTCGGGCGGCGACCTGGACGGCGACCTGATCAGGCCGACGGTGATCGCGAACGCGGCGCCGGACCTGAAGGTCTGCCGCGAGGAGGTCTTCGGCCCGGTCTGCGTCGTCAACTCGTACGAGTCGCTCGACGAGGCGATCGCGCTCGCCAACGGCACGCGCTACGGCCTCCAGGCGGGGATCTTCACCGCGGACATCCGCGCCGCGCTGCAGGCGGCCCGGCGAGCTCGAGTTCGGCGGCGTGACCGTCAACGAGGCGCCCACGTTCCGCTCCGACCAGATGCCCTACGGGGGCGTCAAGGACTCGGGCAACACGCGCGAGGGACCGGCCTACTCGGTGCACGAGCTGACCGAGCAGCGCGTCGTCGTGATCGACCTTTGACGCGGGGTCGAGCCTCTTTGTCGGTCATATAGACTCGCGCCGCCGATGGCACGAATCGCCCTGCTCGACAGGTTCCGCAAGCGGCCCGCGGAGGCTGCCCCCGAGGGCGGTCCTCCCGCTCCGCCCCGAGCCCAGCGTGTTCCGCCTCCGGGCTCGCTGAGGCGCGAACGGAGAGCCCTCGTCCGAACGCGCGAGGAGCGCATCCGCGACCTGGGCGGATTGATGCTCGAGATGTTCCGCCGCGATCAGTTCAAGCAGGACCTGCTGATCGAGCAGTGCCAGGAAGTGATCGCGGTCGAGAGCCGATTGCGGGAGATCGACGAGCTGCTCGAGGTCTCCGTCGCGCAGCGGCGCGAGGGCGTCGGGCACCGCTGCACCTGCGGCGCTCCGATCCAGTGGGGCTCGCACTTCTGCGCGAACTGCGGACGCCCGGTCGGCGAAGAGCCCGTCGTCTCCTGCTCCAACTGCGGCAACGCAATTCCGGCTGACGCGCAGTTCTGCGCGCACTGCGGGACGGCCGTGCCCGCCGCGACCGAAGACGGCAACGGGCAGGACGACGCGCAGACGATGTACCAGCAGGCCGAGCAGGCGGAGCAGTCAGGCGATCCCTGGGAGAACTGAGTGGGCCTCCCGCCCGAGCCTCCCGAGGAACAGCCCGGCCCACCCCCTGCTCCGGTCGACGAGGGCGGCGAGTGCCCACGCTGCGGAACGCCGTACGAGCCGCTCCAGGAGTACTGCCTCGAGTGCGGCCTCCGGCTCCCCGTCCAGCGCGGGGTCATCCCGGTGCTCGCGACCGTCTGGCGGCGCCGATTCACGCGGTACCCGGGCGACTGGATCTGGCCCGTCCTCGGGCTCCTGATCATCGCCGCGCTCGCGGGCGCCGTCGCCGATCCTCGCCACGAACGGGAGCAGTGGGTCGGCGGCGAAGACGCGCGCCGAGACCCAGGCCTCCGTCCCGCTCAGCACGGGAACCGGAACGACGTCTCCTCCGCCCTCGACCGACACCTCGACGCTACCGACCGAGTCCGTCCCGACGACCGCGCCCGAGCAACCGCCTCCGCCGCCGCCCTCGAACACGCTGATCGAGTGGCCCGCCGGACAGAACGGCTGGACGATCGTGCTCTCGTCGATCCCGCAGAGCGCGGGCCGCGCCGCCGCCGCCAGCGCGGGCCAGAAGGCGCTGAGCGCCGGGTTGACCGACGTCGGCATCCTCAACTCGTCGGAGTTCTCGAGCCTGCACGCCGGCTACTTCGTGGTCTTCAGCGGCGTCTTCAACACCGAGGCCGAGGCGAGAGCCGCCCTCGACACGGCGCAGGGCAGCTACCCGCAGTCGTACGTGCGCCAGATAACGCAATAGAAAGCGCAGGCCCGGCCCCCGCGCGAAGCGCAGGGGGCTAGCTCAAGTGGCCACTTACTTAAGCCGCGACCTTCGACCGTTCGAGGTGCTGGTGCGACGGGCAGTAGTCGCGCTCAGGAAGCGGAGTGCGCTGGCACGGCTTGCCCTTGCGCGTCGTCGCGTGGCAGCGCGGGACGCCGCCGTCGAACGCGCCCGCCTCGATCTGCTCCTCGATGAACGAGACCGCGGCGCACACGCCCTCGTTCACCGCCCAGGCGACCTGGGCCTGGGCCGTGATCGGGAAATAGCGCCGGATGTCCTGGAACAGCGACCGCTCGGGCTTCGCGAAGTACTGCGGATCGCGTGCGAGCCGCTCCATCGTGTGCTCACAGGCCTCGAGCACCGCTTTTCGGTACTCGGCCTGCTCCGCAGTGGTCACGTACGGATCGACCAGGTCCTTGATAGAGCGATAAATAGCTCGCGAGTACTGATACATACAGTGCTGGATGAGGAGGGCTCGTTCGTCCATTTCCAGTCTGCCTCGTACCTTGTTAATCCCCCGCAAAGCTCTGTTAACCGCGGATTAATCGTTCTCGCCGCCGCAGGCCGGGACCACTTTATCGTCTCTCCGGCGTTGTTACAAACTCGGCGCCCGTGTTTCCCGGTATGGCAACTGGCCTCGCCCTGAAAGAATAGGCCGAGCGCGATGTCTCACGACACCGACAAGCTCATCCGCCAACTTTCGCTCGTGGCGTTTCTCATGGCCGAGCGGCGTCCGCTGACGGCGAGGGACGTGAAGCAGAACGTCGAGGGCTACCAGGAGATGTCGGACGAGGCGTTCGCGCGCCGCTTCTACTCCGATCGCGCGGAGCTGATCGCCCTGGGCGTCCCGCTCGACTCCCAGCGCGACGAGTTCACCGGCGAGGAGCTGTACCGCCTGAGCTCGGAGCGCTACTTCCTGCCGCCGCTCGAGCTGACCGACGAGGAGCTCGCGGCGCTCCAGACCTGCCTCTACCTGCTCGAGGGCCAGTTCGCGTACGCGGAACCGCTCCGCCTCGCGCTCCAGAACCTCGCGCTCGGCCGGCCGGGGCTCGACGAGGCGCCGACGGAGACGGCACGCGCCGTCGAGCTGCACGATCCGGGCTACTCGCCCGAGCTTCCGGGCCGGCTCGCGAAGCTCGAAGGCGCGATCTCGAAGAACCGGACGCTGAAGTTCGAGTACTGGTCGATCATGCGCCAGGAACAGCGCGAGCGCACGGTCAACGCCTATGCGCTGCTCTTCGACCGCGGGCAGTGGTACGTGATCGGCCTCGACCTCGACGACGAGCGGATCAAGACGTTCCGCGTGTCGCGGATCCGAGGCGAGATCCGCCTCGCCACGCGGCGCGAGCGGGACTTCCGGCTGGCGGAGGGCTTCGACGCCGAGGCGTACCGCCAGGGCCCGCCGTGGCAGGTGGGCGGAAGAAGGGCCAGGCCCAGGTCGAGGTCGCCGGCGACACGGCCTGGTGGGTCGACCGCCTGTTCGGCCGCTACGGACGGATCGAGGACGGCGTCTTCATCACGGACTACTCCGACCTCGGGCAGCTCTCCTCCTGGATCCTGCGCCAGGACGGCCGGGCGGTGCCGCTCGCGCCCCCGGAGCTCCGGCGCGCAGGTGCGCGCGGACCTCGACCTGGTGCACAAGCGTCACGCCGAGAAGCCGCCGAAGATCGCGGCCGAGGCGGCAGAGGCGGTCGCCGACGAGGAGCGAGCGGCCCGCGAGCCCCGTTCCGCCGGAGCGCTTCGGGCTCCTGCAGGCCCTGCTCGCGTACCTGCTCGACCGCTGCGGCGACGACACGCACGCCGTGATCCCGGCCTCGGACATCAGCGCGCGCTTCAACATCCCGCCCGAGTCGATCGAGGAGCATCTCCAGCTCCTGAACCTCGTCAACTTCGGCGGCGGCTGCTACGCGGTCTACACCGAGCTCCACGGCGACCAGGTCCACGTCGAGAAGGAGCTCTTCGGCGACACGTTCCGCTCGCCGCCGCGGCTGACGCCGCTCGAGGCGCGCGCGATCCGGCTCGCGCTCGAGTTCGTCGGCCCGATGATCGCCGCCGACGCGCACACGCCGCTCGAGCGCGTGCGCCAGAAGCTCGAGGAGACCTTCGGCGAGTTCGACCTCGGCCAGGCGGCGGAGCCCCGGTCGGCACGGGCTGAAGAGAAGCTCGTGGCCGACGCTCAGCGAGGGCATCCGTCAGCACCGCGTGGTCGAGATCGAGTACCAGAAGGAGGGCGAGGACACGCTCTCGACGAGGCTCGTCGAGCCGCACGTGATCGAGCGGCAGCTTCCCTACTGGTACGTCCACACGTGGGACCGCACGCGGGAGGCGCAGCGCTCGTTCAGGCTCGACCGGATGCGCAGCGCGCGCCTGCAACGCGAGACGTTCGAGCCCCGCGAGGGCTTTCGGCCCGACCACCTGGGCGGCGCCGGGGTCGTCGCGCGGATCTGGTACTCGAAGCGGATCGCGCGCTGGAAGGCCGAGGAAGGCGCGCGACTCCTCTCGGACGGCGCGGCGCTCGCGGACAAGGCCGTCGGCAGCGAGGAATGGCTCGTGGGCGAGATCCTGGCCGACCGGGGCGAGGCGGTTCTGCTCGAGCCCGACGACCTGCGCAAACGGGTCGCCGGCCGTGCGAAGGCGCTCGCGCGCGAGCTGCGCGTCAGCCGCGTCGCGGCGAAGGCCTGATCCGCGGAACCGCCGGCTCCGAGCTCATCGCGGCTCCTCGTCGAGGCGTTCGAGAGCCCACTCCGCGTGCTCGCGCAGGAGCGGGTCGCCGTCTCCGGCGTACGCCTCCACGGCCGCTCGCAGCTCCGGGCCGCCGACGTTTCCGGCGGCGACGAGCGCGTTGCGGCGCAGGTAGCGCGGATCCTTGCGCGGGAAGTACAGGCGCTCGTAGCGCTCGCGCAGCTCCTCGTCGCCGGCCTCGAGCCACTCGACGAGCGACACGTGCGGCTCGGCGCCGGCGGGCGGAGCCGCGTCCTCGCGGCGCTTCTCGATCCCGCGGTTCCACGGGCAGACGTCCTGGCAGATGTCGCAGCCGTAGACCTGGGCTCCGAGCTCGCTCGCGGTACTCCTCGGGGATCGCGCCCGGGCGCCTGCGTCCAGTACGAGAGGCAGCGCGTCGAGTCGAGCGTGCCCGGCTCGTCGAGCGCTCCGGTCGGGCAGGCCTCGATGCAGAGCGTGCACGAGCCGCAGTCGAGCTCGAGCGGCGCGGAGTCGCTCGAGCTCGGCCTCCGTGACGAGCGTGCCGAGCACGACCCACGACCCGTGACGCCGCGTGATCAGCATCGTGTTCTTGCCGTAGAAGCCGACGCCGCGCGCGGACCGCCGCCTTCGCGGTCGACGTGGTCGTTCTCGTCGACGAGCACGCGGTACTCGCCGCCGAGCCTGCGGCCGAGCGCGTCGAGCTTCTCGCGGAGCTCCGCGTAGGCGTCGAACCAGGTGTAGCGCGGCAGCCGGCCCTCGCCCGGTTCCCGCACCGGCTCCGGCGCGTAGTAGCAGAGCGCCGCCGAGACGACGGTGCGCGCGTTCGGGAGCAGCGTCTCCGGGTGGCACGAGACCTCGGGCCGGGCCATCGTGAACCGCATGTCGGCGAAGAGCCCGCGCGCCCTGCGCTCGGCGATGTGCCGCTCGGTCGCCTCGTAGGCCTCGGCCGGAGCCGCCCCGACGACGTCGATGCCGAGCTCGCCCGCGATCCGCTCCAGCTCCGCCGTGGTCACAAGCGACATTGTGCCTCGCAACGCGAGCCCCTTCGAGACTTAGTAACACTGTGTTACATGGAAAGATCGGCGCCGTGAAGGCGATCCGCATCCACGAGGACGGCGGGCCCGAGGTGCTCCGCTACGAGGACGCGCCCGATCCGGAGCCCGGGCCGGGCGAGGTGCTCGTCGAGCTCCGCGCCGCCTCGCTGAACCACCTCGACCTCTGGATCCGCAAAGGGTTGCCGTCCGTGCCCAAGCCGCGCATCCTCGGCGCCGACGGAGCCGGCCTCGTCGACGGCAGAGCGGGTCGTGATCAACCCGGGCATCGAGCACGGCGACAAGATCACGGTCGTCGGCGAGCACATGGACGGGACGCACGCAGAGCTGATCGCGGTGCCGCGAGGAGAACGTCTACCCGATCCCGGACGAGATGAGCTTCGAGGAAGCGGCCGCCTTCCCGCTCGTCTTCGAGACCGCCTACCGGATGCTCGCGACGAAGGCGGGCGCTGCGCGAAGGCGAATGGGTGCTCGTCTGGGGCATCGGCGGCGGGCTCGCGAGAGCGGCGAACGTGATCGCGAGGGCGCTCGGCGCGCGCACGATCGTCACCTCCTCGAGCGACGAGAAGCTCGAGCGCACCGAAGCGCGACGTGAAGGTGAACCACGCGTCCGAGGACGTGGTCGAAGCGGTCAAGGCCGCGACGGACGGGCGCGGCGCGGACGTCGTCGTCGAGTCACGTCGGCGAGGCGACGTGGCAGCGCAGCCTCCAGGCCGCGCGGACGGGCGGCCGCATCACCGTCTGCGGCGCGACGAGCGGCCCGAACCCGCCTGCCGCGCTGCACCGCATCTGGTGGAAGCAGCTCACGATCTACGGCTCGACGATGGGGACGAAGGCGGACTTCGAGGGCGTCTACGAGCTCGTCAAGAGCGGCCGGGCGAAGCCGGTCGTCGACTCGGTCTTCCCGCTCGAGCGAGGCGCGAGCGGCGCACGAGCGCATGGAAGCCGGCGACCAGCTCGGCAAGATCGTGCTCACGATTCCCGGCTAGCGCGGTATGCGGCGGCCTCCTCGACGAGGGCCGCGAAGAGCGCGTAGTCCTCGCCCTCTTCCGGGTGCCAGAGCACGCCGAGCGCGAAGCGGTGCGACGGATCCTCGACCGCCTCGATCGTCCCGTCCTCGGCCCAGGCGCTCTCGCGCAGCCCTTCGCCGATCCGACCGAAGCCCTGGTGGTGCGACGACTTCACGGGCGCGCTGTCGCCGAGGATCGAGCCGAGCCGCGAATCGCCCTCGACCCGCACCTCGTGATCCGCCATCATGCCCTCCTCATGCCGATGGCGGTCGTGGCCGACGATCTCGGGTAGATGCTGCACGAGATCTCCTCCGCGGGCGACGTTCAGCACCTGGCTCCCGCGGCACACGGCGAGCACCGGCATGTCCCGGCCGAGCGCGGCCTGCAGGAGCGCGAGCTCGGCGTTGTCGCGCTCGGGGCTGACCTCGTTCGTCTCGGGGTGCGCCTCGGCGCCGTACGTCTCGGGATCGAGATCGCCGCCGCCCGAGAAGATGATCCCGTCGAGCACGTCGAGCGTCTCGTCGATCCCGTCCGCGACCGGCGGAACGAGCAGCGGCCGTCCGCCCGCACGCTCGACCGCACGGACGTACGCGAGCGGGATGAACGCCGCAGGCTCGGTCCAGCGGCCCCACGTCGCCTCCTCGGCGTACGTCGTGATCCCGATCACCGGCCGCATCCCGCGACGATACCCTCTAACCAAGCCGTTCCGGCGATCGTCCTAGAACCGAGCTATCGTGAGAATGCGGGGTAAAAAGGATGGCCCCCTGCTGCGGCGCCGAAGTAGATTCTCCTGCCAGCGGCATGGCTGGCCCACCATGGAACGCCGCAAGACGATCCTGATCTGTGACGACGAGCCCGCACTCCGGGAGCTGATCCGTGCGTCGATGGACGACGGCTACGAGTTCGCCGAGGCGAGCGACGGCATCATCGCCATGGAGCTGGCCCGCGAGGTCGAGCCCGGACATCGTGATCCTCGACCTCATGCTGCCGCGGCTCGAGCGGCCTGGAGGTGCTCGCCCGCTTCAACGAGGACGAGCAGCTCAAGGACGTCCCGGTGCTCGTGATCACGGCGTGGAACGAGACGCGCGAGGACGTGCTCGCAGCCGGCGCCGACGAGTTCGTGTCGAAGCCGTTCGATCCGGAGGACCTGAGGAGCGCGGTGAAGAGGCTGGTGGCCGCGTGAACCGGTCACGCGCCACGATCTCCCTGCGGGACCGGATGCTCGTCGCGAGCATCGCTCCTCGCGGCCATCGTCGTCGGCGTCTTCGTCGCGACTGATCCTCGCGGTTTCGGCCGCGCGAACGGCGACGATGCAGGAGGCGCGGTCGAAGAACGTCACCGTGGCGGCGCTCAGGCTGCGAGAAGCTCGTCCTCGACGTCGAGAACGGTGTCCGCGGCTACGCCCTCACGGAAGATCAGCGGCTTCCTCGCTCCGTACAACGACGCGGTACACAGCACGTCGACGGACAGCGCAAGCGACTTTCGGTCGCTCGCCACCGACCAGCCGGTGCAAGCGACACGGGCCAAGTGCGCTCGATCGAGCGATCGAGCTGCTACATCGAGGACTTCGCCGACCCCGTCGTGCAGGTTTTCGAACCGCCAGAGCAGCCCAGCTCGCCTGCGACAAGCGACAGGGCGGAGCAGGCAGCTTCGAATCGCGGAACCAGTTCGCGCGTTTCTCACAGCCGAGAACGCGCTCTCCGGGAGCCGCGAGCGCGCGGCCGACTGCGAAGACGAGGCATGCGATCGAGCTCGGCGTCGTCGGGCTCAGCGGCTCGGCGATCCTGATCCTCCTGTTCGGCATCTACCTCGCGCGCGGCATCGCCCGTCCCGGTGACGCGAGGCGGCCGAAGGCGCCGGCCAGGCTCGCGGCTGGCGACCTCTCGATCCGGCTCAGCCAGACAGGGCCCCGGCGAGGTCGGCGAGCTGACGAAGAGCTTCAACGAGATGGCCGAGCGCCTCGAGGCGACCCGCAACGAGCTGGAGGATCAGAACGCGCAGCTCAGGGAGAGCGAGCGCCTGAAGTCGGACCTCGTGAACACCGTCTCGCACGAGCTCCGGACGCCACTTTCGGGCGTCATGGGCTTCACGAAGCTCCTGCTCACGCGGGAGTTCGACCCCGAGACCAGGCGCCACTACCTCGGAATCGTCGACGCGCAGGCCCGCCGGCTCTCGGACCTGCTCGACGACTTCCTCGACGTCCGCCGGATCGAGGAGGGCCGGTTCGAGCGCGCCACAGGAGCTCGTGGACATGGCGACCCTGCTACGCGAGGAAGCGCAGCTCTACAGCCAGCAGAGCCCGAAGCACGACGTCGCCGTCGAGATCGACCATGCGCCGCTCGCAGTGATCGGGAACCCGGACCGGCTCCGGCAGGTGATCGGAAACCTGATCTCGAACGCGATCAAGTACTCGCCGCAGGGCGGCGTCGTCGAGGTCAGCGCCGTCCAGGAAAACGGATCTGTGCGGGTCGAGGTGCGGGACGAGGGCATGGGCATCCCGCTCAGCCAGCAGCCTCAAATCTTTACGAAATTCTTTCGCGGAGACGCCCCTGCTAGCGGTATAACGGGCACGGGTCTCGGCCTCGCGGTGTCGCGAGATATCGTGGAGTCCCACGGGGGTCGCATCGGCTTCACGAGCGCCGAGGGCGAGGGAACGACGTTCTTCGTCGAGCTCCCTGGAGTGAACGGGGTAAAGGATCGACAAGGACATGACGAAGATCAGTCGTAGAAGAGATCGATGAAAAAGCCACTAATCGTGTTTGCGGCCTTGGCGACGTTCGCGCTCGTCACGGGATCCGTGTCGTTCGGCTCCGGTGAGGTGTCGCCGGGCTTGATCAGGCTGACCAGCAAGGAGATCCAGCGCAACGTCATCAACCGCGGCTCGGCGAGCCGTGGGCCCGGGGACGTCGTCGTGATCCGCCAGCTGCTCTACAACAAGGGGATCCGCAGGGCGCCGATCGGGCACTCCGACATGGTCTGCACCTTCACGGGCAACCGATCGAGGCAGTGCAACGGCACCTACTCCCTGCCTCGCGGAAAGATCATCGTGTCGGGCTCTGTCCGCTACTGGGAGTTCTACAAGCTTGCGATCGTCGGCGGCACCGATCTCTACGCGGACGTGCGGGGGTCGGAGACGGCCACGCTGTACGCCCGTGACCCACGCAAAGAGATCCTGGTCTTCCGCCTCATCTGACCACCAAGTAACACTGTGTTACAAGGTGGTTCGGCGCTTCGTCAGCCGAAGCCGACTAAGGCGTCGCTTGCGATGCCGCTTCAGGAGGCCGGGCTCAGCCCGGACTCCGTCGGAAATGACCGGTCGACCCGCCCTCCGCTAGCCGAAGCCGAGGATGAACTTCGCGTCGTCGGACATCAGCTCCGGCGTCCACGGAGGATCCCATGTGAGCTCGACCTCGACGGCCTCGACGCCCGGGATGGCCGCGGTCGCGTCGTGGATGCCCTCCTGGATCATCGGCCCCGCGGGGCAGCCCATCGACGTCAGGCTGTGAATGACCTTGACGTTCGGCCCGTCGACCTCGACGTCGTAGAGCAGTCCCAGCTCGACGATGTCCATGCCGAGCTCGGGATCCTCGACCCCGCGCAGAGCCTCGGTGACGTCGTCTTTCGTCGGCACATGCGAACAGGCTACAAGAGGCGAACCTCTTCGCGGCGTTCGCGTGCGAAGAAGTGGATTCCGTCCACGAAGCGCACCCAGTTGCAGCGCGTGCACATGACGAGCGAGTGCGTCCGCGCGCTGTCCGCGCCGTACCGCACCCCGCGCAGGAGGTCGCCGTTCGAGACCCCGGTCGCCGCGACGATCACCTCGAACGGTGCCAGGTCGTCGATCGAGAAGATCCTGCTCGATGTCGTCGATCCCGTCCTCGCGCGCGCGCTCGATCTCGCTCCGGGTCGTCGGCCAGAGCTGAGCCTGCATCTCGCCGCCGAGGCAGCGCAGCGCTGCCGCCGTGAGAACTGCCTGCCTCGTGCCGCCGATCCCGATTGCGAGGTGGTCGTTCGTGCCGCGGATGGCCGCGGAGATGGACGCGGTCACGTCGCCGTCCTGGATCAGCTTGATGCGTGCGCCGGCGTCGCGGATCTCGGCGATCAGGTCGTGGTGCCGGGGCCGGTCGAGGACGATCGTCGTCACGTCCCCAACGCGCCGTCCGAACGCCTCCGCGATCGCCTCGATGTTCTCGGCCACGGGGCGCCTGAGGTCGATCTTGCCGCGCGGGGTCGGCCCGACGGCCATCTTGCGCATGTACATGTCCGGCAGAGTCGGAAACGCGCCCGAGGGGCCGGACGCGATCATCGACATCGCCCCGCCTCCCCCGCGCGCGACGATGCCGACGCCTTCGAGCGGATCGAGCGCGAGGTCGGTCGGCTCACCGCCGGCTCCGATCCGCCGGCCGGCTCCGAGGCGCTCGGCGCCTTCGGCCGCGCCGATCACGATCTGGCCGTCGATCGGAAGCTGCTCGAGCGCCTCGAGCATCCCCGCGAACGCGGCTTCCTGCGCAGCCTCCTCGTCGGCGCGCCCGAGCCAGCGCGCGCTCGCCAGGGCCGAACGCTCGGTCACCCGCGCGTAGCTCTCGCACATGCACGGCGGGCGCGTGGACTGCTCCTGCTCGGGAACGGCTTCGACGGCCTTGGCCATCAGACCCGTTGTAGCCGTTCCGCCGCGCTCAGGACGAGCTCGAGCACGGCAGACGTCGCTCCTTCTCGGTCCTTGTTCCAGATCACCGGCACGTCCTCTCGCTGCGCCCGCTCGACGATGTAGTCCTGGAGGTACCGGATGTCGCCCAGGTGATCGAGGTACTTGTCGAGCGCGCGGGCGCCCTCGGAGGCGATGTCGCGGATCCAGAAATGGCTCGCATGCGCATCCTCGCTCTGGATCGCGAGCACGCACTGGACGACGAGCGCGTCCGCGATCGGCGCGGTCATCCCGGGGACCAGGTGCACGCCTTCGAGCACGGTCGACCAGCCTTCCGCGAGCGAGCGCTCGATCGCGGCGTTGACGCCGACGAGCACGTTCCGCGTCTGGTCGAGAAAGCCGTGGAGGAGCGGGTCGACCTCCTCCGCCTCGGCGCTCCGCAGCGAACGGCCCGCCTCGAAGCTCGAGTAGTGGATCGACGGCATGAACTCCGGGCTGAAGAAGGCGCGGAGGGTCTGGCGGACGAAGTCGGTCGACGTGACGCGCGTGACGCCGAGCCGGTACGCGACCTCGGTGGCGACCGTGGACTTGCCCGTCCCGGTCGCACCGCCGATGAGGACGATGATCGGCAGGTCGAGGTCGGCCAGGTCGCTGTAGCGGCGCAGGTCGCGAACCGCCTCCTGGCCCTCACTCTCGCCGAGCACGTCCTCGGCGAGCTCCTCGACCCGGTCGAGCTCGATCGAATCCTGTTTGCGCGAAAGCAGGTCCTGCTCGATTCGGCGGGAAACCTCGTACGCGCGAACTGCCGAGACTCCGACGCGCATCAGCGCTCGGGCCATCAGCCCCTTCGAAAACGGCTCCTCGCCGCCTCCGAGCGGGATCGGATCGGTTCGCCTGCGCTCGCTCACCCGGCCACCGGCTCACGGCTCAGGGACAGCAGCTCCGCGTCGAGGTCGACGCCTGGATCGAGCGGGCGGACGTCGTTGGCGGCGAACACGCACTCGATGCCGCGCTCGACGGCCGCCTCGGCGACGACGTCGATCGCGGCGGCCTTGATCTCGACGAGGAACGCGTCCGCGTCGATGCCCTTCAGCTCCTCGCGCAGCGCAGCGCGGTCGCCGAGGTTCCGCGACACGTGGACGACCTCGGCCTCGAGGTGGTCGACGGGCGCGGGCCCAGCGGTGAAGACGGCGACGCGCCGCCCGGCCAGCGGCGTCACGGGCCGCAGGCGGAGCTCGACCGGGATCACCGGAACCTCCTTGAGCTCGCGGATCGGCGCCGTCTCGCCGCCGCCCATCAGCAGGACGAGGTCCGAGACGAGCACGCGGTACGGGTTGAGATACGCGGTCGCGTCCTGCCCCGGCCCGACGACGAGCACGCGGCCGTCGACCGAGACGGGCGGGATCGAAGCCCCGCTGCCGTCGAACACGACGACGTCCGGGCGCTGCTCTTCGGCGAGCTCGATCCCGAGCCGCAGGTTCGACGTGAACACGTCGCCCGCGAGCCCTCCGCCCGCCCGCCGGCAGCCGATCGTCGGAACACCGGCCAGGGCCGCGGTCTCCAGGTAGTCGGAGGCCGCGTGCCCGCCCGCGCGAGAGATGTCCAGGAGCTGATCCAGCGTCGGCGCGACCTGGACGAGCTCGGGCTCCGGAGGGCCGCCGCGGCCCATCGACACGACGACGACGTCGCCGCGCTGCGAGAGCAGGCGCGCGACGTGCCCTGTGACGGCCGTCTTCCCGATCCGCTTGCCGGTTCCGATGACCGCGAGCGAAGGCACGGTCGGAGCGGGCAGGTACGCGGGCGGCCGAAAGCGGAAGTCGGCGCCGACGTACTCGAGCCCCTGCGCGAGCGCCCTGCTCGCCCAGAGCATCCGCTCGCGCGGCCCGAGCACCGGCTCGTCCGAGAGATCGACGACGACCTCCGCCCGCGCCTCGTCCAGCGACTCCACCAGCGGGACGCCGTAGTCCTCGCCGCCGCGCAGCTTCTCCGTGCCGCCGACGAGGATCGCGCCGACGAACTCGTACGGGAGCTCGGCGAGCGCGTCGCGCACGACGTCTCCGTGGTGCTCGCCGTCGATGAGCGCGATCGCGTTCACGACTGCGTCGTCACCTCCGACTCGATGCGCGCCGTGTACTTCTCGAAGGAGAGCGTCTCGGTCGAGAACTGGATGATCCGCTCCTGCCCGTGGAACGGGTACTTGCGCCAGACGTCGACGTGCGAGCCCGAGATCTCGACGACGTTGTAACAGGGCCTCGTGTTCCCGCGCAGGCGCAGTGACGACACGGTTCCCGTGTTGACGATGAAGAGGTCCTCGAGCCTCCACGCATACGGAACGTGCTTGTGCCCGGAGAGCACGAGATTGACGCCTGCGCGCTGCAGGCACTCGATCGCGTCGCCGGCGTCGTAGACGACGTTGCGCTCGCGGCCGGTGCCGGGAACCGGCAGCAGATGGTGGTGCAGCACGAAGATCTTGAGGTCGGCATCCTCGCGGAACTGCTCCTCGATCCAGCGGTAGCGCCCGCGGCCGATCTGGCCGTGGTCGAGGTCCGGCTCGGTCGAGTCGACCGCGACGACTGACACGCCGTCGCGGTGCAGAACCGAGTTGCGCGAGCCGAAGAGCTGCTCGAAATGGATGTAGCCGACGTTCCGCGAGTCGTGGTTCCCCGGCACGACGACGAGCGACTCGCACTCGAGCCGGTCGAGGTACGACTTCGCCTGCGCGAACTCCTGCTTGAACCCGAACGTCGTCAGGTCGCCGGTGCAGATGACGATGTCGGGCTGGAGGTCGTTGATCTCCCCGATCGCCCTGTCCATGAGGCTCGGCATGAAATGCGGGCCCCCGCAGTGGATGTCGGAGATGTGCGCGATCGTGAAGGAGCGCTCGGCGGCCGGCATTGGTCGAAGTGTACGTCCGGCCTCCTTCCGGAGGGGCGTATCCGAAGCCGTTGCTACCATTTTTGGACGTGGCCTCAGAAACGCCTGTTTTCCAGGCATATTGCGGTGCGGGGACGCCGCGCTTCGCGAACGACGCGGAGCTCGAGTGCGCGAAGCTGCTCGACTACTACCGGGTGCCCTGGGAGTACGAGCCGAGGACGTTCGTGCTCGAGGAAGCCGAGGACGGCACCGTGATCGAGGCCTTCAGGCCGGACTTCTACCTTCCGGA
Source organism: uncultured Actinomycetes bacterium (assembly GCA_963825795.1). Classification (GTDB taxonomy): domain Bacteria; phylum Actinomycetota; class Thermoleophilia; order Gaiellales; family Gaiellaceae; genus VAXT01. The sequence goes on along the minus strand of CAWGVD010000058.1, from coordinate 242,729 downwards.
TCAGGACCTCTACCTCGAGGTGACGGTGATGAAGCAGTCCCTCGTGACGAGGAAGAACCGGAAGCTGCGGAAGCTCCGGGAGCGCTACCCGGACGTCAAGGTCAAGCTCTTCTACAAGCGCGACATCCAGCGCCTGGCAGACCGATACAACCTCGACCTCGCCTCATGACGACCGGACCCGACGAGCTCGGTGAGGTCTATCTCAGCGCCGAGGAGATCCGGGCGCGCGTGTCCGAGCTCGGAGCCGAGATCGCGCGCGACTACGAGGGCCGCGAGCCGATCCTCGTCTCGTCGCTGAAGACGAGCGTCTTCTTCCTCGCAGACCTCTCGCGGGCGGTGCCGATCGCCCACGCGATCGACTTCATCGCGCTCGCCGGCTACGTGGGCAGGACGAAGCAGTCGGGCGTGCGGCTGATCAAGGACCTCGACGTCTCGATCACCGGCCGCGACGTCTTGCTCGTCGAGGACGTCGTCGACACCGGGCTGACGCTCAACTACGTGTGCCGCACGCTCTCGCTCCGTGAGCCGGCCTCGCTGGCCGCGGTCACGTTCCTCGACCGTCCGTACCGCCGCCTCGTCGACGACCTGCCGGTCGAGTACGTCGGCTTCACGGTCCCGGACGAGTTCTTCGTCGGCTACGGGTTCGACCTCGACGAGCGCTATCGCCACCTGCCGGACCTGCACCTGGCCCGCCGACGCTTCTTAGAGGTATCCGAGCGGGTCGACCGGAGAGCCGTTGATGCGGACCTCGAAGTGCAGGTGCGGGCCGAAGCAGTGGCCCGTGCAGCCGACGTAGCCGATCACCTGGCCCTGCGAGACGCTCTGTCCGCCGCCGACCGCGATCGCCGACTGGTGCCCGTACGCGGTCGCCATGCCGCCGCCGTGGTCGATGATCACGAAGTTCCCGTAGCCGTCCATCCAGCCCGAGAAGACGACCGTTCCGCTCGCGGCTGCGTGGATCGGCGTCCCGTAGCCGACGGCGATGTCGATCCCCTCGTGCATGCGGCCCCAGCGCATCCCGAAGCCGCTGACGACCGGCCCGTTGACCGGCCAGATCAGCCCGCTCGACGAGGGCGTGGAGCTGTAGCTCGACGAGCCCGACGACTGGAGCTGCGCGGTCACCTGGCTGCTCGCCGCCTGCAGCCCCGCGACCTCGTGCAGGTACTCGGCCTTGCTCTCCTGCACCGAGGCGAGCCGGGTCTTCTTTCTCCCGCGCACCGCGGCCAGGCCCTTTTCGCTGATCAGCAGGCGCTGCTTCTCGGCGCGCACCTCGGACGTCCGCACCGCGATCGTGCGCGTCACGGTCTCGACCTTCTTCTTCGTGACCGCGGTCTTGGCGCGCGCCGAGTGCCACCGGTCCTTGGCGCCGTGCACGGACGTCGAGATGACGGCGTCCTGCGAGCCGATGTCTGCGGACGTAGTCGACCTGGTCGAGGAAGTCGCTGAGGCTGTGCGCCGACATGAGCACGTCGAGCGTCGACGGCTCCTGCTGCGTCTCGTAGATCTCGATCAGGCGCGCGTTCAGCCGCTCGACGGAGACGTTGTACTCGTGCGAGAAGAAGTCGAGCTGCTGGGTCTGGAACTGGTAGAGCCGCCGGATCCGGTTCAGCCGCACCTGCTGGAGCTCGAGGTCGTGCTCGAGCGCGTCGAGCTTCGTCGAGACGCCGCCGACCTGGTTCTCGAGCGTGCGGATCCGGCTCTCGATCGAGCCGATGTCGGACTGCAGCCGCGACTCCTGGACCTGGGCGTCGGCGATCTTCGCCTGGAGCGACTGGATCCTGTCGGCCCGCGCCGGTCTCCCGGTCGTCGACGCCATCACGGCGATGAGGCAGACGAGAGAGAAGAGGAGAAGGCGACGGGGCATCGGGAAATCCTTCGTGACAGGGCAAAACGTCCCTGCCCGGATGCAAAAGTCGCTGGATTTTAGCGGGTTCTGCGGACGGAACCTATTCTGCGCGCTAGAGGCGCGCAGAATAGCGAGCGCCTAACGGCGCGAGCTCACGCGCAATGGCGGCACTCCTACTGCGGGCGCTGCTGCGGGCTCGGCTCCGGGATCTCGGGCAGCTGCGGGCGGTCGCCCTCGTCCGGGGGCGGATACGGCTCCGGGACCTGCGCCGGCTCCGGCGGTTGGCCCTCGTCGGGCGGCGGGAACGGCTCCGGCACGGTTGCCGGCTCGGGCGCCTCGTCGGGGAGCTCGTTGGCCACGACCTGGGTCGGCTGGGACTGGAGCTTCGCCTTGCCGACCCGGTCCTGCGCGTCGATCGTCACCTTCGCCATCTGGGCCTCCTTCGCTGCTAGCTCGTCGTCGATCTCCTTCATCCGCTGCTTCAGCTCCTTCGTCGCGGTCGTGTTCTTCGCGTACACAGCCTCGCCGAGCTCCCGTGCCCGCTCGCTTCGCGCGCGCCCGAGCCCGCTCGCGTCGCGTCGCAGCCGCGCGAGCTCGATCCTGGCGCCTCCGTGTGCCGCAACCGTCTCCTTCGCGACTCCGGCCCGGGACCAAACCGAGGCGAAAGCGCGAGACGCGCGCCCCTCCTCGCCGGGACTGTGCCGTTGCGCCGAGATGAAGCCCGTGACCATGAACAGGGACACTCCGAGCACGATCAGGCCCCACGGCCAGAGCCCGGTCGCGAACAGCGCGATCGCGCCGATCATGCCCAAGACCGCGAGCACGAGCAGGACGCCCTCCGGCGGGACGCCGAAGTAGCGCCGCTCCGAGACGTGCGGCTGAACCGGCGTCGGACCGTCCTCGCCCGGAGGGACCTCCTGGACGACGGTGTCCCCGGAGGCGACCGCGGTCCCGCACTCGGGGCAGAACTTGCTCTTCGCGGGCAGCTTCGCCCCGCACGCCTGACAGTTAGCTCGTCGCACGGACACGCTCCTCCGTCGACTCCGGCCTGCGGCTCGCAGCGCGCGCAGCGCCTCGGCGACCCGCGAGCCGCAGCGGGCCGATCAGCTCGCGGTAGTCCTCATCCGAGATCTTGCCGGTGCGGTGGTCGAACTCGAGCTCCTTGAGCGCGGCGAGAGCACGGTCCTTCTGCTCCGCAAGCTCGAGCGCCCGCTTCTCGAGCGCCCCCGGCGCGTCCAACCGGTCCTCGACGGGATCCGGCTCGCGCAGGAACGGGAGCGCGACGAACAGCACGCACGCACACGCGAGCACCGCCCCGATCGCAAGCGCAGCCGCCGTCATGCCCGGGCGTACGCTCGCAGCTCGCGGTAGCGGTCCGCGAGCCGCCGCTGCTCGACCGCGCTCGGCCACAAGCGCGACGAGCGAGCCGATCAGGAACACGACGCCGGCGAGCCAGATCAGGTTGACGAGCGGCTTGACGAGGACCTTGAACGCGATCGTCCCGTTCGGGTTGATCTGGTCCGTGATCACGAACAGGTCCTCGCCGGTCAGGTAGTCGGTGCGGATGCCGACCTCGTTCGACGTCTGCTGCTCCGCGGGATACGAGTTCTTGCCCGACGCGAGCGTGCCGATCCGGTTCCCGTTCTTGCGGACGTCGAGCAGCGCGCGGAACTCGCGTGTCGTTCGCGCCCTGGCGCCGCACGAGCTTGTTGTACGTAAGGCCGTAGTGGCCGATCGACATCGACTGGCCGGCCGACAGCGTCCGCTCGGAGACCTTGTCGTAGGCGTTCGAGCCGACGACGCCGATCGCGAGCAGCACGATCGCCGCGTGGACGATGTAGCCGCCGTATCGGCGCCGGTTGCGCGCGACGAGCTCCGAGAACGCCGCGAGCCACGGCCCGCCCGTGAGCGCGTGGCGCGCCCGGGTCCCGCGTACGAACTCGTAGCCGATCGAGCCCAGCACGAACGCGGCGAAGGTGTAGGCGAGCAAGCCGATCCAGGACGAGCCGGCTCCGAGCAGGAGCAGGACGAGCCCGACCACGAGCGCGATCCCGGCCGGCCACGCGAAGCTCCGCCCGAGCGACCGCAAGGAGGCGCGACGCCACGCGACGAGCGGGCCGATCCCCATCAGCAGGAGCAGCGGGAGCCCGAAGATGCGCAGGAAGAAGTTGTAGTACGGCCCGCTGACCGTGATCTGCTCGCCGCGGACGGCCTCCGTGAGGATCGGGAAGATGACGCCCCAGAGAATCGTCAGGCAGAGCGCCACGAGCAGCAGGTTGTTGTAGAGGAACGTCGCCTCGCGCGAGACGAGCGACTCCATCCGCGTCTTCGAGCGCAGCAGCGGCAGGCGGTTGAGGATGAGCGCGAGCGAGCCGATCGCGATCACGCAGATGAAGCCGAGGAACCATCCTCCGAGCGGGCTCTGGGTGAACGAGTGGATCGAGCTCACCACGCCGGACCGCGTCAGGAAGGTCCCGAAGAGCGCCAGACAGAAGGCGAGCGTGACCAGGAGCACGTTCCACACCTTCAACATGCCCCGCTTCTCCTGGATCATCACCGAGTGCAGGAACGCCGTCGCCGCCAGCCACGGCATCAGCGCCGCGTTCTCGACCGGGTCCCACGCGTAGTAGCCGCCCCAGCCCACCTCGACGTAGGCCCAGTGCGCGCCGAGGAGCTGGCCGATGCCGAGCGCCGTCCACGCGAAGAGCGTCCAGCGTCGTGTGAGCACGATCCAGAGCTCGTCGGCGCGCCGCGCGAGCAGCGCGCCCATCGCGAACGCGAACGGGATCGTCAGCCCGACGTAGCCGAGGTAGAGGCACGGCGGGTGGATCATCATGTACGGGTTCTGGAGGCTCGGATTGAGGCCCGCGCCGTCCGTGGGCGCGACCTGTGTCGCGAACGGGCTCGAGACTGCGACGAGCATGAACGCGAAGAAGCTCGCCACGAGGGCCAGCACCGGGACGACCCACGCGACGAGGTCGGCGGCGCTTCGCCGCGCGAGGCCGACCGCCAGCGCGGACAGGCCGGTCAGGACGAGCAGCCAGAGCAGCAGCGAGCCCTCCTGGCCGCCCCAGAAGGCGGAGATCGTGTACGGCGTCGGCAGCCTGCGGCTCGTGTGCTCGGCGACGTACGTGAACGAGAAGTCGTGCCTGAGCAGCGCCGCGAGCAGCACGATCGCCGCGACGACGGTCGACGCGAAGGCCGCGAAGAGCGCGTTCTGAGCCGACCGGGCGAGCCGCCGCTTGCGGGCCGCGGCCGCGTAGCCGCCGGCGACGAGCGCGTAGAGCGCAAGGCCGAGGCAGAGCACCAGTGCCGCGCGCCCGAGCTCAGGCATTAGGTCGACTTCTTAGTCGTGTACTTCGAGGGGCACTTCGTGCGGAGCGAGTCTCTTCTTGGCCACGAAGACGCCGTCGTGCAGCTTGCCTTCGACGCGAACCTCCCGCCCGACCTTGAACAGGTCCGGCACGGAGCCCGTGTAGACCACCGGCACGCTCGTTGCGCCGGAGACGTCCCGGATCCGGAACCGCAGCCCGTCCGAGTGCGCGTCCCCGGCGGGCGAGCCCGTCACCTTGCCGACGAGCGCGACCTCGCCTTTCCGGCCGTGCAGCTGGCTCGGCTGGATCGACGGCGTGCCGCCGGCAACGGACACGTAGAGCAGGAAGATCGCGAGCGCGGCGGCGACGGAAAGCGCGACGACGAGCCGAACCGGGCTTGGGCGTGCCACGGCCCAAGTCTAGCCCCGGCGCCGAAAAACCCCTTCGTCCAAGTGACGCGTCAGGCGGGCGTCTGCTGGCGCCGACCAGGGATCCGGTAGCCGTGCTCCTCGCACAGGCTGCCGGGTGCCTCCTCGGTCAAGGCGTCGCAGTACCCCTTGCCGTACGCGGCCCGCATGAACGCGGCCACGACGTCGAGATTCCAGTCCTGGACGTCGGCGGCCTCGCGCCAGAGGTCGGCGAGGCGGAGGTCGATGTCGAGCTCCAGGAGGTCGATTCGAGTTGGGCTCTTGGCCATGCGAAAAGCGTAGGAACCGCTTCGGACGGCAATGTGTCCGCGCGGGGCGGATGCTCCAGTAGGACGGCTCGCGCCATAGCGGTGAAATCGCCCTCGTACGCGGCGGCGAACGCGCGACCGAACCCTGCCTCCTTCGCCCGTCGGTCATGTCGAGAAACGGACTGCGTCGTAGCCAGCACGTTCCCGCGGGGGACGTCCTCGCTCATCCCGAGGTCTATCTCGATCGACAACTCCCGATGCCTTGGAGCTTCTCCGGAGTCAGTCCCGGTGCGAAGCGTTGCGCCTGCGGCCTCAGGCTTAGGCTGAGTTACGTTGCAACCGGTGGGGACGCTTCGCTACGGGCCGGCGCGGGTGCTGTCGCGGGAATCGCCAGAGGAGGCGATCGAGCTGCTGCGCGAGCGCGGCTACACGGCGAACGAGATCGACTTCGAGTCCGGCTTCTGGATGGACTACCCGTGGGCCGAGGAGTTCGGGAAGCTCGCGCGCAAGCGGCGGATCGCGCTCTCCGTGCACGCGCCGATCGCCGGGTTCATGGGCCACGTCGAGCGCGACCGCAAGCACGGGATGGCGACCGGCATGCTCGACCACTCGGCCGGGATCGCGAAGGTCGCCGGCGCAGCGCCGGTCGTCTTCCATCCGGGGTTCCTCCTCGGGCGGACGCACAAGCAGACGATCTCCTCGGTCGTCTCGCAGCTCGCAGACTTCCGCAAGCGGATCGAGGCGAAGGACCGAGGCGTCGCGTTCGGCGTCGAGATCATGGGCCGGGTCAACGACTTCGGCAGCCTCGACGACGTCCTCGCCATCTCGTCACGGCTTCCCTGGGTGCGCCCGGTGATCGACTTCGCGCACATGCACGCGACGAGCGACGGCGCGTTCACGACCGTGAAGGCGTTCCACGACGTGCTCGCCGCCGCCAACCGCGTCCTCCCGCGCGGCGCGCCGTTCCACATCCACTTCTCGGACATCGCGTACGCGAACCGGAACGAGACGAAGCACCTGCCCTACGGCGAGGGCACGCTGCGGGTGGCTCCGCTCGGCAAGGCGCTGGCTCGTTTCCCGCGACCCGCGACCGTGATCAGCGAGGCCCCGGGCGAGGAGTCACATCAGGCGATTCGGGCGGAGCTGTTCTCGGCCGCCGGCAAGAGCTCGGCGAGGCGCTCCTCGAGCGGCTCGGCCTCGTCGTCGCGTCCTCGGTCGCGCAGGAACTGAACGTACGGGCCGAGCACCTCGTGCTCGATCGAGCGGAAGTCCGTGTCGGCGACGGTGGCCAGCGCTTCACGGAACAGCTCCTCGGCCTCATCGTCGCGACCCTGGGCAGCGCGCACCTGAGCCAGCGACCCGGCCGTTGTCGCGCGTGAGGTGACGTCGAGCGGCCCGACCGTCTCGCGAGCGTCGAGGGCGAAGCGTTCGGCCTCCTCGATCCTCCCCCGCGCGATCAGGAGCTCGGCCAGCCCGCGCTGGCTCTCGCAGAGCGTCGCGCGGTCGCCGATCGGCTTCAGGAGCCGGATCGACTCGCGGAAGCGCTTCTCCGCCTTCGCGAGATCGCCCCGCTCCCACGCGATCCAGGCGCCCATGTTCAGCGCGCGCGCGACGGCCCAAACGGCACCCGCCTCCGAAAAGAGCCGTTCTGCCTCGGCAAATGCCTCCTCGGCCTGCTCGAGCTCGCCCGAGAGGAGATAGATCTTCGTCCAGCTGAGGTAGACGCGGCCGCGCGCGTTGATCGCGCCGCTCTCCTCGGCGAGCTCTCGCGCGTGCGCTAGCTTGGCCCGCGCCGTGCCGACATCGAGCCGTGCGGAGTACGTGTCCGCCCACGTGAGGATGGCGACGCTCTCGAGATCCGTCCGGCCCGCGGCCCGCGCCAGCTCGAGCTGCTCGACGACGTAGTGCTCGGCGTCAGCGATGTGCCCCACCCAGTACGCGGCGGTCCATGCGACGCGCAGCGCGTCGAAACGCGCAGGTGGGTCGTCCCCGATGAGGGCCAGCGCCTGCTCGGCGAGCTCACGCGCCCGAATGGGATCGGCCTCGCGCATGAGAACCATGTCGGCCAGCGCCGTCAGCGCCTTGCCCTCGAGGTTCTTGTCGCCGATGCGGACGGACTCCTCCCGAACGGCTTCCATCTCACGGGCGACGGCCGGCAGGTCGTCGAGCCGCCAAGCAGCCTTGGCGGCCATGTACCGCCGGTTCAGCGTCGGCTCGAGCTCGACCGAGCGCAGGAAGAGGTGGCGCGCGGCCTGGTTCGCCTCTCTGGCCAGGGAGCGCCGGCCGGCCTCCTCGAGCGTCCCGGCCGCCTCGCGCGCCAGGTCGGCGGGCGGAGCGCCGTCGAGCTCGGCGAGGAGCGACGCGGCGTGGTCGAGGTGGTGCGCCCGGATCTCGAGCAGCTCGTCGCCGGCCCGCTCACGTAGCCACTCGGCGAAGGTCGCGTGGTGCTTCGCGCGCGCCGACTTCGTGAGGCTCGCGTAGGCGACGTCGCGGATGAGCACGTGCTTGAAGCGGTAGGCGGTCTCGTTCTTGAGCGAGGAGCGCGATTCCCCGACGACGAGGTCGCGGAGCAGCAGATCGTCGATCGCCTCCTCGATGCCCTCGCCTCCGGACAGGTGCTCGATCGCGCCGGCCCAGAACGTGCGTCCGATGACCGACGCCCGCTGGAGCACGGCCTTCGAGACGCCGTCGAGCCGGTCGATGCGGGCGGCGATCAGCGCCTGCACCGTGTCCGGGATCTCCTTCGCCGCACGCTCCTCGCCGCACTCGGCGACGTTGAGCATGACCTCCTCGAGGAAGAGCGGGTTGCCGCCGGTCTTGTCGAGCAGGGCGCGCTTCGTGGTGGCCGAGATCGCGCCGTCCTCGGCCAACGCCTCGATCAGGACCTCGCTGTCGGCGGCGCCGAGCGGCTCGAGCTCGACCGCCGTCGCGCGGACGCGGCCGCCGCCCCAGTCGGAGCGGATGTCGAGCAGCTCTGGGCGCGCGAGGCACATGATCATCAGCGAGCCGTCGCGGACCCACGAGGTCATGTGCTCGATCAGCTCGAGCAGCGGCTCCTCCGCCCAGTGGATGTCCTCGAAGACGAGGATCAGCGGCTGGGTCTGCGCCATCACCTGCGCCCACTCGCGCGCCGCCCAGGAGATCTCCTGCTGGCTGCGCTCGCCGTGGACGGCCTCGAGCACGCCGGTCGCGAGCCCGAGCAGGTCGGCGACCGCCTCGGCCGGGCAGCACTCGCGCAGCTTCTCGATCGCGACGTCGAGCGGGTCGTCGTCCGCGATGTCGGCCGCGCCCTTGACCATCTCGGCGAGCGGCCAGTACGTGATGCTCTCGCCGTACGGGAGACAGCGTCCATGGAGGATCGTCGTTCCCTCGAGCGAGGCGAGGAACTCGTTGGCGAGGCGGCTCTTCCCGACGCCCGGCTCGCCGTAGATCGTGACGAGATGTGCCCGCCGGTCGCGCGTGGCGCGGGCGAACGTGTTCTCGAGCAGGTCGAGCTCGTGGTCGCGGCCGACGAGCGGCGTGACGGCGACACGCGCTGGAGCCCTGCCGCCGGCGGCCGTCGCGGCCCACGCCCAGACCGGCTCGTCGCGGCCGCGCACGTCGACCGGGCCGACGTCGTCGACCTCGATCCGGCCGAGCGTGAGCCGGTGCGCCGCGGGCCCGAGCAGGATCTGGCCCGGTTCCGCGAGCTGCTGGAGGCGGGCGGCGATGTTGACCGCCTCGCCGGTTGCGAACGTGGAGTCGCCGGCGCCGGTCACGACCTCTCCGGCCTCGACGCCGATCCGTGCCTTGAGCTCGAGCTGGTCGACGCCGTCGAGGATCTCGAGCGCTGCACGGACGGCGCGCTCGGAGTCGTCCTCGTGCGCCTGGGGAACTCCGAACGCGGCCATCACGGCGTCCCCTGCGAACTTCTCCACCGTTCCGCCGTAGCGCTCGATGCTGCTCGAGACGCGGTCGAAGAACTGCGTCACGCGCCGGCGTACGACTTCAGGGTCGCTCGCGGAGACGAACGACGTGGAGTCGACGAGGTCGACGAACAGGACCGTGGCGAGTTTTCGTTCCATCTTCCAGGTCTAAGTGTAAGAACGATCCGGGCCGCGTTTACCATCCCTGCGGTGCTGGATCCGAAGGTCTTCAAAGCCTACGACGTCCGGGGAATCTATCCGGACGAGATCGACGAGGACGGAGCGCGCGAGATCGGGCGCGCCTACGTCGAGCAATTCGAGCCGGAACGGATCGCCGTCGGGCGCGACATGCGCAGCTCGTCGCCGGCCATGGCGAAGGCGGCGATCGAGGGCGCCGCGGCCGCCGGGGCCGACGTGATCGACATCGGGCTCGTCGGCACCGAGATGCTCTATTTCGCGGTCGGCCATCTCGGGCTCGACGGCGGGCTCCAGGTGACCGCGTCGCACAATCCGAAGGAGTACACGGGGATCAAAGTCGTGCGCCGCGGCGCGCTCCCGGTGGGCGGCGACTCGGGCCTGCTGGACATCCGCGATCGAGCCGTGTCCCCTTCGGCCACGCCCCGGGACCAGGTCCCAGGACAGGTCCGAGAGGAAGATGTCTTTCCGGCCTTCGTGGACAAGGTGCTGTCCTTCGTCGACCTCGACGCGATCCAGCGGCGGCGCGTCGTGATCGACGCGGCGAACGGGATGGGCGGCGTCATGATGCCGCCGGTCCTCGAGCGGATCCCGATCGACCCCGTCCCGTACTTCTTCGAGCCCGACGGCTCGTTCCCGAACCACCAGCCGAACCCGCTCCTGCCCGAGAACCGCGAGTTCGTGATCGGCAAGGTGCGCGAGGACAACGCCGACCTCGGAGCGGCCTTCGACGGCGACGCCGACCGCTGCTTCTTCATCGACGACACCGGCGAGTTCGTGCCCGGCGACTTCGTGACCGCGCTCCTCGCCGAGTTGATGCTCGAGAAGAGCCCGGGCGCGAAGATCATCTACGACGTGCGGGCGAGCTGGGCCGTGCCCCAGACGATCGAGCGGGCCGGCGGGACTCCGCTCGTCAACCGCGTCGGGCACGCATTCATCAAGCAGCGCATGCGCGAGGAGGACGCCGTCTTCGCGGGCGAGGTCTCGGGCCACTACTACTTCCGCGACTTCTTCCAGGCCGACTCGGGCGTGATCCCTTTCCTGCTCGTGCTCGAGCTCGTCTCGAAGCGCGGGAAGCCGCTGTCCGAGCTCCTACGCCCCTATCGCGAGCGCTTCTTCCTGACCGGCGAGATCAACGTCCCCGTCCCGGACGTGGCCGTCAAGCTCCAGGAGATCAAGGAGCGGTTCGGCTCCGAGGGCAAGGTTTCGCACCTGGACGGGATCTCGATCGAGGCCGAGGACTGGCACCTGAACGTGCGTCCGTCGAACACCGAGCCACTGCTTCGCCTCAACCTCGAGGCGCTCTCGGAGGAGCTCATGGAACGCAAGCGCGACGAGGTGCTCGAGCTCATTAGCTGACCGGGCGTCGTAGCTACTCTTTGAGCCATGAGGGGACGGGCGATTCTGGTTGCCTGCACGGCTGCGCTCGCGTTCGCCGCTCCAGCCCTGGCTGCGCCTCCGCACCTCGCGCCGTCGGACCGCGCTGCGGTCGACAAGACGCTCGACATCTTCGTCAACCACGCGGTCAAGCGGCACAACCCGGCCGCGGTCTACGACGTGCTCACGCCGACGATGAAAGCGGGCATGAGCCGGCAGCAGTGGAGCCGCGGCGACATTCCTGTCTACCCGTATCCGGCCGCCGGAAAGAAGTTCCACGGGTGGACGATCCAGTACCGGACGAGGGACGAGCTGGCGCTCGAGCTCATCCTCTCGCCGACCGCGAAGCATCAGGGGAAGCTCGGGCAGATCCTGTTCCACGTCTACCTGCACCCCGGGCACGGCAAGTGGCTCGTCGACTCGTTCATGCCCGGGGCGACGTTCGCGCCGATCGGCAAGCCGGGCGTCGTGCAGGCGGCACGCGACTTCCAGGCCAACCCGAGCGCCAGCACCTACAACCGGGCCAACAAGGTCAAGGCTGTGAACCCGCCGCACGTCAGCGCCAAGTTCGTCGTCGTCCCGTTCGCGGTCATCCTCCTCGTCCTGCTCGGGCTCGCCGTCCGCGGGATCGCCGAGAACATCCGCTTCCGCCGTCTCGCTGCCGCGCACGCGCGGTCCATGGACAGCTCTCCGCTTAGCATGCCGCGTGATGGAGCTGGAACTCGGACGCGTCACCGACCGTAAGCCGCCGTTCAAGTTCTCGTCGCTGACCCGGGTCGGGTTCTCCGACACGGACGCGCAGGGCATCGTCTACTACGGCCGCTACTTCCCCTACTTCGACGTCGCGCGCGTCGAGTACTTCCGCCACCTTCATCTGCTGTACGCGGACTTCGAGGGCGACCTCGTGCTGCGGGCCCTGGACATCGAGTACCACGCTCCGGCGCGGTTCGACGACCTGCTCGAGGTCTTCATCCGCGTGGAGCGAATCGGGCGGACGAGCATGACCTTCGAGGCGCAGGCCTACCGCGTCGACGACGACCTCTTCCTGGCCGAGGCCCATCAGACGGTCGTCCACGTCGACCTCGAGGAGCGGAAGGCGTGCCCGATCCCAGACCCGATCCGGGCGGGGATCCGCGAGTTCGAAGGCGACGACGTCCAGCTCTGAGAGCGTCGGTTTCCCGGCGGATCGCCGGGGGAGCGGGACGCCAGGAAGCTAGTAGCTGCGGCAACCCGGTAACCCGTCCTCTGAGATGACCGGGCGCCGCAGACGAACCCTCTCCCCCGTCTTCTCGTTGTAGGCGCCGTCTCCCGAACCGTCTATCCCTCGATCGAGGTACCCCGCCCGTTCGAGGGACGATCCCTCGATCGAGTGATCTTTCGGACATGTCCGGTGACTGGCACCGGACATGGCTCCGGGCGATAGGTTCCGCGCGTGCGCGTTCACGTCATCAGCGACATGGAGGGCGTCGGCGGGATCGTCAAGGGCGACCAGACGAACGCCGGCCGTCCCATGTTCGAGGAGGGGCGCAAGCTCTACACCGGGGAGATCAACGCGGCCGTGCGCGGTGCGAAGGCCGCCGGGGCGACCGAGATCGTCGTCATGGACTGCCACGGCGCCGGCGAGGGCTACACGTTCAACTCGCTGATCCCCGAGGACCTCGACCCCGCGTGCGAGTACGTCGTCCAGGAGGAGTGGACGGAGTACACCGGCTTCCTCGAGGAGGGCTGCGACGCGGCGCTCTTCGTCGGCATGCACGCGATGGCCGGCACGGCCGACGGCGTCCTCAACCACACGGTCTCGGGCCAGGCGTGGCAGAACCTCTGGTTCAACGGGACGCAGGTCGGCGAGACGGGCATCAACGCGGCGCTCTGCGGCACGTGGGGCTGCCCGGTGCTGCTCGTGACCGGCGACGAGGCGTCCTGCCGCGAGGGCAAGGAGCTCCTCGGCGACGGCCTGACGACGGTCGCCGTCAAGAAGGGCATCGGCCAGACGAGCGCGCGGATGATCGTCCCGGCGCGAGCCCGCGAGCTGATCGAGGAGGGTGCGAAGCAGGCGCTCTCCGACCTGAAAGCCGTCGCGCCGTACGACCCCGGCAAGCCGTGCGAGGTCAAGGTCGAGTACAAGAACACGACCGCGGCGAGGCAGATGCGCTTCCAGCACGGCGTCGAGTTCCTCGACGACCGCACGATCGTCTCCAAGGGCCGACGACTGGTGGACGGCCTGGAAGCAGTTCTTCTTCGTCGACAGCTAGCGCTTCACGGCGACGATCGCCGAGCTGTCGGGCGTGGTCAGGACCTCGGTCGCCACGAGCGCGTCGTTGCCCAGCCAGAACTCGCGGAGCGCGTCGGGCCACCTCGGCCCATCCGTGGGCCAGAGGTGCTCAGGCGTGAGGTTGTCCATCGCGACGACGCCTCCGGGCGCGACGAGCTCGAGCGCCCGTTCGCTCTCGGCGCGCATCTGGGCGGGTGGGCTGCGCTTCCAGCCCCCGCCGTCGAAGAACAGGAGGTCGAACGGCGCCTCCGGCGGCAGCACCTCGTGCCAGTCGCCGTGCAGGACGCGCACGTTCGGACGAGTCCGCGAAAGGAGCCGGGCGCAGCAGCGGCACGATCGTCGTCGACCTCGACCGTGACGAACGACGCCTCCGGCGCCCATCGCCGGACACGATCCACGCAGCGCCGACACCCGTTCCCGTGCCGATCTCCGCGAGCCTGCCGTCGCGGCCGAGATGCGGCGAGCGCGCCGAGCAGCCGACCGACCTCGCGAATCGACGAGCGTTCGAACCGCATCTCCTCCGCGAGCCGTCGCGCCCGGCCGACCAGCTCGGATGATCGACCGTTCGACACGTAGGTGCTAGTGGTGAATTCGCACTGAACGGGTGACCGTCCGCGCGTTCCCGAGCGGATCGACGACGCGAATCGACACGGCGAGCCGGTGAGCGTGCTTCGGCAGCCTGCCCCGCACGGTGGCACGGACGATCCCACCGGGGGTGGTCCCGGTCGTGTGACCGAGCGCGCGACCCGCCGCTGAGACCGAGACCCTGTACTTGACTGCGTTTCCAGCCACGTTGTCAGTCGTCCCGAAGGCAGCCTGGAGATTGAACCGACGCCCTGCAAGCAAGACGTCCAGAGTCTTGAAGGCGGCCGTCGGGGCAGTGCTGTCGAAGTCCGCGAGCGCGTGGCAGCTCCGGATGAACGTGCCGTCGTCGTTCTCGGTCAGGCTGCAGGAGCCCGTCCCGCGAAGCGTGGCGTAGCGGCCCGTGCCTGCGGCGCTGAAGTGGAAGTGGCCCGTTCCAATGACCTCGAACTCGAACGAGCCGCTCCCGTCCGCACATGTGTGCTGCATCTTGATCCCGACCGTCCCGCCGACGTCCCGGACCGTGCCGGACGGGCAGAGCGGGGGAGCAGCCGTGAATGCGAACGTGCCGGCATTCCGCTGCCCGGTGTCGGTCCAGGTCATCTCGCTCTGGCCGCTCGGCACGCCGGCCGAGGACTGTGCTCCTATCCCCACGGCGACGGCCGATCGCCGCCAGAAACAACATCGCCTTCACGGTACTCAACCTCCCTTTCCGCATGGTACGACGGACGATAGGCACGTGCATAGACCCTTCGAATCAGGCGAAACCCTGAACTCAGACGTGTGAGCGTCGGAGTCCCGGCTGGGCCTGGAGAAGGCGACCGCGAGCTCGGTACGCGAGCGCACCCCGAGCTTCTGGAATGCGTGCCTGAGATGCGTCTCGATCGTCTTCGGGCTCAGGAAGAGGCGCGTCGCGATCTCTCGGTTCGTCAGGCCCTTCCGTGACGAGCGCAGCAACTTGGAGCTCCTGCGGCGTCAGACTCGCCGCGCGTGTCCGGCGCCCGTCGTCGCGCGCGCTCGCCGCTCGCCCGCAGTTCCACCCGCGCGCGCTCGGCCCAGCTCGCCGCACCGATGTCCTTCGAAGGCGGTCAGCGCGGCGCCGAGCCGGGACCGGGCCTCGGAACGACGCTTCTCACGACGAAGCAGCTCGCCGTAGCAAAGAAGCGTGCTGCCACGCTGGAACGGATCCGGCTGACGCTCGTGCCACGCTAGCGCCTCGAGGAAGTAACGCTTCCTCGCCGTTCCACCAAGCCTCGTGCACCGAGCCGCAGCTGCCAAGGCGAATGGAATGCCGCAATCCTCCGCCTGACGCCGCGTCGTCGATCAAGCGTCCGACGCGCATCGTCAACCCGGTCGGCACGCACATAGGCTTCGACCAGGTCGGCGAGCACCGGCCGCGTGGAGAGCGCGTCGCCCCGTATTCGTTCCTTCCGGACCCTGCAGCGTCGCCTCGAACGCCTCGATTGCGCTCGCGTGCATTGCCAAGGCCGAGCTCGAGCGCACCAAGGCCCTGAGCCGCCGACCGTTCCGTCGTAGCCAATCGCGTCGAGCATCTCCCCAACCTCGGCGGCGTATCGGCGCCGACTCTCCTCCTCGCGCCCGAGCAGCCCGTCGACCCACGACGAGCCGCGCCAGACGCTCCTGCTGCTCGCCCCGCTGCCCGAGAGCGCGGCCGAGCTCGACGGCCTCGCCTGCCGATGCGGCGGCCGACCGCAGCATCCCTCTTCGGTCACCTGCGCCGAGCGCGAGCATGCTCGAGAGCAGATCGGGAGCACCGCCGAGCGCGCTGCAATCTCGCGCACGCTCGACAGCCTGTCTCGGCATGCGACGCGGGCGCGCTCATCCTCGCCGGCGCGCGACGACCGCGTCGGCGATCCGAGCCAGCGTTTCGGGATCGCCATCCGCCGGGACGTCGGCGATGCTCAGCCATAGCTGCCGCGCCTCTGACAGTCTGTCCCTGCGCGGCGAGGAAGTCTCCGTAGATCAGGGCGAGCGTGACCTCGGTCGCGCCGCCCCGCGGCCACGGAAGCCTCCAGGCGCGCTCCGAGGCGCTGTTCAGCCGGTCGTACTCGCCGACCTCGCCCCACTGCTCGGCCGCGCCTACGAGCATCACGGCCGCCCGCTCGCGGGCTCGCTCGCCTCGATCCTTCGCAGCGCGCCTCTTCCAGCTTCGTGCGGCGGCACTGTCTCATCTCGCCGCGCGCGGCCATGCACCCGCGCACCAACGAAGTCTGCAGCTCAGCCCGAAGCTCCGCCGTCTCCGTCGACTAGCTTCACCGCCTCTGCGACGAGCTCGGCCGCGGCCGTCGGCACGGCCTACCGGTGCAGCGCGGCGCTGGCCGCTGCGACGAGCTCTCTCGCGCCGAATCGCTCGTTGTCCCGGTCTCAGCCGCGCGGCTCTCTCGAATGCACGCTCTGCCGCTCGCCAGGCTCGTCGCCTCCGCTCGCGCACCCGCCGCCTCCAGCTCGTCAGCCACCTCGTCATCACGACCCCGAGCTACGCGAGCGCCCGATGCCAGATGTCGCTCGTCGAACGCTGCTCATCCGTGAGGGCCGCGGCGAGCGCTCCGTGCGCAGCTCGTCGCTCTGCCGCTGTCGCCCGCCCATAGACCGTCGCCCGAACGAGCGGATGCCGAAACCCGATCCTGCTCGCCCTCGATGACGACGATCCCCTCTTGCTCCGCCGGGACGAAGACGTCGAGAGCCAGCCCCTCGTGATGCGAGAGCGCGCTCCATCGTCTCCAGCTCGGTCGTCAAAGCTCGACTGCGCCGATCAGCAACGCTTGCCGCAGCGCTCTCCGGGCAGCCGCTCCAGACGCCGTCCGAAGCGCTCTCGACTGCCGGGGCCTGCCGGGAGCGGCTGGTCGATCGCCTCGTCGCCGGCGAGCTGGCTCTCGCTCAAGAGCTGCGGCGTCTCGAGCAGAGCGAGCGGGTTGCCGGCTCGTCGCCTCCAAGAGGCGCGTCGACCGCGCTCGCCGCGATCGAGCTTCCGAACTGCACTGCTCGATGAGGTCCCCAGAAGCCTGCCGATCGAGCCCGCCCACGTCGTGCCGCTCCAGACCCTCGAGCGAGAACGCAACCGAGTCGTCGGTCCGCGACCGGCCCACAGCATCGCCACGCTCCTCCTGCCCAAGCCGGCGCGCGGCGAATGCGAAGAGCTTCGCCCGATGCGGCATCGAGCCAGTGGGCGTCGTCGAGCAACAACGAGAACCGGCTGTCTCCTCCGATGCCGAGGCCAGCAGTCCCAGCGTCGCCGCGTACACCGCGAAGCGGTCGCCCTGCTCCGAAGGCCCGAGGGCGAGCGCACTCCGCAACGCATCCGGCCTGCGGGCTCGGGGAGCCGATCGACGTGCGCCCGGATCGGCCGCGAAAGCTCCAGCAGACTCGAGAACGCGAGCTCGGCCTCCGACTCGATGCCGCGAGCGCTGCAAGCACGGTGAAACCCATACCGCCGGCGCGCTCCGCCGCCGCCTCGAGCAGCGAGGTCTTCCCGATCCCGGGCTCGCCAGCGAAGATCGAGGCTCGCGGAACGTCTCGCAGCGCGCTTCGTCCAACAGACTCTCGATCCGCGAGAGCTCCTCCGATCGACCGACCAGCATGGCGGACTACGACGGCGTGACCCGGTACGCGTCGAAGACGGCTTCGACGTTGCGCAGCGCGGTCAGCAGCGTGCGCAGCGACTTCACGTCGCCGAGCTCGGCCGTGTACCAGTTCTTCGCGAGCTGATCCTCGACCGTGCCGCCGTACGAGACGATGTTCGCGCCGTGCTCCGCGAACGTCCGGGCCACGTCCTCGAGCAGCCGCGGCCGGTCCCACGCGTCGACGGCGATCTGCACGTAGAAGCTCTTCGTGGTCGCGCCGTCCCAGTCGACGTCGGTGAAGCGCTCGGGATTCCGCATCAGCGCCTTCACGTTCGGACAGTCCTTGCGGTGGATCGTGACCCCCTTGCCCAGCGAGATGTAGCCGACGATCTCGTCGCTCGGCACCGGCGTGCAGCACTTCGCCAGGCGGACGAGGACGCCCTCTGCGCCCTGGACGGTGATCCCGAGGTCGGTGCTCGCGGTCGTCTGCGGCTTCGGCTTGAGCGGGACGATCTCTTCCTCGGCCACCTCGGCGGTCTTCAGCCGCGCAAGCACCTTCTTGACGATCTGGCTGACCGGGAGCTTGCCCGAGCCGAGCGCGATGTAGAAGTCCTCGGCCTTCTTGAAGCCGGTCTCGCGGATCACCTGCGCGAGCACCGCCGAGCCCGCGATCTTGCGGTACGGCAGCTTCTGCGCCTTCAGCGCCTGCTCGAGCGCCTCGCGCCCCTTGTGCTCGGTGTCCTCACGCGTCTCGCGCGAGAACCACTGGCGGATCTTGTTCCGCGCGCGCGTCGAGCGGGCGAGCGCCATCCAGTCGCGTGACGGCCCGCGGCCGCCCTTCGACGTCAGGATCTCGACGAAGTCGCCGCTGTGCAGCGTGTAGTGGAGCGGGACGATCCGCCCGTTGACCTTCGCGCCGACCGTGCGGTGCCCGACGTCCGTGTGCACCGAGTACGCGAAGTCGATCGGCGTCGACCCCGCGGGCAGCGTCTTCACCTCGCCCTTCGGCGTGAACACGTACACCTCGTCGTCGAAGAGGTCGGTGCGGAAGCCCTTGATGAACTCGCGCGGGTCGGCTTCCTCGTCCCCCCACTCCATCAGCTGCTTGACCCACTCGAGCCAGTCCTCGTCGAGCTTCTTCTTGCCGCCCGGCTTGTACGAGTACCAGTGGGCCGCGATCCCGAACTCGGCCCCGTCGTGCATCTCGCGCGTCCGGATCTGGATCTCGAGCGGGCTCCCGGCCGGGCCGATCACGGTCGTGTGCAGCGCGCGGTAGCCGTTGAACTTCGGCATCGCGATGTAGTCCTTGAACCGCCCGGGCATCGGCTTCCAGAGCGAGTGGATGAGCCCGAGCGCGCCGTAGCAGTCGCGCGTGCCCTCGTCGCCGGCCCGCTCGACGATGACGCGCATCGCCGTCAGGTCGTAGATCTCGTTGAACTCGCGGCCCTTCTTGGCCATCTTGTCGTAGATCGAGTAGAAGTGCTTCGCGCGGCCGGAGATCTCGGCCGGGATCGCGACCTTGTCGAGCTCCTTCGTGAGCACGATCGCGGCCTCGCGGACGTGCTCCTCGCGGTCGGCGCGGCGCTCGGCGACCATCGCCTCGATCTCCGCGTACTTGCGGGGATGCAGCGTCTGGAACGCGAGGTCCTCGAGCTCCCACTTCAGCTTGTGGATGCCGAGCCGGTGCGCGAGCGGCGCGTAGACCTCGAGCGTCTCGCGGGCCTTCTGGACCTGCTTCTGGCGCCCGAGGTACTCGAGCGTGCGCATGTTGTGCAGGCGGTCGGCGAGCTTGATCAGGATGACCCGCACGTCGTGGGCCATCGCGACGATCATCTTCCGGTAGTTCTCGGCCTCCGCGTGCTCGCGGCTCTGGAACTGGATCCGCGTCAGCTTGGTGACGCCTTCGACGAGGTTCGCGATCTCGTCGCCGAACTCGGCGCGCACCTCGTCGATGCCGACGTCCGTGTCCTCGACGACGTCGTGCAGGAGCGCCGCCGCGATCGTCTCGTCGTCGAGCCTGAGCTCGGCGCAGATCTTGGCCGCGCCGAACGGGTGGTGGATGAACGCCTCGCCCGAGCGGCGCTCCTGGCCGTCGTGCGCGCGCGTCGCGAACTCGAAGGCGTGAGCGATCAGCTCGCGGTCGGCGTCCGGGTTGTAGGCCGTGACCTGGGCGATCAGCTCTTCGAGGAGATCTTGGTGCCGTTCCTGAGCTTCGAGAAGCGCCATGGACAAATTGTAGTTCGGCTACCTTCCGTCACCGTTTCGCCCGGAAACGCGGGCGGCGCAGGATTCATCGCCCACACAGAGAAGTCATGCCGCTCGTGCTCAGACGACACCTCATACGACGCCGCACGCTGGCCGTCACTCGGCTGCTGATCGCGCTCACGGCCTCGCATCGCTAGGAACCGCGCGCTGACTTAGTCGACAATCCGTCCGGCTCATGCAGCCGCTCGGATCGCGGAACCGGATTGCGTTGCTCGGCCTCTCGGTCGGGCTCGTCCTGGCCGACTCGTCGGTCGTCACGCTCGCGCTGCCGAAGATCCTCGTGCAGTTCGACGTCGAGGTCTCGACGCTCGCCTGGGCGCTGATCTCGTTCAACCTGGCGCTCGCGCTCGCGGCGGTGCCCGCGGCGGCTCTTGCGCGTCGGAGGCCGGTCGGTGTGTTCGGGGTCTCGACGGTCGTCTTCGCGGCCGCGTCCCTCGCGTGCGCGTTCTCGCCGACGTTCGGAGTGCTCGTCGGGCTGCGGGCGGTCCAGGGAGTGGCCGGGGCCGCGGTCGTCGTCGCCGCGCTCGACCTGCTCTCCGAGGCGACCGGGGCCGATGCCTCCGCGGCGCGGATCTGGGCGCTCGCGGGGATCGTCGGCGCCTCGGTCGGGCCCGCGATCGGCGGGATCCTCACGCAGCTCTTCGGCTGGGAGTCGATCTTCGTGCTCCAGGCTCCGGTCGCGCTGGTCGGCCTCCTCGCGCTTCGCGGCGTGCAGGCGCGCCCGGTGCCCGAGCCGGCGGAGCGGCCGCAGATCGCAGCGAACGCAGCGCTCCTGCTCGTCTCGGGCGCGCTCGTGGCCGCGCTCTTCCTGCTCGTGATCCTGCTGATCAACGGCTGGCGCCTCGAGCCGCTGGCGGCGGGGCTCGTCGTGACGATCATGCCGCTGGCGGCGATCGCGGCCACGCGCCTCGCCGCGTGGGATCAGCCCGCTCTGGACGCGGGCGGCTTCGGGCGCGATCCTGATCTCGGGCGGGCTCGCGGCTCTCGCCTGGCTGCCGCACGCCGGCGTCGTGTGGACGATCCTCCCGCAGATCGCGATCGGCGCCGGGCTGGGGCTCGCCCTTTCGGCGCTCACGCAGCGCGCGCTGGCCGGCCGCTCGGGGCAGGCGGTGCACGGCGGCTGGACGATCGCCGCGCGCCACGCCGGGATCGTGCTCGGGCTGCTCCTGCTGACGCCGATCTTCACCTCGGATCTCAACCGGAACGAGCACGACGCGCTCGCGGCCGGAACGGCTGCGGTCCTCGACAGCCGCATCTCGCCGCTCGACAAGATCGGCGTCGCGCGGGACGTCCTCGTCGCCGTCGACCGCGCCACGGCTGAAGGTCGGATCCCCGACGTCAGGGCGGTCGTCGACCATCGAGACGATTCCGCGTACGCCGATCTCGGGAACGCGCTCCAGGATCAGCTCGACCGGGCGGTCACGAATGCGTTCTCGCGCTCGTTCCTCGTCTCGGCGCTGCTCGGGCTGCTGGCGCTGATCCCGATCGTGCTCGGTCGCAAGGAGGTCGGCGTCTGATGCGCGCGATCGGGTACTCGACCGCCGCGGTGCTCGTCCTGGTCGGCCTCTACCTGGCCCTCGGCGGCGCCTCGTACGCGCCGGCCAAGGTCGCCGACCCGTGCGCGCCGCGCTCCTGGCGGAGCCCGCAGGGCTTCGAGGCGGTCGCGGAGCAGATCGTGCTGTCCGCGCTCGACGGGGCCGCGTGCCAGCTGCACGTGTCCCGCGAGGACATGGTGCTCGCGCTCGCGAACCCCGACTCGCGCGCAGCAGTTCGTCCGCGAGCACAACATCTCGAACGGTGAGCTCGAGTCGCTCGTGCGCAATGGGCTGAAGCGGTCGATCGACGACGCCCAGAACGCCGGCGCCCTCAACCCGACCTTCGCCGGGATCCTGCGCGGCGTCGTGGGGAATCTCCCGATCGACGAGCTGCTGAACCTGCTCCAGCGGCTGCGAGGCTTGTGACATGGCCTGGTACTACGCCGTCGCCGAGCGCGACCACGACATCCAGAACCCGACGAGCCCGGAGAAGATCAGGCTCATGGGCGAGTGGCTTCGGCTCGGGCCGGAGACGCGCGTGCTCGACATCGCGTGCGGCAAGTGCGGGCCTGCGCTCGTGCTCGCGTCGACGTTCGGCTGCCGGATCACCGGGGTCGAGCGTTACCCGGGGTTCGTGGCCACGGCGCGCGAGCGGGTGGCGGAGGCGGGCCTCGGCGAGTTGATCGAGGTCGTCGAGTCCGACGGGCGCGAGTTTCCGCTGGAGCCCGAGTCCTGGGACGTCGCGCTCTGCCTCGGGGCGACGTTCGTCTGGGACGACCTCGACGGCACGCTGTCCGCGCTCGTGCCGGCCGTCCGGGCCGGCGGCCACGTCGTCGTCGGCGAGCCGTACTGGCGCCGCAGCCCGCCCGTGGGCACGGACACCATGGGCTACGTCTCGCTGTCCGAAACCGGGGCCAGGGTCGAGCGGCACGGCGTGACGCTGATCGGGCTGATCAGCTCCTCGACCGACGACTGGGACCGCTACGAGTCGCTCCACTGGCGCGCGGTCGAGGACTGGCTCGCCGAGAACGACGACGACGAGATTCGCCGCGCGAGCGAGGAGCACAAGCGGCAGTACCTGGCGCGGCGGGACGCGTTCGGCTGGGCGATCTTCCTCGGCGAGGTACCAGGAAGCCCGCAGGCGCGCTAGTCGTCTGAGAAGGCTCTACTGGCCTCCGTTCTGCTCGCCGCTGCACTCGGCGCCGTCGCTTACTTCCGTTCTCCCCGCCCACTTTTAAGCCGGGCTAGGCCGCGCGGGCGAGCTCGGGCTCCTCGAGGAGCGCCCGGAACGCCTCCGACTCGAGGAGCGACGTCATGGTCGCCGTCTCTCCGTCCAGGCCGAGCTCGGCAAAGATCAGCTGGGCGTCCGGCGAGCGCTCCCCGGCTTCGACGGCGCCACTCGTCGGCGAGCCAGTCGCGCAGGCTCTCGTAGCGCTCCGGCGCGTCCAGCACGCGGCGCACGACGAGCTGCGGCGCGACCGTGCCGTTCCACTGGTTCGCCTCGAGCCGGAAGACGACGTCGTAGCGCCCCACCTGGCGGAACCGGTCGAGCTGCGTGCCCAGACCGAAGGCGATCGCACTCCCCGCGTCGCGTCCTCGGTCGCGCACGCGGAAGCGCAGATGCTTGCCGTCGCCGACCGCGGCCAGATCGCCGAGCTCGCAGGACGGCAGGAGCAGGGTGACGCCCGGGTTCGCGAGCCCGAACGGCGCCAGGCGGCGGAGCTCCTCGCAGAGGTCGAGCGTGAGCTCCCGGCCCGTGACGACCGCGTCGACGACCGTTCGCGGACGCAGGTCGTCGTCCGTCAGCGCGGCGTCGGCGTGGGCCGCGAAGGCCTCGGAGAACGCGTCGATCTCGGCCGGGTCGATCGAGAGGCCGGCGGCGGCTCGATGCCCGCCGAACCGCTCGAGATGCTCGGAGCAGGCGGCCAGGCCACCGTGGAGGTCGAACGCGCCCGTCGAGCGACCCGAGCCCTTCCAGTTCCCATCCGCGCCCGCGATCAGCACCACCGGGCGTTGGAAGCGCTCGACGAGCCGGGACGCGACGATCCCGATCACGCCCTCGTGCCAGCTCTCGTCGGCGAGCACGTAGCCGCGGCGGGCCTGTTTCGCCTCCGGCCACTCGTCGATCTTCGCGAACGCCTCGCGCACGATCCGGTCCTCGACTCCCTGGCGCTCGCGGTTCAGCTCCTCGAGCTGGTGCGCCAGCCGGCCGGCCTCGTCCTTGTCCTCGGTGAGCAGCAGTTCGAGCGCTGCGCCCGGGCGGCCCAGCCGGCCCGACGCGTTGATCCGCGGCGCGAGCCGGAACCCGACAGCGCCCTCGTCGACCCGCGCCGGGTCGACGCGCGCGACCTTCATCAGCGCCCGGAGCCCCAGCTTCTGCGTACGTGCGAGAGAGCGGAGGCCGGCGAGCGCGAGCGCGCGGTTCTCGTCGACGAGCGGAACCACGTCGGAGATCGTCGCGAGCGCGACCAGGTCGAGGTGGCGCGTCAGAGCCTCGTGACCCGGGCCGAGCAGCGCCTCACCGAGCTTGTAGACGACGCCCGTGCCGCAGAGCTCGGGGAACGGGTAGTCGGAGGGCCGCGTGGCGACGATGGGGCAGTCCGGGAGCGTTTCGCCGGGCCTGTGATGGTCCGTGACGACGACCTCGAGCCCGCGCGCCCGCGCCTCGGCGATCTCCTCGACCGCGGTCACGCCGCAGTCGACCGTGAGGACGAGCCCGCAGCCCTCGTCGGCGAGCCGCGCAAGCGTTTCGCGCTGGACGCCGTAGCCCTCCTCGAAGCGGCTCGGCAGGTGCCAGACGACGTCCGCGCCGAGCTCGCGCAGGATGAGCACCGCGAGCGCGGTCGCGCAGATGCCGTCCGCGTCGTAGTCCCCGTGGACGCAGATGCGCGTGCCGGCTGCGATCGCGTTCTTGATCGCGTCGACGCCCGCGGCCATGTCGCCGAGCAGGAACGGATCGTGGCCCGGCAGCGCTCCTTCCAGGAAGGCGCGCGCCTCGGCGGGGTCGTCGTAGCCACGCCGAACGAGCACGCGCGCGGTCGTCTCGCTCAGCCCGAGCGCGTCCGCAAGGGCGCTCGCGGCGCTCTGAGAGCACGGTTTGACCGACCAATCCATGAGCCGAGCCACGGTACGGAGGCGATCGGACGGCGACGACTATCCTGAGAAAGGTGACTGTTGAAGCGAACTACTCCTCGGGCGAGGACTACATGGTCGAGTTCCTCGGCTACCGGTTCGCGTTCAACACGGAGGACTTCGAGCAGCGTGTGACGGCGGCCGCGGTCAAGCTGGGGCTCGTGGAGGACAACGACCTCGACGAGGACGAGACGGAGGATCTCGTCGAGCTCGCCGCGGACGGGCTGATCGAGGAGCCGCGCAGCTCGCTCGGCCGCTATCTGGTGCGCCACTGGGAGCAGCTGTCGCTGATTCGCGGCGAGTCGCTCGTCTACTGGCTGCGCAAGCTCGTGTTCCGCGGCGCCTGGCTGGATCACCGCGTCAAGGAGGGCTTGCTCGAGGTCGACTGGGACGACGACGAGAGCGAGTTCGCGTACCGCGACCCGCGCGGCGACCGCGCCCTGCTCGAGCTGGCGCCGGTGCCGTCCTGGCACGAAGTCCAGTTCCGCCGCTAGGCGAAACGCCCTCTCAACGAGCCACGTCCCCTCAGGCCATGCCCCGGGGTCAGACCCTGCTCCAAAGGCGTGGCAATTGTGGAACGAGAGACGCGCAAACGCTCCACAGCGCGTGGAGGTTCCAACGGGTTGGCCGCCGCCTTCTTTACGGGGTCTGACCCCGTTAAGAAGTCGTCTCGCTGGGGATTTGCTTGCTACCCTCGTGCCAGGAGCAACTTTTGTCACAGGCAGCCGACGATACGGCTGCGGCGATGCTGACGGAGGCTCGCGGCCTCCTCCTCAGAGGTTGGTCGAAGTGCGCTCAGGCCCGCGACGTTCGAGGGCACGTCGTCAACGCATGGAGCGACGAGGCGGCGTCCTGGTCGCTCGTCGGCGCGCTGCTCGCGAGCTGGCACCGCCACGACGACAGGCTCGACGCCGACTTCGTCGCGCACTCCGTCGAGGCGCAAGCGCTGGCAGACGCCACGGACGTCCTCAGCCGCGCAACCGGCACGCTCGCGATCGACCCCTGGAACGACGCGCCGGAGCGGAGTCGCGGCGACGTGATCGCCGCGGTCGACCGCGCACTCGCGCTGCTCGACGATCCGCAGGCCGAAGCGGTCTAGAAGAGCGCTTCCGCCCGCTTCGCAGCGCCCACGTGCTCGCGCCCGAGCTTCGTCACGATCCGCCCGCGCGGCGTGCGCTGGATGAACCCGAGCTGGAGCAGGTACGGCTCGTAGACGTCCTCGACCGTGTCCGGCTCCTCGCCGAGGGCCACGGCCAACGTGGACAGGCCCAACCGGCCCGCCGTCGAACCGCTCGACGATCGCTTTCAGAAGCGCCCGGTCGGTGCGCTCGAGACCGTGCCCGTCCACCTCGAGCAGCTCCAGCGCCTCGGCGGCCACCTCGGTGGTGACGACGCCTTCGTGGCGCACCTCCGCCACGTCGCGCACCCGCCGCAGGATCCGGTTCGCGACGCGGGGCGTCCCTCGCGAGCGCGACGCGATCTCGTCCGCGGCCTCGCCCGCGATCTCGACGCCCAGGATCCCGGCCGAGCGCCGCACGATCACGCCCAGCTCGTCGGGCTCGTAGTACTCGAGCCGGAACGTCATTCCGAAACGGTCGCGAAGCGGAGTCGTGAGCAGGCCGGTGCGCGTCGTCGCGCCGACGAGCGTGAACGGCGGCACCTCGAGCGTGAGCGTCCGCGCCGCGTGGCCCTGTCCGACGACGATGTCGAGCCGGAAGTCCTCGAGCGCCGGGTAGAGCACCTCTTCGACGGCGCTCGAGAGCCGGTGGATCTCGTCGATGAACAGGACGTCGCGCGGCTCGAGGGCGGTCAGGATCGAGGCCATGTCGCCCTTCCGCTCGAGCGCCGGCCCCGCGACGCAGCGGATGCCGACTCCGAGCTCCTCGCGGACGATGTACGCGAGGCTCGTCTTGCCGAGCCCGGGCGGCCCGACCAGCAACACGTGATCAAGCGGCTCCGCCCGCGCACGCGCTGCCTTGAGCGCGATGTCGAGCTGCTCCTTGACCCGGTCCTGTCCGACGAAATCGTCGAGGTCTCGGGGCCGCAGCGAGCGCTCGAGCTCGTCCTCCTCGGGCCGGAGAGCCGGAGCGAGGAACTGCTCGGTCATGCCGCCTTCAGCGCCTGGCGCACCCGCTCCTCGGGCGGAGCCTCCGGGTCGGTGCCGGCGAGCGCGCGTTCCGCCTCGACGGCCGAGTAGCCGAGCTCGACGAGCGCGTCCCGCGCCACGAGGTCGGGCGCGCCCTCGGGGACGATCTGCTCGAGCCCCATCTTCTCCTTCAGCTCGAGGACGACGCGCTCAGCGGTCTTCTTCCCCACTCCGGGGATGGCCAGGAAGCGCGTGGTGTCGCCGAGCACGATCGAGCGCCGCAGCTCCGCCGGCGACGAGCCCGAGACGATGAGCAGCGCGACCTTCGGGCCGACTCCGGACACCGACAGCAGCTGCTCGAAGAGCTGGCGCTCGGCCGGCTCTGCGAACGCGTACAGCTGGAGCGCGTCTTCGCGCACGTGGAGGTACGTGTCGAACGAGACCTCGCGGCCTTCCTTCGCCTTGCGGCCGGCGCGCTCCGAGACGCGCAGGAGATAGCCCGACGCCGTTGACGTCGAGCACGAGCCCGTCCGCGGTCCGCGAGACGGGCGTTCCTGTCAGGCGGGCGATCACGCGGAGACTGCCTTCAGCAGCGGCGGCGCCAGCGCGTGGCAGATCCCGACCGCGAGCGCATCGGCTGCGTGGCTCGGCTCGGGCGGAGCGTCGAGGCGGAGAATCGCCTGCACCATGCGCTGCACCTGGGCCTTCTCGGCGCGGCCGTAGCCGCACACGGCCTGCTTGACGCGGGCCGGCGCGTACTCAGCGCACTCCACCCCGGCGAGCGCGGAGGCGACGAGCATGGCGCCGCGGGCCTGTCCGACGGAGAGCGCGGTGCGGGCGTCGACGCCGACGAAGGACTCCTCGAGCGCGACGGCATCGGGCGCCGCCTGGTCGATGAGCGTCGTGACCGCGTCGAAAATCGTCTTCAGGCGCGCCTCGGGGCGGTCGGACGCGGGGGTCTTCCACCACCCGTAGTCGATGGCCCGCACCCGCCCGCCTTTTTCTTGGACGATGCCGTACCCGCATGCAGCCGTGCCCGGATCGATGCCGAGAACTTTCACGGGTCGAGGTTAGGCGCAGGACCGGACGTTCCTGCCTTGAAAACCGGAAATCCCCCTTTCGCGTATGGGACCAATGAACTAGGCTCGATTTCGGGGAGTCGTGAGGGTTCGTCACTTAGCCGCATTGACGCTTGCCGTAGCGGTCTGCGCGCTGGTCGGAGGCACGCCTGCGATCAGCGGGGCGCCCGTCGGCCCACCGCCGCCGAACTGCGATCCGAACGCGGTTCAGGTCAACATCGTCAACTTCGGGTACGACCCGGACACGCTGACCGTTCCGGTGGGTACGACCGTCTGCTGGGTCAACCAGGACATGACGCCGCACACGGTCACGTCCGACGTAGAAGGCGTCTTCGACTCGGGCTCGCTCCAGCAGGGCCAGACCTTCGAGTACACGTTCAACTCGGCCGGCAGCTTCCCGTACCACTGTCTGCCGCACGCATGGATGATCGCGACGGTCACGGTCACCGGCGCCGCCGCCGCCACCTCCACCTCCACCACCGCCACCGCCCCCACCTCCGCCACCGCCGCCCCGCCACCCGGCTGTCCGACCGGCGCGACGCTCGCCAACATCGTCGACTACGCGTTCGACCCGCCGACCTTGAACGTCACTCCGGGGACGACCGTCTGCTGGACCAACAACGGCGTCGACACGCACAGCGTCACCTCGGACACCGGAGCGTTCGATTCAGGACTCCTGGCGCCCCAGCGCGACATTTGCGTTCACGTTCACGACGCGAGGGCACGTACGGCTACCACTGCGCGCCGCATCCCTTCATGACCGGCACGGTCAACGTGAGCTCCGGCGCCGCCTCCGCCACCGCCACCGCCGCCCCCACCGCCTCCACCGCCGCCGCCCGGGATGCTCGTCGCGACCGTCGGCACCAACGACGGCACGAACATCACGCTGACGATGAACGGCACCCAGGTGACGCACCTCACGGCCGGCACGTACGCGATCCAGGTCCGCGACAACTCGACGTTCCACAACTTCCACCTGACCGGCCCGGGCATCGACCGGAAGACCGAGATCGACTTCAAGGGCACGCAAACCTGGACGGTGACGTTCACCGACGGCGTCTACAGGTTCGTCTGCGACCCGCACGCGAGCTTCATGAAAGGCAGCTTCACCGTCGGCACGGCGCAGCCGCCTCCTCCGCCGCCCCCGCCGAAGTGCAAGGTGCCGAAGGTCGTCGGCAGGAAGCTGCCCGCGGCCAGACGGATGATCACGCGTGCCCACTGCCGCGTCGGACGCGTGCGCCGCGCCAAGTCCCGGAAGCCGCGCGGCCGCATCGTCAAGCAGAGCCCGCGCTGGGGCGTCAAGCGAGCCAGGGGCGCGCGCGTCAACCTGGTCGTCAGCCGCGGCAAGCGGTAGCTGCCACCTGGGCTAGCCTCTAGGGCTGTATGCGGCGCTTTTCAGTCGTTTTCGGCTTGCTCGCGGGGCTCCTGGCCCTCGCCGTCGGCACCCAGATCGCGGGCGCGCAGTCCGTGGAGCGGATCCGCATCTCCGACCCCGCACGGCAGGCGCACCAGCTTCCGCCGGGCCTCCTCGTCGAGCTCGCGTCCCCGACGACCTACAACCGCCAGTCCTCGTCCGGCAACGCGGGCCGCTGGGTCGGGCCTCGCTACGAGCAGGTCGGCCATCCCGAGAACGCGGGCTTCGCGTCACTCGACTGGTCGGTCAGCTTCGACCAGCGCCAGGGCGACGCCGAGGCCGTGGCGAAGGCGAACGTCCAGCACACGGACTGGACGCGCGACCAGCAGGGAGGCCTCTCGGTTCCGCACGCTGTCGGCACCAAGGCCGTCGGGACGATCCTCGGCTTCTACGTGATGATGCGGCCGCGGACGACCGGCGACGCGCGTTTCGAGGGCGTGCTCGCGTTTCCGCTGGACACGAACCTGCAGGCGGTGATCCGCTTCGAGGCGCTCGACCCGCCCGACGACTCGTACATCGTCAACGGCTCGAGCGTGGCTACGAGCTGGAACCGCGGCCAGGTGCTCGTCGCGCTCGGGAGCGCCGAGCTGCAGGGGAACCTGCCGCCGAAGATCGTCGCCGCGCGCTCGTTCGAGAAGGGCCGCAGGGTGCGGGGCAAGGTCGTCGACCGCTTCCTGGACGCGGTGCTCGGCGCGCAGGTCTCGCTCGAGAAGAGCTCAGGGGGCGGCTGGACGAAGGTCTCGTGCCGGGAAGACGAACGCAGCGCGGCTTCTACTCGCTGCGGGCGAAGCGGCGCGGGACGTACCGCGTGACGGTCCGCCTGGCCGGCTTCACGGCGACGAGCCGCACGATCCGCGCCGGCCGCTAAGTGACACGGCCCTAGAGTAACAGCTCTGTTACAAGGATCAGCCGGCGACGGCTTCGAGGACTCGTTCCGGGATGTCGAAGTTCGAGTAGACGGCCTGGACGTCGTCGTTCTCCTCCAGCTCGTCCATCAGGCGCACGACCTTTCGGGCCATGGCCTCGTCCTCGATCTCGACCGAGGTCTTCGGAACCATCGTCGCCTCGGCGGACTCGATCGAGAAGCCCGCTTCCTCGAGGCCCGCGCGCACGGCGTGCAGCGCCTCGGGCGCGGTCGTGACCCGGAACGACGACTCGTCCTGCTCGATGTCCTCGGCGCCCGCGTCGGCGGCGGTGAGCATCAGCTCGTCCTCGTCCGCAGAGCCGTCGACGAGGATCACGCCCTTGCGCTCGAAGAGCCACGCGACCGAGCCCGACTCGCCCAGGTTGCCGTCGTTCTTCGTGAAGGCGGAGCGCACGTCGGCCGCGGTGCGGTTGCGGTTGTCGGTCAGCGCCTCGAGGAAGAGCGCGACGCCGCCCGGGCCGTAGCCCTCGTAGGTCACGGTCTCGTAGGCGGCCGCGTCCGCGCCGGTGCCGGAGCCCTTGGCGATCGCGCGGTCGATGTTGTCCTTCGGCATCGAGGCCTCGCGCGCCTTCTCGATCGCGTTCTGGAGGGCGATGTTCCCGGCCGGGTCGGGCCCCCCGTCGCGCGCGGCGACGATGATCGCGCGCGTCAGCTTCGAGAAGAGCTGGCCGCGCTTCGCGTCGGTCGCGCCCTTCTTCCGCTTGATCGACGCCCACTTGCTATGTCCCGACAAGGCTCGCCTCCCTGACTGACTCGAGGAAGAGCTCGTGGACGCGCGTGTCGTCCGTGAGCTCGGGATGGAAGGTAGCGACCAGGAAGCGGCCCTGCCTGAGGAGGACCGGCTCGCCGTCGAGCTCGGCGAGGACCTCGACGCCGTCGCCCGCGGCCGATCACGCGGGGCGCCCTGATGAACACGCCACGCAGAGGCTCGTCTTCGCCGGCCAGCTCGAGGTCGGCCTCGAAGCTGGACACCTGGCGGCCGTACGCGTTGCGCGCGACCTCGACGTCGACGAGCCCGAGGTGGTCGCGGTCGAGCACGATCAGGCCCGCGCAGGTGCCGAGCACCGGCTGCTCGAAGGCGCGGATCGCATCCTCGAGCCCGTAGAGCCGCATCAGGCGCATGAACGTCGTCGACTCGCCGCCCGGGACGACGAGCCCGTCGAGCCCCTCGAGCTGCTCCGGCTTGCGCACCTCGACCGGCTCCGCGCCGAGCCGTCGCAGCATCGCCGCGTGCTCGCGGAAGTTCCCCTGCAGGGCCAGGACGCCGATCTTCATGCGACGAATTCTAGATTTCGGCTATCAGGCGGCCGGGACGCGGCGCGCGTAGAACAACGCGAGGGCGATGAACAGGAGGCCGGTGATCGCGAAGACGACCGGTCCCGCCCATTCGTGCGCGTGGTGCGCCCCGAATTCGCCGTCGAGCCCGGAGAGCAGCACGAACGGGAACAACGGGAAGATCAGGAATCCGCCGGCGGCGGCAATGTCCGACCACTTGTCGGCGAAGTGCGCGGCCGTTTGCAGGATGCCCCAGCCCCCGAGCACGACCCAGCTCGAGCGGCTGAGCCGATCGCCGAACGCGATGTACACCGAGGCCGACGACCGCGATCACGATCCAGTCGAAGTCGCCGTCGTGGAAGAACCACAGAAGGCCGCCGCCGATCGCCAGCCCGGACGCGACGTGGAGCCAGAACCCGAACGGCCTCGACGGCCCGTCTCACCGCCATGCCGGCCAGCAGGAACGCGAGCCCGACCGCGATCGTGACGATCGCCGCCCATCCGCCCCCGTTCGAGAGCAGGTCGAACACGAACAGCCAGATTGCCCCGGCAAGGACGAGGACGAGGAGCGGGAACCGAAACCGCTTCAGCGCGACCGCGGCAGCCACGACGGCGATCAGCTCGAGCACGAGCAGCCAGAAGTGGAAGCCGTTGAAGAAGACGGCGTCGTCGTTCGTGTCCGGGAGCCAGCCGAACCAGTCGAAGATCGCGCCGACGAAGATGACGAAGGCGGCGACCGAGCTCAGCTGCGAGCAAGCCGCCGGTGACGAGGTGACCGCGGTTGCGCGCTGCCTCTGCTGCTCCGGCGAGGACGACGAAGAGCAACGCAGCCCACAGGACGAGGCCGGCAGCACCATGCTCGTCGGACTGGACAGAGATCAGCGCGAGCGTCGAAGCGAGGATCGTCAGCCCGCCGAGGTAGACGAGGAAGGAAGCGCTCGACCAGGGCACGCGGACCGCAGTCACCGCGGACAACTGTGACGAGCGGGCCGGACGGCCCGGCGACTACCAGCCGCGAGTTTCGAGCAGCTCTTCGGGCGGGATGCCCGCCGCCGCGAGGCCCGTCATCGCGTCGCCCAGGCCCTGCGAGACCCGCGCCAGGACTGCCGCGTCCTGGTAGTGCGTCGTCGCCTCGACGATCGCCTTCGCGCGCTCGGACGGGTTCGTCGACTTGAAGATGCCCGAGCCGACGAAGACGCCGTCGGCGCCGAGCTGCATGCAGAGCGCCGCGTCGGCCGGAGTCGCGATCCCGCCGGCCGTGAACGTCACGACGGGCAGCTTCCCGTTCTCGGCGACCCACGTCACGAGCTCGATCGGCGCGCGCAGCTCCTTCGCCTCCGAGTACCGCTCGTCGGAGCTCATCGCGCCGAGCCTCTTGATCGCGCCGAAGACCGCGCGCATGTGCGTGACCGCGTTGACGATGTCGCCGGTGCCCGCCTCGCCCTTCGTGCGGATCATCGCGGCGCCCTCGGCGATCCGCCGCAGCGCCTCTCCGAGGTTCGTGCAGCCGCAGACGAACGGCACCGTGAACTTCCACTTGTCGATGTGGTTCGCCGTGTCCGCGGGCGTCAGGACTTCGCTCTCGTCGATGTAGTCGACCTCGAGCGCCTCGAGGATCTGCGCCTCGACGAAGTGGCCGATGCGCGCCTTGGCCATGACCGGAATCGTCACGGCCTCCTGGATCTCGGTGATCTTGTCCGGGTCGGCCATGCGCGCGACGCCGCCCTCGCGCGCGGATGTCGGCCGGGACGCGCTCGAGCGCCATCACCGCGCACGCGCCTGCGTCCTCGGCGATGCGGGCCTGGTCGGCGTCCGTCACGTCCATGATCACGCCGCCCTTGAGCATCTCGGCGAGCCCGCTCTTCACGCGCATCGTCCCAATCTCGGCCATGCGGCGATTCTAGCCTCAGGGGCTGAGCGCGAAGTGGTCCGAGACCCCGCCGCGCGTATTCACAGCGGACACGTCGAGCCGCTCGTCGGTCGCGGAGACGTACAGAAAACCGTGCCCGGAGAATCGCCGCACCCACGGTGGATAGGAGCTCGGACAGCCGGCGCAGCCGATAGAGCGGAGCCGCGCCGCCTCCGTGGACGACGTACGTGACGCCGTTCCGAGGCGCGAAGCGCTGGTAGTTGTGGTCGTGCCCGGAAAGAACGAGCTGGACGCCGTAGCTCTCGAACAGCGGCACCCAGCTGCGCACGACGTCGGTGTCGCCCGCGTGTGCCGCCGCAGGTGTACGGCGGATGATGGAAGAGCGCGACCTTCCAGATCGCCGTCGACTCCGAGAGCTGCTGCTCGAGCCACCTCGTCTGCCGGGTCGTGATCGCGTTCGAGTCGAGGAAGAAGAGCTGGACGTCTCCGAGCTTGCGGGTGTAGTAGCGCCCGGGCATGCCGAGCGTCTTCAGCTCGTAGGCGCCCCGCCCGAGCTCGTAGTCGTGGTTCCCGAGCACTCCGCCGACGCGCAGGCCCGACCGACGAGCCCAGCCGAACGCCTTCTGCCAGTTCGCCCGGAACAGCGACGGGCTCTCCAGGTAGTCGTTGTCGCCGAGCGTGACGAGCATGTTCGCCGGATGCCGCGCCTCGAAGCGCTTCATCCGCTGGCCGAGCGCCTGCTCACGCGAGCCGCCGACGCCGTAATCGCCCACCGCGAGGAACCCGACCTGCGTCTGGGCCGCCGACGACCCGGTGAGCACGAACGCCAGGCAGAGGAGAAGCGGAATGCGGCGCAAGGCCGGAGAAGCTACTGCCCTGGCCGACCGACCGGAGCACGAGCAGCGTCCGCCCGTTCGCGCCCTGCGAGAACTGCGACTGGTACGTGTTCTTCATCGTCAGGCGGTCGACGGTCGCCTTCTCGACGGGGCTCAGCTGCTGGTAGCTGAGCACCTTGTGCCGGGGAAGTGTCGCGTCGAGGGGCTTCGAAAGCTCATTCTCGAAGTTTCGCCGCCTGAGGTAGATCGCGTAGTTCGCGCTCCCTGAGGTGGGCGGCAGCAGGCCCACGATCGATTTGACGCTCGGCGAGTACTTGAAGGTGTAGAGCGCGAGCTCGAGCGTCTCGCGGCGGAGCATCGGAACCGTGTCCTGCGCACCCGCAGTCGGTAGACCGCAACGCGGCGCGCTGCCGCAGAAGACGTACGCGATCGTCGAGCCGGACGGCTCGAACTGCTTGAAGGGGCTCCCGATCTTGCGGAACGGCTGCCTCGTGAACGCGATGCCGTCCACGACAGCGTCCTGGTAGAGCAGCGGCTGCGCCTGGACGACCGCGATCGGCTCACCGTTGTACTTGTACGCCGGCGCCACGTGGTCGGCCATGTTCTGCGCCTTCGAGAAGACGTCGCCGCCCTTCGGCTTGTAGGACGACCAGCCGTTCGAGGTGCCGCGCGAGACGAGCATCGCGAACAGGACGAGCACGCCCAGGAAGCCGGCAACGACGACGAGGTTCGCGGCCAGGAAGCCTTTGCTGTGCGGCTTGCGGCGCGGCTTCTCTACAGCGTCGGCCATGTCTTCTCCTCCAGGAGGTCGATTTCCGCCGGCTGGAGCTTCGCGCCGTCGAGGAGCTCGACCAGGTCGTCGCCGTAGATCTCTCTGCGCGCCACGACCTCGTCGGCGATCTTCTCGATCCCTGTGCGGTTCTGTCGGACGAAGTTGTGCGCCGTCACGTACGCCTGGCCGACGAGCTGCGCCGCGAGGCTTCGCTTGTCGCGGTCCATGAGCACGCTGGCGGCGACGTCGTGGTCCTGGATGCTGCCGGTGCGGTTCATCAGCTTGAGCCCGATCTCCTCGAACCGCTTCAGGACGCGCTCCTCCTCCATCGCGTCGCTGCGGTCGCCGAGGTCGAGCGACTCCGGCCCCATGCCCGCGGCGCCGACCATGAGCGCGGCGAGACGGGTCACGGTCTGGATGTCACCGCCGACCCCGCTCGTCGTCTGCCCGTAGAAGACGCGCTCGGCGGCCATCGCGCCGAGGCCCCAGATCAGCGTCGCCATCTGGTCGGAGCGCCACTGGCTGAAGTGCTCGACCTGCTCCGCCGCCTGGTGGTGGCCCAGCGACTCGCCGCGCATGCGGATCGAGATCCGCGTCGACTCGGAGCCCTTCATGTAGACGTGGCTCGCGGCCGCGTGCCCCGACTCGTGGAGGGCCACGGCCCGCGTGTCCTCCTCCGGGTACTCGATGTTGACCGCGGTTCCGGACTCGACGGTCGTCATGGCCTCGAGGATGTCGCCCGAGTCGAAGCGCTCGCGACCGTCGGCATGGGCGTACGTGAGCGCCATCGAGCAGACCTGCTCCAGCATCGCCGGGCTGTAGCCGCCCGTGATGCGGGCGAGCTCGTCGCGCTTCTTGTCCTCGTCCAGCTCGGGCTCGTGCGCGACCTTCCCGATGTAGAGGTCGAGGATGTCCTTGCGGTCGATCTTCGTCGGCGTGCGGAGCCACACGTGGCGGCCCATGCGCCCCGGACGCGTCAGCGCCGGATCGAGCTGGCTGATCGGGACGTTGGTCGCGCCGATGAAGTAGATCTGGTCCTTGCGCGGCTTCGGACGCGGGACGCGGAGCGAGAACTTGCCGGCCTTCTGCGGGATGATGTAGCTCGCGTCGAGCAGTGTGTTCGTCCAGTTCGTGAACAGGCGCCGGAAGAAGGGCGGGTTGTCGATCCCGTCCATCACGACGAGGAGCTGGTTCAGCGCAAGCTGGCCGCCGCCGCCCATCATCCCGGGGAACGCGCCACCGCCCTGGTTGAAGATCCGTCCGAGGCCGGTCGGCGGAGCCTTGGGCTCGCGCTCGGTGAACAGGCGCTCCCGCCACGCGCGCGTCTCGAGGATCATGTCGCCCGTCGGGTTCAGCGCGCCGTACGGGCCGTAGAAGAGCGATTCCTCGATGCGGGCGCCGGTGTAGCTCTGGCGCCGCCGCCGAGCGCCGCGCGGCGCATGCCGACGGCGTCGATCTCGTCGATGAAGACGATGCACTGGCCGCCCCACTTGCGAGCGAGCTTCTTGGCCTTGCGCGCCAGCCAGCGGACGATGACGGCGTCCATGCCCATGAAGGTCTGCTGGAAACCGGAGCCCGGCATCAGGACGAAGGGGCAGTTGAAGCCCGTGGCGATCGCCTTCGCGAGCATCGTCTTTCCGGTTCCGGGCGCGCCGAGGAACAGCAGGCCGCGCTCTCGCTTTCCGCCGGCTTGCTCGAACGCCTCCCCCGACTGCCAGAGGGTGACGACCCGGCTGACCTCCTCCTTGGCCTCGTCCTGGCCGCGCACGTCGGCGAGGCGGACGCCCCAGTCCGCGTCGCCGGGCTCGAAGCCCCGCATCTGCGAGACCCCGATCAGCATCATCGGGCCGATGAAGATCAGTGCGTTGAAGAGGAAGAAGATCGGCAGGCTGAAGAGCAGTGGGATCAGCTGCTGGCCCGAGACGAAACCCTGGATCGAGTCGAAGATCGCGGTCACGCTGTCGACCCAGCTCGTCGACCCTCCCGGGACGAGCAGTCGGACGATCCAGATCAGAGTCAGAACGACGAGCACGAAGACCAGCAACCGGAAGACGGCTCGCCAGAACGAGACGCGGCGGCGCGCCATGACGTCCTCTTCCTTCAGCTCGGGGTCGTCGATCCCGTACAGGCTCGGCCAGGGCATCAGGCGCCGAATCACAAGCTCGACCGCGCCGCGGAACGCGACGACGATGAAGAACGTCGCGGCGAGCGACCAGGCGAGGCTGTAGCCCTGGACGGAGTGGAGCCAGACGAACGGCGCCGGGCTCATGACGAGGGCGATCGCGGTCGCCCTCCTGGTCAGGCGGCGCCAGTCCTCCCCGAGCTCGGAGGATGCCGAAGTGCGGTCGAGGAGCCCGGGCTCCGCTCGGTCTGTCGCCATGCCTAGAAGGTTAGACGTGGATTCGGCAGATTCGGTTTGGCCGGATTTCGCGATCTAGTGCGCGTCGACGCCGATGTGCGCGGAGACGCTGTCCTGTAAGTGGTCGACCGCAGGCAGGGAGACCGTCGCGAGCGCGAGCCCCGTGACGAGCGACGCACCGACGATGCCGAGGCGGAGGGCGAGGCCGGGTGAGGGCAACCGGATCGCGCGTGGCAACCTGAACATCCTGCGTCAGCACGTGAACCGTCGTCGCCCCGAACCAGACGAGGAAGCTCGCCTTGTGCAGGCCGACGAGCGCTCCTTCGCGCTGCCCGAGCACGAGCAGGCCGACGCCGCTCCCGAAGAGGACGATCGTCGACGCGACGAGGACCGGCGCCACGATCGCCCGCAAGAGGAGATGCGGCGGGCCGCGCCGGACGTACTCGTCTGCGCCGAGGTAGTAGCGGAGCATCCGCCAGCCGGTGCTCCCGAGCTTGACCGCGACCACCGGGATGAGCAGGACGCCGACGAAAGCGTGCACCGTCAGCAACGACCTCATGTTCAGCAGCGTCGCGCCCTCGACGGCGAGCAGCAGGAGCAGCAACGTCGCGACGATTGCGGTCAACTGCTCGTTGCCGTCGCTCCCGCCGAGGATGCGCTTCGTGATCCGCTCGAACACGCAGCCAGTAAAGCATCGCGCTGTGCGCGCGCAGAAAGGAGGGGCCGGGTCGGCTCCTGCGGCAAAGCCTCCCCGACCCCATGTACGCCGCAGAACTTGGTGCCCCTGGCCGCGGGGAGACACTTCGAATTATGCGCTCGGTTTCCTCGTATTGCCAGATCCAGTCAGAAAGATCACCTGTGTGAGGAGCGCGGCGAGTGTGACGAGCTTGACACTGCGAACGTAACGTCGGCGAACGACACGGCGAGCCCTGCCTCCTACCGTCTGGGCATGAAATCGATGCGAACAGGAGGAGTCATGAACAGCAGGCATACACGCCGACTGACCATCGCCCTCGGGCTCGTCTTGACGATCGCAGCCCTCGTGGCGCCGAGCGCCAACGCGAAGATGCAGCGGATCTACTCCGACCGCGGCGTTGCTCTCGTCCCGGTCAGTTCCGAGCCGAACCCGAACATGGTCTACTCCGACCGAGGCGTGACCCCCATCACGCCGGAGTCGCAGCCAACGGGGATCCCGACGCCGATCCAGATCTACTCCGATCATGGCATCGCCACGATCCCGCCCGCGCAGAGCGAGCCGACGCAGATCGCGAGTGTCTCCACCGACGATCCGAGCTTCAACTGGAGCAAGACCGGCTACATCGTGAGCCTCTCGATGGTCGGACTGCTGCTCCTCGGCGGCGGCGCACTGCTCGTCGGAAAGCACAACCGGCGACGGCCGTACGCCGCGGCGTAAGGCGCGCACACTGCGGAAGAAAGCGGGCCCCCGGGGGCGGGCCCGCTTTCACGTGTCCGAGGCGACGCTGATCCGGTCCGCTCGTCAGTTCCAGGATCACGTCGACGACGTCCGGATCGAACTGCGTCCCGCGATTGGCAAGGAGCTCTGCGCGCGCGTCTGCAACCGACATTGCCGGCCGATACGGCCGAGTCGTGACCATCGCGTTGAACGCGTCGCAGCAGCAGACGATCCGCGCGACGATCGGAACGCGGCGCGACGATCGGAATCGCATCGCCGGCCAGACCGTCCGGATAACCGCGCCCCCTAGCCCTGACGCTCTTCTTCAGTGGTTCTCTCGGCCGTCGGGACCGCCTCCAGACGCTCGTCCGGTATCGGCTCGCCGCTTACGACCGAAAGGCCGTAGGTACCCGCGGCCAGACGCGCCTCGGCCCGCTCGACCGCAGCGAGCTCCTCGCGCAGATCGTCCGCACGTCCGGCGTCGAACTCGTCCTGGTAGAGGTCGGAGGCGAGGTTCGCCGGATCCTGTTCATCCGACAGCTCACCGGTGTCCTGATGCCCGAGCCGGGAAAGCGCGTCCTCGATCCGCGTACGCTCGGCGGCGAGAAGTTCGCGTGCCCGATCCGGATCCATCGGGCCGACGTTACCGGACTCTTCGCGGAGAGAGCCAGATTGGTGCGTGCGGTTAGTCTCGAATCGTTGCGAGCAAGTCTTCACAGGTCTGTTCACAACGGCGGCAGACCTCGGCGCAGATTCGGCAGTGCTCGTGTTGGGAAGCGTACTTCTCGCACTCCTCGGCGCTCGCCCGACAGGTTGCTACGCAAGCCTCGATCTCCGCGCGGAGGACTCCGAGGTCAGGCTCGGTCTGCCTGATGAGAATGCGGGCGGTGGCCTGGCAGACGTCGGCGCAGTCGAGGCAGAGTCGAACGCAGCGGATCATTTCCGCTACGTCTGGCTCTGCGAGGTCGGCATCGGCGCAGCTCGTGCACGTCGCCGCGCACTCGATGCACTCATCGATGCAGCGCAGCAGCAGGTCACGATCGAGAACGCTGGAGCGCGGGTGTGCCTCGAGCATGTCTCGAACCGTCATGTTCTCTCCCTTTCGAGTAGCTGTCGGGTTCAGCGCACGGCCACGGCCGATCTCACTTCTTCAGCGGCCTTCTCGATGAACTCGGCCACGGCTGCGGGCTGCGATACATAGATCGAATGGCTGCCCTCGACCTCGATAACGGTCGAACCAGCCCGCGCAGACATCTCGCGCTGGGCCGGTGGAGGGATCATCCGATCTTCGGTCGAGACGAGGTACCAACTTGGCTTGCTCCGCCACGCCGGCTCGCTGATCGTGCCGCTGAGCGCGTCTACGCCCCACGGGACCTGCGAGTCGGCCATGAACGCAGCCTGCTCGGCGCTCAGGTCGCCTGCGAATGACTCGTGGAACTTCTCCCGGTCGAGGAACAGAAACCCGTCCTGCGGGGGCAGAATCGGCGGCACGGGTGCGCCGGGCGGCGGATCCGCGATGAGGGTGTTCACCGACTCGTCCTTATCGGGTGCAAAGGCCGCGATGTACACGAGCGCTGCAACGTTGGGATGAGTTCCCGCCTCGGTGATGACCACCCCGCCGTACGAGTGGCCGACGAGGATGACAGGCTCGCTCTGCGCCTCGATGGCGCGCTTGGTCACGGCAACGTCGTCGGCGAGCGAGAGCGTCGGATTCTGGACGACAGCGACGTTGTAGCCGTCCTTCCTCAGCTCGTCGTAGACGCCCTGCCAGCCGGATCCGTCCACGAAGCCGCCGTGAACAAGAACGACCGTCCCCGGTGTTGAGCCAGCTTCCATGATGGTCTCCTTTCCGAGTACAGAAGGCGTGTCCGATGCTACCTCTGCTCAGCCAAGGACGTTTGCAGCACCCACGACACGAGACGATGCGTGGTCGCTACCGTGATTTCCCGGGGGCCGCTGAAACGCCCTCCTCCGCCTCTCCCCCGAGGGCGTAGGGCGCACGCGCAGCGCCCGAGCCGGCCCCCGTACGTGCGCCGAAGTCAGTCGGGTTGCAATGGGCCCGGGTGGACTCGAACCACCGACCAACGGATTATGAGTCCGCTGCTCTGACCAGCTGAGCTACGGGCCC
Organism: uncultured Actinomycetes bacterium; assembly: GCA_963825795.1. Lineage (GTDB taxonomy): Bacteria > Actinomycetota > Thermoleophilia > Gaiellales > Gaiellaceae > VAXT01. Next base: position 201,891 of record CAWGVD010000058.1, on the reverse strand, counting down.
GACCGGTCAAGCGTAGTCCCCATCGGCTCGACGAGCCATGTCCGGTGCCAGGCACCTGACATGTCTGTTCGGGACAGGTCGCGCTCTCTGAACAACTCCTGACCGGACAACACATACCCCCCACGTTCGGCCCGCAGCGCCGCTAACATCGGCGGACGGTGAAGGTCTTCCAGCACGAGCGACGGCTGAGGACGGCCGGAGGTCTCTCCGTGCGGGACATCACCGACGAGGTCAGCGCGGCGGTCAAGGAGAGCGGCGTGCGCGACGGAATCGTCTGCGTCTACTCGCCGCACACGACCTGCTGCGTGCGCGTGAACGAGTTCGAGGACGGGTTCCTCGAGGACTTCACCGCGCTGCTCAAGACCCTCGTCCCGCGCGACAAGTACTACGCGCACGACGACTGGGACCGGCGCACCGAGAACATCTGCGAGGAGGACATGTCCGTCGGGAACGGCCACTCGCACTGCATGTCGATGCTCCTCGGCTCGGCCGGCGAAGCGATCCCGATCCGCGACGGCGAGCTCTGCCTCGGCACCTGGCAGCGCGTGCTCTTCCTCGAGCTCGACCGCGAACGCGACCGGCGCTGGCTCGTCCAGGTCGTCGGCAACTAGCCCCGGCCCCTGATGGTCGTCGACCGCTCTCCTCACGGCGACTTCCACTACACCGTGGTCACCCGGCGGCGGACCGGCGTGGAGCGCGTACACGAGTTCGCATCCGAAACCGAGCTCCAGCCGGGCGACGTGGTCCGGCTCGACGGGCGCTTCTGGCTGATCGCGGACTTCGAGGAGACGAAGCCTCGTGTCGTCACCGACCCGGCCCGCTATCGCCTGCGCCTTCGCCATCCAGATGGGCGGGAAGAGGTCGGCGGGCTCCGCCGCTACCGGCCCGACGCTCCGCGGCTCGGCCATTCGTTCACCACGCTCGAAGACCGCCAGCCAGTGAGCTGGGAGGTCGTCGACTCTCGTCTCGGGCGAGACGAGCAGGGCGCGTTCCTCGAGTTCGCGGCGGAGCGGGACTTCGCCGAGGTCGAGGAGCTTCCGGACCACGAGCTCGAGCACACGCTCGCCCGGAGCCTGGACGACGAGCTCCCGGAGTCGGCGCGAGCCGCCTTCGAGCGGGCCGAACGCAGCGGGCTCTCGATCGAGCTGGTCGCGCTCGAGCCGGGCGAGGAGCCCGATTGGGAGGAGGCGGAGCGCTTCATCGACGCGCTCGTGATCGAGGAGATCAATGACGACTTGCTCGAACTCTGCGGCGTGAACCCGGACACCGATCCGAAGGACGGGTGGCTGGAGACGGTCAGGAACCGGCTGCGCGACGACCTGACCAGCTTCCGGGAGGACATCGAGGGTGAGCACGAGCAGATCGAGCAGTGGAGCTTCCGGGACGGGCGGATCTTCGCCTCGATCGGGAGCGAGGACGACGAGTCCGACCCGCTGAGCGGGCACGGCTGGCTGTGTCGCCTCGTCGACGCGGACGTTCACGGCGCGGCCGGGTTCGTCCGTGTCCGGAAAGCCGAGCTCGAGCCGGCATGAGCCGACTCGACACGGAAAGGCCGCGCTAGGTCGGTCCGATCAGCCCGTTCGCCAGGGCGTAGAGGACGAGCTCGGCCCGTGTCTGGAGGTTGAGCTTCCCGCATCACGTGGGCGCGATGTGTGCGGGGCGCCCGGTGCTGATCGTTCCCCCGGCTCACGACGGCCGCTGATCGCATGGTCGTGACCGTTATGGGTAACGACGGCGAAAGATGACGTACGCGATTCCCCCTGCAGGAATCGGCAGCCAGTAGGACACGAGCCGGTACGTGAAGGTCGCGAGCAGCGCGTCGCCCGGGGCGACGCCGGCGAGCGTCAGCGTGCCCGCCAATCCGGCCTCGACGAAGCCCAATCCGCCAGGGGTGAGCGGGACCAGCGCGAGCAGCTTGGAGCCTGCGAAGGCGAGAACGACCAGCGAGGGGCGCGGATCGGCACCGACGGCGCGCAGGACGCAGAGCAGCGCGACGAAATCGAGCGCGGAGTTACCTGAGGCGGCGACGACCGCGGCCTTCCAGCGGCGGCCGATCGTCCCGCGGACGAAGTTGCGCTCCGCCAGAAGGACGTCTGGCAGCCCCGTGATCCTCCGCTTTCGGCGGACGGTTCCGTTCAAGACCCACTGGAGCGCGCGTCCCGCGTCGGCCAGAGGGCGGTCGAACGCGAACGCAAGCACGCCCGCGACGACGAGCAGCGCTAGCACCACCGCTCCGAGATAGGCGGAGGTCGTCAGGCCTCGATCGATAGGAGCACCCGCCACGATCGCGGGCACCGCGATCACCGTCAGGACGAGGACCGCTCCGAGTTGGAGCGCGGCCGATGCCGCCAGCGCCGCCGTCGCCCGCCCCGTATCCACGCCGGCGCGGCGGAGCATGCCGACCGACAGGGCAGTCGCCGCCGCCCCGCCGCCTGGAACGATCCTCCCGACGGCGTTTCCGCTGAGTTGCGTGCAGGCCACCGTGAACCAGCTCTTGACCTGGAGCGCGATTCGGTTCAGCTGCCACAGTGAAACGATGCTTGCCGCCTCCGCGAGCAGCGCCACCCCAGCCCAGTACCACGTGACGTGTTCCAGGGATCGCCACGAGCCGAAGACAGCCAGGATGCTGGGCAACACCATGTAGAGGGAGACGCCGGTGACGAGGACCAGCGCGCCCGGCCGGGCGTACCGTCTCCAGGCCGGTGTTTCAGGGGGCGCCGGGGCCGGCGAGGCCCGGTATCCGTCGCGAGAGGTCACACGGAGAGTCTCTGCGCGCAGTGGCCGGTCCGCAATCGGCCGTTTCCCCGAGCCAATGTCGCATTTCCGCAGATGACCGGCCCGAAACAATTCTTGATTCGCCCTTGGTTAAGTCGGTCCAGGCTGCTCTAGAAGTGGGTCATGCAATCCACGAAGGAGGAACTCGCATGATCCGCTTCACCGCACTACTCGCCGTCATCGGGGCTGCGCTCGTGGGCGTGGCGTCGATCGGCGCCGCGCCCAGCCGCTCCCAAGAAGCTCACGGGCGCCGTGGGCCCGAGCGAGACCATCGTGCTCAAGAAGGGCTCGTCCCGGGTCTCGACGATCCCGCGCGGCCGCTACACGATCGTCGTCAGCGACCGCTCGTCGGAGCACAACTTCCATCTCCGCGGCCCGGTCAACAAGACGATCACCAGCGTCTCCTGGACCGGGACGAAGACGGTCACGCTGAACCTCAAGCCCGGCCGCTACACCTACGTGTGCGACCCGCACTCGCGGGACATGATCGGCAGCTTCCGGGTCAAGTAGCGACAGGCTCGGACTCGACGATCCAGAGGCGCCCGTCGCCGCACTCCACGGCGCGGGCGCCTGCGCCGGGGTCGGTCAGGCTCGTGCGGAGGAGCTTCATGCGCTCGCCGTCGAGCTCCGCGATCGGCCCCGGCACCTTCGCACTCCCGAACGTGAGGTACCAGGCTCGAACCTGGTCGTGGATGGTCACCGCCGGCTGCGCCCAGTCGATGGACGCGTAGTCCTCGTCGAAGGCGCCGGCCCAGCCGGCTCCGTCCTCGGACTGCGAGTCGCCCGGGTCGCCCGCTTCGAGGCGCTCGAAGACGCGCGGCAGCAGGCCGAGCGCCGCGGGGAGCATCTTCACGCCGATCTGCTCGATGCTCGTGTCCTCGTCTTCGATCGGGACCGTCGTCTCGGCGAGGATCGGCCCGGTGTCGTAGTCCGCGTCCATCCGGTGCCAGGTCACGCCGAAGACGTCGTCGCCGTCGCGGAGCGCCCAGGCCATCGGGTATGGGCCGCGGTGGCGCGGCAGGCGGCCCGGATGCTGGTTGACCGAGCCGAGCCGCGGGATGTCGAGCGCCTCCTGCGGCAGCTTCCACGAGAAGCCCCAGCAGAGCGTGACGTCGAGGTCGAGCCCGCTCAGGAGCGGAGCGACAGCGTCCTTGTCCTCCGCGAGCAGGATGCTCAGGCCCTGCGGCCCGGTGCTGTCCGAGGCCTCGCCCCACGGCGGAGGTGGTCGCCCCTCCCCCGCTCTGCGCGCCAGCAGCCACGCCACCGGCTCGTGTCCGAGCTCCCGGAGCCGCTCGGCCAGCGGCTCGACGAGGGGCATGACGTTCGAGATGATCGCGATGCGGTGTCCCATCAGCTGACGAGCCGAACCACAAGCCCTCGGAGCCGCATGGGAGAACGATAACCGGCCCTCGGTTTAGGGTTGACATGTGATCTGGGTGATCGTCCTCGTCGTGCTCGTCCTGATCGTGGCGCTGGCCGCGGTCGCGATCTACAACCGGCTCGTCCGGCTCCGCAACCGCGCCGAGAACAGCTGGGCCCAGGTCGACGTTCAGCTGCGGCGGCGCTACGACCTGATCCCGAACCTCGTCGAGGCCGTGAAGGGCTACGCGGCCCACGAGCGCGGCACCTTCGACGAGGTCACGCAGGCGAGGACCGCGGCGCAGCAGGCGAAGGGCGTGGCCGAGCAGGCAGAGGCCGAGAACGTGCTGACGGCCGCGATCGGACGCCTGTTCGCAGTCGCCGAGGCCTACCCGCAGCTGCGTGCGACCGAGAACTTCCAGCAGCTCCAGGCGCAGCTCGCCGAGACCGAGCAGAAGATCGCCGTCTCGCGCCAGGTCTACAACGACACCGTGCTGTCGTACGACAACGCGCTCGAAACCGTGCCGACGAACATCGTCGCGTCGCTCTTCGGCTTTCGCCCGCAGGCGTATTTCGAGACGGAAGGCGCTGCGCGGGAAGCGCCGGCCGTGCAGTTCTCCAACTGAGCCGGCTCGCACCAGCCCTCCTCGCCCTCGCCGCGGCTGCGCTGCTCTGGCCCGCGACCGGCGGCGCGAAGTCGTACTCGCTGCCGGACGCGGACGTCGCGGTGAAGATCCAGTCGGACGGGTCGCTGCTCGTGCGCGAGCAGATCACGTTCGACTTCTCGGGCGACTTCAGCGGCGCGTACCGGGACATCCCGCTGCGCGAGGGAGAGTCGATCGACGACGTCGGCGTGAGCGAGGGCTCGGACGACTACATCCCGGGCGCGAACACCGAGCTCGGCAGCTTCGGCGTGCCCGGCTCGTACGGCGTGGAGACCAGCTCGAAGCGCGTGCGGATCGTCTGGCACTACCGGGCCGAGAACGAGCGGCGCACGTTCACGATCTCGTACCGGTTCCGCGGGCTGGCGGTCGCCTACGACGACGTCGTCGACGTCAACCTGCGCGTCTGGGGGCACGAGTGGCCGTCGGGCCTCGGCTCCCTGGCCGTCGTCGATGCAGCTGCCCGGCCGCGCCGAGCTGTCGCCGTTCTACCGCGTCTGGGGGAGCCCGGCGTGGGTCCGCGGCGTGGTTGCGCGCTTCCCGGCAGAAGGCGACGCTCCGCGCGGTGCAGGTGCCGGCGCACCAGTTCGTCGAGTTCCGCGTCGTCTTCCCGCGCAGCCTGCTCACCTCGACCGCGGGCGCCCAGGTTCGATCCGGCAACGGGCTGCCGTCGATCGTGGCCGAGGAAGCCGCCTCCCAGCGCGCGTACGCGCACGATCGCGAGCGGATCGACGACGCGAAGGGCCATCCGGTGCGCACGATGTCGTCCCTGCTGCTGCTCGGCTTCGGGCCCGCCCTCGGCCTGATGACGCTCGTCTGGCTCGTCTACGGCCGGGAGCGCAAGACCGCGTACGACCGCGAGTACGAGCAGGAGCCGCCGACGGACACCGAGCCGGCCCTCGTGCCGTCGCTCGTTCGCCAGGGAACCGTGCCCGGCTCGAACGAGTTCACGGCGACCCTGTTCGACCTCATTCGCCGCGGCCGCTACAAGGCGACGCCGGTCACGACCGAGCGCCCGGTCTTCGGCGGCCTGCGCCACGAGGACGTCGCCGACCTCGAGGTCACGCTCGCCGACCCCAAGGTCGAGACGACTCCGTTCGAGGAGCCGGTCGCGAAGGTCGTGGACTGGGTCGTCGACACCGAGGGCGAGCGGCTCTCGAAGTTCCGGGAGGAGATCGAGCGCGACCGCACCGCGAACAGCAAGCTGTTCACGAGCTTCAAGGAGGGCGTCACCGCCGAGATCGAGGCGCGCGGGTGGTACCTGGGCCAGGGCCTCGTCTGGCTGGTCGTCGGTCTCGGCGTGTTCGCAGTCGCGGCGGTCGTCCTGCTGTGGCTCGGCATCCACGGCTGGCGCTCCGCGGCGCCGCGCTGGAGCGACGTCGTGCTCGTCACGCTGGGCGGGTGCGCCGCGGTCAACGCCGTCGCGCTGCTCTTCGGTGCGAAGCGGTCGGCGCTCTGGCGCCGCGGAGTGCAGCCGGCGAGGCCGAGGCCGAGCGCTGGGAGGCGTTCCGCCGCTACCTGACGGACTTCCCGCGGCTGAAGGAGGCGCCTCCGGCCACGCTCGAGCTCTGGGAGCGCTACCTCGTCTACGGGATCGCGTTCGGGATCGCCGAGCGCGTGCTCCAGGGCGCGCACCTGCACATGCCCGACGAGCTGCACGACCAGAGCACGATCTACTGGATCAGCCCGACCGGCGACCTGGGGTCGGGCGCCAGCGCGCTCGCGATCGGCGACCTCGCGTCGGGCTTCGGCTCGGCGCTCGCGCCACCGGCCTCGAGCGGAGGCGGCGGAGGCTTCTCCGGCGGAGGCGGAGGAGGCGGCGGCGGAGGAGGCGGAGGCGCCTGGTAGCTACGCGGGATTCAGCGTCAGCGTGATGCCGCCGACGTACGCCTGCTGCGGGTCGATCCCGATCGAGTAGACGCCCGTCACCGGAAGCGTGGCGGTGATCGTCGCGCCGAAGGTGCCGACGAGGATCGGCGGGACGACCGTCGTGCCGTCCGGCTTCAGGATCGAGATCCTCGCGCCGCAGCACGACGTGTTCCCGATCGTGACGTTGCTCAGGCGCAGGCTCACGCGCTGCGTCGCGGTGCCGTTGAACGTGAGCGTGGCGTTCTGGCCGGGGGTCGGCGCCAGCGTCAGGCTGACCGGCCCGCCGCCGATCGCGATCGTCCCGGTGAGATCCGGCGGGACGTCGTAGAGGTTCAGCGTCATCGACCCGAGGTCGGCGCCCTGCGGGTCGACGAGGATCGTGTACGTCCCGGTCATGGGCAGCACCTTCGTGTCGAGGAAGCCGCCGTTCCGGCCGACGGGCGTCGCGTAGACGAGCGTCGAGTTGTCCGGGCTCGTGATCGAGACGCGGGCCGAGCAGCACGTCGAGATGCCGATCGTGACGTTGCTCATCCCGAGCGAGATCCGCTGGCCCTGCGTGCCGGAGAAGGTGACGAGCGCGTTCTGGCCGGGCGTCGGGCCCATCGTGACGGTCAGCGGCGACCCGCCTGGAGTCATCGAGCCGGTCACGTCCGGCGGGACGTCGTACAGGGTCAGCGTCGCCGAGCCGACGTCGGTCAACTGCGGGTCGACGAGGATCGTGTACGTCCCGCTCACGGGCAGCACCTTCGTGTCGACGAAGCCGCCGGTCGTGCCGAACGGCGTCGCGAAGACGAGCGTCGAGCCGTCGGGCTTCAGGATCGAGACACGGGCCGAGCAGCAAGTCGAGGTGCCGATCGTGACGTTGCTCAGGAGCACGCTGATGCGCCGGCCGGCGACGCCGTCGAACCGGACGAGCGCGTTCTGGCCGGGCACCGGCCCCGTCGTGACGGTCACCGGCGCGCCTCCGGGCGTGATCGTCGCGTTCACGTCCGGCGGGACGTCGTACAGGGTCAGCGTCATCGAGCCCGTGGAGGTCGCCTGCGGGTCGACGAAGATCTTGTAGCGGCCGGTCGTCGGCAGCGCGCGCGTGTCGACGAAGCCGCCGTTCGTGCCGACGAGCGTCTGCGAGGCGAGCGCGGTGCCGTCGGGCTTGTAGATCCAGACGTAGGTCGAGCAGCACGGCGAGGGGCCCATCGTGACGCCGCTCATCTTGAGCGCGATCCGCTGGCCGGACTGCGCGTCGAAGGTCAGCCACGCGTTCTCTCCGGCCGAGTGCGTCGCGATCGTGACCGGACTGCCGCCCGGGACGATCGAGTACGTCTGGTCGGCCATCGCGGAGACGCTCTGCGTGTCGGACGATGTTGCCGAGGTCGCGGTGACGGTCAGGTTGATCGCGCCCGCGGACGGCGTGAAGGTCGCCGTGTAGAGGCCGTCTCCGCGCGCGTCGAGCGGGAACGGGCTCCCGTTCAGCGTCGCGGTCACCGAGACGCCGTCCGGCGAGCCGCACTGCACGCCGATGACCCGCACCTCGAGCGGCTCGCCCGCGTTCAGCTCGACGCCGTTGCCCGGCGACTCGATCCAGGCCTGCGGGCCGGTGCAGCGGACAGCGTGGTCGACGTTGAGGCGACCCGCGGTCCTGCTCGCGCCATTCAGCGCGGCAATCGGGTCGACCGTGCGCAGGAGGAGCGCCTTCAGGCCGACGCCGCTCGCATTCGGGAACACCGCCTTGACGAGCGCGGCCGCTCCCGAGACGTGCGGGGCGGCCATCGACGTGCCGTCCGCGAAGCGGTAGCCCCCGACCTTCCACGTCGAATAGACGTTCGTGCCCGGCGCGGAGAGGTCGACCGTGCGCACGCCGTAGTTCGAGAACCAGGCCTTGCGGTCGAACTGGTCGCTCGCGCCGACGGAGATGATGTTCGGCGTGTCGTAGCTCGACGGCCAGAACGGCTCGGAGTCCGTGTTCGTGAAGTCGTTGCCCGCGGCCGCGACGAAGAGCTCGCCGCTCGCGTCCGTCAGCTCGATCGCGTCCTCGAGCGCCTGCGAGAAGTCGCCGCCGCCCCACGAGTTGTTCATGATCGGGACGCCCTTGGCGCGCGCGTAGAGGATCGCGCTGATCGCGTCCTCGGTCGACCCGGATCCACTCGAGTCGAGGAACTTGAGCGGCATGATCGTGCTGTTCCACGTGACGCCGGTCACGCCGATGCCGTTGTTGCCGGCCGCGGCGATCGTCCCCGCGACGTGCGTTCCGTGGCCGTTGTCGTCCGTCGGGTTGTTGTCGTGGTTCACGAAGTCCCAGCCGCGCCAGTCGTCGACGTAGCCGTCGCCGTCGTCGTCGATCCCGTTCGTCCGGCAACCCGCGCAGTTCTCGCCCTCGTTGATCCAGATGTTCTGAGCGAGATCGGGATGCGTGACGTCGACGCCGGTGTCGATGACCGCGACCGTGACGCTCGGACTGCCCGTCGAGACGGACCACGCCTCCTTGGCGTCGATGTCCGCGTCGGCCGTGCCCGTCGTGAAGTTCACCGTCTGGCCCGTGTTGTCGAGGCCCCACTCCTGCGGGAAGGACGGGTCGTTCGGCGTGGTGGCGGCGTGGAGGATGAAGTTCGGCTCCGCGTAGGCGACCCGCGGGTCCTGCTCGAGGGTGCGGATCGTCCAGTTCGTGTTCGCAGGGCTCACGGAGACGACGGTGCTGTCGATCTGCGCGAAGCGCTTCGTCGGCCGAGCGTCGACTGCGCCGAGCACACCGGCCCGCCCCTTGGCCGAGACGTTCGACTTGAAGCCGACGATGATCGAGCCCGGCACCGCAGCCGGAGTTCGTGCCGGGTGTTGCCGGCCGTTCGCCGCGCTCGCGACGGCAGCGGCGACGAGCGCCGAGGCCAGAGCGGCGGCGAGCAGGATGCGTGGTGCTGGGCGACTGCGCATGGTGTCAGGGCCGAACGCCCCGCCCGCGCGGAGCAATCAGCCTCTTCTGAGCGTAGGGCCGAACCGCCGAACCGGCATCCCTCGCGCGAGTGTCTGGCAAAGTCGTGTCGTGAGCACGCAGGAAGAGCGAGCTGCCCGTTTCCAGGCGCTCCACGCCGGCGCGCCGTTCGTGATCCCGAATCCCTGGGACGCGGGCTCGGCGCGCGTGCTCGAAGCGCTCGGCTTCAATGCGCTGGCGACGACGAGCTCCGGCTTTGCCTTCACGCTCGGGCGCCTGGACGGGAACGTGACGCTCGACGAGGTCGTGCAGCACGTCGGGTCGCTCGCGGGTGCGGTCGACCTGCCCATCTCCGTCGACCTGGAGAATGGGTTCGGCTCCGAGCCCGCGCACGCCGCCGCGGCCGTGACTCGTGTCGCCGAGGCCGGCGCCGTCGGCGGTTCGATCGAGGACTGGGATCCTGCCGGGCACCTCTACGAGCTTCCGCACGCCGTCGAGCGCGTCGCGGCAGCCGTGGAAGCAGCGAGCGGCTTCGGCTGGCCGTTCACGTTGACGGCGCGCGCGGAGAACCACATTCGCGGGAATCCGGATCTCGACGACACGATCGCGCGCCTCCAGGCGTTCGAGCAGGCGGGTGCGGACGTCCTCTACGCGCCGGGCCTCGAGAGCGCCCCCGAGATCCGCGCCGTCTGCGAGGCGGTGTCGAAGCCGGTCAATGTCCTCGCGCGGCGAGGTCTCTCGACGGCCGAGATCGTCGGGGCGGGCGCCCAGCGGATCAGCGTCGGCGGCGCGCTGACCTGGACCGCGGTGAATGCGTTCGCCGAGGCGGCGACGGAGATCGCCGAGCGAGGCGACTACTCGGCGCTGGGCGACGGCTCACGAATCTCCAGCTGGCTCGGCTGAGCTACGTTCGGGCCATGCGCCGCGCGCTCGTGCTCGGAGGAACAGGGGCGATCGGCCGGGCGACGGCGCGTCGTCTGCTGACGGCCGGGTGGCAGGTCGATCTCACGGGACGAGATCCGTCGCGCCTACCGCACGACATCGCTGCGGCCGGGGCAAGGTTCGTGCCCTTCGAACGCGGCGACCAGGCTCAGCTGGCTGCGGCGTTCGCGGGCGGAGCCGACCTGCTCGTCGACTGCGTCTGCTTCACCGCGGAGGATGCGGCTCGTCTGCTGCCGCTCGCGCGCGAGGCGGGCTCGACCGTGATGATCTCGAGCAAGGCGGTGTACGTCGATCGCGACGGCAACCACTCGAATTCGGCCACGAAGCCGCGCTTCGACGGCCCTATCTCCGAGACGCAGCCCACGATGGCGCCCGGAAGCGGCGACTACATGAGCCGAGAGGGATACGGCGCGAACAAGGTCGCGGCGGAGCAGGTCCTGCTCGACAGCGGTTGCCCCGTGACCGTGCTCCGGCCCTCGAAGATCCACGGGCCGGGCTCGCGGCAGCCGCGGGAGTGGGTCTTCGTCAAGCGCGTCCTCGACCGGCGCCCCGCGGTCTTCCTCGCCCATCGAGGCGCGGGGGTCGACCACACGACCGCGGCCGCGAACATCGCCGCGCTGATCGAGGTCGCCGCGGAGTCGCCGGGCGCGCGGGTCCTGAACAGCGCCGACCCGGATGCGCCGAGCGCCCTCGAGATCGCGCGCACGATCGCCCGGCAGCTCGATCACTCCTGGCAGGAGGTGCTCCTCGACGACGCGCCCGCCGACGGCCTGGGCCGCACGCCCTGGGACGCGCCGCATCCGATCGTCCTCGACACGAGCGCGGCGCTCGAGCTCGGTTACGTGCCCGCAGGCGACTATGCGGCGACGGTCGCGGACATGGTCGACTGGCTCGTCACGGCCGCGCAGGGCGGCGAGGGCTCGGACCTCCTCCCCGCCCCCGACGACGAGTACTTCGCACCACTCCTGGACTACCCGGCCGAGGATCGCCGGCTCGGGCTCGATTCCTAGGAGACAGCGGCGTGCCAGACACACCGAACGACATTCTGAGGACGACGTTCGATCAGGTGCCGGAGCTCTACGACCGCGCCCGGCCGAACTACCCGCCGCAGCTCTTCGACGACCTTGTGTCGCTCGCCCAGCTTCCGGCGAAGGCGCGGCTCGTCGAGATCGGCTGTGGCACCGGCAAGGCCACGCTTCCGCTCGCGCAGCGCGGCTACGCGATCACGTGCGTCGAACTGGGCAAGCACCTCGCCGCCGTCGCCCAGCGCAAGCTGGCGGACTTCGCGAGCGTCGAGGTGATCAACACGAACTTCGAGAGCTGGCAGCCGGAGCGCGCGGAGTTCGACGCCATCGTCGCCTTCACCGCCTTCCACTGGATCGCCCCCGAGGTGCGCTACACGAAGACAGCCGAGCTTCTCCGCAAACGCGGAAAGCTCGCCGTCGTCTCCACGCACCACGTGCTCCTGCCGAACGGCGACCCGTTCTTCGTCGAAGTCCAGGAGGACTACGAGGCGGTTGTGCCAGACGACCCGAAGACACGAGCCGGCGCGGGTGGGCCGCCGCATCCCGATGCGGTCGCAGACCGGAGCGACGAAATTGCCGGAAGCGGCCGGTTCCGCAACATCGAGTCGAGGCGCTACCTCTGGGACGTGATCTACAGCGCCGACGAATACATCGCGTTGCTCAACACCTACTCGGGCCACCGGGCGTTCGACGACGAGACCCGCGAGCGCCTGCTCTCGCGCATCCATCGACGGATCGAGGCCCGGCCCGAACGCACCGTGCGGAAGACGAACCTCGCGATGCTCGACGTCGCCGAGGCTTCCGACGACGCCTCCTAGGGCAGCGCCAGCAGGAGGTACGCGTCGATGGGCTCGTCCTTGCCCTTGACGCGCAGGCCGCCCTGCCACTCGGCGACGGTCCCGTCCGGCAGCCGCCGATAGGTCTCGTCCCCGATCAGCACGCCGCCGGACGGGGCCGCGTTCTCCAGGCGCGCGCCCGTGTTCACCGTGTCGCCGACGGATGGATAGGCGACGTGACCGTGACTTCCGATCTCCCTGACCACGACGTCGCCGCTGTTGACCCCCACGCGGACGCGTGGCCAGCTCGGGTGCTGCTCGGAGACCGCGGACAGCCTGCGCTGCAGCTCCAGAGCCGCGCCGGCGGCCCGGACCGCGTGATCCGGCTGATCGCCTCGGTTGTTGAACATCGCCATCAGCGCGTCGCCGATGAACTTCTCGACCTCGCCGCCGAACTCGCGGGTGATCAGCGGCGCGGCGGTGCCCCAGTAGGCGTCGAGCACGGCCGCGACCTCGGCCGGCGACGACCGCTCGGCGAAGGCGGTGAAGTCGACGAGATCGGCGAAGAGGACGCTGACCTGCTGGTGCCGGGCGCGCGTCGTCGGCAGGTACAGCCGCCTGAACCGCTCGTCGCGCCATTCCCGGCGGGCGGCGAGGCCGACGATCAGGTACGCCGCGACGATCAGGCCGTGCCACTCCCACCAGCTCGCGTGCCACTTGCGCTCGCCGGTCACCGCCACGCCGATCATCGCCTCGGAGAGGAGGAGGAAGCAGGCGATGACCGTGATCGGCAGCAGGTTCCGGCGGTTCCGGAAGATGCTCCAGTAGCGCACGGCGCTGACCGCGTAGACGATCGTCCCGGCGATCGCCAGCGCCGTCACCAGGTGGTTCGTCGCCGCCTCGGTGTTCGGCCCCTGCAGCGGCGGCAGGTTCTCGACCGTCCAGACGAACCACGACGACCATCACGGCCAGCACCGAGATCCGGAGCAAGGCACGCCGTCGAATCAGCCTGACCCCGAGCCCCGGCCGGACGTCGACGAACGCGGATCCCGCCGCGAAGATCGCGCTCACGAGCAGTCCAACCGGGATCGCGACCTGGAACCCGGCGTGCTCCTGCGAGAAGAGGATCGTGGGCGTCCCGATGGCGTGGAGCCAGAGGAAGCCTCCGGTCGCCATGAACGCCAGCGAGAGGAGCAGGACGCGCGCATCGCCGCGCCGGTTGGCCGCCTCACCCGCGGCGTAGCCGAGCGCGACCGCGACCGCGCCGACGAGCCCGAAGACGACGAAGTGGAGCTGGTAGTTCTCGATGTGCGGGTCGAGCTCGGAGCGCAGGAGCAGCGAGAGGAGACCGACGAGGGGCAGCGCGGCCGCCACGATGCCGATCGCGAGCAGGGCGTACGAGCGGGCCCGCCCGTGGGTCTCGCGGGGAGCGGAGGTAAGGGAGATCGACGCCGAGGCCATTCAGTCCATTACGCCTGCAAAGGCCGCCCTCGGTTTTCGAGAGTCGGGAAAGATACGGCGCGTGACCGAGCGGCCGATCCCCGTCATCGTCGTCGGCGCCGGCCAGGCGGGGCTCGCGACGAGCCGCGAGCTGACGAAGGCAGGCGTCGAGCATGTCGTCCTCGAGCGTGGCCGGATCGGACAGACGTGGCGCGGCCGCTGGGACAGCTTCTGCCTCGTGACGCCCAACTGGTCCGTGCAGCTCCCGGACGGTCACTACGACGGGCCGGACCCGGACGGGTTCATGCCCCGCGACGAGATCGTGAGCTACCTCGAGCGCTACGCGGCCGGGGCGCCCGTGCGCGAGAACGTGTCGGTCGATTCGATCGAAGCTCTCGACGGCGGGTTCGTCCTGGGCACGTCCGCCGGGGAGCTGCGCGCCGGCTCCGTCGTCCTCGCCACGGGCGCGTACCAGCGCCCGCACCGGCCGGCGGCCGCCGACACGCTGCCTGTCGGACCTGTTCCAGATCGACGTGGACGACTATCGCAACGAGGAGGCGCTCCCTCCCGGCCGCGTGCTCGTCGTCGGCAGCGCCCAGTCGGGCTGCCAGATCGCCGAGGAGCTGCACGAGGCCGGCCGCGACGTGGTCGTCGCCTGCGGGCGGGCAGCGTGGGCGCCGCGCCGGTTCGGAGGGCGAGACCTCGTCTGGTGGCTGGTGGAGACGGGCCATGTGGAGGCTCGGGTCGAATCGCTGCCGGGTCCCGAAGCCCGGCTCTTCGGAAACATCGTCGCCACCGGTCACGGCGGCGGTCACGACCTTCACCTGCGCACGCTGCAGGCGCAGGGGGTCGTCCTCGCCGGCCACTTCCTCGGCGCGGCGGACGGCCGGGTGCAGTTCGCACCGGATCTCGCCGAGACCGTCGCCGCGAGCGACGAGCGGCACATGCAGTTCATGAACCTCGTGCGCGAGCTCGTCGCCGAGCGGGGCCTGGACGATCCGGAGATCGAGGACCCGGAGCCGTTCGAGGCGGATGCGCCCGAGGAGCTCGAGCTGTCCGACTTCGGAGCGGTCGTCTTCGCCGGCGGGTTCCGGCCCGACTACACCTCGTGGCTCCCGTGGCCCGAGGCGTTCGACGAGCTCGGGTTCCCGATCCACGTCGACGGGGCGAGCACCGTCGTGCCCGGGCTCTACTTCGTCGGCGTCCACTTCCTGCGCAAGCGAAAGTCGTCGCTCCTGTACGGCGTCGGCGAGGATGCCGCGCTCGTCGCGGGGCGAATCGCGGCTCTCGGCGGCTAGGCAGGCGGAGGCGCGCCAGGGGCGGGCGGCGGGCGGAGGATGCCCTGCAGCTGCTCGACCTGGCGCCGGATCAGAGCCGTCGAGTAGGAGAGTTGCTCCTCGGTCGGCGGCGGCGAGCTCAGCCGGAGCGTCCGGTCGCCCTCGAGTGTTTCGGCGAGATCGTCCAGCTGAGCCCGTAGGCGCCCGGCCTCAGCCCTGGCCGGATCATCGGGAGCGTTTGCCTCCAGCGTTCTCGCCTCGGCGGCGAGCGCCTGGACTTGACCGGTTACGACCGAGCCCTGTGCGAGCACGTCGTCGACGGCGACGAAGCAGCGTCTCCCGAGGTCGTCGAACCTCCCGGCCCACGAGGCGGCACCCGCGCGGCGCCGTCGCCAGAGCAGGAACCCGAGCAGCGCTCCTGCGGCGATTGCGACTGCGAGGAGGATCCACGGCCACGGCGAGCTGCCCGACGAGCCGCCTCCTGTGGTGGTGACGGGTGGGGGCGGTGGCGGTGGCGGAGGTGGTGGTGGAGGCGGAGGAGGCGGCGGCGGAGGAGGCGGCGGCGGTGGTGGAGCAGCCGGAGGCGGAGGCGGCGCAGGCGGAGGTTGCACGGGAGACGGAGGAGGCGGTGCCTCGGCCGTCGTCACTCGATCGGTCGTCGCGGCCGCCGGGGGCACAGTCGGCGTGGTGCGCGTCGCGGTCCGGACCGGGCGAGTGGCGGTCACGCCGGTCCGCGTTCCGGTCAGGCCCGTGGCCTGTGCGGCTCCACCGCCGCCTCCGCCGCAGGCTCCGAGCAGGAAGCCCGCGACTCCGGCGAGTGCAAACAGCGGACCGATCCGCCCGACTTGCCGCAGCGTTGTCCGTCGACCCGACATCACCCTCCTCGTTCCTCGCACCTACCCTGTCACATGCGCTTCGCGTACGACTCGCCGAGGGTTGCCTCCGTGAAGCCCAACCCTCGATTAACCGCGAGCATCGGCGCGTTCTCACGGTCGTTGCTGGCTACGCGCGCGACGTACAGCGCGTCTGAAGCTCGGTCACTCGACTGCGGCGCCGTTGCCTGAGCGGGCGCGTTCCTGTACGTACTCGACGAACGCGAGGCTGCGCTCGACAGATCCGGGTCGCGGCGGGTCGTTCCACTGAACGAACCGGTCTTCTCGGACTTGAACGACCAGTTCAAGCCACTCGGCCGGTAGATCCCGTGTTGCCCAGTCCAGCGCGAGTTGCTTGGAGATCACCTCGCCGTGTTCGAGCGTGTAGAGCATTCGGCTGGTGGCTTCGACTGCATACCGCTGTGTCCACGAGATCTCGAAGGAGGTCCAGGTCAGAAGGTCGTCGAGAAAGTTCTCGATCTGCGGCCGCATCCTCCTCTGGAGGACCTTGGCGGGCATCTCGCATGCGAACGCCCGCGGGTCGGCTCCGTCGAGGATCAGTGACCGTTCGCGCAGGACCCAACGGACGTCCTCGGTGTTGCAGTGGGCCGACCACTCCATCTCGCGTCCGCCTCGATCGACGTACAGCCATGGCCGCCCGAGTGCCTCGAGCCTCTGAAGATCGGCCTTCGGCGCATACGAGCCTTCGAAGTTGTGCGCCCAGTAGCTCGGCCACGCCGGGATCTCGTCGTGCAGCTGCCGAAGCGAACGTTCATCGTCGCGACTCAACCCCCCGGCCGTTACGACGAGGAAATCGCAGTCACTCGCGGCATCGCCGTCTCCGAGCGCGAAGGAGCCGGTGAGATAGACGCCGACAAGGTTCTCGCCCAGGATCGACCGAATGGCGTCAACGAACCTCGTCAGGAGATCGTTCAGCTCCGGAAACCCCGTTGCGACGACCGGCCTAGCCACGACGCCATTCTGGGCGCGACCTTGACCTTACAGCCACTGTAAGGTCTAGGCTCGAGGCGTGAACATCTCGACATTCGCGCGCCGGGCCGGGATCTCGCCCTCGGGAGTCCGCTGGTACGAGGCGGCCGGGGTCCTCCCCAGCCCTGTTCGCCGCGAGAACGGCTACCGCGAGTACAGCGACGCCGACCTCTCGCGGCTGACGCTGATCCTCGCGCTCCGGCGCCTGGGCCTGACCCCGATCGAAGCAGGGCGTCTCGTCGACCGGTGCCTCCAGGGCGAGGCCATGGACTCCGCACTCACCGGGACGCTCGAGGAGCAGCGACGGAACATCGCGCGGCAGCGTGAAGAGCTGGAGCGCCTCGAGATCGAGCTCGTCGACTTCGAGCGCACGATCCAGGCCGTCGACCGCGGCCAGGCCAACCCGGTTCCGATCGGCGTCCTCTTCGTGTGCAACGGGAACTCGGCACGCAGCCAGATCGCCGAGGCCCTCCTCGACCGTTTCGGCGGCTCGGACTTCGGCGTCTCGTCGGCCGGCACGAGCCCGAAGCAGGTGCACCCGCTCGCAGTTCGCGTCCTCGCGGAGATCGGCATCGACTGGCAG
Source organism: uncultured Actinomycetes bacterium (assembly GCA_963825795.1). Lineage (GTDB taxonomy): Bacteria > Actinomycetota > Thermoleophilia > Gaiellales > Gaiellaceae > VAXT01. The sequence continues at coordinate 184,401 of CAWGVD010000058.1, read as the reverse complement.
GAGGCTCGCGCGAAGCCGGTCACGGAGCTGCTCGACCGCAGCTTCGACTACGTCGTCACGCTGTCCAACAGCGCGCGCGAAGAGTGCCCGACCCTGCCGGGCCCGCACAGCTCGCTGCACTGGCACCTCGAGGACCCGAGCACCGTCGACGGGCCCGAGGAGCAGCGCCTGGAGGCGTTCCGGGCGACGCGTGCCGACCTCACCACACGGCTGAGGCCGTTCATCGAGATCGCGAGACGTGCCGCGGGAATCCTCCCGCGCCGTTTCAGTCGCCCTAGAGAAAGGAGCCTGACCATGCAACTCCCGTACGCCGAGCCACTGACCATCCGCGAGCTCGGAGCGCCTGTCATCCCCGAGCCTCCGCGCCGCGGAGAGGAGGGCGGCGAGCCCTGCGGCCTCTGCGCCGGACAGTCGACCGCAGCCGTCTGGCAGGACGAGCACTTCAGCCTGCACCCGCCCGTCGGAGGCAGCCTCGCCGGAGCGGTCTGGCTGGCGAGTCGCGAGCACGTCGACTCGTTCAGCGACCTCTCGCCGGAGGCGGCCGCCGCGTTCGGCCCGCTGGCCGCCCGTGTCGAGCGCGCGATTCTCGGCCTCGGCGATGTCGGCCGCGTGCACCTCTACCGCTGGGGCGACGGTGGCGCGCACTTCCACGTGTGGTTCATTCCGCGGCCGCTCGGGATGCTCGAGGCGTCGGGGATGATGCTTCCACTCTGGGAGGACGTCCTCCCCAACGTCACCGACGAGGAGCTCGCGGACGCGGCTAGGCGGATCGCCGAAGCGCTTTGACGGAGCTCGCCCGTCGGCTCGGGACGTTCGACGCCGTCGTCATCGGGCTCGGCTCGATGATCGGCGCCGGGGTGTTCGCGGCGTTCGCGCCCGCGGCCGCGTCGGCCGGCGCCCTGCTGCTCGTCGGCCTTGCGCTGGCGGCGGGCGTCGCGTACTGCAACGCGGTCGCCTCCGCGCAGCTCGCGGCCCAGTACCCGACCTCTGGCGGGACGTACGTCTACGGACGCGAGCGGCTCGGAGAGTGGTGGGGCTTCCTCGCCGGCTGGGGCTTCGTCATCGGCAAGACGGCGTCCTGCGCGGCGATGGCGCTGACGTTCGCCGCCTACGCGGTTCCCGGGCCGAGGTGGCTCGAGCGCGTGGTCGCGGCCGTCGCCGTGGTGACGCTCACCGGGGTCAACCTGCGCGGCATCACGCGGACGGCCGGCCTGACGCGGATCCTCGTCGCCGTCTCGCTCGTCGTGCTGGCGATCGTGGTCGGCGTGATCCTCGGCAGCGGCGACGCGGGCACGGGCAACCTGACGTGGGCGCTTCCTCACGGCCTCTACGGCGTGCTCCAGTCCGCGGGCCTGCTCTTCTTCGCGTTCGCCGGCTACGCGCGGATCGCGACGCTCGGCGAAGAGGTTCGCGACCCGCGGCGGACGATCCCGCGGGCGATCCCGCTGGCGCTCGGCATTACCGTCGCCTTGTACGTGGTCGTCGCCGCGTCGGTGCTGCTCGTGCTCGGCCCGGACAAGCTCGCTGCGAGCGTGACGCCGCTCGAGAGCGCGGTCCGCTCGGTCGGCGCGGACTGGGCCGTTCCGCTGGTCGACGTCGGAGCTGCGGTCGCGAGCCTGGGCGCCCTGCTCGCGCTGATCGCGGGGATCGGGCGCACGACGCTGGCCATGGCCCGCGAGGGCGATCTCCCGCGCTGGCTCTCCTCGGTGCATCCGCGCTACCGCGTTCCGGATCACGCGGAGCTCGCGGTCGCGATCGCGGTGACGCTCCTCGTGCTGACCACCGACCTGCGCGGTGCGATCGCCTTCTCGTCCTTCGGCGTGCTGACGTACTACGCGATCGCCAACGCCTCGGCCTGGACGCAGCGCGGCGAGTGGCGCCGCTGGCCGCGCGCGCTGAACGCGATCGGGCTCGTCGGCTGCGTGACGCTCGTGGCGACGCTTCCGGTCACCGCGGTCGTCGCCGGGCTGGCGATGTTCGCGATCGGCCTCGCGTGGCGCGTGGTCATCCGGAGGCGGGCGGCTCTGTCTCTCCCTGCTTGAGCCGCGCGGCCTTCATCGACAGATAGCGCTGCTCCGGGAGGCTCGTCGTGCGGCTGGCTGCGGCACGGTAGTGCTCGACCGCTCCCTCGGTATCGCCCGTCATCTCGAGCAGGTGCGCCCGGACTGCGTCGACCCGGTAGTGGCCTGCCAGCCGCTCGTCGACCGAGTCGAGCACGACCAGGCCCGCCGACGGCCCCTCGGCCATCGCGACCGCGACGGCGCGGTTGACCGTCACGACCGGGTTGTCCGTCAGCTGCTCGAGCAAGCCGTAGAGCGCGAGGATCTGCGTCCAGTCCGTGTCCTCGGCCCGCCGCGAGCGGTCGTGCACCGCAGCGATCGCAGCCTGGATCCGGTACTCGCCCACGGGCGGCCTGCCCATCGCGGCGTCGAGAATCGCGGTGCCCTCGTCGATCTGCGCCCGATCCCAGAGCGTCCGATCCTGCTCGGCGAGCGGGACGAGCTCACCGCCGGCGGTCGTCCGCGCAGGACGCCGCGCGTCGATCAGCAGCATCAGAGCGAGGAGGCCCGCGACTTCGCCCTCGTCGGGCAGCAGCCGATGCGTGATCCTCGCCAAGCGGATCGCCTCGTCGGAGAGCTCGGCGCGGTGCAGCTCGGCGCCGTTGGTGCTCGTGTAGCCCTCGTTGAAGATCAGGTACAGGACGTGGAGCACCATGCGCAGCCGCGCCGGGCCGCTCCTCGGGGCTCGGCAGCCGGAACGGCTCTCCGGACGCCTCGATGCGGCGCTTCGCCCGCGAGATCCGTTGCGCCATCGTCGCTTCGTCGACGAGGAACGCGCTCGCGATCTCGGACGTCGTCAAACCGCCGACGGCCCGCAGTGTGAGCGCGATCGCCGAGGCCGGGGTCAGCGCGGGATGGCAGCACATGAAGAGCACGGTCAACGTGTCGTCCTGGTCGGGAGCGTCCTGCGGGGGCGGCTCGCGTGTCGAAGCCAGCTCCTCCCGGTCTCTCCGGGAGCGGTCGCTGCGCCACTGGTCGATCAGCCGCCGGGAAGCGGTCTGGATCAGCCAGCCGCGGGGCTCCTCGGGCACGCCGTCCCGCGGCCAGCGAGTCGCAGCGGCGAGCAGGGCTTCCTGGACGGCGTCCTCGGCCTGGTCGAAGTCGCCGTACCGACGCACGAGCGTGCCGAGGACCTGCGGCGCGAGCTCGCGCAGCAGGTCCTCGACACCCCGGCGGGACGTTCAGCGCTCGCCTACCGCGGTCTCCAGGTACTCATGCATCCCTTCGGCGTCCGAGATGCGGTCGTCCATCACCCGCCGCACCTGGATCGGCTGCTGGGTCGGCACGCCGTCGGGGCCGGGCACGGCCGAGAGCCTCGCGGCGATCTCGAGTGCCCGCTCCTCGGACTCGACGTCGAAGACCTGGAAGCCGGCGAGCCACTCCTTGAACTCCTGGAACGGCCCGTCGGTAATCACCGGCGCCGTGCCGTCGGAGGTCACGATCTTCGCGAGGTCCGGTCCGGTCAGGATCTCGGACTGCACGAGCTCGCCGCTCTCCCTCAGCTCCTGGCTCAGGGCCTTGTAGTAGTCGAGGTGCGCCTGGATCTCCTCCGGCTTCCACTCCTCCATGGGCGTGTCGACGACGCCGCCCTCGAAATTAACTGCCAGCAAATATCCGCGCCACTTCATTGCCTCCTTCGGGCTTCGTTTGAACAGTGTCACCCGGAGAACGGAGCCGGCGGCCCGTTCTCGACATCGTGCGATCGGCTAATGGCGGCTGACGACGAGGTTGACCGGGAAGCCGGCCCGTTTGACCGCACCGGGCCGCGGGCGCTGTGCGATCACGCGACCGGGTCGACCGCCGGCGTGACGGCGCATGACGCGGCCGACACGGCAATGGCTCGAGCGGAGACGAACCCGCGCGCGTCCGACGTGCGGCGCTAGGCCTCGACGCGGCCGCGCCGTGAGAGCGCGTCGATCGTCACCGCGGCGAGCAGGACGACCGCAGTGACCATGAACTTCGACGCGGCCGTGTATCCCCTCAAGCCCATGCCGTTGTCGATCGCGGCGATCACGATCCCGCCGAGCACGCCGTGGATCGCCTTCCCCCGGCCGCCGAACAGGCTCGTGCCTCCGATCACCGCAGCGGCGACCGCGTACAGGACGAGCGTGCCGCCGTCGATCGACGTCGAGATCGATCGCAACCTCGACGCGTACACGATGCCCGCAATCCCGGCCGTGAGGCTGCACAGCATGAATGCGACCGTCCGGATCGTCGCCAGGCTCACACCGGCGCGGCGCGCAGCCTCGGCGTTGCCGCCGATCGCGTAGAAGTAGCGCCCGAGCTTCGTCCGGCCGAGCAGCACCGTCCACACGACGAGCACGCCGACGACGAGGAGCACGACCCAGGGCACGCCGCGGACCGGCACGATCCTTCCACGATCGTGGTTGCAGAGCAGGACGAGCGCAACGCCGCCCAGCGAGGGCGCCGCCGATCTTGAGCCAGCGTCACCGCAGGCGGAGGCGCAACGAGCCCGGCGCGCCGCCGCTTCGAGTCGCGCCGCCAAAGAGTCAACCCGAAGATCGCGACGAGCACGAGCATGAGGATCCAGCCCGTGAGCGGGCTGATGTTCGCGCTTGCGATGTTGTTGATCGTGTCGTCCTGGATGGTGATCGTCCCGCCGTTGCCGAGGATCTTCAGGAGCACCCCCTCCCAGAAGAGCAGGCCGGCCAGCGTGACGATGAACGAGGGCAGGCCGATCCGGGTGACGATCGTTCCCTGGAGAAGCCCGATCCCGGCGCAAGCGAGCAGCGCAGCCGCGATCGCGGACCACCACGGCCAGCCGTGAGCCGGGCTCGCGAGATCGGCCATGATCACGCCGCCGAGCCCCGCGACGAACCCGACCGAGAGGTCGATCTCCCCGAGCAGCAGGACGAAGACCTCGCCCATCGCGAGCAGGCTGAAGACGGCAGCCTGCAAGAGCAGGTTGACGAGGTTGGCCGCGGTCAGGAATTTCGAGTCCAGCGACTGGAAGAAGATCGAGACCAGCAGCAGCCCCGCGATGACCGGCAGGATCCCGGCTCTCGCCGGCCTTGATCCTGGCGATCGAGGATCTGAAGTAGTCCCCGACGGAGTCCGCGGCGATCTCGGCCGGAACCGCGAGCTCGGCCTGGCGCGCCGCGTGCTCGGTCTGCGCGTCCTCCTCGTGCGCCGCCGACGGTCTCGTCGATCTTCGCCATCAGGCGCCGTCTCCGTTCTCGTGGAGCCGCTGCGACTCGCCCGTCGTCATCAGGTCGACCGCGATCTGCCGGTCGAGCTCGGACGCCGGGCGCTGCGCGACCACGCGTCCGAGATAGAGGACGATGATCCGGTCGGCGACCTCGAAGACGTCGTTCATGTTGTGCGAGACGAAGAGCGCCGCGTGGCCCTGCTCGGCGAGGCGGCGCGTGAGGTCGAGCACCATCCGCGTCTGCGCGACGCCGAGCGCAGCGGTCGGCTCGTCCATGATTACGAGCTTCGCCTCCCAGAGCACGGCCTTGGCGATCGCAACCGACTGCCGCTGTCCGCCCGAGAGCGACGCGACCGGCTGCCGGATCGAGCGCACGGTCGTCACCCGTAGGCTGGCGAGCGTCTCCGCGGCCGCCTTCTCCATCGCCTCCTCATCGAGGAACACGCGCTCGTTCAGGCGCTCCCGGCCGAGGAACATGTTTTGCACGATGTCCAGGTTGTTACAGAGCGCGAGATCCTGGTAGACGGTCTCGATGCCGAGCGCAGGCGGCCTCGCGGGGCGTGCGGATCCGAACCGGCTTCCCTTCCCAGAAGATCTGCCCGTGTTCCGGAGCGTGGATCCCCGCGATCGTCTTGATCGTCACCGACTTGCCGGCGCCGTTGTCGCCGATGAGCGCGGTTACCTGGCCGGCCGGGATCTCGAAATCGATGTCCGAGAGCGCCTGCACCGGGCCGAAGTTCTTCGAGACGCCTTTGAGGCGAAGGAGGGGCTCGGCGCCGTTCTCGGTGGTCGTCATCGCGTCCCTTCTGCGGCCCTAACGGAGAGTGGGACGGGCCCCGCCGCGAAAGCGAGGCCCGATCCCACACCGACCTACTGGATCCCTGCGTCCTTGCACGCCTGGGCTACCTTCGGGGTACAGAGGGCGGACGCCGTGATCGTGCCATCCTTGACGACGGTGTCGGCCATGTTCTCCTTCGTCACCCAGAAGGGCTTCGTGTACACGGACTTGATGTCCGCGTTCAGCGTCGTGTCCTTCGTGGTGTCGTTCACGAGCGAGGACGGCGGCGTCTTGCCGGCCCTCAGGTAGAGCGCCAGCGCCGCGGCCGCCTGCGCCTCGGCGAAGTACGGCTTGTACACCGTGCCGCACTGGTAGCCCAGGAGGATGTTCTGCAGGCCGGTCGGAGCCGCGTCCTGACCCGTGGTCGGGAACGTGTCCGGCTTGACCTTGTCCTTCAGGAGCACCGCGACCACCGCGTTGTTGGTGTCGTCGTTCGGCATCAGGACCGCGTTCATGTTCGGGTGGGCGGTGAACTGCTGCTCGAACGTCGTCGCGGCCGTCGGCGCATCCCACGTCCCGGCCGGCGCGCCGACCTTCGTGTACGTGCCGTCGGAGAACTTCGGGTCGAGCACGCCGTTGTAGCCCTGCGCGAACAGCTTGGCGTTGTTGTCCGTCGCGGCGCCGCTCATCACGAGGATCTGCGGCTTGCTGACCTTCCAGGCGCTCGAGGCAGTCGACCATGCCCTGGCCGATCAACTGGCCGACCTGGACGTTGTTGAAGCTGACGTAGTAGCGATCCTTCGGGCCGCCGGTGACGAGGCGGTCGTAGTCGATCACCTTGACGCCCTGCGACTCGGCCTTCGACTCGATGGCCGCGCCCGAGCCCGGGTCGAGCGGGTCGATGAGGAGCACCGAGGCGCCGGCGGTGATGTCGGCCTCGGCCTGCTGCTGCATCGTGCTCGTGCTGCCGTGGGCGTTGTCGATCTTGAACTGGCTCGAAGAGAGCCCAGCGGTCTCGAAGGCTTTCTTCAGGTTCGGCGCGTCGTACTGGACATACCGCGTCGACGTCGTCGTGTCGGGGAGCAGGACCCCGATCATTCCCTTGCCCTCACTCGCCAGGGGCTTGAGCGTCTTCATCGCCGCAAAGTCCGCCGTCAAATCGTCGACGCCGACCGTCGGGGTGCCGGACGATTCCGTCGTCGTACTGGCGCTCTCGCTTGACTTCGATCCGCCGCCGCCACAGGCGGCGACCACGAAGATCGCCATGCTCGCCAGCCCCACGATCGCGAGGCCTCTCCACGCTGAGCGCATACTTCCTCCCTCGTTAGCTCTAAGGCGCAATAAGGGACAAGGATACTCCCGCGTGGTCGAGGCTCCGTCCGCTGCGCCTCGGCAATCGCGGCGCGGATCCGAGCCGCCCCCTCCGAGAGGATCAGGTCGCCGTGCGGAATGATCACTCGCTCGATCGGGAGCTCGGCGAGCTGCCTCGAGCGATGGCAGCAGCCGCTCGGGGTCGGCCTCGTCGACGAAGATGTGTAACCGGCCGCCGCGTCCCGCTGAGCACGTCGCCGCTGACGAGCGTGGCGTGCTCCCGGATGAAGAAGACGACCTGCTGCGGCTCGCCGTCGAGCTCGATCGCCTCGATGCCCGGCGGGAGCTCCTCGGTCGTGGCGGGGTTGGGAATCTTGCGCCAGACGGCGCTCGGCGGCGTCCAGACCGAGGCGCCGAAGCGCTCGACGAAGTCGGCGGTGCCCCGGTAGTGCGCGCCCTGCGTCAGCAGTACGCGCACCGGCTTCCCGTGCGGGTCGAAGTCTTCGTCGGTCGGCAGGAACGGGTCGATGAGCACGACCTCGTCCTCGGTCTCGTAGCGCACGACCGGCACCTCCTGAGGCCAGTCCTCGGTCGGCTCCCAGTCGGGGTGCGGCGACATCCACCAGGAGAGCTCGCCCACGCGGAGAGAATATGTGGCATCAACGCACTGGATCTGAAATCGAGATGACCCCGTGACGCACGAAACACGATTCGCCAAGACGGCGGACGGCGTCTACCTCGCCTACCAGGTCGTCGGGTCGGGCCCCGTCGACGTCGTAATGGATCTCCACGCCCTTGCGGGGAACGTCGACCTCATCTGGGACGAGCCGGACTGGGGGCCGTTGCTCACGGATCTGACCGGTTTCGCCCGTCTGATCATTCACGACCGCCGCGGAAGCGGCGCATCGACGCGCCAGGCTCCGCCCCCGAACCTCGAAACACGTGCCGCTGACCTCCTCGAGGTGCTCGACGCGGTCGGATCCGAGTCACCGGTCCTCGGGGCCGGAGCCTCGACGGGTGCGATGCACGCCTTGTTCGCGGCCACCTATCCGGATCGCACGTCGGGGCTCGTCTGGAACTATCCGCGCCCACGGTTGGCGTGGGCTCCGGACTATCCGTGGGGACAGCCACCCGACGCATTCGAAGCAGCCCTCGCCGAGTCCAGGATCTGGGGGACGACCGAGCAGGCCCGAGAGCAGGCCCAGAACCGCGCCGCGCAGCGCCTCGGCGTCCCGCACGACGAGCGTCACACCCTCTCTGTCGACGAGGACGCTGTGAGGCGCTACGCACGAGTCACTCGGAACACCATCAGCCCCGACGTTGCCGAGGAGCTCACCCGGATCCTCTGGCAGACGGACGTACGGGAGATCCTTCCGAGCGTGCGCACGCCCACGGCGCTGGTCGTCGGCGACGCAGATGCACCGGCGGAGAGAGAGGAAGCCGAATACGTCGCTTCGCTGATGCCCAACGCCACCGTGCGTGTGCTCCAGGGCCGGTCGGGTCTACAGACGGACGAGCAGATGGCGATCATCCGCGAGCTCGCGGGCATCGAGCACGTGTCGGCCGTCTCCACGGTTCTCGCGACGGTGCTGTTCACGGACATCGTCGACTCGACGCGAAAGCAAGCGGAGCTCGGGGATCGACGCTGGAGGGAGCTCGTGCTCGAGCATCACGCCGCGGTGCGCGGTGCGCTGTCGCACTGGGAGGGAACCGAGCACGACACCGCGGGTGACGGCTTCTTCGCGAGCTTCGTGGGACCGGCGCGGGCGATCCATTGCGCCCATGAGATCGCCGCGAAGGTCTCCAGCCTCGGGATCGAGACACGAGCCGCGGTCCACATCGGCGAATGCGAGGTCATCGACGGAAAGCCGGGCGGCATCGCGGTCACGATCGGCGCCAGGATCCTCGGCACCGCCGGCCCGCGAGAGGTCGTGGTCTCCGGGACCGTGAAGGACCTCGTCGCCGGGAGCGGCCTCGCGTTCGACGACGCGGGTGAGCACGAGCTCAAGGGCATCCCGGGCAGCTGGCACCTCTATCGAGCAACCGCCTCCTGAGCGCACGGCTCTGCGATGCTCTCCGCCGGTGTTCTTCCGCTTAAGCACCTGGGAACTCTGGCTGATCATCGCCGGGATCGTCCTCGGATTCGTGGCGCTCGGGTACCTGGCCGGCCGGGTGTTGCGCCGGCAGGCCGACACGCTGCGCGAGCCGGTCGGGATCGTGCAAGGAGCGTTCTTCGCGCTGGTCGGGCTGATCCTCGCCTTCGGCCTGACGCTGGCGATCGGGCGCTACGACACGCGCCGGGCAGCAGTCGTCGACGACGCGAACACGATCGGGACCACGTACCTGCGCGCGCAGACCCTGGCCGAGCCGATGCGAAGCCGCTCGCTGCAACTGCTCAAGCAGTACACGGACGCCAGCCTGGCGCTCTCGCACGCGGTCCCGACCACCGACGGATTCGCACGCGCGATCGCCCGGGAAGACGCTCTCCAGCGCCAGCTCTGGGCGCTCGCCGGGGACGCGCTCATAGCCGCGCCGCGAGATAGCGCGCCGCGGCTCTATGTCGAGACCCTGAACCAGATGATCGACCAGCAGACGGTGCGCGTCGCCGCGCTCAACAACCGCATCCCGAACGCCGTCCTGGCGCTGGAGGTGCTCGGCGCCGCGTTCGCCTTCTTCCTGCTGGCGCTGTACACGGCCATGCACGGCCGGGGCGCCACCACCGTCGTCCTGGCCGGCGCGCTCGTGACCGTGCTCCTGCTGGTCATCTTCGACCTCGATCGCCCAACGCGGGGCCTGATCCGCGTCCCTGACGCGCCGCTCGTCGCGCTGCGCGCCTCGATGACACTGCCGCCGGCAGCGCACGGCCCGTCACCGATGAACCTCTACTGGGCGGCGCTGATCGTCGCGGTCGTGAGCGTCGTCGCCGTCACCGCGATGCTGCTCGTCCGCCGCCGGGCTCCCGAGGGGAGCTACTTCGAGGACGGCGACCGCGCGGCCGGGGTGTTCGGCGTCCTCGCAACCGGCTTTGCCGTGCTGCTGGGCTTCGTCGTCTTCCTTGCCTTCGAGAGCTTCGACACCTCGCGCAGCGGCGCGGTGGCCGAGGCACAGATCGTCGCGGAGCAGTTCGAGACGGCCCAGCTCATGCCCGTCGCGGTGCGTGGGCGCTTCTCTGGTGAGCTCGTCTGCTACGCGCGCGACGTCGTCCACCAGGAATGGCCCCGCATGGAGTCGGGCACCCTGGGCAACGGGCACAACCCATGGGGGATCGCCATGTTCCAGACGCTGAAGACGGTCGAGCCGCACTCGGCGGCCGAGCAGGCCGCCTACGGCAAGTGGCTCGATCAGCGGACCGACCGCGAGAGCGCGCGCGCCGACCGGACGCACGGCGCCGAGGGCGTGATCCCGATCCCGCTGTGGATCGTCCTGTTTCTGAGCGCCGGGATCATCTTCGTGTTCATGCTCTTCTTCGCCGACAGCGCCGAGCGAGTGATCGTGCAGGCGACGATGATGGGCAGCGTCGCGGTCGTGATCACCTCCACCCTGCTCCTCCTCTGGTTCCTCGACAATCCCTACCACCATGGCGTGAGCGGGATCCGACCGGTGGCCATGCAACGGACGCTCGAGCAACTGACGCACGAGAAGGGGATTGCCGGCGGAAGCTTCGCGATCCCGTGCGACGCGCAGGGAGCGCCGCGCACGCGCTGAGTCCGACACCGTTGCGCGATGCTGTTCATGCAGCGTCTCCCACCACGTCCCAACGCTCGACGGGAGCCTGCGAAAAGGAGTAAGACGATGAGGAAAGCGGACGACCAGCTCGGATCTCTCGACCCAGGTTCCGCGACGGCTTCCGAGGAAGCCCCGGCGCACGTCCTGGACGAGAGCGCAGCGACGGGCGAGAGCTCTTCCGGGCCGAAGGCGGTGCCGCACTTCACGCCCGCCGAGCGGGTCGCCCGGGGCAAGGCCGCGCGCGGCGAGCTTCCACGTTCGGCGCACGCCGCCTGGGAGCCGGGGCCAGGTCGCAGGGATCCCGTCGACCTCCTCGAGGAGCAGGCGCAGACCCGTCTGCCAGAGCTCGGCCCGATCCGGTACGGGCGCATGCTCGTGTCGCCGTTCACCTTCTTCCGCGGCGCCGCCTATCTGATGGCGGCCGATCTCGCGGATGGGCCGCGGACAGGCTTACACGCTCAACTCTGCGGAGACGCGCACCTCTCCAACTTCGGCATCTTCGCCGCGCCGGATCGGAGGCATGTCTTCAGCATCAATGACTTCGACGAGACCCTTCCGGGGCCATTCGAGTGGGACCTGAAGCGGCTCGCCGCGAGCGTCGCGGTCGCGGGCCGAGATCGCGGTTTCGACGAGTCGGTCTGCCGCTCGGTCGTGAGGGCTGCGACGCGTGAGTACCGCGAAGCGATCGCGCACTTCGCGGAGATGCGCAACATCGACGTCTGGTACACGCGCCTCGACGTCGCGGCGATCCTCAAACAGCTCGGAGCATCGGCGACCCGCAAGCAGATGAAGCGCTTCCAGACCGACATCGCAAAGGTGCACACGAAGGACAGCATGCGAGCCCTCGCAAAGCTGTGTCGGACGGTCGACGGCGAGCTACGGATCGTCGGCAACCCTCCTCTCGTCACGCCGATCGAGGACGTGCTCCCACATGCTGAGCAGGACCAGTTGGAGGATGTTGTGCGGCGCATGATTCGCACGTACAGACGCACGCTGCCGCGCGACCGGCGTCACCTGCTCGAGAGCTATCGGTACGTGCATGCCGCTCGAAAGGTCGTCGGTGTCGGCAGCGTGGGTACCCGCGCCTGGATCCTGCTGATGTTGGGCCGCGATACGAGCGACCCCCTGTTCCTCCAGTTCAAGGAAGCGCAGGCATCGGTCCTAGAGCCGTTCCTCGGGAAGAGCCAGTACACCCAGCACGGACGGCGCGTCGTGGAAGGCCAGCGGATGATGCAAGCGGCGCCCGACATCCTGCTCGGGTGGGAGCGAATCGCCACGATCGACGGGGAAACACGGGACTTCTACATCCGGCAACTCTGGGACGCCAAGGGCTCCGTTGACGTCGAACTGATGGACCCGCCAGAGCTGGAGGCCTACGCCAAGATCTGCGGCTGGACGCTCGCAAGAGCCCACGCGCGATCGGGCGACAGGATCGCGATCGCCGCCTATCTCGGCAGCAGCAACTCCTTCGACCGCGCCATGGCCTCATTTTCCGAGGCGTACGCCGACCAAAACGACCGGGACTACCGCGCGCTCAAGAAGGCAGCAGCGTCCGGCCGCATCGTCGCCGAAATGGACGTTTGATCAGCCGGCGCTCTCGACCGCGTAGAGGCGCCACTGCTCCGGGACGCCCTTCAGCTCGGCCGTTCCGCTCTCCCGGAAGCGGAGGCCCGAGCCGGCGACGAGATCCTTGACCGTGCTCGAGACGAGGACCTCGCCCGGCTGCGCCTCCTTCGCGACTCGCGCGCCGATGTGGACCGCGATGCCGCCGACCTTGCCGTCCAGGACCTCGCACTCGCCGGTGTGCAGGCCTGCACGGAGCTCGAGCCCGAGCTCCCGAATGCTCTCGGTGATCGCACAGGCGCAGCGGACCGCGCGGGCCGGGCCGTCGAACCGCGCGAAGAAGCCGTCGCCGGCGACGTCGAGCTCCGCGCCGCGAAAGCGGACGAGCTCGCGGCGAATCAGCGCATGATGACGCTCGAGTAGCTCCCGCCAGTTTCGGTCCCCGAGCTCGGCGGCCTTCGCGGTCGAGCCGACGATGTCCGTGAAGAGAACGGTCGCCAGCACGCGGTCGGGCTCTGCCTCCTCCCAGCCGCCGGCCTCCCACACCCCCTGGACGAAGCGTTGGATCTCTTCGCTGATGACCTCGCCTGCACCGAAGGCGAGGTGACCGACACCCGGGATCTCGACGAAGCGCGCCGTCGGAATGCTCGAGGCGACGTACCGGGCGACCTCGACCGGGATGATCTTGTCTTCGGCCCCGTGCAGAACCAGCGTCGGAACCCGCACGGTCGGCAAGACATGCCGGATGTCGATCTCCCTGTTCATCCGGTGGAGCGCGGTGAGCTCGCCGGGGCTCGCGCCGAACCGGAGCATCTGGAGGAACGAGTCCGCCTCAGAGTCGGTGAACAGGCCCAGCTCCCGTACCGCCTCTAGCCCCTGCTCGCGTGGGCCGAAGACCCGGAGTGCGCGTTCGACCTCACGCTCGTACGCCTCCTCCGTCTGGCCCCAGGGATAGTCGGGCGCCCACATCCTGCGCGGATACGCGCTGCGGACGACGAGCGCCGCGGTGCGCTCCGGGTAGGTCGCGGCGAAGAGAATGCTCATCGCCGCCCCCTCGGAGAGCCCGTAGAAGGCAGCACGGCTCGAGGCGACTGCGTCCATAACGGCCCGAACGTCGTCCATGCGCGTCTCCAGCGAGGGGGCTCCGCTGACGCGGTCGGACATGCCCGTGCCACGCTTGTCGAACCGAATCAGCCGGCAGAAGGACGAGAGCTCTTCGAGGAAGGGCGTAAAGCTCGGGATGGCCCAGTGGAGCTCGAGGTGCGTGACGTAGCCCGGGACGAATACGAGGTCGAACGGCCCGTCGCCGGTGACCTGATAGGCGATGTTGACGTCGCCGCTCTTCGCGTACTGAACGTCGGGGAGCTCCACCCGGACAGTGTCTGCCGGTTCCGCCGTTTGCGCAACGTGGTAGCGAGGCCAGTGCTACGTCTCTAGACGATGTCGAGGATCGCCGGGTCCCTCATCGTTGAGTAGTTGCCCGATCACGGCGTTCGCGAGCGGCAGCGAGGCGGTGAGCCCGGGCGATTCGATGCCGAAGAGGTGCACCAAGCCCGGTACACCGTGCTCGCGCGAGCCTTGCACGAGGAAGTCCGCCGCGGGTGCACCCCTCCCCGCGATCTTGGGGCGGATGCCCGCGTAGTCGGGCCCCAGCGCCCCATCCGGGAGTCCGGGCCAGTAGCGCCGGATCGCCGCGTAGAAGCGCTCGGCGCGCCGCGGATCCACCGTGTAGTCGATCCTGCTTATCCATTCCACGTCCGGGCCGAAGCGCGCCCGCCCGCCGAGGTCGAGCGTCATGTGCAAGCCGAGGCCTCCGGGCTCGGGCACCGGGTAGACGAGGCGCGAGAACGGCGAGCCCCCCGCGAGGGCGTAGTAGTTCCCTTTGGCGTAGAGCTCGGGCGGCGCGAGCTCGGCGGGGTAGCCCTTGATGCGGCGCGCGAGGCTCGGCGCGCGCAGACCTGCGCTGTTCACCACCTGCGTGGCAAGGATCGGCTCTGCGCCCGCGACGTGCAGCTCGATGCCGTCGGCGCGTACCACCCCCTTCGTGAGCGGGCTCTTCAACGCGAGCATTGCTCCGGCGCGTTCCGCATCGCGTAGGTAGGCGAGCATCAGCGCGTGGCTGTCGATGATCCCCGTTGAGGGCGAGTGCAGTGCCGCCACGCAATGCAACTCCGGTTCCATCGCCAGAGCTTCCGCTGGGCTCACGGGAACGACATCGGTGACACCGTTGGCGTGCGCTTTCCGTCGGATGCCCTCCAGCTCCTCCAATTGCGCGGCGTCGGTGGCGACGATCAGCTTGCCGCAGCGCCGGTGCGGCACCCCGCGCTCGTCGCAGTAGGCGTATAGGCGCTGCCGACCCTCCACGCAGGTGCGCGCCTTGAGCGAATCCCGCGGGTAGTAGATCCCGGCGTGGACGACCTCCGAATTGCGCGAGCTCGAATGTTTGCCGATCGCGTCCTCGGCCTCGAGGATCACGACCTCGCGCCCGGCCGTCGCCAAGGCGCGCGCCACTGCGAGGCCCACCACGCCGGCGCCGATCACGACTGCGTCAACGCGATCCATGGAAATCATGGCGCAAATTACATCGGGCATCAGTTCCGTGGCATCGGTGTCAGACACCGATTGATGTCAAGGGGTATTCGTGCCAACTCTGCGACCATTCGCCGCGGGGCAGGCTTCGCCCGTCGCGGCGCACACGCCACCGACCTCGCGAACGAACCGAGCGAAGTCGTCATGGCCCGCGGAGCGGGCCGGACTTCGTAGCCGGCACCTTCTTGCCTCGCCCATGGGCTGCGCCCGTGGGCTTCGGCATTTTCCGGCCGCCTTTCGGCGGCCGGAAAATGGAGGCGGCGGGAATCGAACCCGCGTCCGTCGTCGTACCGGTTGAACCTCTACAAGCTTAGGCTGCCGTTGAGATTCGCCCGCCGGCCGGTTGGCAGCCGACCAACCTTCGGGCTAGCCATCCTTTGGTGTCGCGCTTCGGGCGATTGGCTCTCCCTAGGCGCCGAGCCCGTTTTCTGACGCCGCTACCCGAACCACGGGCCGAGTTCGGAGCGACGCGCCTCACTGTGGTTTAGGCAGCGAGAGCGAGTGCGTTTTCGTTCTTCGCACTTGCGTTTTTTCCCGGTTGTTTTACGAGGCCGACCGGGGACCTCGGCTTGCAGCTCAACCGGAGAACCGACCACGTCGAAACCTGATCGCCCCCGTATGTTGCCCTTAGTGTAGCCGCGTGTTGCTCGTTCTCTTCGACGTCGACAAGACGCTGTTCATGACGAGCGATCCGTTGATGGGGCAGGCGACGACGGAAGCGATCGAGACGGTCTGGGGCGTGACGCTGCCCGGTGACGCGATCCGCGACGTCGACCACGCCGGGCAGACGGCGATGCGGATCACGCGCGAGGTGCTGCGCGCGGCCGGGCTCGGCGACGACGAGATCGATCCGCAGCTCGCCCGCTGGTGCGCCGAGGCCTCGCGGCGCTACCTCGAGCTCCTGGCCGACGCGGACACGTCCCACTGGGCCGCCGCGGAGGGCGCCGCCGACGCGATCAGCCAGATCGAGCACCGCGCGCTCCTGACCGGGAACCCGGAGCCGGTGGCGAGAGCGCGCATGGAACGGATCGGGCTCGCCGAGCTCTTCCCGCCCGGCCAGGGCGCCTTCGGCTGCGAGGCCGAGAGCCGCGCCGAGCTGATCGCGATCGCGCGTCACAAAGCCGGCGACTGGCCGGCCGAGCGCACCGTCGCCGTCGGAGACACCGAGAACGACATCGCCGGAGCAAGAGCCGCCGGGATCCACGTCATCGGCTTCGGCCCGGGCCTCGACGACGCCGACGCGGTGATCGAGCGGATGAGCGAGCTGCCGCCGACGCTCGAGCGGCTCAGCGCCTCGCTTTGAGCGCGCGCTCGATCTGGCGGTCGGCGTCGCGCTTCGCGAGCTCGCGCCGCTTGTCGCGCTGCTCCTTGCCGCGCGCGAGCGCGAGCTCGAGCTTCGCGCGGCCGTTCTTGAAGTAGAGGCGCACAGGAACGAGCGTCAGGCCCTTCTCGCGCACCTTGCCGTAGAGCGAGTCCAGCTCCCGCCGGTGCAGGAGCAGCTTCCGGTCGCGCTCCGGCTCGTGGTTCTGGATTCCCGCCTGCTCGTAGGGGTCGATGTGCGCGCCGACGAGCCACGCTTCGCCCTCGCGGACGTCGGCGTACGCCTGCTGGAGGCTGACACGGCCCTGGCGGAGCGACTTGACCTCGCTTCCGGTCAGCACGATGCCCGCCTCGAACCGCTCGAGGAAGTGGTAGTCGTGCCGCGCCTTTCGGTTCTCCGCAATCGGCTTCTCGCCAGGCATGCGTCGATTGTAGGTTCGGGCTCCCGCCTGGATCTGCCACCATGCTGGGAATGAGGCAGCGACTCGCCTGGTTGTCCACGGCGCCGCTGATGTTCGCGGGTCTGATCGCCGGGCACCTGCTCGCCTACCGGCTCGTCTACTCGGACGCGCACGCTCGCGCCGACGCGCTCGCGCGCAGCGGACACGCCTACCTCGGCTACGTCCCGCTCGCGCTCTCGGTCAGCCTCGGCGTGCTGCTCGCGGGGCTCGCGCTGCAGGCGGCGGCGGGCTTCCGAGGTGAGCGACGCCGGCCGCTCGCGTCACCGCTGATCGTCCTGCTGCCGCCGATCGCCTTCGTCGTCCAGGAGTTCGCCGAGCGAATCGTGCACACCGGCCACGTGCCGTGGACGGTCGTCGTGCAGCCCGCGTTCCTGCTCGGACTGGCCTTCCAGCTGCCGTTCGCGCTCGCCGCGCTGCTGATCGCGTGGGCGCTCGACTCGGCCGCGCGCGCCGTCGGCCGCGCTCTCGGCAGCCGGCCCCTGCCCGCTTTCCAGATCTTCGTTCCCGAGCCCGCTCGCGTCGTCGCCGTTCCGCGCACGGCCGGCCTCGCACGGGGCTACGGAGAGCGCGCGCCACCCTTCGCTCGCAGGCCGTAAGCCCTCGAGCGAAGGAGTGTCTTGAAGAGAAGCCTGCTCGCGATAGCGGTCGCCCTGGCCGCGCTGACGGCAGCACCCGCCGCGTTCGCACACGCGATCCTGCAGGAGAGCACGCCGAGCAACAACTCGGTCGTCCGCACGAGCCCGAAGACCGTCTCGCTGCGCTTCAACGAGGCGGTCGAGACGGCGTTCGGCTCGATCCGCGTCTACGACTGCGGCGGCGGTCGGGTCGACTCGGGGAAGATCCTGCGCCCGAGCAAGGACTCGGTCGCGGTCACGATCGACCGGAGGCTCGCCAAGGGCACCTACACGGTCACGTGGCGGGTGATCTCGGCCGACTCGCACCCGGTCGCGGGCGCCTTCGTCTTCAACGTCAAGAAGGCGAACGCGAGCTCGTGCAAGCAGGTCTTCGGCGCCAAGACGCCCGGGACGATCGACGCGCTCTTCAAGTTCGCGCGCGCGCTCGACTTCGCGCTGATCCTGCTCGTCGTCGGCGGCGCGATCGCGCTCGCGGTCGTCCTGCGCTCGGCGGCCGCGGAGCTCCGCACGCGGCTGTTCCGGATCCTCGCGGGCCTGTCCTTCGGGCTCGTGGTCGCGGGCGCGCTCTGCATCGTGCTCCAGGGCGCCGTGGCCGGAGGCTTCGGCCTCAGCGAGGCGTTCCGCTGGGACACGATTCACTCCGTCCTCCAGACGCGGTTCGGCCACGCGTTCCTGTGGCAGATCGGGGTCGCGATCGTCGTCGGCGCGCTGGCGATGATGGCGAGCCGGTCGCGGAGGCTCGAGCTCCTGCCGCTCCTCGCGCTCCTCCTGATCCCGACGATCTCCGCCGCGGGACATGCGCGGACGAGCGGCGCGCTCGCGATCTTCCTCGACGTGTTCCACGTCGCGGCCGCCTCGACCTGGGTCGGAGGGCTCGCGTTCACGATCCTCGGGCTCCTGCTCGCGGGCGACGATCGCTGGCCGCTCGCCTCGCGCGCCGTGCCGCGCTTCTCGCTCCTCGCCGTCGTCTCGGTCGCGACCCTGATCGTCGCCGGGAGCCTGCGCGGCTACCAGGAGGTGAGGGCCTTCCACGGCCTGTGGGACACGACGTACGGCCAGCTGCTGCTGGTCAAGATCGCGCTCGTCCTGCCGCTGCTCGGGCTCGGCGCCTACAACAACCGCTACGCGGTGCCGCGGCTGAAGAAGCAGATCGCCTCGGTCGTCGAGCAGCGCCGGTTCCTGCGCGCGGCGGGAACCGAGCTCGCGATCATGGCGGTGATCGTCGGCGTGACCGCGGTGCTCGTCACCGAGCCGCCGGCGAAAGCGTCGATCTCAGCGGCCAAGTACGCGACGGACACCATCCCGATCGGGCCGCTCGAGCTCAACTACCTGATCGATCCGGCCAAGACCGGGCCGAACGTGATCCACCTCTACTTCTACCGCCCGAAGAGCGGTTTCCCGGCGAGCGTCGACGACGCGAAGATGTCGGCGACGCTCCCGAGCAAGAACCTCGGGCCGCTGCGGATCCCGCTGACGAGGATCGTCCCCAGCCACTACACGACGTCCGCCGGAGTCTTCCCGGAGGCCGGTGACTGGCAGGTGACGTTCGAGATCCGCCGCGGCCAGTTCCAGTCGTACACCCAGACAGTCACCGTTTCCATCAGAGAGGGCTGATATGCGAAAGACCTTCGTTGTCCTGACGCTGCTCGGGCTCGTGGTCGTGCCCGTCGCGGCAGCTCATGTCGAGCCGAGCCCCGAGAAGGTGCCGGCCGGCAGCGTGTCCAAGATCACCCTGTCCGCCGAGGGCGAGGAGAGCGTCCCGGCGGTGAAGCTCACGGTCCAGATGCCGTCCGGGCGTGACCGACGTGGTCGCACATCCGACGCACGGGCTGGAAGCAGTCCGTGAACGGCCGCATCGTCACGTGGTCGGGCGGGAAGATCCCGAACGGCGCGGTCGGGAAGTTCGCGTTCAGCGCCCACATGCCCGACTCGCCGGGACGCGTGCTCGTGTTCCCGGCGCTCGTCACCTACCAGGACGGGAAGGTCGTGCACTGGATCGGCGCCGAGAGCTCCGACACGCCCGCTCCGCGGGTCACGCTCACGGCCTCCCCACAGACCAGCCCAGCCTCCTCCACCCGCGACGACGCCTGCCACGACGACCGCCGTGGATCCGGCGTCGAGTGACGGCGGCGGCGACCTCTGGTTGGGTCTGGGTCGGCCGTCGCGGCGGCGCTCGTCGGCCTCGCCGTGGTCGGGATCGCTGGTCGCCCGGAGGCGCCGCGCTTGAAGCGGTCCCTGCTCGTCGCCGTCGTCCTGGCGGCTCTGCTGGCTCCCGGTGCCGAGGCTCACTTCGGCACCGGGAAGCTCGGCTACCGCTCGACGATCACGGGGGTCGATCCGCGGATGCCCGGCCTGCGGTTCAAGATCCTGTACGGCGACGACCAGGTCTGGCTCGACAACCGCAGCGGCAAGACCGTGATCATCAAGGGCTACAGCGGCGAGCCGTACCTCCGGTTCGCCCCGAGCGGGATCTCCGTCAACATCAACTCGCCGGCCGGCTACCTGAACCAGGACCGCTACGCGCGCGTCCAGGTTCCGAAGTCGGCGAGCGCGACGGCGAAGCCCAAGTGGGAGAAGCTCGCGGGCGGAGACGTCTGGGCCTGGCACGACCACCGGATCCACTACATGAACCCGATCGCGCCCCCGCAGGTCAAGGACGCGCCCCGCAAGCCGCATCACATCTTCGACTGGAAGGTGCCCGCGACGGACAACGGCAAGAAGTTCTTCATCGCGGGCAGCCTCGACTACAAGCCGCCGCCGCAGAAGGACTTCCCGACCGGGCTCGTCATCTCGCTCGCGACCCTGATCGGCGTCGGCCTGATCGGCCTCTTCGCCCTCCGCCGCGTCCTGATCCGCTCGCTGAGGTAGGCGCCAGCTCGATCTTCCCTTCGGCGCGGCGGATCTCCTCGACGCGGACGTCGATCTCGTCGCCGAGCCTGTACCGCTGGCCTCCGCGGCGGCCGACGAGCGCGGTCCCGAGGTCGTTCAGCTCGTAGTAGTCGCCGCGCAGGCGGCGCGCGGGGACGAAGCCCTCGAAGACGTCGCCGAAGCGTGCGAACAGGCCGGACGGGATCAGACCGATCACCTCGCCTGCGAACGACTCCTCCGAGCCGCGCTCGAAGAGCGTGCGCTCGAGGAGCCACGCGGCGCAGATGTCGTCGGCGCGGTACTCGATGTCCGTGGCGGCTCGCTCGGTCTCGGACGTGTGCTCGGCGGCCACCTGGAGATCGTCCGGGAGCGGATCGTCGCCCTGGCCGATCGCGCGCAGGAGGGCTCGGTGGACGACGAGGTCGGGATAGCGGCGGATCGGGGAGGTGAAGTGCGTGTACGCGGTGCTCGCGAGGCCCGAGTGGCCGAGGTTGCGCGGGTCGTAGTGCGCCTGCTTCAGCGCGCGCAGGACGAGCGCCGGGAACGCCTCTCGTCCACGCCCGGCCTTCGCGACGTAGTCGGCGATGAGCTCGCTCGCCTCCGCCGCGACCTTCGCCGCCTCGGACGGGCTCATGCTCTCCGTGCGCGGAGCAGGCGGCGTCGGAACCTCGAGGTCGGCCAGCTTCGCGAGCAGGTGCGCGACGGACTGCGGCTCCGGCGGCTCGTGGACGCGGTACAGGGACTCGGCCCTGCGGCCGGCGAGGAATGCGGCCACCGCTTCGTTGGCGAGGATCATCAGCTCCTCGATCAGCGCGTGCGCCGTCGGTTCCGCCTCGAGCCAGGCGCGCTCGACCCCGCCCTCGCCCGTCGAACGCGAAGTTGACCTCGGGGCTCTCGACTCGAAGCGCACCGCGGGCGAAGCGCCGCCGCCTGAGCTCGGCCGAGACGCTGTCGGCCAGCCGGACGTCGTCGGCCAGCTCGTGCTGCTCGCCGCCCTCGAGGATCCGCTGCGCCTGCCCGTACGTGAACCGCTCCCGGCTGCGGATGACGGATCGGTAGAAGCTCGGCTCGCCACCCGGGGCGATCTCGACGGTCACGCACAGCCGGTCCTGGTGCGGCCGGAGCGAGCAGGCGTCGTCGGCGAGCTCGTGCGGGAGCATGGGCGCGACGAGCCCGGGCACGTACACCGAGTTGCCGCGCTCGTACGCCCCGCGGTCGAGCGGCGTGCCCGCCGGGACGAAGTACGAGACATCGGCGATGTGCACCCAGATCCGGACGCCGTCGCCCTCGCGGCGGACCGAGATCGCGTCGTCGAAGTCCTTCGCGGTGTCGGGATCGACGGTGAACGTCGTCAGGTCGCGGAGATCGGTGCGGCCCTCGGCCGTCGGCTCGGGCACGTCGTGCGGCTCGAAGCCCTCGCGCAGCCCCTCTTCGACGAGGAGCGCCTCCAGCACGTTCTCGATGCGCTTCGCCGAGCCGATCACGCGCTCGACGCGTGCTCGCCCTCGCCCGGTGGTCACCGAGACGAGATCCCCGGGCTTCGCATCGCCGAGCCCCTTGCGGTCGACGGCGACGGGCGTGCCGGGCACGAAGTACGGCTCGCCCATCACGAGCTTGCCGCGCTTGTCGAGCTCGACGATCAGACTCTGAGGAAGCGGCGCATCGTGATCGACGAGCCGGCGGCGCCGAGCACGAGGCCGAGCAGGAGCACGAGCAGCGCGGTGTACTCGAACGCGATCGCGTTCACGTCCTTGCCCGCGTCGAGCCGGCCGATCGTCGTCGGCAGGACGAGCTCCTTCCCGAGGAAGAGCAGCACGACCGCGGCCGCGGCCCCGATCAGGCCCGTTAACAGCCCCTCGACCATGAACGGCCCGCGGACGAACCAGTTCGACGCGCCGACGAGCTTCATCACCTCGATCTCACGCCGCCGCGCGAAGATCGAGAGCCGGATCGTGTTCCCGATCAGAATCGTGGCCGCGATCAGCAGGATCACGATCGCGAGCGCGGACAGCACCTCGAAGATGTGCGCCACGCGGAGGATCCGCTTCGCGGTCTTCTTGCCGAAGTTGACCTTCTCCACGCCGGCGGGCGGAGCGGTTGAGGCTGTTCGCGATCGCCACGACGTCCTCCCCGTGCCGCGGCTTGATCCTGAACGCGTCCGGCAGACGGGTTGGTCGCGATGCCGGCGACCATGTCCGGCGCCGTCTTCTCCATCTCCTTGAGCGCCTGCGTCCTTGGAGATGTATTCGAGCGACGCGACCGCGTGGATCGTTCTCGAGCTTCACGCGGATGGCGTTCTTCTGCGCCGTCGTCACGTCGCCAGCCGCAGGTCGTCGTCGTGCAGAGGTAGACGTTGACGTCGAGCTGGCTCTTCTGGTGCTCACTCCACGAGCGCGCCCAGGTGCCGAGGCCGATCAGGAGGCCGACGAGGAACATGCCGATCAGGACCGTGAGCGCCGCGGCCAGGGTGGTCGAGAGGCTCGCGGTCAGCGAGCGCCACGCTTCGGCGACGACGACGCGGAGCTTCATTCGGCGTAGCCTCCGCGCCGCTCGTCACGTGCGAGGCGCCCGTCCTCGAGCGCGATCACGCGGCGGCGCATCTTGTCGACCATCTCACGATCATGCGTGACCATGAGGACGGTCGTGCCCGAGCGGTTGATCCGGTAGAGCAGCTGCATGATCCCGACCGAGGTGTCCGGGTCGAGGTTCCCGGTCGGCTCGTCGCAGACGAGGAGCGGCGGGTGGTTGACGAACGCGCGCGCGATCGAGACGCGCTGCTGCTCGCCGCCGGAGAGCTCGTCGGGGTACGAGCTCATCTTGTGCGCGAGCCCGACCAGGTTCAGCACCTCCGGCACCTTGCGCCGAATCGAGTCCGTGTTCTCGCCCTGCACCTTGAGCGCGTAGGCGACGTTCTCGGCCGTGGTGCGGTTGGGGAGCAGCTTGAAGTCCTGGAAGACGCAGGCCACGTTGCGGCGAAGCTGCGAGACCTTGCGGCGCGGGAGCCGGCCCAGGTCGCGGCCGGCGACGAAGATCCGGCCCGAAGTCGGGTCGAGCTCCTTGAGCAGGAGCCGGATGACCGTCGACTTACCCGAGCCCGACGCGCCGACGACGAACACGAACTCGCCCTTGTCGATCACGAACGAGACGTCCGAGAGCGCGGCGACGTTCGGCTCGTAGATCTTCGTCACGCCTTCGAAGACGATCATCGAGTGGGCGCTCGCGACCGGTGCCGGCGCCGGTCCCTGGCCATTGGCCTCGACAGGGATGGGCGTAGCCGCGGTTGGCTCTGCTATTTGGGCGATTTCTTCGGGCACGGGGGTTTAGAGGCGCGGGTCCGCAGGGGGCCGCTTCCCGGCTGTTGAACAGCCCGGGAGTTTAGCGAAAGTACCTGCTATCTCTAAACGACACGTCCCGCGGCCTTCGCAAGCAGGTAGGCGTGGACGAAACCATCGAGGTCCCCGTCGAGCACTCCCTGGATGTTTCCGACCTCGTACTCGGTGCGGTGATCTTTTACGAGTTGATACGGGTGCAGGACATAACTGCGAATCGCATTTCCGCCGAAGCCCATGTTCACGTCCCCGCGCTCCTTGGCGAGCTCGGCGTCCCGCTCCTCCTCGGCTTGCTCTGCGAGGCGTGAGCGGAGGATCTTGAGCGCGGTCGCCTTGTTCGAGGACTGGGAGCGCTCGTTCTGGACGCTGACGACGATGCCCGACGGGATGTGCGTGAGGCGGACCGCGGAGTCGGTCTTGTTCACGTGCTGGCCGCCGGCGCCGCTCGCGCGGTAGGTGTCGACGCGGATGTCGGCGTCGTCGATCTCGATCTCGGCGTCGTCGGCTGAGGAGCGGGCTCGGGATGACCTGGGCGAACGAGGTGTGCCGGCGGTGCGCCTGGTCGAACGGCGACAGGCGGACGAGGCGGTGCTTGCCGCGCTCGGCCTTGAGGATCCCGTACGCGTTCTCGCCCTCGATCGTGAAGGTCGCCGACTTGAGGCCGGCTTCCTCGCCGGGGCTGGCTTCGAGCACCTCGGTCTTGAAGTTGCGGTTGGCGGCCCAGCGGAGGTACATGCGGAGGAGCAGCTCCGTGAAGTCCTGGGCGTCGGTGCCGCCCGCGTCGGACTGGATCGTGACGACCGCGTCGCCTCCGTCGTACTCGCCGGAGAAGAGTGCGTCCTCCTGGAGGCGTTCGAGCTCGGACTCGAGCGGGACGAGCGACGTCTCGATCTCGGCGGCCATGTCGCCGTCCATGGCCGAGGAGCTCCTTCGCGTCGTCGTACTCGCGGCGGAGGCGCTCGTAGCGGTCGAGGCGCCGCTGGATGCGCGCGTGCTCGGAGGAGATGGACGCAGCCGCCTGCTGGTCGTTCCAGAAGCCGGGCTCGCCCATCCGCGCCTCGAGCTCGGCGGCGCGTGTCTCTAGGGCGTCCGGGTCAAAGGTAATCACGGACCCAGTCGAGCTGGGCCCCGATCTGCTCCAGGCGCTCGTCGAGTGAGGCGGCGTCTGCCATTGCCCCGATGGTATCGAGCGCGCCGCGAGGACATGTCCGGTGCCTGGCACCGGACATGGTGGTGCTGGACGTGGCTCAAACGCCGAAGCCCGCTCGCAGACTACGGTGTGGCCGAGCGGCCGCGGCCATTACAGCCACGTCCGGTGTCAGACGCCGGACAGGGGCTGTCGGGACACGTCAGCGCTCCTCGTGCTGCGCAATCGAGCGAGGCGCTTGTCGAGGTTCGGCGAGGTTGAAGTGGACGACGACTACGCGCCGTGGCACTTCTTGAACTTCTTCCCGCTTCCGCACCAGCAGGGATCGTTCCGCCCGATCTTGTCGCGGTCGGCCGTGACGCGCTGCTGGGTAGCGACCGCCCCGCCCCCTCCGAGCCCGGTGCTCACCGTCATGCCGTCGCCCCCGAGCCCCGCTGCGGCGATCGCGTCGGCACCCGAGAGCGCCTCGTGCTCGTAGGCAAAGCCACCGCCGTCGACGTCGTCGGAGCGCGTCAGCTCCTCGGCCTCACGCGGCTCGATCTGCGCGTGGAAGAGGAGCATCAGCACCTCCTCACGGATCAGCAGACCCAGCTCCTCGAACATCCCGTGCCCCTCGGAGCGGTACTCGACCAGAGGATCCTTCTGCGCGAACGCCCGCAAATGGACGCCCTCGCGAAGATAGTCCATGTTCTCGAGGTGCTCACGCCAGCGGGTGTCGACGACCTCGAGCACGATGTAGCGCTCGATCTCGCGTGCAATCTCGCTGCCCCAGTCCTTCTCCTTCTCCTCGTAGAGCTCGCGCGCCTCCTCGAGGAAGTCCTGGACGAGCGCCTCGCGGCTCATCTCCTCCAGATCCTCCCGGAGCTCGTCGACCGTGACATCGGCATCCGTCAGCGTGTTGAACGCCTGCACGAGCCCGTCGAGATCCCACTCCTCCGCGTACTCGCCCTCGGTGTGCAGCTCGACGAGCCGCTCGACCAGGTCGTCGACCCAGCTCTTGATCTCATCTGACAGGTCCGCGCCCTCGAGCACCTGCCGCCGCTGCGCGTAGATCACCTCGCGCTGCGTGTTCATGACGTCGTCGTACTTGAGGACGTTCTTGCGCGCGACGAAGTTCTGCTCCTCGACCTTCTTCTGCGCGTTCTCGATCTGCTTCGAAAGCAGGCCCGACTCCATCGGCTGGTCGTCCGGCACCTTGAACCGCTCCATGATCCCGTGGATCCGGTCGCCCGCGAACAGGCGCACGAGCTCGTCCTGCCCGGAGAGATAGAACCGCGACACGCCCGGGTCGCCCTGACGCCCTGAGCGGCCTCGAAGCTGGTTGTCGATCCGACGTGCCTCGTGACGCTCCGTCCCGAGCACGTACAGACCGCCGAGCTCGGTCATGCCCTCGGCGAGCTTGATGTCGACGCCTCGGCCGGCCATGTTCGTCGCGATCGTCACCGCGCCGGGCTGCCCAGCGTCCTTGATGATCTCGGCCTCGCGCTCGTGCGCCTTCGCGTTCAGGACGTTGTGCGGGATGCCTGCGCGCTTCAGGAGCTGCGAGAGGTGCTCCGAGACTTCGACGGAAATCGTTCCGACGAGCACCGGCTGCCCGACCTCGTGGCGCTCTTTGATGTCCTCGAGCACCGCGTCGTACTTCGCTTCCTTGGTCTTGAAGATGTAGTCGTTCCTGTCGTCGCGCGCGACCGCCACGTTCGTCGGGATCTCGACGACATTCAGGTTGTAGATCTCGACGAACTCCTTCTCCTCGGTCTTCGCGGTACCGGTCATCCCGGCGAGCTTCTCGTAGAGGCGGAAGTAGTTCTGGAGCGTGATCGTCGCGAGCGTGACGTTCTCCTCCTGGATGGCCACGCCCTCCTTGGCCTCGACCGCCTGGTGGAGGCCTTCCGACCAGCGGCGGCCTTCCATGATCCGGCCCGTGAACTCGTCGACGATCTTGACCTCGCCCTCCTGGACGACGTAGTCGACGTCGCGCTGGAAGAGCGACTGCGCCTTCAGCGCCTGGTTCAGGTGGTTCACGAACTGCATGTTGCGGGCGTCGTAGAGGTTGTCGATCCCGAGCGCACGCTCGATCGTGTCGATCGCGGACTGGGCCGGCGAGACCGTCTTGAACTTCTCGTCGTACAGGTAGTCGGCGCCTGAGCGCTCAGTCTCGTCGATGCCCTTGCCCTCGCTCTTCTGCTTGCTCCGCTCGCCGGTCATGCCCTTCACGACCCGGGCAAAGTCGTAGTAGACCTGCGCAGCGGTCTCCGGCTCGCCGGAGATGATCAGCGGCGTCCGCGCCTCGTCGATCAGGATCGAGTCCACCTCGTCCACGATCGCGAAGGTGTGGCCGCGCTGGACGGTGCCTTCGAGCGTGACCGCCATGTTGTCGCGCAGGTAGTCGAAGCCGAATTCCGAGTTCGTCCCGTATGTGATGTCGGCCGAGTATGCGTCCGTCCGCTCGGCGAAGGGCATCATGTTCGCGATAAAGCCGGCGCGGATCCCGAGCGTGTCGAACACGGGCTTGACCCACTCCGGATCGCGTTTGGCGAGGTAGTCGTTGACCGTGACGAGATGGACGTTCTGCCCCGTGAGCGAGTTCAGGTAGAGCGGCATCGTGGCGACGAACGTCTTTCCTTCGCCCGTGCGCATCTCGGCGATGTCGCCCTCGTGGAGCACGATTCCGCCCATCATCTGGACGTCGAAGAGGCGGACGCCCATCGACCGCTTGAACGCCTCGCGCACGGTCGCGAACGCCTCGAAGAGGATGTCCTCGAGCGCCTCGCCGTTCGCGACGCGCTGCCGGAACTCGGCGGTCTTGCCCTTCAGCTCGTCGTCGGAGAGCTGCTCGAGCTCGGGCTCGAGCGTCCCGATGTACTCGGCCTGGTTTCGCAGCCGCTTGAGCCGCCGGCCCTCGCCGACGCGCAGAAAGCGCTCGAACCCACCGAAATCGTCGCCCGCCATCGTCTCTAGGGTATCGGGTCAGAGAGGGATGACCGTGACCTCCCAGAGGAGGTCGTCCAGGCGGCTCGCGCGGAGCACGAACGAGCCGAACTGCTCCGCTGCGAAGGCTTCGAGGCTCGGAATCGGACGCGCTCGACGGCATGTCGTCGACGACCAGCGTCCTCGTCTCGTCGGTGACCACGAGCTGGATCTCGTCGCCCTCCACGTGCTCGGGCACCTCGACCACCTGGACGCGCTTCGCGGCGACGCTCCAGACGTCGGCGTCCTGGCGCAGCCCGAAGGCGTGGTAGGGAGCGGGCAGGGACAGCGCATCGGCGAGCGGAGCGAGCGTTCCGTCCGGAACGTCCTCGTCGACGACGAGGCTCCCGTCGAGCAGGACGACGAACTCCACGTCGTCACCCGGCAGCCCGGGCGCTTCGGCGCTCGCCACAGCGTCCCACTCACGCTCCCGTGGGATCCCGTGGATGCCGACGACCTGCCAGAACGGATGCCGCGGGTCGATCGGCTCACGTGGCGAGAGATCCGCGAGGTCGCGCGCGTAGTCCAGCCCGCCCTCCTTGGCGAGCTGCTGGTGGATGGGCCGTTCGCGCCTGAAGAAGCCCACGAGACCGCTAGTTGGGCTCGATCAGCCCGTAATCCCCGTCGCGCCGCCGGTACACGACGTTGATGATCTCGGTCTCGGCGTTGCGGAAGACGAAGAAGTCGTGGCCGATGAGCTCGAGCTGGAGGATCGCCTCCTCGGGGGACATCGGGCTCACGGAGAACTGCTTCGTCTTGACGATCGTCGTGTCGTCGTCCGGCGCCTCGAGCGGCGCCAGCTCTGCAGGGACACCGCCGTCGCGCGCATGCCTGCGCGGGGCGACGCGGCGCTTCTCGCGGTAGCGCTTGACCTGGCGCTCGAGCTTGGTGACGAGCTGATCGATCGACGCCTTCATGTCGGCCGAGGTCTCGCGTGCGCGCAGCACAGGACCCTTCGTCCACACGGTCGCCTCGGCCACCTGGTTGTCCGCGATCGACGGGTTATTCTCGACGGCGAGCTCGAGCTCGACGCGCGTCGGGTCGCTCACGAGCCGGTCGAGCTTGCCCAGCTTCTCCTCGGCGTACGTGCGGATCTGTTCGCTGACCTCGAGGTTGCGGCCCTTGACCTGGAGACGCATGGCCCCCAAGACGCTATCTCACGGCACGCGCGAATGTGACCACTTCGACTCGGCGCGCTCCGGACTTGCGGAGAGCGGTGGCGGCCGCGGAGACGGTTGCGCCGCTCGTGTAGACGTCGTCCACGAGGACGATCGTCGGTGGCACGGCTTCGATGGCCGCGAACGCGCCGCGGACGTTGCGGCGCCGCTCGGCGAGGGTCAGGCCCTTCTGTGGAGCGCGACCGGGCTTCCGTCTGAGCAGAGGAACTACAGGAAGTTGCCAGTGGCCACCGAGCGACTCGGCCAACCTCTGTGCCGGATTGTGGCCTCGTTTGAGCATGCGGTCGTGGTCGGCGGGAACGAAGGTGAGCGTGTACGCGCTCGGGCGGGCGACGGCAGCGTCCACGATCTCGGCGGCGAGCTCGGCGAGCGTGCGCTGGCCGCGCTCTTTCCAGGCGCCGACGAGCCGCTTCGCCGCGTCGTCGTAGGCGACGGCCGCACGCGCACGTGCAAACGCGATCCTGCGGCCGGCGCACTCGCGGCAGCGCTCGACCGGCCAGGCAGTCGGAGCGCCGCAGCGCTCGCAGCGAGGCGTGCCGAGCCGCTCGAGCCGCCCTTCACACGCCCGGCAGAGCACTGCCCCGTCAGCGCCGCAGACGACGCACCGTCGCGGGAAGACGAGGTCGAGCAGCACCCGGCCACGTTACGGACGCCTTCCGCGCCGAATCGCGCTAGGTCAGTGAATATTCCGACCGCATGGGCAACCCAGCGCGCTCGCGAAGCAGGTTGTCGGCTTCGAGCAGCTGGCCGAGGTCGCCGATGTCGTGCCACTCGCCCGACACGCGATAGCCGTAGACGGGCTCGCGCGAGTACAGCCAGGCGGTGAAGTTGCCCGGCGCGTCGGGAGGGTTGCCCTCGTCGAGGTAGCGCCGCAGCAGTGCGATGTGGTCGGCTCGATACACGTATGACGCGGTCGCCGCGAGATCGCTCTTCGGCTCGGCGGGCTTCTCCTCGAGGCCGATCACGCGGTCGTCTTGATCGAGCTCGGCGACGCCGTACTGCGTGAGCAGCCTGCGGTCGGCGACCTCCCGCACCGCGATCACGCTTCCGTCTTTCGAACGCCAGAAGTCGACCAGGCCGGCGAGCGAGTACCCGATCAGGTTGTCGCCCGCGACGATCAGCAGATCCTCGCCCGCGAGGCCGCCGCGCTCGATCGCGAACGCGATGTCTCCGATCGCGCCGAGCCGGTCCTCGTTCGAGGTCGTGCCGTCGTCGAGGACGGTCACGTCCTCGGGAGCCCAGTCCTCGAAGGCCTGCGCGAAGCGCGCGTTCGTGACGAGCAGGATCTCGTCGAGCGCGTCCACCTCGCGCAGCCGATCGAGCAGGTAGTCGAGCAGGGGCCGCTCCGCGAGCGGGAGGAGCATCTTCGGAATCGAGTCCGTGAGCGGCCGGAGCCGGGTGGCGTACCCGGCCGCCAGGATGAGCGCCTTCATCGTCGTGCCTTCCCCCACGCGAAGCGCACAATCGGCACACAATCAGCCCAGACGCGTGCGCCCTGCCCCGTTACGCTCACAGCGGGTGGCGGGTGGAACTCTTCTCCCCACCCGGGTGGGGATGTGGTCACGAGGCCTCGTTAGGTTCCCTCGTCCCACGAAGCCAGGTACTTCTCCTGCTCCGGGGTCAGCTCGTCCTTCTCGATGCCCATCGTCGCCAGCTTGAGCCGCGCGATCTCGGTGTCGATCTCCTCGGGCACGTCGTAGACCTTGCGCTCGAGCGAAGCCGCGTTCTCGACGATGAACTCGGCCGAGAGAGCCTGGTTCGCGAAAGACATGTCCATGACCTGCGCCGGGTGGCCCTCCGCCGCGGCGAGGTTGACGAGCCGCCCGTCGGCGAGCAGATACAGCCGCCGTCCGTCCTCGAGCACGAACTCGTCGACGAACTGCCGCGCCTCGCGGGTCTCCGAGGCCAGCGCCCGGAGCGCCGGGATGTCGATCTCGACGTTGAAGTGGCCCGTGTTGGCGAGGATCGCGCCGTCCTTCATGACCTCCATGTGCTCCTGGCGGATGACGCCCTTGTCGCCGGTCGCGGTCACGAAGATGTCGCCCACCTCGGCCGCCTTCGCCATCGGCAGCACCTCGAACCCGTCCATGACGGCCTCGAGAGCCTTCAGCGCATCGACCTCGGTGACGATCACGTGCGCGCCCATGCCCTTCGCGCGGGTCGCAAGCCCACGGCCGCACCAGCCGTAGCCCGCGACGACGAACTTCGATCCGGCGAGCAGCTTGTTCGTCGCGCGCACGATTCCGTCGATCGTCGACTGCCCGGTGCCGTAGCGGTTGTCGAACAGGTGCTTCGTGTTCGCCTCGTTGACGGCGACGATCGGGAAGCCGAGCGCGCCGTCTCGCTCCAGAGCCTTCAGCCGGATGACGCCGGTCGTCGTCTCCTCGGTGCCGCCGATCACGTCGCCGAGCTGCTCGCGCCGATGGGCGTGGAGCACGCCGATCACGTCGGCGCCGTCGTCCATCGTGATCTGCGGCTTGTGGTCGACCGCGGCCTCGATGTGCTGGTAGTACGTGTCGTTGTCCTCGCCCTTGATCGCGAAGACGGACACGTCGAACTCCTCGACGAGCGCGGCCGCGACGTCATCCTGCGTCGACAGCGGGTTCGACGCGCAGAGGACGACGTCCGCGCCCCCGGCCTTGAGCGTACGGGCGAGGTTCGCGGTCTCGGTCGTAACGTGCAGACAGGCCGAGATGCGGTAGCCGGCGAGCGGCTCCTCGGTCGCGAAGCGCTCGCGGATCGCGCGGAGCACCGGCATGTTCCGGTCGGCCCACTCGATCCGCCTGACTCCTTCGCCCGCGAGCGCGAGATCCTTCACATCGTGTCGTCGTGTCGTGGCCATCAGCCCTCTTCTCCCTTGAGTCGATTCCTTATGCGACGAGCAGCCGCTCGTGCTTGCGCTGTTCCCAGTCGAGTGCGTCGACGCCGCGTCCGTGCAGCCAGGTCTCCAGCTCGGCGCGGAGCTCGGGCTCGCGCCTGAGCCGCGCCGCGAACGCGACCTCGCCGAGGTCGACGCCGAAGCGTCGCCGCAACTCGCGCAGCGACCGTAGCTGGTTCAGCTCACGTAGGCCGTACGACCGGTAGCCGGCAGACGTGCGCTGGGGAACGACGAGGCCCGTCGACTCGAGGTAGCGGAGCATCCTCGGCGACCAGCCCGTTCGTCTGGCGGCGTCTCCAACGCGCACGGGCAGAACCTTACCACACCTATGTCAAGGTTCGACGCGGCCGTACCGGTCTTCGAGGCGAACGACGTCCTCGAGCTGCGGCGTCGAGACCTCGATGATCGTCGTGTCCTCGAGCGCCCGCACCCGGTGGATCGTGCCCGGCCGCATCCTGAAGGCCGCTCCGGCGGCGACGACCTCCGAGTTCGGCATCTTGTCGCCGGGCCGGCCCATCTCGATCTGCGCGCGGCCCGAATGGATCAGCCACGACTCGTCCTTCTCGCGGTGGAACTGGAGGCTGAGCGACTCGCCGGCCTTGACGAACAGGATCTTCCCGCAGTAGTCGTCGGTCAGGGCCCAGATCAGCTCGTGGCCCCACGGCTTCTCGACCTTCGTCGGCTCGATGCCGAACTCCGACAGCTGGCCGAAATTCGGAGAAATCAGATGGTCGCTCATGTTCGTGCAGCCTCCGTCAGCCAGTCGGGGTTCGCGCGCAGGTGCTCGTCCGCGACGCGCAGGTCCTTCGGAGTGTTCACCGTCAGCCAGAGGCCGGCGTGGCGGTGGGCGTAGAGCTTGCCTTCCACGGCCAGCTCGGGCAGCGTCGTCCGTTCGTGGTCGCCCTTCTCCGGGAGCCGCGCCAGTGCCTCTTCGTCGAAGACGTTGACGCCCGCATGGGCCCAGAACGGGAGCTGGGGCGAATCCTGGAAGCCGTTCACACGATCGTCGTCGGCGAGGTCGACGACGCCGAACGCGGTCGGCAGCGGGGCGACGACGATCGTCGCCGCCGCGCCGTGCTCGTTGTGGCGCTGCGAGCAGCGCGGCCAGGTCGACGTCGATCAGCTCGTCGCCGTTCAGGACGTAGAGCGGGCCGCTCTCCTCGCGCGCCCGGACGGCCAGGCGAAGCCCTCCCCCACGCCCCAGCGGCTCCGCTTCGGGCACGGTCACGATCTCGGGGCCGATTCCCGCGAGCTCGGCCTCGAAGGCATCCTCCTGGCCGGCCGCGCAGCTGACGATCACGCGCTCGACGCCGACGGCCCGCAGCTGGGACACCTGGTACGCCGCAAGCGGCCGCCCGCCGATCGGGACGAGCGCCTTCGGACGACCCTCAGCCGCGGCGCCGAGCCGCTCGGCCTTCCCGCCGGCGATGAGAACAGCTTCCACGGGGCGATTCTCTCAGGCCCGGCCTATGCCCTCGTAGGCGAACCCGGCCGCGCGCGCCGCTTCGGCGTCGAGCAGGTTCCGGCCGTCGACGATCAGCGGCGTGCGCATCGCGTCCCGCACTTCGGCCGAGGCGAGGTCCTCGCAGCTCGGCCCACTCGGTCACGATCACGGCCGCGTCGGCATCCCGCACCGCGTCGAGCAGCGAAGGAACGACGGCGACCCCGTCGAGCTCGGGATGGCCTTTGACGAGCGGATCCCAGGCGCGGATCTCCGCTCCTTCGGCCCGCAGTCGCGCCGCGAGCACGAGCGACGGCGCCTCGCGCATGTCGTCCGTGTTCGGCTTGAACGCGAGCCCGAGGAGCGCGATCGTCTTGCCCGCGCAGGTTGCCGAGCCGCTGCTGGAGCTTCGTCACGACGCGCCGCTTCTGGAGGTCGTTGACCTCGATCACGGCGCTCACGAGCTGGAAGTGGTAGCCGCTGTTCCCGGCGAGCAGCTTGAGGAAGGACACGTCCTTCGGGAAGCAGCTGCCGCCGTAGCCGATGCCCGGTTTGAGGTAGCTCGTCCCGATCCGCCGGTCGAGGCCCATCCCGTAGGCGACCTCGTCGACGTTCGCCCCGACCGCCTCCGACACGTTCGCGATCTCGTTGATGAAGCTGATCCTCGTCGCGAGGAACGCGTTCGCCGCGAGCTTGATCATCTCGGCGGACGCGACGCTCGTGCGCACCACGGGCGCGTCGAACCCGTCGTACAGAGCCGCGACCCGGTCGCCCGACGCCTCGTCGAACGACCCGATCACGATCCGGTCCGGGTGCATGAAGTCCTCGACCGCCCGCCCTTCCGAGAGGAACTCGGGGTTCGAGGCGTAGCCGACATGCTCGAGCCCGCGCTGGTCGAGCGTCGCCCGGATCTTCTCGCCTGTTCCGACCGGAACGGTGCTCTTCATGACGAGCGTCGCCTCGCCGGGATCGCCGAGGTCGTCGATCACCGACCAGACGTAGCTGAGATCCGCGTCGCCCGAGGCCGTGGGCGGCGTGTCGACGCACGAGAAGAAGATTCGCGCGTCCGCCTTCAGCTCGTCCACGTCGAGCGTGAACGTCAGCCGGTCGCGGTTCCGCTCGAGCACCTCCGCGAGCCCGGGCTCGTGGAACGGGACGCGCCCGGCGCGCAGCGCCTCGATCTTCTCGGGCACGACGTCGCGGACGACGACCCGATGGCCGAGCTCGGCGAAGCACGCGCCCGTGACGAGGCCGACCCACCCGGCCCCGAAGACGCCGAGGGGCGGCTTCTCCGCGTTCACGCCGGCAAATCTACTTGTGGAGCGGGCGCAGACCCTTCGCGATCGCGAGCATCGTCTCGTTCGACATCGAGTCGAGGAGCGTGTTCACGACCCAGTAGCTCGCACCGCCGGCCCTGAGCACGACCATGTGCAGGTGCGGCCCGTTGAAGTAGAGGTCGTACTGGCGGCCCTGGATCACCTGGCTGAGGTTCTTGTCCGCGAGCGCGGGCGCATCGTTCCAGTTCGTCTCCTGGATGCCCCAGTACTCGTTGCCGCTCTTCGCGAACGTGAAGCGGACCGCCTTCCCCTTGTCGAGCTTGTACACGCGGTACGGAACCTCGGTGCTGAGGGCCGACGTGCGCTCGAGGACGGTCGGGATCTGGAGCGGGAAGCCGACCTTCCACGCCGCGGCGGCGCGCACGACCGGGAGCATGTCCGACTTGCCGGGCCTGATGGACGGCGGCTCCTTCGGCGGGGTGCGGTCGACCGGGGTCGGCGTCAGCTCGCCGGAGAAGGTCTGGCCCACGACGACGAGCAGCATCGCGCCGTTGCGGAGGACCTGGAGCGCGCTGTTGTGCTTCGGCATCGGGCGGATCTCGGACGAGTTGAAGAGCGCTGAGACCCGCTGCGCCGCTCGCCGCGCCTTCGGCCTCGCCGTGTAGAAGATCTGCGTCCTGAACGTGCTCTCCCAGCGGCCTGGCGCATTCGCCTGGAAGCCCTCGGGCGGCCCGAGCATCCGGTAGCCCTTCTGGCCGAGCAGATAGCTCGTGTTCGCAGCCGCACCCGGCTTCCCGTTTCCGTTCAGCACGACGATCGAGACGCTCCTCGGGCTCGGGCCGTTCTTCGAGCGCAGCTTGCGCCCCGTCGCCGCGGCGGTCGCCTTCTCGGGCGCCTGGACGTCCGGGTGGAGGAACTCCTGGACGGCCGCCTGGATGTTCGACGGGTCGGTGTGCAGCTCGTTCGAGCCCGTGATCCCGCCGATCTTGACCTGGACGAAGTTCCCGGCGGGCAGCCCGTAGGCGAAGAACGCGTAGCTGATCAGCGTCTTTGCCGGAGAGCTCGCCGCTTCTTCTGGCCGATCTCGACGTTGTTCCGCATCACTCCCAGCAGCTTCGGAACCGTCTTCGGGTTCTTCCAGTTGTGGTTGACCGCCTGCTTGACGGCCTTCACGAACAGCTGCTGGCGGGCCAGGCGGAAGAGATCGGAGTCCGTGTGCCGGTAGCGGACGATAGTCGAGCGCCTGCCAGCCCTTGAGCTTCTGGTAGCCGGGCCAGAGATTGATCGTCGCGTAGATGCCGCCCGTCGGGTTGTAGTAGCGGCGGTCGACGTCCATCCAGACCCCGCCGAGCTTGTTGACGATGTCGCGGAAGCCCTGGAAGTTGACCGTGATCAGATAGTGGATCGGCAGGTCCGTGAGCGAGCGAACCGTCTCGAGCGTGCCGGCAGGCCCGCAGAAGGAGTACGCGGCATTGATGCGGCCGACGTAGGTCCGCCCGTCCGGGCAACGGCCGTTGACGATCAGGTCGCGCGGGAACGAAAGCATCGAGATCGTGTTCGTGTTCGGATCGGCCCGCAGGAGCATGACGGTGTCGGAGCGCGATGGGCTGTTGCCGTCGCCGGGCCGATGGTCGTAGCCGATGACGAGGGCGTCGGCCGGGGCACCTGCCTTCGGGACGTCCAGGCTCTTGCGAGCCCTCTCCGTCTGCACGCTGCGCGGCGCGAAGGCATGCGCGTTCTCGTCCGTGTAGATGTACGCGCCGCCCGCGACGCCGAGGACCGCCGCCACGACGAGCGCGACGAGGATGAAGAAGATCAAGCCCACGGTCCGCAGCGCGCCGCGGCGCTTCTCGGGCTGCTGGTACCGCGTGAACGGGGTCTGGACGTCCGGCGGGAGAACGGCTCGGCCGTTTCCGTTGCCGTCTGCTGCTCGGCCGATTCCTCGCTTGAGAGTGGTCCGCACGGGTTCTAGAAACAATGCGAACGCCGTCCGGCGCCCGCCGATCAGAATAGCCGACTACACGGCTGGTCGATCAGTTCTCGGACCGCTCCCCCACTCCTTGTAACAGTCTGTTACTAGGAGTTGTGGAGCCGGCGTGGGCGCGGTTCAGGGACTCCTCCGCGAGGCGCGTGCCCTCGACCATGTTGCGGAGCTTCTCGTACGCGACGTCCCAGCTCCGCGTGCGCAGGCCGCAGTCCGGGCAGACGTGGATCCGCGCCGGATCGCCGAAGACGTCGACCGCGTACAGGATCCGGTCGCGCACGAGCTCGGGCGACTCGATGAAGTCCGTGTGGATGTCGGTGACGCCGAGGCCGAGGATCGGCTCGTACGGAAGATCGCGCCACTTCGAGATCACCTCGTACCCCGGGCGCTCCGCGCTGGACGTGCCGAGCTCGGTCGTGTCGTAGTTGGCGAAGCCGACGCAGTACTGCCGGCAGCCGGCCATGCCCTCGATCGCCGGGAAGAAGAGGTCGTAGTCCGAGAAGCAGAGGTGCGTCGAGAACGTGCAGTCGAGCCCCTCGACGGAGACGTTGAAGCTCTCGACGAAGATGTCGAGCTCGTCCTCCTCGGTCGACGCGCCCGGCTCGTCGATCTGGATCCACGTCGCGCCGAGCGCGATCAGGGCCTCGAGGTTCGGCCGGATGATGTTCCGCGCGATGTCGAGCGTCAGCTGGCGGCGAGCGTCGACCTCGTCCTGCCTGGACAGGCCTCCGCCGAGGCGGCCCGTCTTCGGCAGGTGGTGCTCGTCGTACGACCACACGGCGAGCGTGTAGGCGCCCGTGATCGGGATCTTCAGCTCGTGCTTGGCGGCGGACTTGAGAAACGAGAACTCGTCGTTGTGGTACGGCTCGCCCAGCGAGACGGGGCCGACCGCCGCCGACTTCGAGTAGTACTTGTTGTCGAACGAGCGGATCGTGCCGCGCGGCTCGAAGCCGTTCGAGTGCGCGATCGCCCACGCGTACATCTCGCTCCGCTGCTGCTCGCCGTCCCAGATCACGTCGACACCGGCCGACTCCTGGAGCCGCAGGCAGTAGCGGCTCGACCAGCGCGCGATCTCGTCCGGGTCGCGCTCGTCCTGGCGCAGGAGCTCGACGAGCTCCTCGTGCCCGTCGACCTCGAGCTTCTCGCCCCAGGCCTGCGCGTGCTCGACGTCGCTCTCCTCGAGCGGCTTGCCCGCCGAGGTCTTGACGAGCCAGGGCGGCTTCGCGAGCGACCCCACCTCGTGCGTCAGGAACTTGATGTCGCCGTTCGAGCTCATGCTGCCTCCGTCTTCGCCTGGCCGAGCCGCGCCAGCTTCTCGCGCGCGACTGCTTGTGAAACGTACTGAAGGTCCCCGTTCGGGACGAGTGCGATCTCCTCGACCCCGCGCTCGCGAAGCTGCCCGGCGAATGCAGCGATCTCGGACGGGTCCTCGGAAACCGAGCTGCGCGCGTCGAGCACTCCTGCGAGCAGCGTCTTGCCGAAGCCCTCGGGCACCGAGCTCACCTTCGTCGCATAGAAGTCGACGCCGATCCCGTCCACGGGCAGGTCGGCGAGGCCCTGCTCGAACAGCTTGTCCGCGCTGCCGAACGTGACCCAGAGCGCGAGCTTCGGGCCGCCGCCGAGCTTCTCGAGCGCAGCGGCGAGCGAGTCCAGGCCGCCGTTCTCGGCGCGCGCGAGGAACGGCTCCTCGAGCACGACGAGCTCGGCGTCGAGCGCCTCGATCTGCGGCTTGAGGACGCCCTCGGCCAGCTCGGAGGGGGCGACGCCCGTGCCGTGTGCCAGCGCGAAAGGTGAGGGAAGGGTCACGAGCCGCGGGGCGGGCAGCGGTGCGAAGTAACCGCCGTTCAGAGGCTGCGGCAGCTTCGGAGCATCGTTCGCGGCGCTCGGAGCGCGGTAGAACGTGTTCGTGTCGAGGAAGCGCGTGAGCGCGCCCTTCTCCAGGCCGTCCGCAGCTTCGACGATCGGCCGGAAGACGTCCTGCCAGCGGAGCATCCCGTCCGCGAGCAGGTCGAGCCCCGCGGCCTGCTGGACGGAGACGAGCTCGCCGAGATCCCGCTCGATCTGCTCGTCGACCGCCTCCTGGCTCGTGCGACCGCGATCGAGGTCGCGCGTCGCCTGGACGAGCTCCTCCGAGCGCGGATAGATGCCTGGTGCAAATGCCTGCAAGTGCGCCTCCTTCACGACAAACGCTCCCGCCTAAAGAGGTCGGAAGCGTTGCGCTCCGGGCTCTTTAGGCGTTTTTGGTAACCCTGGTCGCCAAGCTGCCTTTCAAAGCTTTCCAGGTCGGTTGAGCCTACCAAAGGCGGGCGAGGCAACGACCTCAGCCGCGGCCGCCCACCGCCAGCTGGTTCTCCGCGTGCCTGACGCGCTGCTCGATCTGCCAGCGGTCCGCGTCCGACTCGCCGCGCTCGATCCGCTCCAGCTCGGCCTGCGCCGCCTCGAGCTGCTCGCGGGCGCGGGCGTCGTCGATGTGCTTCGCGTCGACGGCGTCGTCGACGAGCGCGAGCGCGCGGTCCTGCTCGACCTTGAAGAACCCCGGCCCGGTCGCGAACTCATGCACCTCGCCGTCGCGCTTCACGTGCACGCGCGTCGAGCCCGCCTTGAGCATCGCGATCAGCGGCGCGTGTCTCGCCAGGACGCCGATCTCCCCGGCCGCGCCGGGCACGATCAGCATCTCGACCTCGCCCTCGAAGACAGGCCCGTCGGGCGTGACGAGCGAAACGTCGAAGGTGGCCATCTACGCGGGAACGGGCTCCGGCTCGGGCGCTTCCTCGGCCGGCTGCTCCTCGGGCTGCTGCTCGCCGCGACCCTTCGCGACCGCCTGCTCGATGCTGCCGACCATGTAGAACGCCTGCTCCGGCAGGTCGTCGTGCTTGCCCTCGAGGATCTCGATGAAGCCCTTGATCGTCTCCTCGAGCGACACGTACTCGCCGGGCTGTCCCCGTGAACTGCTCGGCGACGAAGTTCGGCTGCGACAGGAAGCGCTGGATCCTGCGCGCCCGGCTCACGGTCAGCTTGTCCTCGTCGGTCAGCTCGTCCATGCCGAGGATCGCGATGATGTCCTGGAGGTCCTTGTAGCGCTGGAGCACCTCCTGCACCCGCGTCGCCGTCGAGTAGTGCTCGTCGCCGACGATGTCGGGCTGGAGCGCTCGCGAGAACGAGGCCAGCGGGTCCATCGCCGGGTAGATGCCCTGCTCGACGATCGAGCGCTCGAGCATCGACCGACGAGTCGAGGTGGGCGAAGACGCTCGCCGGGGCCGGGTCGGTGTAGTCGTCGGCCGGGACGAAGATCGCCTGGATCGACGTGACCGAGCCTTTCTGCGTCGACGTGATCCGCTCCTGGAGCTGGCCCATCTCGGTGCCCAGCGTCGGCTGGTAGCCGACGGCGCTCGGCATGCGGCCGAGCAGCGCGGACACCTCGGAGCCGGCCTGGACGAAGCGGAAGATGTTGTCGATGAACAGCAGCACGTCCTGGCCCTCGTCGCGGAAGTACTCGGCCATGGTCAGCGCCGGAGAGGCCGACGCGCAGTCGCGCGCCCGGCGGCTCGTTCATCTGCCCGTAGACGAGCGCGACCTTGTCGATCACCTTCGACTCCTGCATCTCGAGCCAGAGGTCGTTGCCCTCGCGCGTTCGCTCGCCGACGCCCGCGAAGACGGAGACGCCGCCGTGCTTCATGGCGACGTTGTGGATCAGCTCCTGGATGAGGACGGTCTTGCCGACTCCCGCGCCGCCGAACAGCCCGACCTTGCCGCCGCGGACGAACGGGGCGATCAGGTCGATGACCTTGATCCCGGTCTCGAAGACCTCGATCTTCGGCGAGAGGTCGCGGAAGCTGGGCGGATCGCGGTGGATCGGCCAGCGCTCGACGCCGTCGGCCGGCGCCGGCTGCTCGTCGACCGGCTCGCCGATCACGTTCCAGAGCCGCCCGAGCGTCGTCTCGCCGACCGGGACCGTGATCGGCCCTCCGAGGTCGACGACGTCGACGCCACGCGCGAGGCCGTCCGTCGAGTCCATCGCGACGGCGCGGACGCGGTCGTCTCCGAGGTGCTGCTGCACTTCGGCGATCAGGTCGTTGCCGTCCACGGTGATGCGGAGGGCGCTGTAGATCTCGGGGAGATCGTCCGGGAACAGCGCGTCGATGACGACGCCCTTGACTTCGATCAC
This sequence comes from uncultured Actinomycetes bacterium, assembly GCA_963825795.1. Classification (GTDB taxonomy): domain Bacteria; phylum Actinomycetota; class Thermoleophilia; order Gaiellales; family Gaiellaceae; genus VAXT01. The sequence goes on along the minus strand of CAWGVD010000058.1, from coordinate 143,555 downwards.
TTTGCCGACGTTTTGACCCTGCGTTTGCTCAGGCATGCGTCTCCTGGAGAGGTGTGTCCGGTGTCGTGCCGGCGCGGCGATGGAGCCGCCCGCTCAGCGCTCTGAGTCTAGCGAAGCGCTGTCGGGAGCGTCCTCGATCCTCCAGGAGGTTGGCCTTGCGCATGTCGTCCTCGATCGCCGCCACCCGGGAGGCGTGGTCGAGGCTTCAGACGTGCGAGGTGACGAGCGAGGGAAACACTGCGTACCGCCAACCAGTTCACCCGCTTTGCGCGCCTCACATTTCGCGCGTGTCCTCGGACACGTGCGAAAATTAGCGCTTGCGGATGACTGGCCCGCCGTTAACCGAGCTGTGCCCGGCGGAGGTGAGCCGCACAGGAACGGCGTTGCTCGCGCTCGCGAGCGCGCCCGCCGTCGAGAGGTTCATCGTGTCGAGAGAGGCGAGGTGCGAAGCTCACGCTGTCGACGCTTCCGTTCGCGTCACCCACGGAGCGCGTGCGGAGATCCGACGACGCGAGAATGCTTCCGAGCCCGACGACGGTGACCGCCATCGCAGCCACTGCCGGTGCGAGGCGCAGACCGATCCGCCGGCGGAGCCGGCCGATCTCGATCGTCCGCTCGAGGTGCTCCGGCGGAGCCGTCCGCAGCATCTCGGTGAAGCCGCCGATCGCAGCGGTGAACTCCCGGCAGGACGGGCAATCCGCAAGATGAGCGCTCAGAAGGACGCGCTCGAACTTCGACAGTTCCCCGTCGAGGTCGGCGGTCGCCCATTGGCGGGCGCGGTCACAGGCTCCGTGCATCGTTCTCACACTAGGTCTGACGGCGGCTCACACCTGAAAGTTAGTCACTCAGAAGAGTGAGTGGCGTGTGTCGATGATCGCGCCGAGCGCGACAAGGATCAAGCCGAGCGAGATGAAGACTGCCGAGTTGTTGATCGTCTCGTGCTGTTCGGTGAGCGTCGCCCAGCGCAATCGCCGCGATCCCGCCCCCGGAACCGGGAGCATCGTCGGCCCGATCGTGTCCTCGCCTTTCACCCGCGCAGGGCCACGGTTGCCGACGAAGAAGCCGACCACGAGGAGGAAGCAGCCGCCGAGGTAGAAGCCGAGCGTGAGCGCGCGGTTGACGCTCGACCCGATCAGCAGCCCGAGCATCAGGGACAGGACCACCGTGACGCCCAGGGCAAGCGCCGTCACGAAGGCGAGCCGGCGGAGCGCCGCGAAGAACATTCCCTGAAGTTACGCCTGGACCGGCTCCTCGTGCGCCTCAGCCGATCCGCGCCGACGCATCTCCGCGGAGGTCATCGGCCAGCGCTCGAGTGGGTAGTGGCACTTCGCAACGTGTCCTTCGCCGAACGACCGGAGCTGCGGCTCCTCGACGTCGCAGTGCCCCTCGACGAAGCGCGGGCAGCGTGGATGGAATCGGCACGCAGACGGCGGGTTGACCGGGCTCGGGACATCGCCTTCGAGCACGATCGGCTCGCGGGCACGACCGCGCTCCGGATTCGGGATCGGAACCGCCGACAGCAGCGCGCCCGTGTACGGGTGCTTCGGCTCGCGATAGAGCAGCGTCCCGGGTCGCGATCTCCGAGACCTGACCCAGGTACATGACCATCACGCGGTCCGAGATGTGCCGGACGACGTTCAGATCGTGCGCGATGAAGACGTAGGTCAGCCCGAAGTCGTCCTGGAGGTCCTTGAGCAGGTTGAGGATCTGCGCCTGGACGGACACGTCGAGCGCGGACACTGGCTCGTCGCAGACGATCAGCTTCGGATTCACGGCCAGCGCCCGAGCGACGCCGATCCGCTGGCGCTGCCCGCCGGAGAACTCGTGCGGGAACCGGTTGTAGTGCTCGGGGTTCAGCCCGACCACCTCGAGCAGCTCCTGGACGCGCGTCTTGACCTCGGCGGGGGTCCCCAGCTTGTGCACCTCGAGCGGCTCCCCGACGGTGAAGCCGACCCGCTTGCGCGGGTTCAGGGACGCGTACGGGTCCTGGAAGATCATCGTCATCTCGCGCCGGATCGGACGCATGCCCTGGCCGCGAGACGTGCGTGATGTCCCGCCCCTCGAACAGGATCCGGCCCGTCGGTCGTTTCCAGCAGGCGCACGATGCAGCGCGCGAGCGTCGACTTCCCGCACCCGGACTCGCCGACGATGCCGAGCGTCTCTCCGGGGTTGAGGCTGAACGAGACGCCGTCCACGGCCTGAACCTGGGCGATCGCCTTCTGGAAGATGATCCCGCGCGTGATCGGGAAGTACTTCTTGACGCCGTCGACGACGAGCAACTCGTCGCCGTGCAGCTCCATCTGACTCTCCATCCCGTTCGACCCCTGTTCCGTTGCCACCTAGGCCTCCGCCATCGTCGCCTCGACCAACTTGGTTCCCTCGCGGTCCTTCGTCTCCTGGTCGAGGTGACAGGCCTGGAGGTGGGAGGGATCGCGCTCAGCGCCCAGAAGCGGGGGGTCAGTCGTCCGGCAGACGCCCATCACGTACGGGCAGCGCGGATGGAAGCGGCAGCCGCCCGGTGGCCGGAGCAGCGACGGCGGCTGGCCCGGGATCTGGACGAGCCGCTCGAGGTCTGCGTCGAGCCGCGGGAGCGAGCCCATCAGGCCCCACGTGTACGGGTGCTGCGGCCGGTTGAACAGGTCGTGCACCTTCGCGTGCTCGACAACCTTGGCCGCGTACATGACGACCACGTCGTCGGCTGTCTCGGCGACGACTCCGAGATCGTGCGTGATCATGATGATCGCGCTCCCGAAGTCGTCCTGGAGGCGCTTCATCAGGTTGAGGATCTGCGCCTGCGTCGTCACGTCGAGCGCCGTCGTCGGCTCGTCCGCGATCAGGAGGTCGGGATCGTTGATCAGCGCCATCGCGATCATCACGCGCTGGCGCATGCCGCCCGAGAACTGGTGCGGATAGTCGTCGATCCGCGCCTCCGCCTTCGGGATCCCGACTGCCTTCAGGAGCTCGAGCGCGCGTGCCTTCGCGACCCGCACGGTCACGTCACGGTGCAGCTGGACGGCCTCGACGAGCTGCTTCCCGATCGTGTGCACCGGGTTCAGCGACGTCATCGGATCCTGGAAGATCATCGACATCTCGTCGCCGCGGATCTTGCGCAGCTGGCTCGGCTTGGCCCTGATCAGGTCCTTGCCCTTCCACAGCGCCTCGCCGCTCGACATCGTGGTCCGCCGGGCGTTCAGCCCCATGATGGTGAGACAGGTGACGCTCTTCCCGGAGCCGGACTCGCCGACGATGCCGAGCGTCTGACCCTTCTCCACGGAGAACGAGACACCGTCGACCGCATTGACGATGCCGTCCTCAGTCTTGAAGGACGTGCGTAGGTCCTTGACTTCGAGCAGAGCCATATGAGTGGGCCGCTTAGCTTAGCCGGATTCGCGGGTCGATCCAGGCGTACATCAGGTCGACGATCAGGTTGAAGAAGAGAATCGCGATCGTGGCGAACACGACCACGCCCTCGACAATCGCCAAATCGTCGTTGCCGAGAGCGACCACCACCGTTCTGCCCAGCCCCGGAAGCTGGAACACGGTCTCGGTGAAGATCGCTCCGCCGAGTGCGACGCCGATGTCCATGCCGAGCATCGTGACGACCGGCAGGAGCGCGTTTCGAAGCACGTGCGCGAACAGAATCCGCTGTTCGGGAGCTCCCTTGGCCCGCGCGGTGCGCACGTAGTCCTCGTTCAGGGTCTCCATCACGTTGGCCCTGATCATGCGGACGTAGAGCGCCGCGAACAGGATGGCGAACGTCATCCAGGGCAGGATCATGTGGTAGGCCCACTGCGCCGGACCGCCGGGGTCGCCGGAGCCCGGAGCCGCGCCGAAGAAGTTCGCGTAGTCCGCAATCGGGCGTGATGTGCCACCTGACACCGAAGGAGTAGGAGAAGATCAGCCCGATCCAGACCGGGTGCGCCGACACGCCGATCAGGACGAAGACCATCGCCGCTCGGTCGATCAGCGAGCGGGGTCGTAACGCGGAGTAGATCCCGACCGAAAGCCCGATGATCATCCAGAGGACAGCTCCGCCGAAGACGAGCGACGCCGTCACGGGTGCCGCCATCTTGATCTTCTGGTTGATGCTCTGGCCCGTCGCGTAGGACGTGCCCAGGTCGTGGTGGACGACGAGCCGATCGAGATACTTGAGGTACTGGACCAGGACGGGCTTGTCGAGCCCGAGCTTCTCGGTCGCAGTCTGGAGGCATTGCCTGCTCGCCTGGTCGCCTCCGCACATCGCGCGCGCCGGGTCGTTGGGCGCCATGAAGAAGATCACGAACGTGACGAACGTGATCACGAGAAAGAGGAAGATCGCCCACAAGATCCGCCTGATCAGATATCTGAACAACTGCCTCCTCCTCCTCTAGTGCGCCGGCCGCGAAATCCTATCTCTTCAATAACACGTGGGGCGCCGGTCGAAACCGGCGCCCCAGGTTTGTTACTGGCTCGGTTAGAGCCTCCTTACTTGAGGGCCATTGCGGGGATGCTCCAGTCCTGGTAGATCCCCTGGTAGATGAGGCCCTTCGGGTTGATCTTGTTCGAGAAGAAGTACCTGTTGTTGTACGTCCTCTCGATCGCCATCGGAGCAGCCTTGTTCATGATGTCGAGGTCAAGCTGGCCGTAGACCTTGAGGCGCTTCGGTCCGACGAGCTTGGCCGCGCTGGCCATCCGGGCGTTCCACTTGGAACTGTTGAAGTACGAGTAGTTGACGTTGTTCTCAGCCTGAATGCTCGGGCCGTACAGGAGGACGTTGATCCAGTCGTACGGGTCTGGAAAGTCCGAGCACCAGCCCATCGAGACGCCCATGTCGGCATCGGTGCCTCTCTTGCCCATGGCCGTGTAGATGTCACCACCCGAGTTTGGCTTCATGGTGATGTTGCTGTCCTTGAACCCGAGGTTGATCAGGTCCTGCTTCACGATGAGGCCCTGTGCCGGGTTCGTCGTACCGGACGAGCGGTAGTAGACGGTGATCTTCCCGTCCCGCATGTGACCCTTGGCGAGGCTCCTCGCCTTGGTCATGTTCTGCTTGTAGATGCTGACGTTCCTCCAACCGGGGACACCCGGGTTGAAGAGGTGCGTCCACGGCTGACCGGCATACGGGCCAGCCTGGGCCACGAACGGCTTGCGGCTGACTGCGTAGTTGACGGCCTGCCGCAGAGGCAGGTTGTTCTTGAACAGGCTGTTCGCCGTGTTCATCGGCAGGTAGCCCGTGCAGTTCTGCGACTTCGTCCAGAAGCGGGTCTTGTTGATCCCGTACTGGCTGGCCACACCCTGCACCTCGGCTGCCGGCAGCGGGCCCTCGTCGAGCTGGTTCGCCTTGACCTGGTTGAACCCGGTCTGCTCGTTGAGGTTCCACTTGTAGTCGAGGCCGGCTAGGTTCCGCGGCCGATTGCGGCCCGGGCCCGGCGTCCAGTACTTGTTCTGCCTGAGCTGCGTCAGGTCGTCTGGAGCGTTCCGGGACATGTAGTACGGGCCTGCGGACGGCAGGTCGTTCCCCGACACGTTCACGATTTCCTTCGTGAGCGGGAGCTTCGAAGACGTGGCCTGGAAGAACGGCATCGTGATCTTCGAAAGGAACGTTCCATCGCCCCTCGTCAGGTTGACGATGAGCTTGCTGCCCTTGACCTGGACGCCGGAGACGTTGGTCCCCTGGCCGTTGTTCACCGCCGCGGCGCCGACGATGTTCGTGCCCGTCGGGTCCGTGATGAACTGCGCGCCTGGAGACGCGAGGTCCTTGTTGGCGGTTCGGTTGATGGCGTACTTGAAGCTGTTCGCCGTCACCGCAGTGCCGTCGCTGAACTTGAAGCCCTTCCGGATGAAGAACGTGTACCTCTTGCCACCGTTCGAGACGGTGAACCTCGAGGCGACCTCGGGGACGAGCTTGCTGCCCGCGGGTCCGGACTTGTCCGGATAGTTGTACAGCTTCGCTGCGGTCGCGTACTCGAGCCACCACGCAGTGGTGATGTAGCCGAGCTGTGGGTCGATCTGGACCGATGCTCCGGTCGTGCCGGCCCTCCAGATCCCGCCCTTCTTGAGCACGCCGGAGTTTCCGGCTGCGCTCGCAAAGCTCGAGGCGACCAGAAGGCTTGCCCCAGTTACGAGCATCGCAACCGAGAGCCATAGCCGTCTGTGCATGTTTCTCCTTTCCGTGAACTCGAGCCAGGGCTGCCCCGACCCGGGACGGGCCTCTCCCCGTCCACAGCATGAGACGCCGTTCGCGGAGTTTGGTTAGTTCGCGCCGTTACGAGCTGGAACGGGCCGGACTAGCGGCCCGAAGAGCGCGGATCGAACGCATCCCTGAGGCCGTCGCCCAGCAGGTTGAACGCCAGCGTCGTCATCAGCACGGCCAGGCCGGGCCAGACCATGAGCAGCGGCCGCGTCGTGTAGTACTCGGGCGCGGACGACAGGAGATTGCCCCAGCTCGGGACTTCGATGGGGATGCCGACGCCGAGGAACGACAAGCCGGCCTCGAACAGCACGTAACTGGCCACGATCAGCGTCGAGTAGACGATCATCGGCGCGATCAGGTGCGGAAGAATGTGGGAGCGGATGATCCTCGAATCGCTTGCTCCGATCATCCTTGCGGCCTCCACGTACTCCTTTTCGCGGATCGAGAGCACCTGTGCGCGCATGATCCTGGCCGGATAGAACCAGCCGAAGATGCTGAAGATCAGAACGAGCGTGACCACCCCTGGAGGGAAGATCCCCCCAAACGTGATCGCGTTCAGCCGCGGGCCGATCGTGGCTGCGAGTGCGATCACGAACAGCAGTAGCGGGAACGCCATCGTGATCTCCGTCAGCCGCGAGATGACGGTATCGGTCGCTCCGCGGAAGTAGCCCGCGGACGCGCCGAGGAGGACCCCGATGATCATCACCCCGATCGTCGACAGGATGGCGACTTCGAGCGAGACGCGCGCCCCGTACAGGAGGCGCAGAAACTCGTCCTGGCCGAGCCTGTTCGACGCACCGAGGACCATCACGTCATGGCCCCCGGTGTAGGGGTTCACGAAGTGCGTCATCGGGCCTGCCGGGAGCAGGCTCGGAAGCTCGACGACCTGCGGAACCGCCACGAAGATGTCGTTCGGCCCGTGCCCGACGTACTTCTTGGCCAGCGGCGCGCCGACGAACGCGACGAGGATCAGGAGGACGATGAAGATCGCGCTGGCGATCGCGACCTTGTCGCGCCTCAAGCGAATCCAGACGAGCTCCCAGTAGCCACGCGCCTTTACAGCCTCTAGCTGACCGGGGTCGCCACCTCCGCCTCCGGACTCGCTCGCGACGGCGGCGCCGAGACCGGCGGCACCAGAAACGACGACTTGGTCTTGATCGCGTGTGGACATCGTTAAGGGCGCTGAAGTATATGACGCGCGCGCGCGCGAAAAAGTTTGTGGTCTAGGCGGTCAGTGCGTCGGCGCCGGCCACCACTTCCAAAATCTCCTGCGTGATCTCGGCCTGGCGGGCGCGGTTCATCTGCAGCGTCAGGCTGTCGATCAGCTCGCCGGCGTTCTTCGACGCGTTGCGCATCGCGGTCATGCGCGCGCCCTGCTCGGAGGCCGCCGACTCGAGCAGCGCGCGGTAGAGCTCGGTCTCGACGTAGACCGGGAGCAGCCGCTCGAGGATCTGCTCCGGCTCGGGCTCGTAGATGAAGTCGCCGAGCAGCGCCTGCGAATGATCGTCGTCGCCTTCGAGCAGCGACTCGGGGATCGGCAGCACCTCCTGCGCGACGACGCGCTGCGTGAGCGCCGACTCGAAGTGGTTGTAGATGACGACGACACGGTCGACTTCCTGCTCGGAGTAGAGCTCGGCGATGTAGTGGGCGATCGCCTGGGCGTCCGCGTAGCGGGGGCTGTCGCTGAAGCCGGTCCACGCCTGGCCGACCTCGTACCGGCGGAAGCGGAGCGTGGACGCGCCCTTCTTGCCGGCGACGACCCAGTGAGGCTCGACGCTCTCCTCCCTGAGGCGGCGCTCGATCGTGAACGCCTCTCGGAGGATCTGCGCGTTGAAGGCTCCGGCCAGGCCGCGGTCACCGGTCAGCGGCAGGATCGCCGCCTTCCGCACGTCCCGCCGCTGGAGCAGCGGGAGGCCCCGGAGCGAGGTGCTCGCGCGCGCGACGCCGGCCGTCAGCTCCTGCATGCGCTCGGCGTAGGGGCGCATCGCCTCGATCCGGGTCTGGGCGCGCCGCAGCTTCGCGGCAGCGACGAGCTCCATCGCACGGGTGATCTTCCGCGTGTTCTGGACGGAGCGGACGCGGCGCTTGATGTCCTGGACGGACGCCACGATCGTCTAGCTCGCAGCTCCGGCGAGCGCGGGCTCGTCGGAGGTGTTGAAGCCCTGCTTGAACTTCTCGATCTCCGCGCTCAGCTTCTCGGCGAGCTCGTCGGGCAGGTCGCCGGTGTCGGCGATCTCCTTGTAGATCGACCCCTCTGTGCGGAGGTACTCGCGCAGCTCGTCCTGGAAGCGCGGGATGTCCTGCACGGGGACGTCGTCGAGGAAGCCGTGGATGCCCGGCGTAGATCGCGACCACCTGCTCCTCCATCGGCCACGGCGCGTACTGCGGCTGGTTCAGCGTCGCGACCATCCGCTCACCGCGGGCGAGCGAGGCCTGGGTCGCTGGATCGAGCTCCGAGCCGAACTGCGCGAACGCCTCGAGCTCGCGGTACTGGGAGAGCTCGAGCCGGAGGCGCCCGGCGACCTTCTTCATCGCCTTCGTCTGGGCGCTCGCGCCCACGCGCGAGACGGAGCGGCCGACGTTGACCGCCGGGCGAACGCCGGAGAAGAAGAGGTCGGCCTCGAGGAAGATCTGGCCGTCGGTGATCGAGATCACGTTCGTCGGGATGTACGCGGCGATGTCGCCGGCCTGGGTCTCGATGACCGGCAGCGCCGTCAGCGAGCCGGCGCCGCGCTCGTCGGAGAGCTTGCAGGCGCGCTCGAGCAGCCTCGAGTGGAGGTAGAAGACGTCGCCCGGGAAGGCCTCGCGCCCGGGCGGGCGCCGGAGGAGGAGCGACATCTGCCGGTACGCGTCGGCGTGCTTCGAGAGGTCGTCGTACATGCAGACGGCGTGGCGGCCGTCGAACATGAAGTGCTCGCCCATCGCGGCTCCCGCGAACGGCGCCATCCACTTGATCGGCGCGGCCTGCGAGGCGGGCGCCGTGACGATGATCGTGTACTCCATCGCTCCGGCTTCCTTCAGCCGCTCGTAGACCTGGGCCACGGTCGACGACTTCTGGCCGATCGCGACGTAGATGCAGATCATGTCCTGGCCGCGCTGGTTGAGGATCGTGTCGACGAGGATCGCCGTCTTGCCCGTCGAGCGGTCGCCGATGATCAGCTCGCGCTGGCCGCGGCCGACGTTCGTCATCGTGTCGATCGCCTTGATCCCGGTCTGGAGGGGCTCCTTCACGGGCTGGCGGTCGACGACGCCGGGCGCCTTGAACTCGAGCGGGCGGCGGTCGCTCGTCTCGATCGGCGGACCGCCGTCGAGGGCGTTGCCGAGCGGGTCGACGATGCGGCCGATCAGCGCGTCGCCGACCGGGACGCTCGCCACGCGCCCGGTGCGCTTCGCGGAGTCGCCTTCCTTGATCTTCTCCCACTCGCCGAACAGCGCGGCGCCGACGTTGTCCTCCTCGAGGTTGAACGCGAGCCCGGTGACCCCGTGCTCGAGCTCGAGCATCTCCAGCGCGACGGCGGACTCGAGGCCGTAGATGCGGGCGATTCCGTCGCCGATCTGGAGGACGGTCCCGACCTCGGCGAGGTCGGTCTCGACGTCGTACTCCTCGATCTGCTTGCGGAGGATCGACGTGATCTCTTCGGGACGAATCTTCAAGACGGGCTCCTTCTATTAGGTAGACGCGTGCGCGAGGTCTCTGCGAAGTCGGTCGAGGCGGCCGCGGACGCTCGAGTCGACCTCGAGCGAGCCGGCTTTGAGGACGAGGCCGCCGATCAGGTCGGGGTCGACGGTGCGCGCGGCTTCGACGCGCTGGCCCGAGGCTTCCTCGATCTGCTTCACGATCGCCGCGGCCTCGTCGTCGGAGAGCTCGTACGCGGTCGTCAGCTCGACGCTCAGGATCTGCTCCTCCGCGGCGACGAGCGCCTCGTACTCGCGCGCGATCTCGTCGAGCTGCGCGGCGCGCCCCTTTCTCGGTCACGACGCGCACGAAGTTGCGGATCAGCTCGTCGGCGCCCTCGAGCACGGCGTCGAGCGCCGCCGCCTTCGTCAGCGGGTCGAGCTCGGGGTTCCGGATCAGCGACCTGAGCTCGGGCACCTCGTCGACGGCCTCGACGAAGGTCGTCAGCTGGTCGCGAACCTCGTCGATGCGCCCCGCATCCTTCGCCGCCTCGAAGAGCGCCCGCGCGTACGTGCGTGCAACGACTGCCATGGCGCTAGTTCGGGCTCCCCTGCTGGAGCGCCGAGAAGTCGAGCTCGCCGATCGCCTCGTCGATCAGCCGCTTGTGATCCGCGGCGTCGAGCACCTTGCCGGTCACCTTCTGCGTCGCGATCACGGTCAGGTCCGCGACCTCGGAGCGGATCGCCTGCAGAGCGCGCGCGGTCTCCGCGTCGATCTGCCGCGAGGTCTCCTCGAGCCGGCGCTGGCGGTCCTCCTCGAGCTCGTCGCGCAGGCGCCGTTTCTGCGACTCGGCGACCTTCCGCGCCTCGGCGAGGATCTCTTCGGCCTGACTGCGGGCCTGGGCCATCGTCGCCCGGTGCTCCTCGACGAGCTTCTGCGCCTCGGTGCGGGCCCGGTCGGCCTCGTCGAGCGCCTCGCGAATCCGCTGGCGCCGCTCGTCGATCACCTGCTGGATCCGGCCGAACGCGAACTTCTTCAGCACGTAGTACGTAATCCCGAAGCAGACGAACGTCCAGATCATCAGGCCCGGGGTGACCTGGATCAGCGGATTCGATGCGAGTGGCGTCAGGATCATCTAGACGAGAACGAACGCGAGGATCGAGCCGAGCAGGCCGTAGAACACGACGGCCTCGGTGAGCGCGAAGCCCAGCCACTGGATGCCTGTGAGCTCACCGCGGAGCTCGGGCTGCCGGGCGACGGACTGGATCATCGACGCGAAGATCAGGCCGATGCCCACGCCGGCGCCTGCGGCTCCGAGCCCGACGCCGAGCGCGAGGCCGATGGCCTTGCCGGCCTTCGTGACGTCTCCCGACGTCGCTGCGAGGATCGTTGCGAGCACGTGCTCCTCCTTAGTGTTGGGGCTCGATCGCCGAGCCGATGTAGATGGCGGACAGGGTGGCGAAGATGAACGCCTGGATGCCGACGACGATAACGACCTCGAAGATGTAGAAGGCCGTGGCCACCGGGATCACGAGCGGGGCCAGGATCACCGTCTCGAGGATGAACATGAGCCCGATGAAGGTGAGGATCAGGATGTGCCCCGCGAGCATGTTCGCGAACAGACGGACGCTCAGCGAGATCAGGCGCATGATCTGGCCCAGGATCTCGAGCGGAACGATCAGCGCGAGCAGGGGCTTCGGCGCATCCGGGATCCAGCTCTTGAAGTAGCGCGTGGGCCCGTTCCAGCGGATGCCCTCGACGTGCGTGAAGACGAACGTCAGCGCAGCCAGCGCCAGCGTCACCGACAGCGACGAGGTCGCGGCGTAGATGCCGAAGACGGGGATGTGGTGCCAGGTCTCGCCCGTGATCGGAAGCGGGATGAACCCGATCAGGTTGATCACGAGGATGAAGAGGAAGAGGCTCGCCACATACGGGAACCAGCGGCCGATCGCCTTCGAGGGGAGGCCCTGCTCCGCGATCTGCGTCTCGGCGACCTCGTAGATCTGTTCGCCGAAGGTCTGCCGCGTATCGGGCTCGACCTTCAACCGCCAGCGCATGAAGACGATTCCGAACGCCATCGTCAGCACCGACCCGAGCATCAGGTAGACGACCGCCTTTGTGATCGACAGGTCGAGCGGGCCGATGTGGATCGGCACCCACTCGTGCTGCTCGAACTCCTGGGTCGGGTCGAAGTCGCCGCGCGCGAACGCCTGGCCGGGAAGCGCGAGCGCCAGGAGCGAAATGGTGAAGAGCACGCGTCTCACAGCGGCGGGTTCCCGAAGTACGAGACGAGCGAGAGCACGAGCTCGACCGTGTAGGCGAGCGCGTACGTGAGCGCTGCGGCCAGGCCGACCCACGGATCGGAGAGCGCGACCACGAAGATGACGCCCATGACGACGATCGCGCGGGTCATCATCCCGACGGCTGCGACTCCCGACGCGGCGAGGTTCCCGCCCGAGCGCATGCGCACGAGCAGGTAGCCGAAGAGCTGGCTCGCGACCCAGAGCGTCGCGGCGAGCACCCACCCGTCGAGCGGCCAGCCGGCGACGAGGAAGATCGGCAGCGCCAGCGCGATCAGGGCCGTCCCCGCGATCACGGGCATGAAGACGTGCGGAGCAGGACGAGGGCTGGTGACGGCGGTGGTCAAGCGAGGTACTCCCGGTAGCGGCGATAGACGACGAAGATCCCGGCCGGTATTCCGATCACGGCTCCGACGAGCGCTCCGATCGCGGCCGAACCGACTCCCCAACCAACGAGCGCACCGACGCCGACCGAGCCGGCGGTCGTGCCGATGAGAAGGGCCCCCGCCCCCGCGGGATGAAACGTCGGGGGATGCGAAGGCTCCATCCGGGGCGAGCATAACAAACTTTGTGACAGCCGAAAAACCGCATGGCTCGGGGAAAACCGGCTAACCTTGTACCGATTCGGCGACCGGCCCCCTGACCGCCGAAAAACTTCGCCGGATACGCCGCTAACAATCCGCTAGTCTCAGCGTCTACTCTTCTTGTAAGCCGATGAGTTCCTTCCAGACCGCGCTTTCCTCCGCCCGATTCAACCGCTACCTGATGTGGTTCAGCGGGCTCGTGCTCGCTGTCGGCGTGGCGTTCCTGGCGATCAAGCTCGTCCCTGGGAGCAACCAGACGCGAGTAGGCAACGAGCCGGGCTTCGTCGCGCAGCTGCCGGCGAAGAGCCTGCCGCTGACGAACGCGAAGGGCGCTGCAGGTCAAGTCGTACGAGCAGCTCGATCCGGAGGTGCGAACGACGATCCGCACGTTCCTCGCGACCGCGGTCGCCCGGAGGCACCTCGACAAGTCATGGTCTGTGGTCGCCCCGTCGTTGAAGCAGGGCTACACCTTCCAGGAGTGGTCGCACGGGGGGACGGGAAAGGGCGGCTTGCCGGTCATTCCGTATCCGATCGAGAACGTCGACACGACGCAGTACTACCTCGACTATGCGTCGACCAAGGACATCCTCCTCGAGGTCGGCGTCTCGGCTCCGGCTGCGAGGAAGATGCGGCCGGTTGCGTTCCAGCTGGGGCTCGTTGCACGCGGCAAAGGCGCCGGCAGGCACTGGCTCGTGAACTACTGGATGCCTCGCTGGACGCCGCCGATCCCGACCGACGGTTAACGGACTCGTACTAGCTCAGTCGTTGGCGCCGTGCTCGACGAGGAGCAGCGCGCAGTCGCTCGTCCTCGTGCTGGTCGGCCGCCATCAACGGAGTGAAGTCGTCCTGCTGGCGCGCGTTCGGGTCGGCGCCGTGCTCGAGTAGGAGCTTCGCGAGCTCGTAGCGCACGTCAGGGTCGCCGGTCGCGGCGGCGCTGTGCAGCGGCATCACCTTGAAGTCGTTCCGCGACGCCGAGTTGACCTCTGCCCCACGCTCGACCAGGAGCCGCGCTGCGTCCACGTGGCCGAAGAAGCTCGCAAGCCCGAGCGGCTGGAAGCCGTCCTCCGCCCACGCGTTCGCGAGCGACGGATCCTTGTCGAGCAGATCGCCCAGGCGCTCGGTCCGCCCGACCGCCGCGGCCTCGAAGACGTCGAGCTCGGGGTCGGCGCCCAGAAGCTCGTCGGCACGCGCCTGGTCTCCCCGGTAGATGGCTTGCAGCAGCTCCGACATCCGTCCGCGACGCGCTCAGGCGGTCTTCCGCTCCGCCTCCGCCTGCTGCTCCCGGCGGCGGATCCTCGGATTCGCCAGCTTGACGATCTCGAGCAGGTAGACGATGTAGACCGACGTCGCGAGTGCGACGAGCCCGATGCCGGCCACGGCGAGCGTCGGCCAGAGGTGCCAGACGCCGTGGGCGCGGAACGGGATGAACCGCGTCGAGAGAGCGGCGCCGGCGAGGATCGCGCACCACGCGTACATGTACACCGCGGCCCGACGCTGCGAGAAGCCGATGTTGACGAACCGGTGATGGAGGTGCGTGCGGTCGGCCTCGTACAGCGGCTGCCCGTACTTGAGCCGCTTCGCGAACACGAACGACGTGTCGACGATCGGAATCGCGAGCACGAGCAGCGGGAAGAACAGGGCGACGGTCGCGGCCGTCTTCAAGAGGCCCTGGATCGAGACCGCCGCGAGCACGAACCCGAGCAGCATCGCCCCGGAGTCGCCCATGAAGATGCGTGCCGGATAGAAGTTGTGCCGCAGGAAGCCGAAGCAGGCGCCGGCGACGATCGCCGACAGGATCGCCGCCTCCGGCTTGCCGAGCGAGAGCGCGATGATCGCGAACGTCGAGCCCGCGATCGCGCAGATCCCGGACGCGAGCCCGTCCATCCCGTCCAGGAAGTTGACCATGTTCATGATCGCGACGATCCAGAGGATCGAGGCCGGGATGCTCACCCAGTCCGGCAGCGTCTGGATGCCGACCAGCGGGAACGTGAAGCGCTCGACGTGGACCCCGAAGCCGACCGCGATCGCCGCCGCCGAGACCTGTCCGCCGAGCTTCCCCCACCACGGCAGCCCGCGGAAGTCGTCGACCACGCCGACGAAGGTCGCGACCGCGGCGCCGAGCAGGATCCCGCGGTAGACGCCGTCCAGGGTGAGGAACGCGAGCGCCGGTATGAAGATCCCGAGCAGGAGCGCGATCCCGCCGAGTCGCGGGACGGGGCGCAGATGGATGCGCCGCTTCTCCCCCGGCTCGTCCACGACGCCGAGAATGCGCGCGAAGCGCCCGACCGCCGGCGTCAGGACGAGCACGACGACGAGCGCGAGCAGGAAGCCCCACAGGACCTCGGGGTTGTTACGCAGCGTTTGCCACATAGATCGGCGGAGAGACTACTTCGTCCCGTAGAGGCGGTCGCCTGCGTCGCCCGAGCCCCGGGACGATGTAGCCGCGGTCGTTCAGCTCGCGGTCGATCGCCGCCGTGTAGATGACGACGTCGGGGTGCTCCGACTGCACGCGCTCGATCCCCTGCGGCGCGGAGACGAGGCAGATCACGCTGACCGAGCGCGCTCCGCCCTTCTTGATCGCAGTGATCGCCGCCGCCAGGGAGTTGCCGGTGGCGAGCATCGGGTCGAGCACGATCGCGTCGCGCACGCCGAGGTCGCTCGGCAGCTTGACGTAGTACTCGACGGGCTCGAGCGTCTCCTCGTCGCGGAAGAGGCCGACGAAGCCGACCCGGGCTCCCGAGACGAGCTCGAGGAAGCCGTCGAGCATCCCGACGCCCGCGCGCAGGACGGGGCACACCGCGAGCTTCTTGCCGGAGACGCGTTGCACCTCGGTCCACTCGAGCGGCGTCTCGACCCGCACCGTCTCGGTCGGCAGGTCCTTCGTCGCCTCGTAGGTCAGGAGCGAGGTCAGTTCCTTGACGAGCCGGCGGAAGTCGCCGGTCGAGGTGCGCCTGTCCCGGAGGTAGGAAAGCTTGTGCCGGACGAGCGGGTGGTCGACGTGGACGACCTGGCTCACGCCGACGTACTGTGTCGTGTAGCCGCGGAACGCCCGGGTAGAGCGGCCGCTTGGCGCAGAGCGCTTCGCTGCGAGCTGCGAGCGCGCCCAGATCCGGCTGACTCGCCGAGCGCCTCGGCGATGACCTCGCCGACCTCGCGGAAATCGGCCTCGTCGAAGCCGCGCATCGTCGCGGCGGGAGTGCCGATGCGGACGCCCGAGGCGATCGTCGGCGGCTGCTCGTCGAACGGGACGGTGTTCCGGTTCACGGTCAGCTTGACCTCGTCGAGCCGCTCCTCGGCGGCCTTCCCGGTCCACTCGGTGCCGCGCAGGTCGAGCTGGAGCAGGTGCGTGTCGGTGCCGCCGGTGAGGACGTTCAGGCCCTTCTCCTGGAGCGTCGCGGCGAGCATGTCGGCGTTCGCACGCACCTGGCTCTGGTAGTCGCGGAACGCCTCGGTTGCGGCGATCTTGAAGCAGGCGGCCTTGGCCGCGATCGTGTGCATCAGCGGACCGCCCTGCATGCCCGGGAAGACGGCGCGGTCCACGGCCTGGGCGTGCTCCTCGCGGCAGAGGATGAACCCGGCGCGAGGGCCGGCCAGCGTCTTGTGCGTCGTCGAGGTCACGAAGTCGCAGTGCTCGACGGGGTTTGGATGCAGCCCGGCAGCGACGAGCCCGGCGAAGTGCGCCATGTCGCAGAGGAGCAGGGCGTCGACCTCGTCGGCGATCTCGCGGAACTTGTCCGTCTCGACCGTGCGCGGATAGGCCGAGCCTCCGCAGACGATCAGCTTCGGCTTGTGCTCCTTGGCGAGCTCGAGCACGTCGTCGTAGTCGACCATGTTCGTCTCGCGGCTCACGCCGTAGTGGGCGATCGCGTAGAGGCGACCCGAGAAGTTGACCTTGAGGCCGTGCGTCAGGTGGCCGCCGTGCGAGAGCTCGAGCGACAGGATCGTGTCGCCCGGCTGGAGCGCGGCCATGTAGACGGCCATGTTCGTCTGGGCGCCCGCGTGCGGCTGGACGTTCGCGTGCTCGGCTCCGAAGAGGGCTTTCGCACGGTCGATCGCGGTCTGCTCGATCTCGTCGACGACCTCGCAGCCGCCGTAGTAGCGCTTGCCCGGATAGCCCTCGGCGTACTTGTTCGTCGGCACGCTGCCGACGGCCTCGAAGACGCTCGGCCACGTGAAGTTCTCGGACGCGATGAGCTCGATCTGGTTGCGCTCGCGCTCGAGCTCCTTGCCGAGCAGCTCGGCGATCTCGGGGTCGATCTCGGCGAGGCCGGCGGTTCGTAGCTGCTCGAGCGTCTCGTGCGCGACGGCCATGCCCGGCATGGTACGCCTCAGCCCTGCTGTTCGAGCCGCTCGAGGACCTCGGTCGCCGGAACGGCGCCTTCGCGGAGGATCGTCGGCTCGCGGCCCGGTGAGGTCGACCACCGTCGACGGAACGCCCGGGAGCTCGCCGCCGTCGACGAGGACGGCCTGCTCGCGAATCTCCTCCGGCACCTCGTCGATCCGTCGCGGGTCGGGCCCGCCGTGGAGGTTCGCGCTCGTCGCGGCAACCGCGCCCACGCGCGTGACGATCCGCCGCGCTGCGCCGCGGAGCTCCGGCACGCGCACGCCGATCGTGTCCCGGGGCGACAGGAGCGGGAAGCGTCGCTCCGGGTTCGGAAAGATCAGCGTCAGCCGACCGGGCAGGAGGCTGCGCACGATCGCTGTCGGGCAGCTCGGGCACGAGCTCGAGGAGGATGTCGACCTCCGAGGCGAGGAGCGCGATCGGCTGATCCGCCCCGCGGCCCTTCAGCCGGGTCAGCGACTCGGGCGCGAGCGGTGTCGTGCAGAGGCCGTAGACCGTGTCCGTCGGCAGGACGACCGGCCGGCCCTCGCCGATCGCCTCGACCGCCTCCTCAACGAGGCGCTCTTCCGTCGACCACTCGCTCACGTCCCGCGAGATCTTTCCCGATCGTGACCTCCTCGTAGCGCGAGGCCGCGCAGCAGGTCGGCCACGGCGTGAGCCTTGCCGTCGGCAACCTCGAACGCCAGCGAGCCTCCGGGAACGAGTCGGCTCAGCGCCTCCTCGGCGATCGCCTCGGTTGCGCCGGACTCGATCAGCGCCGCGCGCGGCTCGTGCTCGCCGACCTCGGGCGGTAGTGCAGCGACGTCCTCGGGCGCCACGTACGGCGGGTTGGAGACGACGAGGTCGAACGGCCCGTCGAGCCCCGCGAACAGCTCGCCCTCGACGAGCTCGACGCGCAGGCCAGTCAGAGCGACGTTCTCCGCAGCAACTGCCAGGGCATCGGCAGACGTGTCCGTCCCGACCACGCGCGCCCCGGGATGCTCGTCCGCGATCGCCAGCGCGATCGCCCCCGACCCAGTCCCGATGTCCAGCACCGCCGGCTCGGCGCGATCCGCGATCAGCTCGAGGCAGCGCTCGACGAGCCCCTCGGTCTCGGGCCGCGGGATCAGAACGCGGGGATCGACGCGCAGCGTCAGCCGGCGGAATCCCCACTCTCCGAGCACGTACGCGAGCGGCTCCCGCGCCGCGCGCCGCGCGACGAGCTCGCGGAAGACGCGCTCGCGATCGGCCGGCGCCTCGTCGCCATCCGCGTACAGCTCGGTCCGCGAAACGCCGAGCGCGTGCGCGAGCAGCCACTCCGCGTCGACGCGCGGCGACGGCACCCCGGCACGGCTGAGCTCCTCGGTCCCGGCGACCAGGAGGTCGCGGACGGTCACTCCTCGAGCGCGCGGCGCTGGTCCTCGGAGGTCAGCGCCTCGGTGAACTCGAAGAGGTCGCCGTCGAGGACCTGGTCGAGCCGGTGCTGCGTCAGCTTGATCCGGTGGTCGGTGACGCGGTTCTCGGCGAAGTTGTAGGTGCGGATCTTCTCGGCACGCTCACCGGAGCCGATCTGCGACCGCCGGGTCGCGTCCTGTTCGGCGCGCTGCTTCTTTCGCTCCTCCTCGTAGAGCCGCGCACGGAGCACGCGCATCGCCTTCGCCTTGTTCTGGAGCTGCGACTTCTCGTCCTGCATCGCGACGACGAGGCCGGTCGGGACATGCGTGATGCGGACGGCCGAATCCGTCGTGTTCACGCTCTGGCCGCCGGGGCCGGTCGAGCGATAGACGTCGATCTTGAGGTCGTTCGGATCGATCTCGATCTCCACCTCTTCGGCCTCGGGCATGACCGCGACCGTCGCCGTCGACGTGTGGATCCGGCCCTGCGACTCCGTCTGCGGCACGCGCTGCACGCGGTGCGTCCCGCCCTCCCACTTGAAGACCGAGTAGGCGCCGTCGCCCTTGACCGCGAACGTGACCTCCTTGAAGCCGCCGCCGTCGTTCGGGCTCGACGAGAGGACTTCCGACTTGTAGCCCCGGCGCTCCGCGTACCGGGCCAGCATCCGGTAGACCTCGCCCGCCCAGAGCGCCGCCTCGTCACCGCCCGCAGCCTGGCGAACCTCGACGAGGACGTCCTTCGCGTCGGCCGGGTCCGACTCCACGAGTGCGAGCCTCAGCTCCTCCTCGAGCGCGGCCATCCGCTCCTCGAGCTCCGGGATGAGCTCGCGCAGGTCGCCGTCGTCGCGGGCCGCGTCGAGGTCCTCGGTGACCTCGCGCCACTGCTGGGCGAGCTTGTGCGCCGCTTCGAGCTCCTTCAGGCGCCGCCCGACCTCCGCCGCCTCGCGGTGGTCGTTGTAGACGGCAGGGTCGGACATGCGCTCCTGGGTCTCCCCGTAGGAGCGCTCGACCTCCTCGACGAGCTCCTGCATGGCCATGGAGTCAATTTAGCGCCGAGCGGCGAGCCTCCTCTTGACATCAATAGCGTTTTTGCTATAGATAGCAGGTATGAGATACCGAGACGAAGGAGCACACGGCCATGACTGATCTCTCGTACCGGCTGGACGACTTCAGCCGGCGACTCGCGATCATGGAGCAGGAGCTCGACGAGCTGCGGCGATCGACCCGCCCAGAGCCGAAGCCGGAAACGCCTCCGGTTGTCCGGAAGCCCGTGACGCCTCCGCCCGCTCCGCCGCGGACGGCGAGCCCCGCTCCCAAGCCCGCACGCGTACGCCGGGAGATCGACTGGTCCGTCTTGTTCGGAGCAAAGGCGCTCGCCTGGGCGGGAGGCGCTGTGACGCTGCTCGGGATCGTCTTCTTCTTCGTGCTCGCGGTGAACCGCGGCTGGATCGGCCCGGTCACGCGGGTCACGCTCGGCGCGCTGGCGTCCGTCGTTCCTCTTCTCGCGCAGGCCTCTATGTCAAGCGGCGCTTCGAGGACATGTACCACTCCGCGGTCGCGGCGGTCGGCGCCGGGATCGCCGGCGGCTACATCACCCTGGTCGCCGCGAAGGTGCTCTACGGCCTCGTGCCCGACTGGGCCGCGCTGGTCGTCGCCGCAGGCATCGCCGCGGTCGGCGTCGTCACCGCGCTCGCGTGGGGCTCGGAGCTGATCGCCGGCCTCGGGCTCGTCGGTGCGACGCTCGCACCGGCCGCGGTCGGCTTGCAGGCCGGCGAGCTGAGCGCCGCCGGGACCGGGTTCGCCGCGCTCGTCTTCGCAGGGACCGCGACCGTCGCCGTGCGGCAGCGCTGGTCGAAGCTCCTCGTCGTCGGCGTCGCCGCGACCCTCCCGCAGGTTGTCGTGCTGCTCGCCCAGGCGGGACCGACCGAGTGGGACGTCGTCGCCGCTGCGGCGCTCAGCTGGCTCCTCTATCTCGGCGCTGCGACCGCCTGGCAGGACCGCCTTCAGAGCTCCGCGCTCAGCTCGCTCTCGGCCTCCCTCCTGATCATGAGCGGCGTCCTCGCGGGTGCCATCGCACTGGTCGCAGTTCGACGGCCGGGCCGAGGGCTGGACGATGCTGGCGGCGGCGGCCGTCTACGGCGGGGTCGCAGCTTTCCTCTTCCCCACCCGGCGCCATCGCGACCTCAGCGCGCTCAACGCGGCCGTGTCGCTCGCGTTGATCGCGGTCGCGCTGGCCGATCTCCTCTCAGGCCCGACGCTCGCGATCGCCTGGGCGGCAGAGGCAGCCGTGCTGGCGTGGCTCGCCCGGTCGGTCGGCGACGTCCGCTACCAGCTGGCGTCGATCGGGTACCTCGGAGCGGCGCTCATCCACGCGCTGTTCTTCGACGCACCGCTCGACCAGCTCTACTCGGCAAGCGCGAGGCCGACTTCGGGCGCCGTCGCGTTCGTCGGCACCGCGTTCGCAGCAGGCATCGCCGCGTGGCTCTGCCGGCCGTGGCCCGAAACGGCCCCGGCCGGTGGCGCGTTCGCCCCGCTCGAGCCGCTGTTCGCCGCTTTCCGCCGAGGCCAGGAGGGCTGGCGCGTCGCGATCGGCTGGGCGGGCTCGCTGTCCGCCCTGTACGCGGCCTCGCTCGGCCTGCTCGGACTGGCCCAGTGGATCGCTTCCGGAACCGTCGAGGGCGCCTTCCAGTGGGGCCACGTCGCAGTGACCGGCCTCTGGGGGCTCGCGGGGATCGCGGTTCTCGCCGCCGGGCACCGGCTCCGGCGCTCCGAGCTCCGGACGAGCGGGCTCGTCTGGCTCGCGGCCGTCCTCGTCGAGACGCTCTACTTCGCGACGAACGAGCTCGACGGCGATCCGCGCGGCTACGCGTACATCGTCTGCGCCGCGGCCCTGCTCGTCGGCGCGCTGCTCGACCGGCTGAGCGTCAAGGACGACGTGAGCCTGCTCTTCTCGGGCGGGTTCGCGGTGGCGAGCATCGGCTTCGGCGTCGCCGGCCTCCATCAGCTCGTCGGCGGCCACACGGCGGAGTACCTCGCGCTGCTGCCCCTGGCCGCGCTGTACGGCGTGATCGGGGCGCTCGTGCTGGGACGCGACCGCGATCTCAGCACCTTCCTCTGGGCGCCGGCTCTCGCCGTCGCCGGCGTGGCCTCGTGGCAGCTCCTGGACGGAACCTGGCTCGTCCTCGCCTGGTCTGCTGCCGCCGCCGGGCTCGTCGTGCTCGGGCGCTGGACCGGCGAGAAGCGGCTCTACGTGGCGTCCTTCTCCTTCCTGACCCTCGCGGTGGGACGTGCGTTCTTCTACGAGGCCCCGCTCGGCGACCTGTTCGAGGCGAACAGGCACCCGGAGTCAGGCGTGCCGGCCATCCTCTGCGCGATCGGGGCGACGGCGATCTTCGCCAGGCTGATCGGCGACGGGCCGGCTGCGGACACGTCCTGAAAAGAGCACCTACGGCGAGATCGCCCAGGCGCTCGACTCCCGCCGAGGGCTCGCGCGCCGGACGGCCGAAGTCGTCGTCGCAGCGCTCTGCGCGTACGCGATCTCGCTGACGATCCTCGGCGTCGCGGAGGCGATCGGCGGCGCGAGCATCACGACCAACTTCGAGCGCGGCCACTCGGCGGTCAGCGCCTTCTGGGGCCTGCTCGGCCTCGCGGTCCTGTACGTCGGGCTCAAGCGCGGGCTCAACTGGCTTCGCGTCGTCGGCTTCGGCCTCTTCGGGCTCGCACTCGCGAAGCTGTTCCTCTACGACCTCGCGTTCCTGAGCTCGATCACGCGGGCGATGTCGTTCCTGGCCGTCGGCGCGCTACTCCTCGTCGCCGGCTTCTTCGTCCAGAAGCTCTCGGAGCAGAAGGAGCCCTCGACCAACTAGAGCAACAACGCAGCCGGCCGGACCACGGGGGAACCAGGGGTTCCCCCGTGCTCCTAGGCCATGACCTCGACCTTGCGCTCCTCAGGAGTGATGCGGCCCTCGACGTGGAGGACCTCCTTGAGCGCGCGGATCGAGACTTCGAGCTGGTCGAGCGACGGCTGCCGGGTCGTGAGGCGCTGGAGCCAGAGACCCGGCGCGAGGAAGGCCATCAGCACGCGGTTCTCGGTGTGCCTGCCCGCGAAACGGATCAGCTCGTAGGCGATCCCCGCGATCACGGGCAGCAACAGGATCCGGCTCGCGATCAGCCACGGAAGCGACGGCCGCCCGAGGAACGCGAACACGAAGATCGCGATCACCATCACCCAGAGCAGGAACGCAGTGCCGCAGCGCGGGTGGATGAGGCTGAAGCGCTGCACGCGCTCGGGGACGAGCTCCTCCCCGGCCTCGTAGGCGTTGATCACCTTGTGCTCGGCGGCGTGGTACTCGAAGACGCGCCTCAGGTCGGGCAGCAGCGAGATGACGACCAGGTAGAGGATGAAGATCGACACGCGGATCACGCCCTCGACGATCACGAACCAGCCGGTCGTGTCGATGGGAAGCCAGTTCGTGATCAGCAGCGGCGTGACCTTGAACAGCATGATCGCGAAGCCGATCGCGATCGCGAACGCGAAGATGATCGCGCCGCGGGAGAGCTCGGTCTCGACCTCTTCTCCCTCCTCCTGCGCCGCGTAGTTCGCCGAGATCGCGAGCGCGCGGAAACCGATCGCGAGCGACTCGCCGAGGGCGATGATGCCGCGCACGATCGGCAGGCGGAAGAACCAGTGCCGCGCCATCACAGAGTGGATCGGCCGGTTGACCTCGGCGATCTCGCCGTCCGGCTTGCGCACCGCAAGCGCCCAGGTCGACGGCCCACGCATCATCACGCCTTCGAGGACGGCCTGGCCGCCTATGGGCGCATTGGACACGTCTAGGAGCTAGCCCTTGCGGGCGCCGCCGGCCTTCTCCAGCCGGCGCTGGAACCGCTCGACGCGGCCTCCGGTGTCGACGAGCTTCTGCTTCCCCGTGTAGAACGGGTGGCACTCGGAGCAGATCTCGACGTGGAGCTCGGACTTCGTCGAACGCGTCTGGAACTCGTTGCCGCAGGAGCAGCGAACGGTCGCTAGGTCGTACTCAGGATGGATCCCGGCCTTCATTTGAAGCCAGGATAGCAGAGGCCATTTCGGGTGCGACGTTGCCGCCCGAGACAACGACCGCCACTGTGTCATGCGGTTCGACGTCGATTTTTCCTGCTAGAAGAGCGGCAACTCCGACCGCTGCGGCGGGCTCGCAGGCGAGCTTGGCCCGGCCGTAGAGGAAGCGCATTCCCTCTGTGATCTCGTCCTCCGAGACGAGCACGGTCTCGACGTCGCGATCGCGGCAGATCCGGATTGGCTGCTCGCCTGCGAAGGGGGCGCTCAGGCCGTCGGCCATCGACCTCGGGTCGACGCGGACGGACTCGCCCGCCTCGAGGCCTTTGTGCAGGGCGTCCGAGAGCTCGGGCTCGACGGCGACGATGCGGCGGCCCTCGGCGCCGATTGCGACGCCCGAGACGAGCCCGCCGCCGCCGACCGGGACGATGACGACCGTCGTCTCCGGGACGTCCTCGACGATCTCGAGCCCGACCGTGCCCTGGCCTGCGATCGTCAACGGGTCGTCGAAGGGATGCACGAGCGGGCGGCCGGTCTCCTCCATCAGGTCGTGAAGCCGGTCGAACGCCTGGCCGGGCCCGTCCGCCTCGAGGTCGACCGTTGCGCCGTACGCGCGCGTGGCCTCGATCTTCTGCGTGCTCGCGCCCTCCCACATGACGAGCAGCGCGTCGATCCCGTCGAGCGCCGCGCAGTAGGCGAGCGCCTGGGCGTGGTTGCCCGCCGAGATCCCGATCACGCCGCGCCGTTTCTCCTCGTCGGAGATCGAGGCGAGCTTCGTGAGGACTCCTCGCGGCTTGAACGAGCCCGTGCGCTGGAAGAGCTCGGCCTTCAGGTGGACCGGCGCGCCGATCCGCTGCGAGAGCGTGGCCGACGAGAACATCGGCGTGCGGTGCAGTCGTCCGGCGATCGCCGCCCGCGCCGCGACGACGTCATCGAGCGAGAGCTCAGCCGCCATGGAACGCTCCAAGCAACTCACTCGCGTGCACGTCTTGACTCTACGCGTCGCCTCCGGCGCCAGGCCGGATCCCGCCGGCCCGAACGGGGTCAGACCCCGGTCCAAAAGCGTCACGACTTCGTGACTAAAGGGCGATGTTGTATCCCCGGCCCGCGTAACCGCCTTGCCGGCACGCGTGACTGCCTGCGCGGGGTCTGACCCCGTCTAGGTGACGGTGTACTCGGGGCCCGAGCCGCCTTCGGGTGGCGTGAGGCGGCCGCCCTTCGCGGTGATCGCGCCGCACTGGACGCAGTTCGACGGCGTGATCTCGACATGGCCGTCCCGGGCCTCGTACACCTGGGCCGGGCACATCTGCTCCCACATGACCGCGATCTCCTCCGGGACATCCGTCCGCACGCGGAGGTGGTTCGGCGCGTCGTCTCGCGTGCGGTTGCCGGAGAGATAGACGCTCGAGAGCTTGTCGAAGGTGAGCTTGCCGTCCGGGGCCGGGTAGCTCCGACGCCGGTCCGTGCGGACGGCCGGAGCGAGGGCGTCGGGCTCGGTCGGATGGTCCCCGGGAGGGAGCTTGCCCTTGCTGGCGGTCATCGCGCCGGCGAGGGCGCCGCCCATGTAGAAGCCGCGGCCGAACGCCTGGCGCATGTTGCGGACTTCCTTGAGGTCGCTCCAGATGAAGCTCTCGCGGACGGCGTCGTCGTAGACGCCGAGCGCTCCGGGCGTCCACGGCGTCCGCCCTGGTCGCAGCGCGTCGACCGCAGCCTCCGCCGCCAGGTGGCCCGACTCGACGGCGTAGTGGATCCCCTTGAGCGCGGGCACGTTCACCATCCCCGCACCGTCGCCGCACATGAGGAGCCCGGGCGCGTGCAAGCGGCTCGGCAGCGCGACGAAGCCACCCTCCGGGATCGTCTTCGCACCCCAGCCGATGCGCTCGCCGCCGTCGAGCATCTTGCGCACGAACGGATTCGTCTTCAACTGCTGGAGCAGGTCGTGGACGGACAGATCCGCGTCGCGGTAGTCGAGCCCGACGACCATCCCGATCGTGAGCATGTCCTCGCCCATCGGGTAGATGAACGAGCCGCCGAACTCGTGGTACTTCGCCTGCGGGCGCAGCGGCCAGCCCATCGTGTGCACGACCCGGCGCAGCGGCTTCGCGACCTTCCAGACCTCCTTCACGCCGAGCGCCCAGACCTGCGGGCTCTCGCCCTCGAGCCCGAACGTGTCGATCGCGACTCCGGTCAGGTGGCCCTGCGTGCCCTCGCAGAGGATCGTGACCCGCGCGAGGATGTCCGAGCCCGGCTCGAAGTTGGGCAGCCGCTCGCCGAAGCGGCCGCGTCCCTTGTCGCCGGTTCGGACTCCGACGACGCGTCCGTCCTTGACGAGCAGCTTCTCCGCGACCGTCTCCGGAAGGATCGTCGCGCCCGCCTCCTCTGCCTGCTCCGCGAGCCAGCGCGACAGCTGCGAGAGGGACGCGACGTAGTTCCCGTGGTTCTTCATCGTGGGCGGCGTCGGGATCCGCATCGAGCTGTTGTGCCGCAGGAAGTAGACGCCTTCCGCCTCGACCTCGCCGTAGAACGGCATGTCCGCGGCCCGCTTCTCACCGCGGAACAGGCGCCGGAGGCTGCGCGGGTTGACGACCGCCCCGGAGAGCGAGTGCGAGCCCGGCTGCTTGCCTTTCTCGAGCACGGCCACCGGGACCTCGCCCAGCCGCTCCGCGAGCCTGGGCGACTCCTCGATCAGCTGGCCGAGCCGGATCGCGCAGGCGAGCCCCGCGGGGCCCGCGCCGACGATCAGGATCCCGACCTCGATCCGCTCGTCCGGTGGATCCGTGGGCTCGTCGACGAACTCGCTCGCGTCGAACTGCGGCGGATATTCGGCGGGCCGGGGGCGCGCCATCAGCTCTTTCGCTGCTTCACGAGCTCGGTCAGCTTCGGGACGATCTCGTGCAGGTCGCCGACGACGCCGAGGTCGCAGAACTCGAAGATCGGCGCGTTCGGATCCTTGTTGATCGCGACGACCGTGCCCGAGCCCTGCATGCCGACCTTGTGCTGGATCGCGCCCGAGATCCCACAGGCCACGTAGAGCTTCGGCGCGACGGTCTTGCCGGTCTGGCCGACCTGGGTCGAGTACGGGTACCAGCCCGCGTCGACCACGGCGCGCGTGGCAGCGACCGCCCCGCCGAGCGCCTTCGCCAGCTCCTCGACGAGCGCGAAGTTCTCCGGGCCGCCGAGACCGCGTCCGCCGGCCACGATCACGTCCGCGTCCTCGATCGACGGGCCCTCGGACTCCTCGTGCGCCTGCTCGATCATCGCCGCCTGGGTCGAGAAGTCCTCGAACGAGGGCGCGAACTCCTCGACCTCGGCCTCGCCGCCGGTCTCCACGGGGTCGAACGCGCCCGGGCGGAAGAGCGCGAGCTTCACGTCGCTCGTCCAGCCGACGTCCGCGTAGACGCTGTCCTCGAGCGCGGGCCGTGTTCCGACGAGCGATCCGTCCTGCGACGCAAGGTCGACGAGATCCCAGTTCAGGCCTGCGTCGAGCCTCGCCGCGAGGCCGGCGGCCGTGTCCGAGGCGAGCACCGAGGCGGCGAAGAGCACCGTGTCGATGCCCTGCTCGCGGACGAGCTGCGCGAGCGCATCGACCCGCGGCTGCGGAAGCGGCGCCTCGAGCTCCGGCGCGTCGGCGACGTAGACCTTCTTCGCCCCGAACCGGCCGGCGCCCGCAGCAAGCTCCTTCACGCCGGAGCCGAGGACAACGCCCACGACTTCCTCGCCGAGCGAGGCGGCCTTGCCGAGCACGCCCAGCGAGCCCTTCTGGAGCTCGCCGTCGTGGTGCTCGAGGAAGACCGCGACGGTCACAGGAGCTTCTTCTCCGCGAGGAAGTCGGCGATCTGGTCGGCCGCGCTGCCGTCGTCCTCGATCTTGCGCGCGTCACCGCGGGGCGGGGGATCGCCGAGCGCGAGAACGCTCGTGCCGGAGCCCTGCTCGCCGAGCGCGTCGGCGTCGAGGCCGAGGTCGGAGCCGGACAGGCTCTCCTGCGGCTTCTTCTTCGCGCTCATGATCCCCTTCAGGGACGGGTAGCGCGGCTCGTTGATCGCGTCCGACACGGCGATGACCGCCGGGAGCGGCGCCTCGATCACGTCGTAGCCGAACTCGGTCTGACGCTTGCCGCGCACCTTTCCGTCGGAGACCGTCAACTCGGCGACCTGGGAGATGACCGGGCGCCGGAGCCGATCGGCGACTGCGGCCCAGAGGACGGCGCCGTCGGAGTCGCTCGACTGCTGGCCGAACAGGACGAGGTCCGCGCCCTCGCGCTCGAGCGCGGCCGCGAGCGCGCGTGACGTCGCGACGAGGTCCGACCCAACTGCAGCGTCGTCCGAGACGAGCACCGCCCGGTCGGCGCCCATGGCGAGCGCCTTGCGCAGCGAGTCGAGCGCACCTGCAGGGCCCATCGAGACGAGCACAACCTCGCTCTCGCCGCCGGCTTCCTTCACTTTCAACGCCTCCTCGACCGCCTGCGAGTCGAAATGGTTGAGCACGCCTTCGCCGGAGCGGTCAAGCCGCTTCGTGCTCGGGTCGATGCGCTTGGTGACAGCCGCATCCGGGACTTCTTTGACACAGACCGCGATCTTCATTTCGAGCAGGGACTCTAACCACGGACGACGAAGTCCGAAGCCTTCGCGGGCACCTGCTAGGGTCGTGCCCTTCGAGCGCGACCGGCCCCTGATGGTGAGCATCCGGACGACAGCCCGAGCACTTCTTCTGCTGGCCCTCTTCGGCGTCGCCGTAGGGTCTGCCGCGGCGATCCCGGTCGACCCCAACGTGCGCCCGCCGTTCCCGAAGCCCCCGAAGCCGAAGCACGCGCGCCAGATCGTGTTCCCCGTCCTGGGCACGGTCGAGTTCAGCGACGACTACGGCGCGCCTCGGCCGCAGGGGCCGCACGAGGGCATCGACATCCTCGCGCCCAGGCACGCGCTCGCGCTGGCGGCCGAGGCGGGACGCGTCCGGTTCTACACCGGCTCCGGCCGGGCCGGCTGCATGCTCTACCTCGACGGCAAGAGCGGGACGACCTACTACTACATCCACCTGAACAACGACCTCACGAACGGGAACGACAACCGCGGCGGCTGCAAGGTCGGGATCTCGTTCGCGAAGGGCCTGAAGAGCGGCGCGCGCGTCAAGGCCGGGCAGCCGATCGGGTTCGTCGGCGACTCGGGCGATGCGAACGGGATCCACCCGCACCTCCACTTCGAGGTACATCCGCACGGCGGCCGGTCGACGGACCCGTACCAGCGCCTGCTGGCCGCGCGCCGGATGCTCTTCTACGTCGCGCCCGGCTCGACGTTCACGCTGTCGATGTCCGCGACGGTGATCGCGACGGGCGACGAGTCGCTGCGGGTACGCGTGAACACGCTCCGCGCATCGCCGGGCAACATGGTCCTCCGGAGACTCGACCGCCCGCTCGTGCTGACCGTTCCCACCTATGCGAGCATCGAGCGCGGCGAGGCGGGGAACGTCGTCCAGTTGGCGGACGCGAAGCGCGGCGAGCGCATCGCTGTATGGACGGAAGCGGCGACGGTGACCGCCGCCGCTTCCGAAGGCAGGGCCGGCGCGATCAGCGCCGAGCGGATCGTTCTGCCGGCTGCTTGACCGCGGTCCCCCAGGACAGCGAGCTGAACGCCCCCTTGGCCAGAAGCTGTGGCCTGCCGTCGGCGTCGATCAGCCAGAGACCGGTGGGCGTATCGCCGACTGCGAGCTCCGTGGCGTCCGGCGACCACGCCGCATCCAGGGAGTTCACCTCGGTGGGGCCGTCCTGTGAGCCTTGCGCGCCGTCGCCTCCCAGGAACGCGAGGACGTTCTGGCCGGGCGGCCAGCCGGGCTGGCTCACGTCGTAGTCGCCGTCAGACACCTGACGGGCGTCGGTCCCGTCGACCGCGACCGAGTAGACGGTGATCGTGTCCTCATCGCTCGAGTCGCATCCGCCGGGCGCGGTGCACGTGTCGCGCTGCACGAAGATGCGCGTGCCGTCGTCCGACCAGGCCGGTGACGAGGCGTCCTTCATGATCAGCTGCGCGTGCGTGCCGTTCGGCCACATGGCGTAGACGCTCGTGGCGCCCTTCTCGGAGCGGTCGGCTGCGAGCAGTCGGCCGTCCGGAGACCAGGCCGGATGATCCATGTCGGCCGTGTCTTTCAGCTTGAGCATGCCCCCGCTCTTCGGGTCGACCACGTAGAGCGCCCCGACGCCCTTCGCCACGAGCAACCCGTTGACCGGAGGCGCTGGATCCGCCTGTTGGCCGAGCAGACGAAACGGGCTCGTCCCGACGGCCAGCGCGGGAAGCACGAGCACGAGGGCGACCGCCGCCACCGCGATCGCAGCGACGCGAGGGACGCTCGGTAGCCGCAGGCGGCGCCTGCGCGCGTGCGGCCTCGCAAGCACTCGGTGCATGACCGCCTGCGCCTCGTAGAGCTCGTCATCGTCGTGAAATCTCACGTTGGGATCGAGCGAGCGAAGACGGTCGAGCACGTCTTCCTGGGACATGAAGACTCCTTTCATTTGGCAACCCCTTCGCGAGTGAGGGGAACCGAAAGTGGTTGGCCGGCGGGCGACGCCGACTCCTCCAACTCGCGCATGAGGCGCCTCCTTGCGCGGTGCAGGCGAACCCGATACCACGCCGGTGAAACTCCGAGCACGACCGCGGCCTCACGCGGCCTGAGCCCCTCCCAGGCCGCGAGGGCGAGAACCTCCTGGTCGATCGCCGAGAGCCGCTGAAGCGCGCCGATCAGCCCGGTGTCCGGGCCGTCGACCTGCAAGAAGGCTCCCGGCGGTTCAGCGGCACTCAGCTTTTCGACCAGGGAGGTGCGGCGTCGAGCCGACCGGAGCTGGGTCGACAACGTCTTTCGTGCGACGCCGAGCAGCCAAGGACGGACGTCGTCCGGCAGATCGTCGATCCGCCTCCAAGCGACGAAGAACGTCTCGGCGACGACGTCGTCGACCATTGACTCCGGGGCTCGGCGTCGCGCGTAGCTGCGCACGGTGGAGAAGTGGTCGCAGAAAAGCGCTTCGAGCCTGGCTTCTTCGATCGAGTTCGCCACGCACTCTCTCCTTGGCCGGCAGCCGCCGGTTCGTTTCACTCAACGACGAGCGCGAGGCGAAACGGTTAGCGGCGGGCTAGGAGGACACCCAGGAGGGGCGCCCGGACGCGCCGCTCAGGAGCAAGTGCGGCCTGCCGCCATCGGCGGACACGATCCAGAGGCCGGTCTTGCGTGTGCCCGGTTCGTCGGACGGGCCCACGCTCCCCGCGAACACGAGCTGAGCCCCGTCCGGAGACCAGATCGCTGCCGAGGAGTCGAACGAGCCCGGGCCCGTCAGGCTCCCCTCTTCGAAGAAGTGGATCGCGCTTCCATCCGTCGGCCAAGCGAGCTCGCGGCCGTTGTAGACGTCCGCGTCCTCGAAGTCGACTCGCTGGATATCGCTCCCGTCGAGGTTCACGGCGTAGAGCGCATTCGCGTCGTCGTCCTCGGGCTCGCACGCCGTCGTACAGTCTCTGCGGACGCCGAAGATCCGGTCGCCCTCCGCGGACCAGGAGGGTAGCGAGGCGTTTGGCAACACGCGCTGCGGATGGCTTCCGTCGGGCGAAATCGTGTAGATGCTCGTCCCCCCGCCCTTCTCCGCCTTCTCGACGGCGAGCAGCCGCATGTCGGGCGACCACGCGGGTGCAGACATCTCGGCCGTCCCGGGCACCTTGGCCGCCTTCGCGCTGTCGGGGTCGACGAGATAGATGCCGTCCTCTCCGCGGACTGCGATCGAGCCGTTCGGCGCAGCACGTGGGCTGGCCCGCTTCGGGGTCGCCGTGGCGGTGCGCTGCGGTGTCGCCGCAGGAGTCGCCGTCGCATTCGGCGGCGCTGCAGGGGTCACGGTCGGATTCGGAGGAGCCGTCTTCTCGGTCGAGGCTGGGACGGGAGGCAGCACGGGGGCCGCGTCGACGGCGCGCGCCCAGCTCGCCGCGCCGTACGTGAGATACCCCGTGCCGACCTGATGAGCCTTCGTGCCGTCCAGCGCCATCACCCAGAGGCGCGACGCGAAGTGGTCGCGGCACGAGCCCGAGGCGGTCGACCTGCCGACGTCCATCGAGTTGAAGACCAGCTGGTCGCCTTCCGGCGACCAGACGGGAGCTTCGGCACCGCTCTGGTCACCGCGTAGGCACCGTTTCCCGGCCACTCGCGCGGTCGAGCACGACAGCAACCGAACCGGCGCCCTTCTCGTCGTAGCGGTCGTACGCGAGCTTCGACGAATCGGGCGACCACGACACGCTCGCACTACTGGTCGGCGCCCCGGGCATCGGCACGCTTTCCCCGTCCGGAGTGATCAGCTTGATGCTGCCGGCGTAGTCCACGAACGCGATCAGCTTGCCGTCCGGCGACCATTCGGGTGCCAAGGCGTCGCGCGACTCCTTGCTTCCGAGCGCACGCACGTCAGTGCCGTCGGCGTTCACGATCGCAAGGCTCACTCCCTGCTCGTCTGAAGAGCACGGACTGGTCGAGTCGGTCGAGCCGCAGGCCCGGCGAACCACGACGAGCTGGTTGCCGTCCGGCGACCACGACGGGTGCAACGCGTCCCGGAGGACCAACGTCCGCTCGTTCCCGTCCGGCTTCATCGTGTACACGTCGTAGCTGTCGCCCTTTGAAGACGTGACCGCGAGCGTGGTTCCGTCGGGCGACCAGGCCGGGTCGCTCAGCTCCTCGCTCTTCGGCACGAGCCGGGCCGTTTCGGTGCGCGGATCGACGATGTAGATGCCGTCAACGCCCTGGACCGCGATCAGGCCGTTCTGCGGAGGAGAGTTTGAGGTCCCTGCCGTGGCGCCGGATCCGACCGCCAGAAGCGGAAGGATCCCCGCCAGGGCAAGCCACATCCTCACTTCGCGAGGATTCTCTCAAATTGAAGCGCTACTTGCCGGTGAAATTTGGCGCGCGTTTCTCGACGAAGGCGGTCATCCCCTCGCGGGCGTCATTGCTGGAGAAGAGCTCGCCGAACGCTTGGGCCTCCGCATCGAGGCTCTCGACGTAGTCGCCCTGGAGCGAGTGGTTGATCGCCGCCTTGGCCTCCGCCAGGGCGAGCGGGCCTTTCGATGCGATCAGGCGCGCGATCTTGAGCGTCGTCTCCACCAGCTCCTCGGGCTCGAAGATGTCGTTGACGAGCCCGATCCGCAGCGCCTCGTCCGCGTCGACGACGCGCCCGGTGAGGATCAGGTCCTTCGCAACGCCGAGGCCGCAGACCCGCGCCAGCCGCTGCGTGCCGCCCCAGCCGGGGAAGATGCCGAGGTTGACCTCGGGCTGTCCGAGCTTGGCGGTCGAGGCCGCGTACCGCAGGTCGCACGCGAGCGCGAGCTCGCAGCCGCCTCCGAGCGCAAACCCGTTGATCGCGGCGAGCGAGACCTTCGGCGCGATCTCGAGCAGCTGGCCGACCTGGTGGCCGAGCGCGCCCCACTCCTTCGCCTGCTCGACCGATAGCTCGCTCATGTACTTGATGTCCGCGCCGGCCGCGAACGCCTTGTCTCCTGCACCAGTGAGGACGATCACGCGAACGGCGTCGTCCTTCCGCAGCCCGGTCAGGCGGTCGCGCAGCTCGCCGAGGGTTTCGACGTCGAGCGCGTTCATCGCCTCCGGCCGGTCGATGGTGACGACTGCGACCGCGTCCTCGAGCTGGACCTGGACGGTCAAGGCGTCGCTTGCGATGCCGCCATGAGGAACTGACCGGTCGACTGGTTTGCCCGGAGCGCGAACGCCACTAAGCGGGAACCTTCGCTTTCAGGAAGTCCACGATCTCCGAGGTCGGCGCGCCCGGCGTGAAGATCTCCGCCACGCCCTGGCCCTTCAGCTCGGCCGCGTCCTCGGCGGGGATCGTGCCGCCGACGACGACGAGCACGTCCTCGGCCCCGTTCTCCTTGAGCCCGTCGAGGATCTTCGGGACGAGCGTCATGTGGGCGCCGGACAGGATCGAGATCCCGACAGCGTCCGCGTCCTCCTGGATGGCGGTCTCGACGATCTGCTCCGGAGTCTGGTGGAGGCCGGTGTAGATCACTTCCATTCCGGCGTCACGAAGCGCACGCGCGATAATCTTCGCGCCCCGGTCGTGCCCGTCGAGACCCGGTTTGGCGATGACAACACGTATTTTTCCGGCCACATTGGGGAGTGTAGTAGGGAAGATCCCGCCCGCTTAGAACGTCAGG
This sequence comes from uncultured Actinomycetes bacterium, assembly GCA_963825795.1. Classification (GTDB taxonomy): domain Bacteria; phylum Actinomycetota; class Thermoleophilia; order Gaiellales; family Gaiellaceae; genus VAXT01. The sequence continues at coordinate 109,943 of CAWGVD010000058.1, read as the reverse complement.
TACAAGGAGAAACCGTCGTGTCAATGAAGCTCACCGTCGTCGGGTGCTCCCCCGCGTGGCCGAATCCTGGGGGCGCGCAGTCCGGATATTTGCTGGAAGGGCCAGGCCGCCTGCTGCTCGACTGCGGACCCGGAGTGCTGGCGCGCCTGCGCTCGAACGGTGCGAACGGCTGGCCCGAGGTCGACGCGATCGTCATCTCGCACTTCCACCTCGATCACTGGGGCGATCTCGTTCCGTGGGTCTGGGGGACGATGTGGGGACTCGGGCAGGAACTCGAGAAGCCCGAGCTCTGGCTCCCACCCGGGGGTCGCGAGGAGCTGGCCGGGTTCGGCACGCGCTTTGGGACGCCCGACATGTTCATCCGCGTGTTCGAGCCGAAGGAGTACGCGGAAGGCGAGGAGTTCGAGGCGGCCGGGCTCAAGCTCGTCGCGACGAGGCTCCCGCACTACACCGTGCAGACGTATCGGCTTCCGCGTGTCGAACACGACGCGCACGCTGGCCTACTCGGGCGACTCGGGGCCTAGCGAACGCCTGTCGAGGCTGGCCGAGGGGGTCGACCTCTTCCTGTGCGAGGCGACGTTGGAACGGGGCGAGCTGGACGGGGAGCCGCGCGGGCATCTCTCGGCCGACGAAGCCGTCGCCGCGTACGAAGCTTCAGGTGCGAAGCGGCTGCTGCTCACGCACCGCCCGAAGGAGCTCAGTCTCGACGACGGCCTCGAGCAGGCGCACGACGGGCTTCAGCTGGACGTCTAGCTCGCGGTTCGGACGCGCAAAGATCGTTCCACTACTGACGCGCTTTCGTGCCGAAGTGCCAGTTACGCTCATCGCGGGTGGCGGGTGGACAGCTCCCCACCCGGGTGGGGAGTGGCGTTGGGTTAGCGTCGGTCGACTCGCGGTCTAGAAGACCGGCGTCTCGCGCCAGACGCCCCAGACTTCGCGGAGCGCATCGCACATCTCGCCCATCGTCACGTACTCGCGTGACGCGTCGACGATCAGCGGCATCAGGTTCACGTCGTCCTTCGCCGCGCCCTCCTTCAGCGCCGTCAGCGCCGCCTCGACCTTCGCGCTGTCCCGCTGCGCGCGCGTCGACTGCACCCGCTCGATCTGCTTCGCCTCGAGCGCGGGATCGACCCGGAGCAGCTCGATCGGCGCTTCCTCCTGCGCCTCGTACCGGTTGACGCCGACGACGATCCGCTGCTTCGCCTCGACCTCCGCCTGGTAGCGGAACGACGCGTCGGCGATCTCGCGCTGGAAGAAGTTCTCCTCGATCGCCGGGATCACGCCGCCGAGCTTGCGGATGCGGTCGAAGTAGTCGTACGCCTCGGCCTCGAGCCGGTTCGTCAGGTCCTCGACGTACCAGGAGCCGCCGAGCGGGTCGATCGTGTTCACGACGCCGGTCTCGTGCGCGATCACCTGCTGCGTCCTCAGCGCGATGCGCACCGCGTTCTCGGTCGGCAGCGCGAGCGCCTCGTCGAACGAGTTCGTGTGCAGCGACTGCGTCCCGCCGAGCACCGCGGCCAACGCCTCGAGCGCAGTCCGCACGATGTTCACCTCGGGCTGCTGCGCGGTCAGCGATACGCCGGCCGTCTGCGTGTGGAAGCGCATCAGCCACGAGCGCGGGTTCTTCGCGCCGTAGGTCTCGCGCAGCTCGCGCGCCCAGATCCGCCGGGCCGCGCGGTACTTCGCGATCTCCTCGAAGAAGTCGAGGTGCGCGTTGAAGAAGAACGAGAGCCGCGGCGCGAAGTCGTCGACGTCCAGCCCGCGCTCGACCGCCGCCTCGACGTATGCGAACCCGTCGGCCAGCGTGAACGCGAGCTCCTGCACCGCGTTCGAGCCGGCCTCGCGGATGTGGTACCCGGAGATCGAGATCGGATGCCAGCGCGGCATCTCCTGCGCGCAGAACTCCATCATGTCCACGACGAGCCGCATCGAGGGCTCGGGCGGGAAGATCCACTCCTTCTGCGCGATGTACTCCTTGAGGATGTCCGTCTGGATCGTCCCGCGGAGCTCCGAGCGCGGCACGCCCTGCTGCTCGCCGACGCAGAGGTAGAACGCGAGCAGCATCGCCGCGGGCGAGTTGATCGTCATCGAGGTCGAGACCTCGCCGAGCGGGATCCCGGAGAAGAGCGTCTCCATGTCCGCGAGCGAGTCGATCGCCACGCCCTCGCGGCCGACCTCGCCGAGTGACCGCGCGTGGTCGGAGTCGTAGCCCATCAGCGTCGGCATGTCGAAGGCCGTCGAGAGGCCCGTCTGCCCGTGCTCGAGCAGGTAGCGGAAGCGCTCGTTCGTCTCCTCGGCCGTGCCGAAGCCGGCGAACTGGCGCATCGTCCAGAGCTTCCCGCGGTACATCGACGGGTAGACACCGCGGGTGAACGGATAGACACCGGGGTAGCCGAGCGTGGCGTCGTAGTCGATGTCGACGTTCTCGGGCGAGTAGAGCGGCTCGTTCTCGAGCCCGGAGATGGTCGACGACAGCTCGTCGCCGCGCTCAGGCGTCGCGTCGTAAAGCTCGCGCTTCCATTCAGCCGCGTCGCCCTCGAGCCCGCGCTTGTCCTCGGTCGTGGCCATCGAGACGAATTCTAGGTGTCGGGTGGAAGTTCCTAGGTGGATCCGCCGGGCTTCCAGAGCGGTTCCGGGCCGCCCGCGTTCGCCGTGCGGGCCAGGATGAAGAGCAGATCCGAGAGCCGATTCAGGTAGACGAGCGCGAGCTGGTTGATCTCCATCTGCTCGGCCGCCTCGAGCGCCTCCCGCTCGGCGCGGCGGCAGACGGCGCGCGCCACGTGCAGCCGCGCGGCAACCTCGGAGCCGCCGGGCAGCACGAAGCTCGTCAGGTCGGGGAGCTCGGCGTTGAAGCGGTCGCAGTCGTGCTCGAGCGCGGAGATCTGTGCGTCGCTGATCCGCAGCCGGTCGGTGACTCCGAACGGGACCGAGAGATCGGCGCCGAGATCGAAGAGCTCGTTCTGAACGCGAGTCAGCACCTCGCGCATGTCGGCGGGAAGGTCAGCGGCAAGCGCGAGACCGATGTGCGAGTTCAGCTCGTCGACGGCGCCGAACGCGGCGATCCGGCAGTCGAGCTTCGGCACCCGCGTCCCGTCGCCGAGGCTCGTCTCCCCGCGGTCTCCCCCACCGGTGTAGATCCGGGTGAGCCGCACTGGCTCATCGCGCTCGCGGGGCACGGTCATAGATTACGACGCATGGAGATCCGACCGGCGCGTGAGGACGAGATCGAGCCGCTGACGCAGCTGTTCATCCGGGCTCGGAACGAGATGGACTACCTGCCGGAGGTGCAAGACGAGGCGGCTGTGCCGATCGCGGCCCGGATTCGCGAGCACGAGGAAGTCTGGGTCGCCGAGGAGGACGGCCGGCTGCTCGGGTTCCTCGGGATCGAGCACTCGACGAACCTCGACGCACCGGTCCTCGAGAAGCTCTACGTCGAGCCGGCGGAGCAGAACCACGGCGTCGGCTCGGCGCTCCTCGACAAGGCGAAGGAGCTCCGGCCGGCCGAGCTCTACCTCTGGGTCTTCCAGAAGAACCCGGCACGGCGCCTCTACGAGCGCAACGGCTTCGTGCTCGTGAAGCTCACCGACGGCGCGGACAACATGGAACGCGAACCCGACGCCCTGTATCGCTGGGAGGGCGCGCGCGGCTAGCTGACGGCGTCGAAGAATTGACCCGAAATCGGCACAGTTCGGCGCCATCGGAACCCGTACGCTCGTCGCGGGTGGCGGGTGGACTCCGATCCCCACCCGGGTGGGGTCGCGCGCGTGTACTTGCTGTCAGTTTTGTCAGCCCTGCGCGAGCGCGCGCTGCTGGAGGCCGAGGATCGAGCGCGCGATGACGAGGCGCTGGATCTCGCTCGTGCCCTCGTAGATCTCGGTGATCTTCGCGTCGCGGTAGTAGCGCTCGACCGGGAACTCCTTCGTGTAGCCGTAGCCGCCGAGGATCTGGATCGCCTCGCCGGTCGTGCGGCGCGCGGTCTCGGACGCGAAGAGCTTCGCCTTTGCGCCCTCCTCGGTGTGCGAGAGCCCCTGCTGCTTGCGCCACGCGGCCCGGTAGACGAGCAGGCGCGCGGCGTCGATCTCGGTCGCCATGTCCGCGAGCTTCCACTGGATGGCCTGGAACTCGGCGATCGCCTTGCCGAACTGCCTCCGCTCGAGCGCGTAGTTGCGCGCGACGTCGAACGCTGCCTGCGCGATGCCGAGCGCCTGGGCGCCGATCCCGATGCGGCCGCCGTCGAGCGTGGCCATCGCGACGGTGAAGCCCTTGCCTTCCTCGTGGAGCAGCCGGTCGGGCCCGACCTCCGCGCCCTCGATCGCGATCGAGTTCGTGACCGACGAGTTGAGCCCGAGCTTCTCCTCGTGGCCGGTGACGCGGATGTGCTCGGCGTCGAGGATGAAGGCGCTGACTCCGCGCGCGCCGGGTGTGTCCGGGTCGGTGCGCGCGAAGAGCAGGAACGTGCCGGCGTGCTCGGCCGTGGAGATGAACTGCTTCGTCCCGGAGATGCGCCAGCCGTCGCCGTTCGCCTCGGCGGCGGTGCGGAGCGAGCCCGCGTCCGAGCCCGCCTCCGTCTCGGTGAGCGCGAAGGCGCCGATCAGCTCGCCGCGCGCGAGCGGCGGAACGAAGCGCGAGCGCTGCTCGTCGGTGCCGAAGGTGAGGATCGGGAGCGTGGCGGCGCTCGTGTGCACGCCGACGGTGACGCCCACTCCGGCGTCGCCCCGCGAGAGCTCCTCGAGGACGAGGATGTAGGACAGGAAGTCCGCGCCGGCGCCGCCGTACTCGTCGGGCACGCAGACGCCCATCAGCCCGAGCTCGGCGAGCTTGCCGAAGACCTCCTTCGGGAAGCGGTGCTCGCGGTCCCACTCGGCAGCGTGCGGCTCGATCTCGGCCGCGGCGAACTCTCGCGCCAGCGCCTGGATCTCCTTCTGCTCGGGGCTGAGCTCGAAGTCCACTACGAGTAAGAGTAGAAGCCTTCGCCCGACTTTCGGCCCAGGCGGCCCGCGGCGACGTGCTCGCGGAGGAGCGGACACGGCTCGTAGCGGTCGTCGCCGAAACCGTCGCGGAGCACCTCCATGATCGCGACGCAGGTGTCGAGGCCGATCAGGTCGGCGAGCGCGAGCGGGCCCATCGGGTGCGCGAACCCGAGCTTCGCGATCGTGTCGATCGCCTCCGGCTCGGCGACTCCTTCGTGGAGCGCCCACACGGCCTCGTTGATGAACGGCATCAGGATCCTGTTCGAGACGAAGCCGGGGAAGTCGTTCGCGACGGCCGGTGTCTTGCCGAGCTCGCGCGCCAGCTCGATGATCGCGGCGGCGGTCTCGTCGGAGGTCTCCTTGCCGCGGACGACCTCGACGAGCGACATCATCGGGACGGGGTTGAAGAAGTGCATGCCGATCACGCGGTCCGGTCGGCCGGTCGCGGCCGCGAGCGTGGAGATCGGGATCGACGACGTGTTCGACGCGAGGACGGCCTCGGACGGGAGCGTCTCGTCCGCGCGGCGGAAGACGTCTTCCTTGACGGCGGCGTCCTCGATCACGGCCTCGACCATCAGGTCCGCGGGGACGAGGTCGTCCACCGGCTCGACGCGGTCGAGCACCTGGTCGGGGTTGGGCCCGCCCTTCTCCGCGAGCTTCCCGAGGCTGCGGCGCATCGTCTCCAGCCCGTGCTCGACGGCACCGGGGGCCGCGTCGTAGAGCGAGACGCGCCGGCCCGAGCCCGCGACGACCTGGGCGATTCCGCCGCCCATCTGGCCCGCGCCGACGACGAGGACGTGCTCGAAATCCACGCGCGGAGGCTACTCGGGCGGCAGCTCTTCGCGCCGGCCGAAGGCGACCGGGATCACCAGGACCGCGCAGACCGTTCCGATGAAGAACACGAAGGACATCGCATCCGCGTCGCCGTGCTTGCGCCAGACCGGGGCCCGGGGGCGGTCGCAGGCCGTCTGACCCGCAACGCGAGGCGCGTGGGCCGAGTTCGGCGCGCAGACGTACGCCCGAGCAGGGGTCGCCGATCCGGCAAAGAGACCGACGAGCACGCAGAGCAGGACCGCCAGCCGCCCGGCAAACGCCGGCCGGCGCGGCGGCGTACGCCAGAAGCCGCAGAACATCTCAGTCAGTTAGACCGCTCGTTCGCCCGTGAGATAGCGCCGCGGACGCAAGTTCCCTCGACCGAGGGACGCCCGTTCGAGCCATGTCCGGTGCCAGGCACCTGACGTGTCCGGATCGGCCATGTCGGGTGTCAGACGCCCGACAGGTTCGATTGGGACAGGTCTCTTTAGACCTCGAGCAGGATTGCGTCGCCCTGGCCGCCGCCGGAGCAGATCGCAGCGAGGCCGAGGCCGCCGCCGTTTCGGCGCAGCTCGTGCACCATCGTGCCGAGGATCCGCGCGCCAGAGGCGCCGATCGGATGCCCGAGCGCGACCGCGCCGCCGTTCACGTTCACCTTCTCCTCGTCCGCGCCGAGCAACCTCGCCGAGTTGAGCACGACCGACGAGAACGCCTCGTTCAACTCGACGCGCTCGACGTCGTCGATCGTCTTGCCGGCCTTCCCGAGCGCGATCGCCCCCGCCTTGGCCGGCGTCCGCGCGAGATAGGCGAAATCGTCGGCGACGTAGCCCTGCGAGACGATCGTCGCCAGCACCTCGAGCCCGCGCCGCTTCGCAAACTCCTCGCTCGTGACGATGACGGCTCCCGCGCCGTCGTTCACTCCCGGCGCGTTGCCGGCGGTCGTCGTGCCGTCGGGATCGAACACCGGCGGGAGCGCGGCGAGCTTCTCGAGCGAGGTGTCCCGCCGCGGCCCCTCGTCGACCGAGACATCGCCGACGGGAACGATCTCGTCGGCGAACCGCCCGTCGTCGATCGCCTCCACGGCGCGCTCGTGCGAGCGCAGCGCCCAGCGGTCCTGCTCCTCGCGCGCGATCCCCAGCTCGCGGCTCACGAACGACGCCTGCTCGACCATGTGGCGCCCGTCGAACGTCGAGACCAGCCCATCGTGCGTCATCGAGTCGATCAGCGTCCCGTCGCCGAGCCGGTAGCCGAAGCGCGCCTTCTCGAGCAGGTACGGCGCGTTCGACATCGACTCCATGCCGCCCGTGACGATCAACTCGTGGTCGCCGGCGCGGATCATCGTGTCCGCGATCTCAACCGCCCGAATCGACGAGGCGCAGACCTTGTTGACCGTGTCCGACCCGACCTCCTTCGGGATGCCCGCCGCGATCGCGGCCTGCCGGGCCGGCGCCTGGCCCACACCCGCCTGGAGCACCTCGCCCATGATCACGTACTCGACCTCGTTCGGCTCGACGCCGGCGCGCTCGAGCGCAGCCTTGATGGCGATCGCCCCGAGCTCCGGCGCCTTGTATCCGGAGAGGCCGCCGCCGAGCTTCCCGAACGGCGTTCGCGCGGTGGCGACGATGACTGACCGGCTCATGTTGCTGAGCGTAACAACGCATCTCGAGGCCGCAGCCGCGCGCGTGGCTCAGCCAGAGAGCCGCCTATCCTTGTCGCCGTGGCCAACTCTCGTGACGTCGAGCGGTTGTGGCGGATCCAGCTCGTCACGGATGCCGCTCTCACGCACCTGGACCTGAACGATCTCCTCGCCGAGCTGCTCGTGCGCATCCGGGACGTGCTCGGCGCCGACACGGCCGCTGTCCTCCTCCGCGACGAGCTGCGGAACGAGCTCGTCGCGCGCGCGGCGGTCGGGCTCGAGGAAGAGGTCGAACGGGGCGTGCGGATCCCCATCGGCGGCGGGTTCGCGGGCCGGATCGCGGCGGAGCGGCGGCCGATCGTGCTCGACGACGTCGACCACGCGGACGTGCTGAACCCGATCCTGCGCGAGAAGGGCATCAAGAGCCTCGCCGGAGTCCCACTCGTCTTCGGGAACGAGGTTCTCGGCGTGCTCCACGTAGGCACGCTCACGCCCCGCGAGTTCACGAAAGACGACGTCGAGCTCCTCGAGGTCGTCGCCGACCGCGTGGCCGTCGCGATCGAGCACGCTCGCCTGTTCGAAGCCGAGCGCCGTGGCCGGACGCGGCTCGAACAGGTTCATTCCGTGATGGAGACGACGCTCGCAAACCTTGGCTTCGACGAGCTCGTGGGCGAGTTGCTCGTGCGGCTGAGAAGCATCCTGCAGGTCGACACGGCCGCGGTGCTGATGCTCGACGAGGCGACGAACGAGCTCGTCGCCAGGGCGGCCGTCGGGCTCGAAGAGGAGGTCGAACAGGGCGTGCGCATCCCGGTCGGCGGCGGCTTCGCAGGCCGGGTCGCGGCCGAGGCACGCCCGATCGTGCTCGACGATGTCGACCACGCGAATGTCTTGAACCCGATCCTCCGCGAAAAGGGCGTCAAGAGCATGCTCGGAGTGCCGCTGATCGCGTCCGACAGTGTGATCGGAGTGCTCCACGTTGGGACGCTCACGCCGCGCTTCTTCGACTCCGAGGATCAGGAGCTGCTGCAGCTCGTCGCCTCGCGAGCCGCGATCGCGATCGAGGGGGCGAGGCTCCATGACGAGCTCGTCCGGCTCAACCAGATGAAGCTCAACTTTGTCGCGATCGCGTCGCACGAGCTGCGCACGCCGGCGACATCGATTTACGGGATCGCGGTGACGCTCAAGCACCAGCGAGACAAGCTCACACCCGAGACCCGCGAGGAGCTCGAGGACACGCTGTGGGAGCAGGCCGTCCGCTTCCGAACCCTGATCGAGCAGTTGCTCGATCTGTCCCGGCTCGACGAGAAGGCCATCCGGATCGAGCCGCAGCCGCTCAACCTGCGCGAACTGCTCGCCGGCATCGCAGCTGACACCGCGCCCGAGGCGGACGTTCGGATCGACGTCCCCGCCGAGCTCGAGGTCGAGGCGGACCGTGCCGCGCTGGAGCGCATCTTCGGCAACCTCGTCAGGAACGCCGTCAAGTACGGGGAGCCGCCCGTCATCCTCAGTGTCCAGTCACGCGACAGGTATTTCCGCTTGAGCATCGAGGACGGAGGCGAAGGCGTCCCGACCGAGCTCGTCCCGCGGCTCTTCGAGCGGTTCGAGCGCGGCTCCGTCGGCCAGGGCAGCGGCCTCGGGCTGTCGATTGCGCGGGCGTACGCGCGGGCGCATGGAGGCGATCTCCTCTATGACCCGTCGGGCGACGGTGCGCGCTTCGACCTGATCCTCCCGCGCACGCAACCTGTTCTGTAACTCCTGCTACGTTGGAGTTAGAGATGGACCACCTGGCTGCAGTCGGCGATCCCGAGCTCCGCGAGACCCTGCTCTTCGCGAGGAGCCATGCCCGTCCGGTGACAGCCGACGAGCTCGCCGAGGCCAAGGGGCTGCACCGGAACGTCGCCCGCTCCCGGCTCGAGCGGCTGGTCGAAGCGGGGTTGCTCGCCGTCGGCTACGAACGGCGCACCGGACGCTCCGGGCCGGGCGCCGGCAGGCCGGCCAAGACCTACTCTGTCCTCCCACAGCTCGAGTCGATCGAGTTCCCCGATCAGAACGAGTCGCTCGCAGGGCTGCTCGTGGACGCGCTCGTCGCCCGCGGCGGCGAAGAGCCGCTCCGCGAAGTCGGCGTCAACTTCGGGCGCGAGCTCGCGCGAACCGCACGATTGCGGCCCGCGAAAAGCCTCGAGACGGGGTTCGAACGCGTGTGCGCCGCGGTCCGGCGCCTCGGGTATCAGGCCTCGCTCGAGCACGCAGACGAGCAGGGAGCGGTGATCGCTACACCCACGTGCCCGCTGCGCCCGCTCGTGCGCGCCCGCCCGGAGGCCGTCGAGATCGACCGCGGGATGTGGGCCGGGCTCGCAAGCTGTGCGCTGGAGGGCGTCGAGGTCGGCGAGGTTCGCTGCGAAACGCGTGACTGCTTCGACGACCATGCGTCGTGCAAGGTCGTGCTCGAGCTGACCAAGCGGTAAGTTTCTAAATACGTTTCTCTGGTATAAAGAACCTGACATGGAGACCACCGCCACGTTCGGCGGGCTCGAGCTCGTCACCAGCCCCTGCGTCATGACCCCTCGGGAAACGAGCACGGGCCTCGTCGTCTGCGCGACCGACCACCTCGAGGGCCGGCCCGGCGTGGTCGTCGACGTGGGCACCGGTTCCGGCGCGATCGCGCTCGCCATCGCCGAAACGGCGCCACACACAGCCGTCTGGGCGACGGACGTCAGCGCGGCTGCGGTGGAGCTGGCCAGGCTGAATGCGCGCCGGGCCGGGCTCCACAACCGCGTCACCGTGCGGTGCGGGAACCTGCTCGATCCGTTCCCGGGGACCGCGGACGTGATCGTCGCCAACCTGCCGTACCTTCCGCTCGGCGAGCGCCAGGGCTATCCCGAGCTTGCCGTCGGAGCCGGTGAGCGCCGTCTTCGCCGAGGGTGACGGGCTCGGGCTCGTACGACGTCTGGTCGCCGCCGCGCGCCGGCGCCTGACGCCCGACGGAGTGCTTGCGCTCCAGATTCGCGGCCGGATCCACTCCGCGCGTCAGCCGGATCTCCACGCGCTCGAGCACCTCCTCGACGCGCCCGCAACGCTCGCCGCTTAGACCCCGGCTGAGGCTACGGGTACGATCAAACGGCGTGCCTCCGGCGCGTAGTTCTCTGTGCAGCGACACCCATGATCAAGCTCCCCTTCACCGACCCCGGCAACCCGGACACCCGGTCGCCGCTGCGTTTCCTGCTCTGGGTCGCGCGGCTCCAGTGGACGACCCTGCTCGCAGGGGTCACCTTCGGCGTGATCTGGATGGTCTCGCAGGCGCTGATGCCTGCCGCGATCGGCAAGGCGATCCAGAAAGGCATCGTCGACAACGACAATCAGGCGCTCGTGCAGTGGTCGCTGATCCTGCTCGGGCTCGGTGCGACCACCGCCGCCGCGGGGGTGATGCGACACCGATGCGCTGTCTCGAACTGGCTCCAGGCCTCCTTCCGGATGGCCCAGATCGTCGCGCACCACGCCGCGCGCACGGGCCCGGCGATCAAGAAGGGACACTCGACGGGCGAGGTCGTCGCCACCGTCTCGAACGACGCGATGCGGGCAGGTGGAGCGTTCGACATCACCGCGCGCCTGGCCGGCGCGTTCGTCTCGTACATCGTCGTCGCGATCATCCTGCTCTCCTCCTCCGTCGCGCTCGGGCTCGTCGTCCTGCTCGGGGTGCCGGTGCTCGTCCTGCTGATGGGCTTCGTGATCAAACCGCTCCAGGCGCGGCAGGCCGTGCAGCGCGAGGAGGTCGGCAAGCTGACCGCGCTCGGCGCCGACACGGCCGCCGGGCTGCGCGTGCTGCGGGGAATCGGCGGCGAGCAGGCGTTCTTCAACCGTTACCGCACCCGCTCGCAGGAGGTGCGCCAGGCGGGCGTTCGGGTCGCTCTCCCCCAGTCCACGCTCGACGCCGCCCAGGTGTTCATCCCCGGAGTCTTCGTCGTCCTGGTCACGTGGCTCGGCGCCCGCTTTGCGCTGGCCGGGAAGATCGACACGGGCGAGCTCGTCGCCTTCTACGGGTACGCCGCGTTCCTCGTGCTGCCGCTGCGAACGGCGGCGGAGGCGGTCGACAAGCTGACGCGCTCGTACGTCGGCGCGAAGCGCATGCTCGCGATCCTCGCGGTCAAGTCCGAGATCGCCGAGACGGCCCGTCCCGTCGCCGAGCCCGCCGCTCTCGTCCCTCTCCACGATCACAGCTCGGGGCTTCGCGTCGAGCCGGGGCGCCTGATCGGGCTCGTCTCGGCTCAGCCCGACGAGGCTGCGGCGATCGCGGACCGTCTCGGCCGCTTCGGCGATCACGACGGCGTCCACCTCGGCGACGTCCCGCTCACTGCGCTCTCGATCGATGCGGTGCGCCGCCGGATCGTCGTCAGCGAGGCCGACCCGGTCATCTTTTCCGGCACCCTGCGCCGGGAGCTCGACCCCTGGGAGCGCGCCGACGGGGACGACGAGCGGATCCACACCGCGATCGCGGTCGCGAACGCCGAAGACGTCGTCGAGGCGCTGCCCGAGGGCCTGGACGCGTACGTCGACGAGCGCGGCCGCTCCTTCTCCGGCGGCCAGCGCCAGCGGCTCGTGCTCGCACGCGCGCTCCTCTCCGACGCCGAGGTGCTCGTCCTCGTCGAGCCGACGAGCGCGGTCGACGCGCACACCGAGGCCCGCATCGCGCGGCGCCTGCGCGAGGCGAGGGACGGCAAGACGACGGTCGTCATCACCGCCAGCCCGCTGATGCTCGACCAGACCGACCGCGTCTTCTTCGTCGAGGACGGGCAGGTGGTCGCCGACGGGACGCACCGCGAGCTGCTGTCCGCGCACGAGGGCTACCGCTGGACCGTGACCCGGGGTGAGGACCTGTGAACGAGCTGCTTCCGATCGCATCCGGCGACGAGCTGCGCGCGCAGGCGCGCCGGCTGGGGCGCCGCAACCGGCGGGCGCTGCTCGGCGTGGTCGGCCTGCACGCGGCCGCCGCGACTGCCGGCCTCGCGGGACCGGCGTTCCTCGGCGCGCTCGTCCAGTCCGTGCAGGACGGCACGACGACGAGGCACGTGGACGAGATCATCGGCCTGCTCGCGATCTTCCTGATCGTCGAGACGATCCTCACCTGGTTCGCGCGCCGGGCTTCGTTCGTGCTCTCGGAGAAGATCTTCGCCGAGCTGCGCGAGGACTTCATGCGCCGCGTGCTCGCGCTGCCGCTCTCGACCGTCGAGCGCGCCGGGACCGGCGACCTCGTCTCGCGCACGACCGCCGACGTCGACTCGCTCGCGCGCACCGTCCGCTTCGCCGTCCCGGAAACGCTGATCGCCGGGATCACGACCGTGCTCACCGTCGCCGCCGCGCTCTGGGTCAACCCGCTCGCCGCCCTGCCCGCAATCGTCGGAGTGCCGCTGCTCTTCTTCAGCACCCGCTGGTACCTGAAACGGGCGCCCGCCGGGTACCTCTGGGAACGGGCGTCGTACGCGACCCTCGCCGGCACCGTCAGCGAGACGGTCGAGGGCGGGCGCACCGTCGACGCCCTGAACCTGCGTGAGAAGCGTGTCCGGCGGATCGACGACGACCTCGACAACGCCTATCGCGCGGAGATGCGGACCCTCTTCCTGCGGACGGTCTGGTTCCCGACCGCCGAGTTCGCGTACGTCCTCCCGGTCGCGACCGCTCTCGCCTGGGGCGGCTACCTCGTCTCGCAGGGCCAGGCCTCGATCGGCGAGGTGACCGCCGTCTCGCTGTACATGGTCAAGCTCGCCGACCCGGTCGACCGGCTCATCTCCTGGCTCGACGAGATCCAGGTCGGCGCGACGTCGTTCGCGCGCCTCGTCGGAATCGTCCGCGTGCCGCCCGACCGCGAGGCGAAGGACGACGAGCCCGAGAACGAGCGCATGCGCGCCGAGGACGTGCGCTACGCGTACTACGCGGATCGAGACGTCCTGCACGGGATCGACCTCGACCTCGAGCCGGGCGAGCGCGTCGCGGTCGTCGGGCCTTCCGGCGCGGGCAAGTCGACGCTCGGACGCCTGCTCGCCGGGATTCACCCGCCACGCGAGGGCCTCGTCGAGGTCGGCGGCGTGCGGCTCGTCGACCTCCCTCTGGACACGCTGCGCAAGGAGGTCGCGCTCGTCACGCAGGAGCAGCACGTCTTCGTCGGCACGCTGGCCGAGAACCTCAGGCTCGCGCGCCCGGAGTCGACGGACGAGCAGCTCGTGGACGCGCTCGCGGCGGTCGACGCGCTCGACTGGGTGCAGGTGCTGCCGGAGATGCTGAACACCGTCGTCGGAGCCGGCGGCCACCCGTTGACGCCCGCTCAGGCTCAGCAGGTCGCGCTTGCTCGGCTCGTGCTCGCCGACCCCCACACGCTCGTCCTCGACGAGGCCACGTCACTGCTCGACCCGCGCGCGGCACGTCATCTCGAGCGCTCGCTCGCCTCCGTGCTCGAGGGGCGCACCGTGGTCGCGATCGCCCATCGTCTGCACACGGCGCACGACGCGGATCGGGTCGCCGTCGTCGAGGACGGGCTGCTCGAGGAGGTCGGAACGCACGCAGAGCTCGTCGCGCAGGGCGGCTCCTACGCCGCGCTCTGGGACTCCTGGCACGGCGACTAACCCCAGGGCCTGTCCCTTGTTAGGGCCTGTCCCTTGTTAAGGCCTTAGTCGGTCTCTAGTGCAGGCGCTCCGGCCGGAGCCTGCTCGTGGCCGGGCATCGGCTGGTTCCGCAGGAGCAGCCCGCCGATGACCGCGGCCCCGCCGGCGAACAGCGCGCCGACGAGGAACGCGAGGTGGTAGCCCCCGGTCAGAGCGCTCGCCTGCGACTCACCCGCGTCGAGCAGGTTCGCCGTGCGTGAGTCCGCGGTGCTTGCCAGAACTGCAAGGCCGACCGCGCCGCCCATCATGAACGAGGTGTTGACGATCCCTGAGGCGAGCCCTGCTTCCTCCGGGGCAACGTCGCTCATGGCGGCCAGCAGCACCGGGTTGAAGGCCATGCCGGCGCCCAAGCCGAGCAGGATCATGCTCGGGAGGATGTCGACTACGAAGGTGCCGTCGACCGGCGCCCGCGTGAAGAGCAGGAGCCCGGCGGCGGCGAGGCCGAGGCCCGTCGCCAGCGGGGCCCTGAACCCGAACCGCATCACGAGCTTCGCCGACAGGCCGATCGAGAGCGCGGCCATGATCAGGTTCGCCGGCAGGAACGCGAGCCCAATCTCGAGTGGGCTGTATCCGAGGACGAGCTGCATGTAGAGCGCCGACATGAAGAACCACGCGAACATCGCAGCTGCCCAGAGCACGCCGACCACGTCGGCCGTCGCCATGTTGCGCATGCGTAGGAGCCGCAGCGGCACCAACGGAGACGAGCTGCGGGTCTCGATGAAAAGGAAGGTCACGAGCAAGGCTCCGGACAGGCCGAGTAGGCCGAGCGTCCGGAACGTCGCCCAGCCGACCTCGTTCCCGTTGACGATCGCGTAGACGGCGATTATCAGTGCGGTGGTCACGGTCACCGCTCCCGGAATGTCGAGGCGCTTGCTCGCCGCCGGCAGGCGCGATTCCGGCAGCAACCGAAGCGAAATCAGGATGACGAACGCTCCGATGGGCACGTTGACGAGGAAGATCCAGTGCCAGCTGATGAGGTCGGTGATGATTCCGCCGAGGAGGACTCCGATGCTCCCGCCGCCGGCCGCGACGAACCCGAAGATGCCCATCGCCTTCGCGCGCTCGCCCGGATCGGTGAAGAGATTGACCATCAGGGAGAGCGAGACCGCCGAGGCGACCGCGCCGCCGACGCCCTGGACGCTGCGCGCGACGACGAGGAAGCCCTGCGAGGTCGCCAGGCCGCACAGGAGCGAAGCCAGCGTGAACACGCTGATTCCGATCAGGAAAAGTCGCCGATGGCCGTAGAGGTCGCCGAGCCTGCCGCCAAGCAACAGGAAACCGCCGTACGTGAGCAGGTAGGCGTTCACCACCCACGCGAGCGACGTGTCGCTGAAACCAAGGTCGTCCTTGATCGAAGGCAGCGCGACGCCGACGATCGTGACGTCGAGGACGATCATCAGGCTCGCCAGGCAGAGGACGTAGAGGGCGAGCCAGCGGCTACGGGCGTCGAGGTTGCTCATTCGCTAAGCGTCTCCTTGTCGTCGAATTTCAAGTCTTAAGACGTTCGAACGAATCGGAAGTCATCGGTCGTCCCGCCGATGAATTCGGCGCTGTACAGCCGTCTTACATGAACCGATATGCCTGCTTACGTGTGCGACCTCAGCGGCGCGCGACCGACCGCCGCCACGGTCGACTCCCTCGCTCGGCTCGCCCTCATGCTCCGTCGCGAAGGCTCACGCCTCGTGCTCCGGCAGGTAACGCCCGAGCTCGTCGAGCTGATCGCGTTCATGGGGCTGACCGAGGCGCTAGGCGTCGATGCGGGGCGGTAGCCCGAAGAGCGGGAAGAGCGTCTCGGTCTCGAGGAAGAACGTGAACTCCACGATCTTGCCGTCCTCGATCTCCAGCACCTGGAGCGCCCACGGGTCGTAGCCGCTGCCGGTGTCGCTCGGCTTGTACTGGCCGAACGCAGGTGCGCCGTTCGCGGCTACGGTCGGGATCACGCGGGATCCCTTGCACGCGATGCCGGGCCCGAACCACCACTCGAAGATGTCGCTGCGCCCCTCGAGCCACATGTCGAACGGCGGCATCGACTGGATCGCGTCTTCCTGGATGAGCGAGGTGAGAGCGTCCATGTCGTACGCCTCGAACGCCTCGACGTAGCGCGCGAGGAGCTCCGCGTCGGCCTCGTCGACCGAGCGCGAGGCGTCGCCCAGCTCGAGGTTGCTCGCCTCGAGCGTGGCCCGCGCCCGCTGGAGCGCGCTGTTCACCGACGCGACGCTCGTGTCGAGCAGCTCCGCGACCTCGCTCGCCTTCCAGCGCAGGACCTCGCAGAGGATGAGGACGGCCCGCTGGCGGGGCGGGAGGTGCTGGAGGGCGGCGACGAGCGCAAGCCGCGTCGTCTCGTTCGACTCCGCGACCACGGCAGGGTCGGGGATCGGTTGAACCCAGGTCGCCTCGGGGAGCGAGTTCAGGCTCTCCTCGACCGGCTCGTGCGACGGGCCGAGATCGATCGGACGCGCACGCCGCTCGCGGCCGCTGAGCATGTCGAGGCAGACGTTCGTCGCGATCTTGTAGAGCCACGAGCGCAGCTGAGAGCGGCCCTCGAAGCGGTCGATCGCGCGCCAGGCGCGGATGAACGTCTCCTGCACGGCATCCTCAGCCTCGAAAGGCGACGCAAGCATCCGGTAGCAGTGAGCGATCAGCTCGCCGCGGTACTGCTCGAACTGGGCCTCGAGCTCCTGTGCGGCAGGCGTCGTCTGCACGTCTTTCACCCTAGCCAACGAGCCTCATCACGAGGAGCTCGATCTCCCCGAACGTCTCGTCCTGCTCGGTTTCGCTGCCGACGACCTGGAACCCGCACTTCTCGAGCACCCTGATCGAGCCGGTGTTCGTGGTCGCGACCTCCGCGTAGAGCGGCCGTTCCAGCTCGGCGACGAGCTCCGCCAGCGCCCGGGTCGCGAGGCCCTGCCCCCAGAACTCGCGGCCGAGCCAGTAGCCGACGAGGCGCTTTCCGTCCCGGCTCCAGCTCGTGATGTTGCCTACGACCTCGTCCCCGGAGACGATCGTCTTCGCGACCAGTTCGTCGTCGGCGAGGATCCGGTGCCAGTGCTCGTAGAAGGCGTCGCGCTCCCTCGGCACCCACACAGCCATGCGAACCGCTTCCGGGTCGTTCTGCTGCTCGAAGAAGACGGCGATGTCGTCCTCGAGCACGTCGCGGAGCAGGTCGCCCATCAGAGAGCTTTCGAGGGACAGCCTCCGCTGCCGGCTGTCCCTCGTCGCATTCGCCCTAGGTCGTTCCAACCGCAGCGGACTCCTGCTCCGGCTGCGGCACGACCCGGATGTACGGCTTCGGCGCATCCCACTCGCCGAAGATCTCCTTCGCCTCGGCGTCCGAGACCGAGCCGGCGATGATCACGTCCTCGCCCTTGCGCCAGTTGACCGGTGTCGCCACCTTGTGGTTCGCCGTGAGCTGGAGCGAGTCGATGACGCGCAGCACCTCGTCGAAGTTGCGGCCGGTCGTCATCGGGTAGATGAGGATCAGCTTCACCTTCTTGTCCGGCCCGACGACGAAGACGTTCCGGACGGTCTGGTTGTCCATCGGAGTCCGGTCGCCCGGATCCCCGGACGTCTCGGACGGCAGCATCCCGTAGAGCTTCGAGACCTCGAAGTCCGCGTCGCCGATGATCGGGTAGTTCGGCGCTTCGCCCTGGGTCTCTTCGATGTCCTTCGCCCAACCCGCGTGGTCGCTCGTCGTGTCGACGGAGAGGCCGATGATCTTCACGTTCCGCCGGTCGAACTCGGGCTTGATCCGTGCCATGTAGCCGAGCTCGGTCGTGCAGACGGGCGTGAAGTCCTTCGGGTGCGAGAACAGCACCGCCCACGAGTCGCCGACCCAGTCGTGGAATCGGATCGGGCCTTCTGTCGAGTCCGCCTCGAAGTCCGGTGCCGTGTCGCCAATGCTCAATCCCATGAATTCCTCCTTCCGCAGAGTGCGTGTATCCCATCACAACGGCGGGCGCCGCAGCGCTATTCGCCTGTGGCATGCTCACGGCATGGACGACACACAGATCCACGAACGCATCGAGACCCTCGTCGCCGAGGAGCACGAGCTCTACGACCGAGTCGGCGAAGGCGGCCTGAACGCGGACGAGCACAACCGGCTCGAGTCGCTCAAGGTCAGCCTCGACCAGTGCTGGGACCTGCTCAGGCAGCGCCGCGCGTTGCGCGAGTCCGGACAGGACCCGGACGCGGCTCACGCACGCGACCCGGAGATCGTCGAGCGCTACGAGCAATAGCGTCTGATCCGCGAAAATGGCCGGCGTGAGCGACGCCGGAACACTCGAAGGCGACGCGTCAGCCGAGGAGCGCGAGGCTGCGGTTCACGACGTCATCCAGACGATCGCGCGGACGACGTTCGACCTCGACGCCGTGCTGCAGACGGTGATCGATCGCGCGGTTCGACTCTGCCGCGCGGACACCGGCAACATCGCCCGCCACGACGGGGATACCGACGAGTACAGGATTGCGGCCTTTACGAGCATGACGCCCGAGTACGAGCGGCTGGTTCGCGAGCGCGTCTATGTCCCGGAACAGGGGTCGATCGTCGGCCGGACGCTGCTCCACAAGCAGGTCGTCCACATCCAGGACGTGCTCGAAGATCCGGCATACGCCCTCCCCGACTTGCAAAGGCTCGGCGGCTACCGGACGGCGCTCGGCGTTCCGATGATGCGCGACGGCGAGCCGATCGGTGCGATCGCAGTCGCCCGGAACGAGGTGCGGCCCTTCTCCGACGCCGAGATCAGGTTGATCGAGACGTTCGCCGACTTCGTCGTGATCGCGATCGAGAACGTGCGTCTCTTCCAGACCGTCGAGCGGCAGAAGACCGAGCTCGCGCGCTTTGCGCCGCAGGCCGCCGACCTGCTCTCGAGCAACGAGGGCGAGCAACTCCTAGCAGCTCACCGGCAGGAGATCACCGCGCTCTTCTTCGACCTGCGCGGCTTCACGGCATTCGCCGAGACGGCCGAGCCAGAAGAGGTGTTCCGCATCCTGCGGGAGTACCACACGGCCGCCGGCGAGGAGGTCGTTGCGAATGGCGGCACGATCGAGCACTTCGCGGGCGACGGGTTGATGGCCTTCTTCAACGATCCGGTCGAGATCGACGATCACGAACTCGCGGCCGTGCGCACCGCTGCGACGCTGGCCGAGCGCTTCACGACCCTCGCCGCGGACTGGCGCAAGCGTGGCTATGACCTCGGCCTGGGCATTGGGATCGCGACCGGCTACGCGACGCTCGGCCGGATCGGGTTCGAAGGGCGCTACGAGTACGGCGCTATCGGCAATGCGGTCATCCTTGCCTCACGGCTGAGCGACGCAGCCGCTCCCGGCGAGATCCTGCTCAGCCAGCGTACTGACGCTTCGCTCGAGGGACGAGTCGCGACCGAGCCCGTTCCCGTGCTGCGGCTCAAGGGCTTCACGCGGCCCGTCGTCGTGATGCGCCTAGTCGGGCTCTCAGGCTGAACCGAAAGCCGGTCAACCGGCCGTCAGTACCATCGCTCCGATGATCCGCGTTGCGCTCAAAGGACTGCTGGGACGGAAACTCCGGACCGCGCTGACCGCGATCGCAATCGTCCTCGGCGTCGCGATGGTCGCCGGCACCTTCATGCTGACCGACTCGATCGACAAGGCCTTCAACTCGATCTTCACCGACGTCCGCAAGGGGTCGAACGCAGTGATCAGCGGCAAGACGGCATTCGACATCTCGACCGACGCCGGGTCGACGGCACCGACGCTCGACGCCTCTCTCCTCGGGACGGTGCGCGGCCTGCCCGACGTCGAGGCGGCCGACGGCAGCGTGAACGGCCAGGCGCAGCTGATCGGAAAGAACGGCAAGGCGATCGTCTACGGCGGCGCGCCGAACCTCGGTTTCAGCATCGCGAACGGCGCGTCGCGCTTCAACCCGCTCAAGCTCGTCGAAGGATCGTGGCCGCAGCGGGGCGACGTGGTGATCGACGAGTCGACTGCGAAGAAAGAGCACTTCAAGATCGGACAGCCGGTCGCGGTTCAGGCCGCAGGGCCGGCACGGAGGCTCCGTATCTCGGGATTCGTCCGCTTCGGCTCCGTCTCGACGATCGGCGGCGCCACGCTCTCCGGCTTCGACCTGCCGACCGCCCAGGAGCTGTTCGACAAGCGCGGCCGGCTGGACGAGATCGCGGTCGCCGCGAAGCCCGGCGTCGCGGACGAACAACTCGTCAGCGAGGTCCAGGGGGTGTTGCCGCCGACCGCCCAGGTCAAGACCGCGTCGCAACAGGCCAAGGACGACGCGTCCGAGACGAACGGCTTCATCTCGTTTCTGCGCGGCTTCCTGCTCGCGTTCGGCGGGATCGCCCTCTTCGTCGGCAGCTTCGTGATCGCCAACTCGCTCTCGATCACGATCGCGCAGCGGACCCGGGAGTTCGCGACCCTGAGAACCGTAGGCGCGTCGCGTCGCCAGATCCTGACCACGATCATGATCGAGGCGCTCGTCATGGGCGTGCTGGCCTCACTGGTCGGGCTCGCGTTCGGCGTCGCGCTGGCGAAAGGCCTCTTCGCGCTCTTCGACGCCGTGGGCTTCACGTTGCCGAACAGCGGTCTCATCCTGACCGGGACCGCGGTGGCGATCGCGCTCGCTGCGGGCATCCTCGTCACGCTCGTCGCCAGCCTCCGGCCCGCTCTCCGCGCGACCCGCGTGCCACCGCTCGCCGCGGTTCGCGAGGGAGCGACGCTTCCAAAGTCCCGCTTCGCGTTCCTGCGCCTCCCGGGATCGATCCTCCTGACCCTTCTCGGCTTTGCTGCCCTGTCCTGGGCGCTCTTCGGCCCGGGCCTCAGCACGACCTCGTTGCTCATCTGGATGGGCGTCGGCGCGCTGATGATCTTCCTCGGGGTCGCACTGCTCGCGGAACGCCTCGTTCGCCCGCTCGCGAGCTTGCTCGGCTGGCCCGCGGCGAAGCTGGGCGGCGCCGCCGGGGTGCTCGCGCGCGAGAACACCCAGCGCAACCCACAGCGGACCGCGTCGACCGCCTCGGCGCTGATGATCGGTCTGGCCCTGGTCACGCTCGTGACGCTGCTCGCCGCTGGAATCATCACCACGTTCAAGAGCGCCGTCGACGACCTTTGGAAGAACGCGGACTACGCGGTCACTGCCCAGAACAACTTCTCGCCGATTCCGGTCAGCGTCGCGGCTGAGGCGGCCAAGGCGCCCGGCGTGGACGCGGTCGGGAGCGTCAGGGCCGGCCAGGCGCAGGCCTTCGGCAGCGTGTTCAACGCCACCGCCGTCGACCCCCCGGCGGCCCGAGTTTTCTCGCTCGACTGGGAGGACGGCTCCGACGCGGTGCTCGCCCGCCTCGGCAACGACGGCGCCTTCGTCGACAAGGGCTTCGCGGACGATCACGGCCTGAAGGTCGGCTCGTCGTTTCGAGAGACCTTCCCCAACGGGGAATCAGCCCCCTTCCGGGTGCTGGGCATCTTCAAGCCGCCGACGGGCGGGTCGCCGTTCGGGCCGGTCACGATCTCGGCCAACACGTGGGATCGCTTCAACGACCAGCCGCAGAACCTCTACTCGTTCGTGATCATGAAGGGCGGCGAGACGGACGCGAACAAGGCCGCGCTCGACCGGTCGCTGCAGGAGTTCCCCAACGCCAAGGTGCAGACGAGGCAGGAGTTCGTCGACAACCAGATCTCCGGGCTGAGCTCGGTGCTCAACATCCTTTACGTCCTGCTCGCGCTCTCGGTCCTCGTGAGCTTCTTCGGGATCGTGAACACGCTCGTCCTGACGGTCTTCGAGCGAACGCGTGAAATCGGGATGCTGCGCGCGGTCGGGATGACCCGCCGTCAGGTACGGCGGATGATTCGCAACGAGAGCGTGATCACCTCGGCGATCGGCGGGGCGCTGGGGATCCTGCTCGGGATCGCTCTCGGCGGACTGCTCGTGGCCCGTGTCGATTTCATCGACTTCACGCTGCCGGTCGTACAGTTGATCGTGTTCGCGATCGCCGCGATCTTCGTCGGCGTGATCGCCGCGATCTTCCCGGCGCGCCGCGCCGCTCGGCTGAACGTGCTCGAGGCGCTCCAGTACGAGTAGCGACGGCTAGCGGTAGCGCTCGATAAAGGCGAGCGTGCGGTTCCAGGCGTCCTCGGACGCGTCCGCGAACTCCGCCTGTTTGCGGTCGAAGAAGCTGTGCGGAGCTCCGGGGTACGTCACGACCTCGTGCTCGACGCCCGCCGCGGTCAGCGCCTCGTCGAACTCCGCGTTGTGCTCGGCAGTGATGTGCTGGTCGCCGCCGCCCTGGAGGGCGAGGATCGGGGCCTCCATCTCCCCCGCGCTGTCGATCGGGCTCGGCGAATCGCCGCCCGGCATTCCGTAGAAGCCGACCGCGCCATGCAGGCCGTGACCTCCCGCTGCAGCCAGCCATGAGTGCCGGCCGCCGAAGCAGAAGCCGACCGTGAAGATCGCGCCGATCCCCTGGTCGCGCAACCAGTCCACGCCGGCACGCACGTCGGCTTGGACTCCTTCCGGGGTCGTCTGGGCGCGATGCGCCGGGTACTCGAAGTCGTCCTCGCGCTTGCCGACGCCTGCCGTGCGGCCGTAGAAGTCGATGGCGACAGCCGCAATGCCGCGCTCGGCGAAACGCAACGCAAGCTCCTCGTAGAACCGGTAGAGCCCGCGCACGTCCGGCAGGATCACGACGCCGACGTCACTCGGCTCCTCGGGCAGCGCTGCGAAGGCCGCAAACCGGTTGCCGTCCTCGGTCTCGAGCTCCAGGTCACTGTGGTCGACCGCCCCGCCCTCGATCGGCGTGATCGGGGGAACCGAGTCGAGCTCGAAGCACATGCAGCGAGCCTATCCGAGCGGAGCCCGCACTAGACTCGAACCGATGGCGAGGCCGTTCACCGCCGAGGATTTCGCCGCCCGGTTAAAGCGAGCGGGCAGCGCGATCCAGGAGGCGGGTCTCTCGGGCGTCCTCGTCACGCCCGGCCCCGACCTCCTCTACTTCACCGGGTACGCCCCGACGGCGATCACCGAGCGGCTCACGATGCTCGTCGTCGCACCGGACCGCAAGCCGGCGATGATCGTGCCGACGCTCGAGCGGCCCGATGCGGAGGCGGCACCCGGGAGCTCGAACGTCGAGCTCTCGGACTGGGCAGACGGAAGCGATCCGTACGAGGCGGCCGCGCCGCTCCTCGACCCGAGAGGCCGATACGCGATCTCGGACGCGGCGTGGGCAATGCACCTGCTTGGGCTGCAGGCCCGTCTCCCGGAAACCATCTACGCGTCGATGACCACTGCCCTTCCGACGCTGCGAGCCGTCAAGGATCCGGACGAGCTCGAGCGGCTGACGGCCGCCGGAGAGGCTGCGGACGCCGCCTTGTACGACATCCTCGAGGTTCGCTTCTCCGGCCGGACGGAGGCCGATGTCGCTGCGGATCTCGCCGACGCCCTGAAGGCACACGGGCACTCGGAGGTCGAGTTCACCCTCGTCGGCTCGGGGCCGAACGGCGCCAACCCGCATCATGAGTTCGGAGAGCGCGTGATCGAGGAGGGAGACATGGTCGTCCTCGACTTCGGCGGGATCGTGGACGGCTACAGCTCGGACACGACGCGCACGGTGCACGTGGGCGAGCCGACCGACGAGGAGCGCAAGGTGCACGAGATCGTCCAGCGCGCCCAGCAGGCCGGCTTCGAGGCTGTGCGGCCCGGGGTCGCGTGCCAGGAGATCGACCGCGCCGCCCGCAGGGTGATCTCCGAGGCAGGCTACGGCGAGCGGTTCATCCACCGGACCGGGCACGGCATCGGCCTGACGGCGCACGAGCCGCCGTACCTCGTCGAAGGAGAGGAGCTCCCGCTGGAGCCCGGGATGTGCTTCTCGATCGAGCCCGGGATCTACCTTCCCGATGAGTTCGGAGTTCGGATCGAAGACATCGTCGCCGTCACCGAGGACGGCGGTCGGCGACTGAACACGACGCCGCGCGAGCTCACGATCGTCGCGTAGCCCACGCCTCAGGTCGTGGATCGGGCAGCCCGCGACTCGCCGAGCCACTGCGCCAGGCGATCGAGCATGTCCGTGCCCGACTCGAAGCTGCCGTCTGGCGGGAATGCGCCGCGAGCGCGACCGCGAGCGGCCCTGCGATGCCCATCTGCCGGACGAGGTGCCGGCCGTCGGGATCCGGGCCCCAACCACCCTTGAGCTCCACGTCCTCGCCGAGCACGCCGAGCCCCCAGCGCTGCTCGGGAACGACGCGGCGCATGCGGGCTCGAATCTCGTCAGCGTGCGGAAGGCCCGGCAACGCGGCCATCAGCCGCACCTGAGCCGCGAGCGACCACTGCGTCTGCCCGAAGGGCGTGAAGCCCGGGCGCAGCACATTGGCTTCGACCCTCGTCGACGAGTCTCCGGCCGCAGCGAGGACGTCCTGCACGGCCGAAGCGGCGACCTCGGGCGGCCCGAGCCGCTCCCACAAGGCGAGCGAGGCTTCGTTGTCGGACTCCGTCAGCGAGGCGTCGATCAGCTCCTCGTCCCGCGGGGTCGGAGCACGGGCCGCGACGGCGAGCGCGAGCGGAACCTTGATCGTCGACCACGCGACGCCGCCTCGAAGCGACCCCAACTCCTCGACCGGCCGACCCGTTCCGATCGGAGTAACGGCGAGGCCCAAGTCGCCCTGAATCGTCGACTGGAGAGCCTCGAAGCTCGCGCGGTCATCGGCTGTGACGAGCAAGCTGGGCACCGTACCCCGACAGGTCGGCGGGGGCCTCCGAAGAAGCCCCCGCTTTCACTGCCGCATTCTTGGTGCTCTACGGGATAGGCACGCCGTCCAGGAACAGCGGGATCGTGCCCGGTGCCAGTTGGCTCGAGTCCACGGTGTCGATGCCCGCGCCGGTGTCGAGGTCGAGCCGGTCGTTCGCGAACTCGGGACTCAGGATCTCGACCCCGGTGTGCAGGCCGCTGACCTTCACGCCGCCCGCGTCACCGTTGACCGTGATCGCGTCATCGCCGTCGGTGCCCGCGACCGCCACGCGGTCGGCCGCTCCGTCGCCCTCACCGAGGTCGACCTGCAGGCTCGCGAGATCGGTTCCGGTCAGATCGCCGACGTCCACCAGGTCCGCTCCGCCGAGGGCCTGGAAGTCGACCGCCTCGAGCCCCGCGAGATCCATCGTCACGTTGCCGACGTCTCGGAAGAACCGAACTCGGTTGCCGTTGGCCGTCACATGGATCTGCTCGGGAACATTCGCCCCGATGAACTGCATCGAGTCGTCGCCGTCCCCGCCTTCGACGACGTCGCTTCCGTCGCCCGGATCCCAGGCGAAGTTGTCGTCGCCGGCGCCCATCAGGGCGACGTCGTTGCCCTTGCTTCCGTCCATCGTGTCGTTCCCGTCACCGCCGAGCAGCATGTCGTTGCCCAGGCCGCCGAAGAGCTCGTCGTCTCCGGCGCCCCCGTCGAGCGTGAGGGCGATCGCCTGAGCCGGGAGGCCGGCCGCCGCGATGTCGTCGTTGCCGTCGAGCCCCTTGACGACGAGCGCGTCGCTCGGCTCCTGGTTGTGAAGCGTCACCTGTGCGGTGAGGCCGGTGACGGCGAGGCCGGCTGCGCCCTGGTTGACGCGAATCCGGTCGGGGCCGTTCGTGCCGTTCACGACCACGCGGTCGGCCTGGCCATCGGCCCCGCCGAGGTCCGCGTTCACGCTCGTGACGTCGGTTCCCGTCAGGTCGTCGACCGTGACGAGATCCGCTCCGCCGAGAGCGTTGAAGTCGACCCGCTCGACGCCGGCCGTGTCCATCGTGATGTTGGCCTGGGTGCGGAAGAAGCGGAGCCGGTTCCCGTTCGCCGACAGCTCGACCTGCTCGGCGACGTTGGCGCCGTTGAAGCGCATCGTGTCCGCGCCTGCCTCGCCCTCGATCGTGTCGCTGCCGTCGCCGGGATCCCAGACGAACGTGTCGTCGCCTGCGCCCATCAAGGCCCGGTCGGCCCCGGCATTGCCGTCGATCGTGTCGTTCCCGTCGCCGCCGAGCAGGAGGTCGGCGCCCTGGCTGCCGGCGATCGTGTCGTCGCCCGCCCCGCCGTCCAGAGTCAGCGAGATTGCCTGGGCCGCGAGCATCGGCGCCGACAGCGCGTCGTTCCCGCCGAGCCCTCGGACGACGAGCTCGTCACTCGGCTCCTGATGCTGAACGGCGACCATTGTCCGTAGGCCGGACACGACGACGCCCGAGGCGTTCCCGCTGATCCCGATCGCGTCGTTCGCATCCGTGCCGTTCACCTCGACGCGGTCGTGCTGACCGTCGCCGGCCGCCCCACCCGGGGTGCCGGAAAGATCGAGGTTCAGGTTCGCGAGCTCCGTGCTCTTCAGATCGTTGACGGTGACGACGTCGGGCCCGCCGAGGGCGTCGAAATCGATCCGCTCGAGGCCCGCGAGGTCCATCGCTACGTTGCCGACGTCACGGGCGAACCTGACATGTGTCCCATTCGCGGAGACCGTGACGTGCTCGGCGACAGCCGCGCCGTTGAAGCCCATGCGTGTCGGTGCCGGCTTCGCCGTCGACGCTGTCGCTCCCGTCGCCCGGATCCCAGACGAACGTGTCGTCGCCCGCCCCGAGCAGGACGTGATCGTTGCCGCCGTTTCCGTCCACCAGGTCGGTCCCGGCGCCGCCGAGCAGCGTCTCCGCTCCGGCTCCGCCGATGAGCGTGTCGTTTCCGGCTCCGCCGTCGAGCAACGTCTTGATCCGCGCGGTGAACACGCCGTTCCGTTCGTCGATGCGCACGAGATCGTTGCCCGCTCCTGCGTGGACGCTGATCCGTGCGACCAGCTTCCGCTTGAAGCTGAAGTCGGCCTTGCCGTCGTCACCGACGTCGACCTGGAGGATCCGGGCATTGCCGGCCTTGAGGCGGAGCGCGATCTTGTCACTCGCCCGCGTGCCGTCGATGTTCAGCGAGCCACGCTTGAGCTTGGGTCGCTGGATCTTGTGGGTCGCCGCGCTTGCGCTCGAGGCCACCACTGCGCTCGCCAGCACGAGTGCGGCAACCGCGAGCAGCCGGCCGAAACGCAAACGATTGATCTTCTTCTTCGTGTCCATGACTTCCTTTCGTTGAGTCGACCTTCGTAGCCCTAGGGACTCCGGCTGGCGGCGCTTATTCCCGGAAGCGAATTTCGCCGGCCCGGGAATAGCCTCGGCGCAGCGGTGTCTTCCGACTCGGAAGGTGAAACGTTCGAAGGGAGGCACGACCATGAAGGCACCAACACTCCGAGAAGCAGATGCAGTTTCAAGCGGCGGCCCGACGAATGTCCTCGTCGTCGCCCTCGGCGTTGCTCCGATCGAGGCTCCGAACGGGAACGTCCTCGTCGTCGCGCCGGCGCTCAACTCGTGGCTTCGGCGCTGGGCCTCGGATGACGATCGCGCACGCTGCCTCGCCGCGAGGCGGGTGCGCGCGTATCTCGAGCAGTTCGAGCTGCGGGGCGTACACGCAGAAGGTCGGGTCGGCGACCCGGATCCGCTCCTCGCGATCGCCGACGCGCTGACGACGTTCCCCGCGGACGAGATCCTGATCGTCGGCGACGCACAGGCCGAGAAGCTCGCGCTCCGGGCGCGAACGCGCTTCTCGTTGCCGACGTCTCTCGCCGGGGAGCCGCTGTCACTCGCGGCGTAGCGTCGTCTCAACGGACATCGTCGCCTAGCGCCGATCTATGCTCGCCCGGACGCACCGGCCGTTCCCGGCCGGCATTCCGATGGAGCGCACGCTCGACCCCGCCCGTCTCGGAGACCACCTCGACCGTCTCTACCGGGCGGCCTGGGCGCTTTGCGGCTCGCGCGAGGACGCCGAGGACCTCGTCCAGGAGACGTACGCGCGCGTGCTGGCGAAGCCCCGCCTGCTCCGCAACGAGGACGACCTCGGCTACCTCATGCGCGCATTGCGGAACACGTTCTACAGCCGGCTCAAGACCGAGAGCCGTCGTCTGAGGCCGGGTCCGCTGCCCGAGCAGCTCGACGTCGTCGCCGACCCCCACGCACGCGATCCCGAGGCCGCGGTCGAGGCCGGCGAGCTCTACGCCGCGATCGCCGCGCTACCCGACGACTTCCGCGACGTCCTCGTCGCCGTCGACGTCACGGGCCTCTCGTACAAGGAGGCGGCGAGAGCCCTCCGGATCCACGAAGGCACTGTCATGAGCCGCCTCTATCGCGCGCGTCAGCAAGTCGTGCGTCGAGTCGACGGCGGCGCGGGCTAGCCGCTGCCCGTGTCGACGGGCCCGACGAGCACCTTCTGGCCCGATGAGCCCTGATCGCCGTCGGCCCGCTCGCGCGTGACCGTCAGCGTCGAGAAGTCCTTCGGCGAGACGCCTGCCCAGAGGGTCACGTGGCGGCCGTCGTTGAACGTCCCGACGGGAACGAGCACGCCGGACGAGTTGCGGAGCCAAGCCTCGTAGAAGCGCCCGTTCTCGAGTCGCGGGAGCCCTGTGGCGCTCAGCTGGATTCGCCACCCCGAAGCGGTCTTCGTCAGGGTCGCGTTGCCGCTCGCGGCGGGCAGCAGCTTCGTCGGACCGAGGGCGGCCTGGAAGCGCTCGCTCGAACTGCCGGAGCGCAGAACGGTGAGCCCGATCGCGACGACCAGTACGGCGGTCACGGCTGCGCCGGCGAGGACAAAACCGCGCGGCGCCCGCACTCGGCGGGAACGTCGCTGGGCCTCGATGCGCGCCCGCAAAGCCGGCGGCGCCTCGACCTCGGTCGCAGCGCTTCGAGCCAACGAGACCGCGCGCTCCTGCTCCGCCAGACGGTCGGCGAGCTCCGACGAGGCGGCAACCTGCTCGCGAAGAGCAGCACCGCGCTCTGGGTCGAGCGATCCGTCGGCGAGCGCCGCCAGCTCGGCGATCTGATCCTTGTCGTGTCGCCCGCGTCTCATCGCCACACGAAAGGTAACGCCGTCGGAATGGCCAGGAATCGTCTCATACCTGCATAGACCACTTTCCGGCGAAGCTATTCCCGAGACGCCGTAGGGGAATACGCGGCGTTTTCTGGTGTCTCAAGAGGACGAAGAGCCAATTCCTCCGAAAGGACACCATGGCCCCCACCCAGAACCTCATGGAAGCGATTCAGACACTCGTCGTCGAGCGACAGACGCTACGCCTGCGAGGCGCAGACTGCCGCGAGCTCGAGACAAACCGGATCGAGCTCGGGCTTCGGCAACGCCAGCTCTCCGACGCGCTGATCGATCGCTATCTCCACCACGCCTACTAAGCGCGAGCAAGGACGGCGTCGAGCCGTTCGAGGCTCTCGGGCGGCCACAGCTTTTTCGAGTCGTAGTAGACGTCGAACGCAGGAGCCGAGCCCGGGAGCGTGACCCACGGCACCTTCGACCTCGTGAAGATGTGGACGTCCGGGGTGATCGAGGACGGCTCGTCGAGCGTCCCCGCGCGGACGAAGCGCACCTCGGGTCGGCCGTACTCGCTGAAGACCGCGACCTGGCACGTCGGGCAGCGGTAGATCCGCTGCGCGCTGCCGTCGTCGCGCGGGACGTCGACCGGCTGTGGTTCGCCGGCGAGCAGCTCCACGCGATCGGCCTCGATCAGCAGGTTGATCACGAACGCGCTGCCGGTCTGCCGCTGGCAGTTCAGGCAGTGGCAGCAGTGGACGAACATCGGCTCGGACGCCAGCCGGTAGCGGACCGCTCCGCAGGAGCAACCACCTTCGCGTGCGGCGCTCACGCGCCGGACAGTACCGCTGGAGGCCGCTTGAAGCCGGCGCGTCCTTTCGGAGCTACGCTGACCGCGTGGCCGAGCAGAGCGACACCCTCGTCTTCGTGCCGGCCTGGAACGAGGAGGAGAACCTGCCCGCGGTGCTCGAGGAGCTTCAGCACGAGCTCCCGGGCGCCGACGTGCTCGTCGTCGACGACGGCTCGACGGACGGGACGGTGAGCGTCGCCGTGGAGCACGGCGCCGAGGTGCTCTCCTTCGGGGCCAACCGCGGGCTGCCCGCGGCGATCTCGGGCGGCTACGGCTACGCGGTCGAGCACGAGTACGAGTACTGCGGACGCGTCGACGCGGACGGGCAGCATCCGGCCGACGAGCTCCGGCGCCTGCTCGAGCGCGTGCGCGCCGACACCTGCGACGTCGCCGTCGGCTCGAGGTACGCGAGCGGCGACGGATTCGAGGCTCGGCGATACGAGGCGACCCGGGCGAGGCGCCTTGGCACGGCGGTCCTGCGCCGCTCGATGAAAGTCGCTCTGCGGCGCCCGTTCCTCGACGCGACCAGCGGCCTCTACGCGGCGAATGCAAAGGCGCTGCCCGTGCTCGCCCGGCCCTACGACAGCACTGCGCCCGAGGTGCAGGCGCTCCTGCGCCTTGCCGAGGCGGGGCTCCGGGTCGACGAGGTTCCGGTGCACATGCGAGAGCGGGCGAGCGGCGAGTCGAAGCTCCGCGGCAAGAAGGCGATCATGCTCGTGCTGACAGTCGCGGGCACGCTGATCACCTTCGAGGGGCTGAGGCGGGCGCGTGGCCGGCGCTGAGCCGAAGCGGCTCGTCGCGGTCTTCGGCTTCTCGGCGCGCGGTGTGGACGGCCTCCATCCGCTCTGCCTGCTCCGGCTCCGGCACGCCGAGGAGCTCGCCGACGGAGCTGACGCGGTCGTCCTCTCGGGCTGGTCGAGGCACGGCACGGGGTTCGCAGAGGCCGAGCTGATGCGCGACGCCTGGCAAGGGCCCGACGTGCGCCTGGTTTGCGACACGACCGCCCGGAACACGATGCAGAACGCGGCTGGCGTCGCGGCGCTCGCGCGGGAGCTCGGCGTCGACGAGGTGATCGTCGTCACGTCGCAGTGGCACGCGCCCCGAGCTCGCGCGCTCGTGCGCGCCGCACTTGGAGATGCCGACGTCTCGGTTAGCGCCTCCTCCCCCCGCGGGCCGGTGCACCCGCGCCTGCTCGCGCGTGAGCTCGCTTGCCTCGCCGCTCTGCCCTACCAGCGGCGCCGTGCTCGCGAGCCTCGCCTCGCCCACTCACAGCCGTCCGCTCAGGACGGCTGATCCGGGGCCGGTACGCTCCCGCGCATGCGTGGGCTGCTACTCGCCGGGGACACGGAGCGTTCCGCCGCGCTGCGGCACGAGATTCCGATCCCGATCGGTGACCCACTCCTGTTCGCGGACGTCGACGGGCGCCGGTACGTCCTGACGACCCGCCTCGAGAGTGGCCGCGTGCAGCGCGAGCTGCCCGACGCCGAAATTCTCGACTTCTTCGACCTCGGCTACAAGGAGCTCGTCGAGAGCGGACTGACGATGCACGAGGCCGGCCTCGAGGTCGAGGCCCGAGTGGTGCGGGACATCGGCATCAGCGAGGCGATCGTCCCAGCCGACTTTCCGCTCGCGCTCGGCGACCGCCTGCGCCAGGACGGCGTCGTCCTCACCGTCGACGTGGCTGCCGTCGAGCTGCGGCGTCGCTCGAAGACGCCGGTCGAGCTCGAAGGCATCCGCGTCGCACAGCGGGCCGCCGAGGCGGGGATGGCCGCAGCGTCCGAGTTGCTCGCTCGTGCCCAGCCCGGAGCCGAAGGCCGTCTCGAGGTGAACGGCAAGTTGCTCCTCGCCGAGGACGTTCGCTTCGTTCTGCGCGAGGCGTGCGCCGCGCATGGAGCGCCGTGCCCGCCCGATGTGATCGTCGCATCGGTCTGGCAGGGCAACGGCCACGAGCCGGGCAGCGGCCCGCTCCCCGCGGGACTGCCGATCCACATCGACCTCTGGCCGCGCCACGAGGAGACCGGGTGCTGGGCGGACATGGCGCGAACCTTCGTCGCGGGCGAGCCCGTGTCCGAGCACGCCGAGCTGATCGCGGAGCAGGACCGGCTCGTGCGGCGAGGCGCTCGACGAGGCGAAGGCAGCCGTCCGTCCGGGCATCACCGGGCGGGAGCTCTTCGACGCGACCTGCGAGCTCTTCGAGTCGGCCGGCTACCCGACCCAGCGCACCACGGACGGCGAGGAGAACGGCTTCCAGCACTCGCTCGGGCACGGCGTCGGCCTCGAGGTGCACGAAGCTCCGGGGCTCGGCCTCTCGGGACGCGATCCGCTCGTCCCCGGCGACGTGATCGCGATCGAGCCAGGTCTCTGGGACGAGCGCGCCGGCGGCGTGTGCCACGAGGATCTCGTGCTCGTGACCGAGACGGGCGGCGAGGTGCTGACGCGGTTCCCGTACGACCTCGCGCCATCCTGAGCCCGGGTCAGTCAGAAGAAAGGCCCTGGATCCAGGGCCTTTCTCAGCGGGACGCGCTAGCTGCCTAGCGCACCCAGAACCATCCGTACATCTGCGGCTCGTGCACCGAGCAGTAGTACTTCCAGTGCCCCTTCACGAGCTTGACGGTGATCGTCTTCGTGCCGGTGAAGCCGGTGCCGGAGATGTGCTTCTCGATGTTCGGCTTCGTCTCTTTCTCGAGCGTGAAGTTGTGCATCGACGACTTGTCGGTGACCGTGATCTTGTACGTGCCGGGCTTGAGCGTCTTGACCTTCTTGCCGGCCTTCGTCAGCGAGATCGAGTACCCGGGCCCTACGGTGCCCTTGAGATTCGTCACCGTGGCGCCCCGGCCCTGACCGAGCGCCGCGGCCGCGACCGTGGCCGCAATCGCGACCGTCGCGCCGATGATGAGGATGCGATGCATCTAAGCTCCTTGCCGTTCGGGGGTTGACTCTCGGTCTACGGCAGGCGCCTACTGCCGGTTTCAGGTAACAGTCACGGCCAACCGAATCGAAGAACGCAGGAGGGACGATGCAGACACGGATTCTGGGAGACAGCCGGTTGGAGGTGTCAGCGGTCGGGCTCGGCTGCATGGGCATGAGCCAGAGCTACCCGCCGTTCCCCGAGCGGAACGAGATGATCGCCATGATCCGCGGCGCGGTCGAACGCGGGGTGACGTTCTTCGACACCGCGCAGGTGTACGGGCCGTTCACGAACGAGGAGCTCGTAGGCGAGGCGCTCGAGCCGGTCCGCGACCGGGCCGTGATCGCGACGAAGTTCGGCTTCGACCTGGAAGACGGGGAGAGCCACGGCATCGACAGCCGCCCGGAGACGATCAGGCGGAGTGTCGACGCGTCGCTCAAACGGCTCCGGACGGAGACGATCGACCTCCTCTACCAGCACCGCGTCGACCCGAACGTCCCGATCGAGGACGTCGCCGGCACGGTCAAGGAGCTGATCGCCGCCGGAAAGGTGCGGCACTTCGGCCTCTCGGAGGCGGGCGTGCAGACGATCCGGCGCGCGCACGCCGTCCAGCCCGTCACCGCCCTGCAGAGTGAGTACTCGCTCTGGTGGCGCGAGCCGGAGGAGGCGATCCTGCCGACGCTCGAGGAGCTCGGGATCGGCTTCGTGCCCTTCAGCCCGCTCGGGAAGGGCTTCCTGACCGGGACGATCGACGAGTCGACGGCGTTCGAGAGCTCCGATTTCCGCAACACGGTTCCCCGGTTCGACGCGGAGGCGCGGTCGGCGAACCGCGTTTTCGTCGAGCTCCTCGACCGCGTCGCGGAGCAGAAAGGCGCAACGCCGGCGCAGATCGCGCTCGCCTGGATCCTCGCCCAGAAGCCGTGGATCGTCCCGATTCCCGGCACCACGAAGCCGCACCGCCTCGAGGAGAACATCGCGGCGGTCGACCTCGCGCTCACCGGCGACGACCTGCAGGAGATCGAGACCGCTGCAGCGCAGATCACCGCGCAAGGCCACCGCTACGCGGAAGCCCAGCAGCAGATGATCGACCGCTGACCCGCGATGACCGATTCGCCTTCACGCCGCGTCGAGGTCACTGCAGCGGAATTCGGCGAGCTCTTTCGCAGCGTCAGCTCCTGGGGGCGGTGGGGCGAGCGCGACCAGCGAGGAGCACTGAACTACCTCGAGCCTGAGCGCGTGGTCGCGGCATCCCGTCTCGTGCGCGACGGGACGACGGTGACGCTGAGCTTGCCGATGAACACGAAAGCCGCGGAAGACAACCCGGAGCCCGCGGTGCACTACATGACGACCATCCCGGGCACCGGCGAGTCAGGGAAGCTGCGGTTCGCGAAGGACTTCGTGGGCGCCGACTACCACAACGACGGCCACACGCACATCGACGCGCTCTGCCACGTCATCTACGAGGGCCGCCTGTACAACGGGACTCCGGCCGGGGCCGTGACCGCCGGAGGCGCCGAGGCCGATTCGATCGAGGTCCTCGCGAACGGCTTGGTCGCCCGAGGCGTCTTGCTCGATATCCCCCGTCTCCGGGGAGTGCCTTGGCTCGAGCCGGGCCAGCACGTCTTCCGCGACGAGCTCGAGGCCGCCGAGCGCGAGCAGGGCATCACCGTCGGCGAGGGTGACGTGCTCCTCGTTCGCACCGGTCACACCCGTCGGCTCAGCGAGCTCGGGCCCGTGGCCGACGGCAACTGCCAAATCGGGCCTGCACCCCACTGCGATGCCGTTCCTCTCCGAGCGCGGCGTTTCAGCGCTGGGCAGCGACGGAAACAGCGACACCGCGCCCAGCAGCACCGAGGGCGTCGACTTCCCGATCCACGCCCTGGCGCTCAACGCCATGGGCGTGCACCTCTTCGACTACCTGCAGCTCGAGGACCTGCTCACCGCCTGCGAACGGGCAGGACGCTGGGAGTTCCTCTTCGTCGCTGCTCCTCTCCGCATCACCGGTGGAACGGGCTCGCCGCTGAACCCGCTGGCCGTCCTTGAACGCCTAGGCGTCCTCGTATTCGTCGTGGCGGCGCCACCACTCGTAGGGCTTGGTCTGCGGGTACCCGGCGGGCGAGTCCTCCCAGTTCTCCTGACGGCCGAGCGGCGTCAGGTCGAGGAACGTCCAGACGCTGCCGAGAGCCTCGACGCCCCGGCTCGTCGTGAAGTACGTCCGAAAGAGACCGTCGCCGTCGCGAAGGAAGACGCTGAGGCCGAACGTCTCGCCGTCCTGGTAGACGTCCGGCTGCGGAGTTTCCGGCCCGACGCCGAAGTCGACGTTGAAGTCGCTCTCGAACGACGAGTACCACGGGATCGTCCAGCCCATTCGCTTTCGGTACGCCTCGATCTTCGTGATCGGCGCGCGGGACACGAGCGCGAAGGACGTGTCGCGGGCGTGCAGGTGGGCCAGGTGGCCGATCTGGTCGACGAACATGGAGCAGCCGTTGCAGCCCAGGTCCTGGTTCGGTCCGAACATGAAGTGATAGAGGAGCAATTGCCCGCGCCCCTCGAACAGGTCGGGCAACGTGACCTTGCCGTCCGGCCCGTCGAAGGCGTAGTCCTTGTCGATCCGGACCCTCGGCAGCCTCCGACGCTCGGCGGCGAGCGCGTCGCGCGCCCGGGTGGCTTCCTTTTCCTTTGCAAGGAGCGCCTCCCGCGCTGCTTGCCACTCCGTCTGGGACACGACCGGTGGAAGGTTCATTGCGATCCTTTCAGTCGAGGCCTCCGACTCAGTCCGGGTACTCGTCCTTCCGCCAGGCTCGCGGCTCCGCGGGCTGCTCTTTCGGCGTTCGGTCGAGCAGGAAGCTGGCGTAGGGCGCGACGAACGGGTCGGGCGCCGACACCGTGTAGGTGTGGTAGACGGTGCCGTTCTCGCGGGCGAAGGCGATCCAGCTCGGGTTCTCCCGCAGCCCGTCCTCGAGCCCGGCGCCGATCTGACCTGCCCACTCCTCGAGCCAGTCGGGCGGGTTGTCGATCATTTCCTTGATCTCGGGGACCTCCTCTGCCTGCTCCTTCTTCAGTGCCAGGCCGAAGTCGAAGGCGAAGTCGGTGTCGTAGGTGGAGACGTAGGGGAACTGCCAGCCCATCCGCTCCTTGTACGCCGTCAGCCGCTCGATCGGCGCCCGCGAGAAGCAGAGCAGCGTCACGTCGCGGTGGTTCAGGTGGACGAGCCCGCCGTCGAGCTCGTCGGCCAAGCCGGTGCAGCCGGGGCAGGCGCCGTTCGTGTAGTCGGGGCCGAACATGATGTTGTAGGCGAGCAGCTGTGAGCGCCCGTCGAAGAGCTCGGCGAGCGTCTTCTTGCCGTCCTCGGTGTCGAACTCGTACTCCTTCTCGACCGGGACCCAGGGGAGATCTAGACGCTTTCTCTTGATCTCCTCGTTTTGCTTCGCCTGCTCGGCCTCGAGCTTGGCGAGCTCGTCCCGGGCCGCCTGCCATTCCTCGCGGGTGCCGATCTTGTGTTCGGGCATCTCTTCTCCCTCCGTCGACGGCTCGGACGCTACCGATCACGAACTGAGACCGACGGCGACCGGGAAACTCATCGCAGACTCATCGACGGCTCCGCAAGTAACGTCTTTCGCGATGCACTTCCTCGACCGGATCCGAGCGGCGGCGGATCGCATCACAGCGCGCCTGGCGCTTGTCGGCGCGGATCCCCACGACGACGAGGACCTGCGTGCTCGAAAGGCGCTGCTGGTCCTGATCTCGGTGTTGATCCTGCCGATCTCGGCGTTGTGGGGTGCGCTGTATCTCGCGCTCGGCTCGCCGGTCGGTGTGGTGCCGCTCGTGTACTTCGGCATCCTGCTCGGTGCGATCGCCGTGTTCTCGCGCACGCGCGACTTCCCGTGGCTGCTCCGGGTGGGCCAGGTCGACATCCTGCTCGCGCCAACGCTGTCGATGATCCCGCTCGGCGGATTCCTCGACTCCGGCGGCGTCGGCCTCTGGGGAATTCTCGCCCCGCTCGGGGCGCTCGTGTTCAGCAGCGTCAGGTCGGCGGCCCGCTGGTACGTCGCGTTCGTCGTCGTGTTTCTCGGATCGGGAATCGCGGGCGAGGTGATCGGCCCAGTCTGGGCGCCGCTGCCCGTCTGGTTCACGAGCACGATGCTGGCCCTGAACATCGCGGTCGGCGGCACCATCGTGTTCACGCTGCTCGCGGTGTTCGCCGGCCAGCGCCGCGATGCGCTCGCAGCGCTCCGACGAGGAGCAGGCGAAGGCCGAGAACCTCCTGCTCAACATCCTGCCGCGCTCGATCGCCGACAGGCTGAAGGCCCAGACCCAGCCGATCGCGGATCAGTTCGGGTCGGCCTCGATCCTGTTCGCCGACGTGGTCGACTTCACGCCCTGGTCGGAGCGGTCTCCCGCCCGCCGAGGTGGTCGGCTACCTCGATCACCTGTTCAGTCACTTCGACGACCTCGCCGAGCGGTACGGGCTCGAGAAGATCAAGACCATCGGCGATTGCTACATGGTCGCCGCGGGCGTTCCGACACCACGCCCCGACCATGCTCGCGCGCTCGCGCTCATGGCGCTCGACATGCTCGAGGCGATGCGCTCGGACGATGACGTCGGGCACCTCGGCCTCGATCTCCGGGTCGGCATCAATTCAGGCCCGGTGGTGGCGGGCGTGATCGGCCGGAAGCGCTTCCTCTACGACCTCTGGGGCGACGCCGTGAACACGGCCAGTCGCATGGAGTCCCACGGGATGCCGGGGCGGATCCAGATCACCGGGGCGACGTACGAGCTGCTCGCCGACGAGTTCGAGTGCGAGCCGCGGGGGACGATCGCGGTGAAGGGAAAGGGCGAGATCGAGGCGTGGTACCTCATCGGCCCACGGGTCGACGGCGCGTCAGCCGCCAACGACGCGGCGCGCGAGCAGACGCTCGCCGACCGACACGCAAGCCCTAGCAAAAGAGGCGAGAAGGCTCGGTGCGCCGGCGCACGAGGTCGATCAGGCGCGGCTCGTCTCCATAGCCCCTGCGTGGGAGCACGACCTCGAATCGCGCTCCGTGCGGCACCGCCGGCCCGTAGACGATCTCGCCTCCGTGAGCTCGAGCGTAGGCCTGGGCAATCGCGAGCCCGAGCCCGGAGCCGTCGCCTCGGTCGCGCGATTCGGCGCTGCGCGCGAACCGGTCGAACAGGCGAGGAACGAACTCAGGCGGAACACCTCGGCCGCGATCCTCGACCACGAGACGGAGGTGCCGGTCCTGCCCGAACGCGGAGATCGTGACCGGTGGCTTCCCGTGCTGCAGCGAATTCGCGACCAGGTTCGTGAGCATCCGGTCGAGCGCTGCAAGATCCACAACTGCCTCGAGGCCCGGTGGAACGTCGATCGTCACCGCGTTCGACCGAGGCTCCGCCAGCGAACGGACCAGCTCCTCGATCTTGGGACGGAGACGAACGGGCTCAGGCGAGATTCGGATCGCCGTCAGGTCGAGGCGAGAAAGGTCGAGCAACTGCTCGGCGAGATTCCGCATCCGAGCCGTCTGCTCTCGAAGCGCGTTTCGGAGAGCCCGGCGCTCCGGCTCGGCCAGCTCGTCCTCTCTTTCGTTCAACGTGAGGGAGATGCCGTAGATGTTCGACAACGGGTTCCGCAGCTCGTGTGTTGCGAGCGCGATGTACTCGCTCTTCAGGACGTCGACCTCCTGCAGCTTTTCGCGCGCGAGAGCGTCTTCGAGCAAGGTTGCGGCCATAACGCCGACTGTCGCGAGCGCCTCCTCATCGGTCTCGGTAAGTGAGGCCGGCGCAACGCGCGTGCCGCAGAGGAACGCGAGACATCGGCCCCCGCTGATCAGCGGGAGGGCGAATGCCGAGGTGAGGCCGTCAGCAGAGAGGAAGACGAGGTTCCGGGCCTCCCGGGCCTCTGCGAGCAGGGACACGATCGAGCCCGCAGTCTCTTTGACCTCCTCGGCTTGGCCGTCGTACAGGACAGCCTTGACGGAGTCGAACTCGAACGTCTCCGCCACCGCGGTGCAGACGTTCTCGAGCAGAACCGACGCCGTGGGCCCGCCGCGGCCGGCGATCGAAATTCGGCGCACGACCTCGAGCGTCTTCTCACGATCCGGCGCGAGGCCGATCATCGGCTCACCGCGAGCGGAGTCGACGAAACCAGCCTGTAGGAGCGACTTCCAATCGAGAGCGTTGCCGACCCGGCGCCGTCCTCGCTCAGCCAGGTCTGGACGACCTCGACGACGCCGGAGACCGCACGAGATTCCCACTCGGAGTCGACGCGCACCTCGTTCCGGGACCGGTCGAACGAGATCGACGAGCGCTCGAAGAGGTTCGCGAGCCCACGCACGAGCCGTGGGACGCGCGTGGCGTCCTCGACCGTGACACGAATCTCGACCATCGGTCCCTCCCAGGTTTGAAGCTTCAGCGCCGACCGGGTTGTTGAGGTCGGCTGGATCGTGCTCCAACCTGCTCTGCTGAGGGTGGACAGTCGGCGGCTCGATTGCTCTGACCCGCCCGTGCTCGGCTGCGTCGAAGGGTTGTGACGCCGCCGGTCGGAACATACCAGGGAGCCGCGAAATCGGTGGATCGCGCTCCCCGAGCTTCGGTACACTCGCGTGGTTCCTCGTCACTCACGGGGGTGGAGTGGAGCTGCTGGTCTCGCCGACAACGGCTGACATTCGAGGATCGGAGGTCCTCTCGATGCGCTTGCCAGCGCCTGGTTCGTCGTGACGATCATCGAGGGTGAGCCGCAGCATCTTCGCGTCCTCATCGCGAACGAGCGGCGCGATCGGCTCGAGCTGCTCGCGCAGGTCGTAGTCGGCCTCGGCCATGAGGTGATCGCCCGCGAGATCTACGTCAAGGAAGTTGGAGCCGCCACCGAGAGGGAGCGGCCGGACGTGGCTCTGGTCGGTCTCGGGCTCAGCTCGGAGCACGCTCTCGACCTGATCACGGAGATCGTCCGTGAAGCCGCTTGCCCTGTGATCGCGTTGCTGCATTCCAAGGATCCTGTCTACGTCCGGGAAGCGGCGAAGCGCGGCGTCTTCGCCTACATCGTGGACGGCGACGCTGCCGAGCTGCAGAGCGCGATCGACATCACCCTGCAGCGTTTCGCGGAGTACCAGAGCCTCCAGGGCGCCTTCGGCCGGCGGGCGCTGATCGAGCAGGCGAAAGGCATCCTGATGGCGCGGCACTCGACCGATGCCGACGGCGCCTTCGAGCTACTCCGGGACCACTCACAGCACAACGGCCGAAAGCTGGTCGACGTCGCGCAGGCGATCGTCGACAGCCATTTGCTGTTGCTACAGCCGACACAGCCGACGCCGGCTAGCCCCGA
The DNA here is from genome assembly GCA_963825795.1 of uncultured Actinomycetes bacterium. GTDB lineage: Bacteria > Actinomycetota > Thermoleophilia > Gaiellales > Gaiellaceae > VAXT01. Next base: position 69,974 of record CAWGVD010000058.1, on the reverse strand, counting down.
GCCGGCAGCGTAAGACGGCGACAAGTGTCTCAGGCGTCGGTCTTCGGTGCGACGGCGTCTGAGCGGGCGGCGGCATATGCGTGCACCGCCGTCGTCAGGTCGAGAATCTGCTTGGAGAGGTCGAGCAGCTGCACGTTCTGGCGGTCCTCCTCTTGCACCGTCTGCCACTGTTGGTCGGCGATGACCTGACGCTTCGCGTCGGCACGGTTCTGGCTGATCATCACGAAGGTCGAGAGGAAGATCGCCTCGAGCGAGACGATCATCGTCAGGAGGCCGTACGGGTACTTCTCGACGCCGAAGCCGATCCAGCAGCCGAACCAGATGATGTGGATGTACACGAACGCCATCGAGCCGGCGAAGGTGGTGATCCGGTCTGCGATCCGGTTCTGCACACTCTCGGCTCGCTTGCGAGCGTGCTCGAGGAGCGCCGGGTTCGGCTCGATCTTCAGACGCGACACCAGGTCGTTCTTTTGAGAGACGGCTGCCATTCCTAGTGCGCCACTGCCCGGGTTGACGACATGGATCGATCCTTGCGCCGTGCCGCCCCGCGGCGAATCGGCGGAAGCGCTGATCCGTCTGCGCGAAATTCGCTAGACGATCGGCGGCGGGTCCGTCTCCCCGCCGCCACGCGATCAGCTCGTTGGACACGACCTTGACGGCGCCGGCGAACGGGATCCCGAGCAGGGCGCCGACGACGCCCGCCAGCTGCGCGCCGACCGCGACGCTGAGCGCGATCGCGAGCGGCGAGAGCTTGACCGTTCGGTGATAGACGAGCTGCTGGAGGACGTTGTTCTCGATCTGTTGGTAGACGATCATCGCGGCAACCACGATGGCGGCGGTCACGATTCCTTCGGTGGACAGGGCGACGACGGCGACGATGATCGTTCCGATCGTCGCTCCTACCATCGGGACGAGGTCGAAGATCGCCACGATCAGGCCGAGCGCGATCGGGTACGGGACCGAGGTCGCCGTCAGGATGACCGCCGTCACAGAGCCGGCCACGAAGCTGATCAGGAGATTGCCGCTGACGTAGCCGCCGACGGCCGTCGAGATGCCCTCTCCGGCGCGTCGCACTCGCTTACGGTTTCGCTCGGGGACGAACCCGACGAGCGACTCGAACCACTGGCGTCCTCCGAGCTGGACGAAGAGGGTCAGAAAGAGGACGAAGACGATCGAACCAGCCGTGCGCACGACCGAGTCGACGGCGCCTCGCGCCGGGCCCGAAGTCGCGCCGAGGGTGCCGGCGTCGATCTCCTTTGCCCGTTCGACGATGTGGAATCGCGTCTCCAGGAAGCCAAGCTCGCCGTGCCCCTTCCTCAGATCGTCGACGATCTGCGGCCCGTTGTGGACCAGGCGCGTGGTCTGGTCGACAAGCGGCGAGAGAAGGAAGTACCCCAAGACTATGAGCGCCGCCAGGAGGAGGCCGAAGCTGATCCCGACCGCGGCCCCGCGCCTCAGTCCGCGGCGTTCGAAGACCTGAACGACCGGCTCGGCGGCCATCGCGAGCACGATCGCCGCAACGAGCTCCAGGAGAATCGAGCGCGTCGCGTACAGACCGGCGAGCAAGACGAAGCCGACGAGCGCGATGCCGACGAACAAGGCGATCGTGCGCGCCGGGATCGTGACCGGCACCGGGGCCTCTCCCTCTTTGCCGCCACCTCGACGTCCCGGAGCCCGGGACTTCGCGGTCGACGCCATCTCAGATGGGGGCTCCGACCGGCGTTCGGGCGTTGGCCTCGAACCGGCCGCTGCTCGCATAGAGCCACGCCACGACCAGGCCGAACAGGAACCCGCCGACGTGCGCGAAGAAGGCGACCCCGCCACCGTGCGCGTCGGCGCTGAAGAGGCCGACGTTCGCCTCGTACAGCTGGTACAGGAACCAGAAGCCCAGGAAGAACCACGCCGAGATCCGGACCGGGAAGACGACGATCAGACCCAGCACGCGCGAGTTGGGATAGAAGACGAAGTACGCGCCGAGAACCGCCGCGATCGCGCCGCTCGCGCCCAGGTTCGGAACCCGAGCTTCGGCCGCCGTTCCGGCGAGCAGCGTCATCCCGGCCTGGGCGATCGTCGCCACGAATCCACCGACCAGGTAGAAGATCGCGTAGCGAACGTGGCCGAACGCGTCCTCGACGTTCTTCCCGAAGACTCCGAGGAAGAGCATGTTCCCGAGGATGTGATCCCAGCTCCCGTGCAAGAACATCGAGGTCAGCCAGCTGATCTCCCACGGCTCGGGGGCATCGCAGCTCCCGTTGAACGAGCACGCGTAGAACGAGGCGTGCGCAACCGACGAGTCGAGGTGCGGCAGTTCGTAGAAGAGCCAGACGGCGAAGTTCGCCGCGATGATCGCGATCGTGACGATCGGAAAGCGGCGAGCCGGGATCCCGTCTGAGAGCGGAAGCATGCGACCAGCGTCGTCGAGCGTACACCCTCTCGCATCGGCGAGTTCACCGACGCGCCGCGGAAATTCGCGTTGCGGCGAGCACTGCGGACTTCACGCACGCCGTCTGCGCTTTCGCCGATTCGCCGGGGCACCTCCGCGAGCACGATCGAGTCCGTCAATCAACAACGGAGGTCAACCCATGAGCACCATCGTTCAACAGGCAGAACAGCTGGCCGACGATCGACTCAAGAAGGTGCGTTGGGCACTGGGCCTGAGCGGTCTGCTCGCGATCGTGTTCGCGATCGTGATCCTCGTCTGGCCGAGCATCAGCCTCTTCGCGCTCGTGATCCTGTTCGGGGCGTTCGCGCTCGTGCGTGGGATCATCGGGCTCGGAATGGCGATCAGCAGCCCGATCAAGGAAGGGCGCGGCTGGCTCGTGCTCTCGAGCCTGGCCGGCATCGCCATCGGCCTGGCCGTCTTTTTCTTCACGGACATGTCCGCATTGGCTCTGCTCTATGTGATCGGCGCCTATGCCCTGACGCTGGGGATCCTCACGGTCTTCGGCGCGCTCCGGCTCCAGATCGACAACAGTGACAAGACCGTTCTCGTCCTCAGCGGGCTCGTCTCGGTCGCCTTCGGCGTCCTGATGCTCGCGAAGCCCGGGGACGGCGCGCTGGTGCTGCTCGCACTCATCGCGGCCTACTCGCTGGTCGTCGGGATCGCCGAGCTGACGGTCGCAATCGGCTGGCGCCGGCTCCTGGCCAGCGCCTCGCGCGACTACCTCCGGGCGGCAGGCCCGCAGGCGTCCCACTAACGTTGCCCGGTGTGCGCTCGGGACGTCGAGCTCGAGCGCACGCCGCGGCTCCAACGGAAAGGCTGCGATGAGTAGTGCGACATCCGCGGCCAACGCTGTCAGCCCGATCGGGGTCGACTCGCGCGGCCTTCGTATCCTCAAGGTCCTCGGCTGGATCGCGGCCGGGGCGCTCGTGCTCGGTGGTCTCGATCTGCTCGGCGTCGACGTGTGGGGCTGGATCGCCGGGCTCTGGGACACGGTGCAGTCGGTTTCCGGCTGGTACCTGATCGCCGGCGCCGCACTGCGGACGGCCCAGACGGCCTTCATCTCTCTGGCTTGGCTTTTCATCCTGCGGGCCGCATATCCGCACGTCCACATCGGCTTTGCCCCGGTGTTCGCTGCAAACGCGGTCGGGACGGGCCTCGAGGCCGTCCTGCCTGCCAGCCTGGGGACGGTCGTGATGCTCCTCATGTTCGTCGCGATCATTCCGGGCGCAACGCTCGCGGGAGTCACGGCCGCCTGGGCGGTCGAGAAGATTTTCTTCACAGTCGTGAACGTCTTCGTCTACGTCTACCTCTTCGTCGCCGTGCCGGGCTCCTTCTCGGTCGAGCTCGGAACGCTGCGGCGACACCCCGGCTGGACGGTGCTGATCGTCGGGGGGGTGGTCGCCCTGGTCGTGGTGCTCGTTCGCACCTTCTGGCCGAAGCTGCGGCACCTCTGGGAGGACGCGAAGCAGGGCGGGGCCATCCTCTCCTCGCCCCGTGACTACTTCGTGAAGGTGGTCCTGCCGAGCCTGGCCTCCTATCTGGCGAAACTGGCGATTATCGGCGTCTTCCTCGCCGCCTTCGCGATCCCGGTGACGTTCAGCTCGGTGATGCACGTCGTCGCCGGCAACTCGATCGCCGGCGCGACCGCGGTGACTCCTGGAGCGGCAGGCGTCACGCAGGCGATCAGCGCAGTCGCCCTCTCCGACTTCACGGACGCTCAGACCGCCACTGCCTACTCACTTGCGCAGCAGCTCGTGATGACCGCCTGGAACGTCGTCTTCGCCGTGCTTCTCGTACTCCTCGTCTTCGGCTGGACGAACGGTCGGGCGCTCGTCAAGTCGTCCTACGCCGAGGCGAAGGAGCGAGCCAGACAGAGGCGCAAAAACGGCAAGGCACCCACCGCGCACGCGGAGGTGGGCCAAGGATGACCGGCACCATCCTCCTCGTTCTCGGATCCTTCCTCGCAAGCGCGGTGGAGATGGTCGAGGCCCTGACGATCGTGCTCGGGGTGGGAGTCGTACGGGGGTGGCGTTCGACCCTGTTCGGGGTCGGGGCCGCAGCCGTCGTGCTCGCAGGGTTGATCGCCACGATCGGGCCGGCGCTCGGAAGCATTCCGATCGACGCGCTGCGGCTGGTCGTCGGCGCCCTGCTGCTCGTCTTCGGGCTGCAGTGGCTACGGAAGGCGATCCTGCGAAGCAGTGGGTACAAGGCGCATCACGACGAGGAAGAGGCCTTCCGCGAGGGGCGTGAGCAGGCCGCCGCCGCTGGGACCGACCAGAGGGCCGGGCTCGACTGGTACTCGTTCACGGTCGCGTTCAAGGGCGTGCTGCTCGAGGGCCTCGAGGTCGTGTTCATCGTCATCAGCTTCGGTGCCGCCCAGGGTCGCTTCGGACCGGCCGTTCTCGGCGCGGCCGCAGCGGTCGTGATCGTCGTCGCTGCGGGGCTACTCGCGCGCGGGCCACTCGAACGGGTTCCGGAGAACGCGATCAAGTTCGCCGTTGGCCTCCTGCTGACGAGCTTCGGCACCTTCTGGGCGGCCGAGGGCGCCGGCGTCGACTGGCCCGGCGACGAGCTGTCCCTTCTCGCCGTGATCGCATTCGTCGGAGCGCTCTCCTTCGGCCTCGTGCGCTCCCTGCGCCGCCAGCGCCTCTCCGCGTCGCCCGCTGGAGCCGGCGCATGAGCTACGTGCGCGCGTTTGGCCGTTTCTGGTGGGACTTCATCGTCGGCGACGATTGGGTCGTCGCGGCGGCGGTCGGCCTCGGGCTCGTGCTCACCGGAATCCTGACCGGCCTCGGCGTCGATGCCTGGTGGCTCTTGCCGGTCGTCGTCGCGCTCGCGCTCGCCGGCTCGCTCCGGCGTGCGACTCGGGTGACGACGACGTAGGCGGAGTATCCGGTGATTTCGAGGGCGGGAAGACCGGCGCGGTGAGGATCCTTGGAAAGCTGGGATTCACGGTGAGACCGAAGAGCAAGACGTGACCGTCCGAGCCGTAGCCGAGCTCGGGCGCCCAGCGGGCGGAGTTCACCCGGCCGAGCCGCAGATCGAGGCCGAGCCTAGCCCGGCATGGCCGGGACGAACCGCTTGACGAAGTCGAGCGCGGTCTGCGCGACCTCCTGCCAGCCGTGGTCGATGGTCAGCGAGTGGCCGCGGTTGGGCATCTTCTTGATCTCGGTGACGCTCGGGTTGCGCTTCTGCCGCTTGTAGGAGGCGTTGGCGATCGCCCAGGGAACCGTGTGGTCCTTCTCCCCGTCGAGGATCAGCAGCGGGCCCCGATCGGGGTTCTTCGTGTCGACCTTGGACTCGGTCCGGGGATTGAGGTTGGCGTTGGCCATCTGGGCCAGGGCGATCCCCGACCCGGCCACGTGGTACGTGTCGTAGAGGCGCTTCGACTCGTCCTCGTCGAGGGCGTTCGTCCAGCCGTACTTGAACTGGTCGAAGGTGAGCGTGATCGCGCGGCCGCGATTCCGGGGGTTCAACAGGATGGGTCCACCCACCTTGAGCGCGGAGAGGGGCAGCGGCAGGACGCCGCGAAACACGCCCGGGTCGATGGCAACCGTGGCTGCCGAGAGCCCACGGCCGGCGAGCATCTGGGCGAGCAATCCGCCGGTCGAGTGCCCCATCACGGCGGGCTTCTTCTCGAGCTTGCCGATCACGTCGGCCGTGTGGTCGGCAACCTGCTTCAGCGTCTTGTTGGCGAGGACATCCGGGTTCGCCCGCGCCTCTGCAACCGTTTCCGGATCGTCCGGCCAGTCCGGCGTTAGCGGCGCGTAACCGGCCTGTTTGAAGAAGTCAGCCCAGTTGGCCCAGCTGCTCGGCAGCAGCCAGAGGCCGTGGATGAAGACGACCGGAGTGGTGCCGGAGGCATTTGCCGCCTCGATCTCCCTGCTCTCCCGCTCCGAAATAGATGCCATGCCGAATCTCCTCTCGGTCGCAGTAGGGGGCTAAGATCGCACATGACCACGAGAGGAGGCACGATCGTGAACAGCGTTCGCGACGCAATGACCGAGGATCCCCGCTCGATCGGCAAGTCGGTGTCGGTGGTCGAGGCCGCGCGACTGATGCGAGAACAGGACATCGGCTCGCTCCCGATAACCGATGACGAGAAGCTTGTCGGGATGATCACCGACCGAGACATCACGACAAGAGTGGTCGCCGAGGCCGCAGACCCGAAGATGACGTCGGTCGAGGATGTCTACTCTCGGGACCTCATCAGCGTTGAGCCCGACAATGACCTCGAAGAGGCGCTCCGACTGATGGCCCGCCACCAAGTTCGGCGGCTGCCCGTCGTCGAAAACGGCAGGCTCGTTGGGATCGTCGCCCAGGCCGACATCGCCCTCAGGAAGAACGAGAAGAAGACCGGTGAGCTCGTCGAGGCGATCTCTGCGCCCTCACAGGGAGAGCGCAGCTAGCTCGATCGGTGCTCAGAAGGCGTTCGCGGCCGACTTCCACTCCCGGAGGCGCTGCCCGATGAGCTGCGCCCGCTCCTCCTCGCTCCCGCCGTCCAGCACCTGGAGGTCTGAGGGGTCGGCTCGAAGGTAGACGCCTGCGGTTCGGGCATTCAGTCCGGGGTCGCGATCCGACCGTGTCGTCCAGTACCCGGTGGCGCGGTCGGCGCTTTCCACCGTGATCTCGCCGGTGCCCTCGAGCTGCGGAGCATTCGGGTGCCGGGGGCGATCGCCCTTCCAGAAGTAGAAGATGCCGGCCGGATCCCTGTGCTCCTTCGCAGCCTCGCTCCAGTAGCGGGCCGACAGGGTGCCGTCCTCCTGCCAGGCCCGGCCGTTCACGTTCAGACCACCGTCGCGGTCCCTTGAGATGCGCAGGAGGCTCACCGCCGACGGTTCGTCCTCGCTCCGCACGGTGAGCGAGAGCTGCCACCACAGCCCCTCGACCAGGCCCCGGTGTCCCTCGGTCTCGATCGCCTTGCGGAGCTTCTCGTTGATCGCGCGAACCTCCTCCGGGCTGCGTGGCCGGGTCGTAGCGGACGGAGGTCAGCCCGAGCAGGTCGCTCGGCAGCTTCGAACCGTCAGCGTGGAGGATGAACGTTCGCCGGATCCCGAGCGCCCCGCCGAACAGTCCGGCCTCGAACACCACGTTGTCGCGCGGCGACGCCTGGCCGGACTCGGACGCATCCATCGTCGTCCAGTCGTCCTGGGCGAACACGAACGCGGCGAAATCGACCTCCTGGGAGAGCTCGACGAGCCGGTCGAGGGTGGACCGCCCCGGGTTGAACGTGGTCGTCCAGGGCTCGACGTCGGCGACGTCCTCGAGCCCGCCCGTGATCGCCTCGAGCAGTTTGGCCTGCTTGCCCGACGACCCGAGGAAGATGCGCGGCTTCATGCGCGATTCATGATGACGGACCTGGCGCATCGTGATCGAGCACCACCAGGCGGTTATGGCGCACGGCGCCTGGATCATCGACCTCGGCCCCGGCGCCGGCTGCCACGGCGGCTGGATCGAAGAAAGGCACCGTTTCCGAGGCCTTTCCAGTAGCGGGGGCAGGATTTGAACCTGCGCCCTCGGGGTTATGAGCCGCGTCGGCTACGTACACGCGTTCCGCCGTATTCCGCCGAAATGCACGCCGCGAGCGAATTTGGCCGGCGATAGGTGAATTTAGGCGGATCACGGTGGCCCTGCGGCGGAAGCCCGTGCTTGCAGAACGCTTGCAGGTCAACCGTTTTACGCCGTCCCGTTTCCTCGGAGCTACGCGGGGCGATGCGTCCTTCCGGAGATGGCCGATCCCCCTTTGGAGGGACGCACGCGCCGCAAACGCCGAACACGGTCTGTTCTGAACGGCGCTCTGCGGTCCTCAAAGCTGAGGTGCGTACGTGATCCGAAGAAAGAGCAAGACCATGCCCCAGGCCGGCGGCAACGCGGCGGCGCCAGTAGCGTCGGCGGCCACGCTTGCCGAGCAACGAACGACCGCCTATCGACCCGGACGGTCCGCTGGCTCCAACCGCGTCGTCTCGATGGATCGATCGGTGGCTTGCGGCGTGCAGTGAGCTGGCGGAACTCGAGCGTTCGAACCCCATGACGGACGCTGTCATCGACGAAATCGACGGCCGGATGATTCGCATCGGCGATCAGTGGTTGGCCGACTTCGCCTCGTGCAACTACCTCGGCTTCGACCTCGACCGCGAGATCATCGCCGCGATCCCCGAGTACCTCGAGCAGTGGGGGACTCACCCGAGCTGGTCGCGCATGCTCGGCAGTCCTGTTCTCTATCCGCAGATCGAGGAACGCCTCGTGGAGCTTCTCGGCTGCGAGGACGCTCTCGTCATCCCCACGATCACGCTGATCCACCTGTCCGTGATCCCCGTCCTGGCAGGAGACGGGACGATCTTCGTCGACAACCGCGCACACAAGACGATCTACGACGGATGCCAGCTCGCAGCCGCTCGCGGAGCGACCGTCAAGCGCTTCCGCTTCGAGGACCCTGACGATCTCGAGCGGTTGCTCCAGCAGGACCGCTCATCGACCCGGCTGATCTGCATGGACGGCGTCAACAGCATGACGGGCAACGCCCCAGATCTGAGCGAGTTCGCGCGCATCGCGCGCTACTACGACGCTCTGCTCTACGTCGACGACGCCCACGGGTTCGGCGTCATCGGAGAGCGCGGTCCGGACGAGTTGAGCCCCTACGGCATGCGCGGCAACAGCGTCGTCCGCTACTGCGGCGAGTCGTACGACCGGATCGTCCTCGTGGCCGGCTTCTCCAAGTCGTACTCGTCGCTCGCGGCGTTCGTAGCCTGCCCGACCGAGCTCAAGGACCTACTGAAGACCGCGGCGCCGCCGTATCTCTATTCAGGACCCTCTCCAGTCGCATCGCTGGCCACAGTGCTGAGCGGCCTCGAGGTCAACGAAGCCCGAGGCGACGCGATTCGCGACGACCTCTGGCGCAAGACCGACCAGGTGCTTCAGTGCCTCGATCGACTCGGCGTCCACACGCCGAATCGCTCCGGCTTCCCCATCATCGAGGTCCCGCTCGCCCGTCACGAGGACATCGATGCGGCCGGGCGCTTCCTCTTCGACAACGGCATCTACGTCACCCTCGCGGCCTACCCGCTCGTACCGAAGAACGACGTCGGTTTCCGGATCCAGATCACCGCTGCCAACACGCAGGGCGAGATCGAACAACTCGTCGACGTTCTCGGCAAGCTCGCGAACGCGTTCGACCTCCGCCCCAGCGCCTGGACGCAGCACGCGGCATGACCCGACTGCGGCGTCACGACTGGCGCGCCAGCGCGTGGATCCTCTACCTGGCGACAGGCGCTCTGCTGACAGCTGCGTACCTGTGGGTCCCCCCGCTGAAAGCGAACGGACCGTTGATCAATCTGCTTGGGCTCTCGTCGTCAATTGCGATCGCAGTCGGGATCTATCTGCATCGTCCGAAGGCCCGGGCCGCCTGGCTGCTGTTCATCCTCGGCCAGTTGCTGTTCTTCGCCGGCGACCTCTACACATACAGCTATCCGAGGCTCACCGGAGCAGAGGTCGAGTTCCCGTCGTTGGGGGACGCCCTCTATCTGACGGTCTACCCGGCGCTCGTCGCCGGCCTGCTCGTCCTGGTAAGGAGGCGCAACCCACATGGCGACCGCGCAGGCGTGATCGACTCGCTCATTCTCACGGTCGGAATCAGCCTCCTCTCGTGGGTCTTTCTCGTCGCCCCGAACGTTCATCTCCCGGGACTCACGGTGCCCGAGAAAGTCGTCTCCACCGCCTATCCGCTCGGCGACATCCTCCTCCTCGCGGCGGCCGTCCGTCTCGCTGTCGACACGGGCAAGCGTGTGCCCGCCTTCTACCTCCTCGCCGCGAGCATCGTCTCGCTGCTCGCCGTCGACTCCGCATACACGCTTGCCCTCCTGACGGATACCTACAACCACCAGCTCATCTACGACGTCGGCTGGATCGCCTACTACCTCCTGTGGGGGGCAGCAGCGCTTCACCCGTCCATGCGCACGCTCGAGGAGCCGGCGCTGGGCTTACGCACGCGGTTAACGCCCGTCCGTCTCGGCCTACTGGCCGGTGCCTGCTTGGTCGCGCCCGGAGTCCGCTTCTACCAGGCGATCGGTGACCCGGACCGGCTCGTTCTAATCGCAGCCTCCGCTGTCTTGTTCCTGCTCGTCGTCTCGCGAATGGCCGGCCTGGTTCGTCAAGAGGAACGGACGACCGCTCGTGAGCTTGCGCTCCGGACCGCAGGCGTCGAGCTCGTCGCGGCCGGTGGCGGCGAGCAGGTCAACGAGGCATCCATCTCCGCCGTCCGCGCGCTCGCCGGCGACGGGGTAGCCGTGCGCCTCGTGCTCAGGCGAGAGGAAGGCGCCGTCTTCGCGGCGGCTTCCGAGTGGGCCGATGAGTGGGAGTTGTCGAAGGTGACCGGAGCGTGGCTTCGCGATTCGGCGAGAGGCACGGAGCAGCTCGCCCTTACAAGCCTGCCGGACGACATTCGAGGCGAGCTCAGGCTCCTCGAGCGCGGGCCGGTGCTCCTCCTACCGCTCTCGGCGCGCGACGAGGGCCGCGGAGTCCTAGTTCTGTCTTCCCCGACCACGTTGCCGCCTGAGCTCGTCGACTCTCTCGTCTCGCTGGCCTCGCAGGTGTCGCTGGCCGTGGAAGGTGCCTCGCTGGCCGAGGACTTGCACCGGCGCCAGAGTGAAGCGCGCTTCCGATCGCTGGTCGCCCACTCGAGCGACCTCATCACCGTGCTCGATGCCCAGGGGGCGGTCACCTATCAGAGCCCTTCCATCAAGCGGGTCCTGGGCTACTCCGTCAGCGAGATCGAAGGCCGCGACTTCGCCCAGCTACTGAGCCTGTCCGACCGGCCGCGGCTCGCACAAATCCTGTCCGGCGTCGGCGAGGCCTACGCAGGCGGCGGCTCCGAGACGCACGTCATCGAATGCTCGCTCAAGCATCACGACGGAACCTGGCTCCAGTTCGAAGTCCAATACACAGACCTGCTCCAGGACGAGCATGTTCGTGGCATCGTCCTGAACGGCCGAGATGTCAGCGAACGGAAGGCGTTCGAGGAACAGCTCGCACACCAGGCGTTCCACGATCCAGTCACCACGCTCGCGAACCGAGCTCTCTTCGCAGACCGCGTCCAGCATTCGATCAAGCGCTCGAGGCGCGGAGGCCCGCTTGATCGGCGTCGTCTTCATCGACCTCGACGACTTCAAGACCGTGAACGACAGTCTCGGCCACGCCGCCGGCGACACGGTCCTCCAGGAGGTAGCGCGACGGCTCCAGGAAACGGTGCGGCCTGCGGACACGGTCGCGCGCTTCGGGGGCGACGAGTTCGCGGTCTTGCTCGACGAAGTCCGGGACTCTGCCGAGGCTGCGTCGATCGCCGAGCGCATCCTCAATGCCCTGGAGCTGCATTACGACGTCGGCGGCAAGCTGGTCTATCCGCGGGCAAGCCTCGGCATTTGCCTGGCCGGGAACGGGTTCGAATCGGCGGAGTCAGAAGAGCTGCTGCGCAACGCCGACGTTGCCATGTACATGGCGAAGCGCGAACGAAAGGGCAGCTACCGCGTCTTCGAGCCTGCAATGCACGAGCGGGTCGTCGAGCGCCTCGAGCTACAGGCGGAGTTGCAGCGCGCGCTCGAGCTCGATCAGCTCGAGCTTCGTTATCAGCCGGTTGTCCGGCTCGAGGAGGGGGCGGACTACGGCGTCGAGGCGCTGCTTCGCTGGATGCATCCGACACGTGGAATGATCCCGCCGCAGCACTTCATCCCCCTCGCCGAGGAGACCGATCTCATCGTCCCGATCGGCCGCTGGGTCCTCGAGGAGGCGTGCTGCCAGGGCGTTCGCCTGCACGAGCGCTTCCCTCTGACGACGCCGTTGACGATCAGCGTCAACCTGTCTGCGAAGCAGCTCCAGTCGGAGACGTTCGTCGACGAAGTCCGTGAGACGCTCGACCGCAGCGGCCTGCCGCCCCAGCGCTCGTGCTCGAGATCACGGAGACGGCGATGATGGAGGACACCGACCTGGCTGTGCGGCGCCTGCACGAGCTGAAATCGATCGGCGTTCTCCTGGCGATGGACGACTTTGGGACCGGCTACTCGTCGCTCTCGTATCTGAGCCGCTTCCCCGTCGACCTCATCAAGATGGACCGGTCGTTCCTCTCGCCCGAGCACGAAGACTCGAACCTCGCCGCGGCGATCATCTCGCTCGGCAAGAGCCTGAAACTCCAGGTTGTCGCGGAGGGGATCGAGCGTCCCGAGCAGATCGCTTCGCTACGCGCACTGGGCTGCGAGCTCGGCCAAGGATTCCTCTTCGCCAAGCCGATGAAGCAGCGGGCCCTCATCAGCTATCTCGGCGCCAAGGTTCCGGCGGCGAGCAAGCGGCGGTCGCGTGCAGCATAGCCACGAGATGCTCGACCGCCAGGGAGGTTTTTCCCGGGTCAACCTTCTCGTTCCGCTCAGACACCGAGACTTCCGCCTCCTCTGGGCGGGCATGACCATCTCGCTCGTCGGGGACGGCGTCTTTCTCGTGGCCATGGCATGGCAGGCGTACGAGCTGTGGAATGCCCCAGCCGCGCTGTCCGTCGTCGGAATCGCGCATGACGATCCCGACGATCGCGTTCCTTCTTCCGGCCGGCATCCTCAGCGACCGGCTCGACCGCCGCACGCTGATGCTGTCCGCGGACCTGGCCCGCGCGCTCGTCATCGCTGCGCTCGCAGTCCTGTCGGTAACGGGCCTCCTTGCCTTTTGGGAGCTCGCGGTCGTCGTCGCGCTCTACGGCATCGGCACCGCGTTCTTCACCCCTGCCTTCGAGGCAATCGTGCCCGACATCGTTCCGGCGACCGATCTTGCAGCGGCAAACTCCCTCGACCAATTCGTCCGGCCGATTGCGCTCCGTCTCGCCGGCCCTGCCCTGGGCGGCGCGCTCGTCGCCGGGCTTGGAACAGGGGCCGCGTTCGGCGCCAATGCCGCTTCCTACCTCGCATCGGCCGTCGCCATCTTCTTGATGCGCCCGCCGGCCCACCCACGGTCGGAGCACGTTCAGTCCTCCATCGGCGCACTCAGGGAGGCCTTCGTGTTCGTCCGGCGACGGGTCTGGCTGTGGGGAACCCTCCTCTCCGCGACAATCGCGTATCTCGCCTTCATGGGTCCTGCGGAGGTGCTACTGCCCTACCTCGTCAAGAACGAGCTGAATGGCTCGGCGAGCGACCTCGGACTCATCTTTGCCGCAGGGGGCGTGGGGGCGATCGGTGCTGCGCTATTCATGGGCCAACGAGGCCACCCGCGCCGTGACGTGACGTTCATGTATGCGACCTGGACGCTCGCAACATTCGCTATCGCCGGCTACGGGCTCGCCACGAGTTCCTGGCAGTTGATGGTTGCGTGTCTGCTCTTCAATGCACTCGAGACGGCAGGCACGATCGTCTGGGCGACGATCAAGCAGCACCACGTCCCAGCTTCGATGCTGGGTCGGGTATCGAGCCTCGACTGGCTCGTCTCGATCGGACTGCTCCCGCTCTCGTTCGCTCTGACTGCTCCCGTCGCCGGCCTCGTCGGCATTCGCACGACGCTCATCGGAGCAGCCGCGATCGGCGGCGTGTGCACGCTCGGCGCTCTGTTCCTGCCAGGGATGCGATCGATCGAGGGCCTCGCCCGCGAAGCGTCCGCGGAGTTTGACGGGGCAGGTGATGAACGACAGGCGGAAACGCTCGGAGCACCTGCCCTCGTCGAAGTTCGAAGCTAGGGTTGCTTTCGATTCCGCCTGATGAAGCGCCCCTTTGCGGACTTCAAAGCAAAAGGCCCCGTTTCCGGGGCCTTTCTCAGTAGCGGGGGCAGGATTTGAACCTGCGACCTCCGGGTTATGAGCCCGGCGAGCTACCTGACTGCTCCACCCCGCGGCGTGGGGTCAGTATAGCGCCAGTGCTCTCGGCCTCGGACGCGGCGCAGAGCATGGCCGAGACGCCTTTCAACCGCTACCGTCGGAGCGAATCACGATGCGTGTAGCGGCAATCGATCTCGGCACGAACACGACGCGTCTCCTGGTCGGAGACGTTGTCGACGGACGGGTCGATCCCCTCGTGCGGCGCAGCACGATCACGCGTCTCGGCGAGGGCGTCGATGCCCGCCGTCGGCTTGTTGCCGTTCCCCATCGCGCGTGTCCGAAATTGTCTTTCCGACTACCGGCGCGAGCTCGAGTCGCTGGGCGCGGAGCGGGCCCTCCTCGTCGCGACGAGTGCGGTTCGGGACGCCGAGAACGGCGAGGCGTTTCTTGGCGAGATCGAATGGAGCTACGGCTTCACGACGCGTCTGCTGAGCGGTGAGGACGAGGCGGACCTGACCCTGCGGGGCGTCGGAGATCTCGATCCGGGGACGGTCGTCGTCGACGTCGGCGGCGGATCGACGGAGCTCGTCTCGTCCAGCGAGCGCGTGACCACGAACCTCGGTTCGGTTCGGCTGACCGAGCGCTTCCTCGGCTCGGACCCGCCGACCGCCGAGGAGCTCGCCGAGGTGCGCGACGCGATTCGCGCGGTGCTCGCCGAGCACGAGGTGTCGGCGACCTACGGCGTTGGCGTTGCCGGGACGGTGACGTCGCTCGCCGCGCTCGACCTCGGCCTCGTCGAGTACGACTCGGACCGTGTGCACGGGCACCGGCTTGACCGAGGCGGCAGTTCAGGCGCAGCTCGAACGCCTCGCGGCGCTGCCGCTCGCCGAGCGGCGCGAGGTGCCGGGCCTCGAGCCCGAGCGGGCGCCCGTGATCGTTGCGGGCGCGGTGATCCTGCTCGAGGCGATGCGCTACCTCGGATTGCGAGAGATCGCGGTCAGCGAGCGCGACCTCCTCGACGGCGCCGCGCTCGAGGCGGCGAAGCTGCCCGAGCCGGTCGAGGGCGACGCGCCTCCGGGCGCCTACACCTGCTGCTAGCGCGCGAGCGAAAGTCGGCGCGAAACCGGCACAGACACGTGCGCTTTCCCCCGATACGATCGCATCGGGGAGGAGGTTGAGGGTACCGGACCAACGGAGCCGGAAGCTAGGCGGGCGGCGCGTCTTCGAGCGGTTCCATCGGCTCGTCCTCGGCCAGACGGCGCTGCACCAACTCGCGCGCCAGCACGCCGACCAGCCGGCCGTCCTCGACCACCGGCACGCGCTCCGCGTCCTGCTCCTCCAGAAAGCGGAACGCCTCCTCGAGATCCATGTCCGAGTCGATCGTGTAGTGCGGCGGCTCGGCGATCTCGCCGACCGTCGTCGTCTTCGGATCGAGGCCCGGCGCCACGACCTCGCGCACGAGCGTCTTCCGCGTCAGCACACCCAGAAACTGGCCGTCCCGCGAGACGAAGACCGCCCGCACCTCCTCCCGCGCGAGCAGCTCTCCCGCCTCGGTCGCCGGCGTCGCAGCATCGAGCGTCCGCGGCTCCGGCACCATCGCCTCGCGCACCTTGCTCACGGGTAGATCCCCCGAGTTTCGAGAGCCGAGGCGACCTCGCGAATCGCACCGACCAGCGCCGCGCTCCGCATCGACAGATCCTGCTGCTCGGACAGATTCCAGACGCGGTCGAAGGCATCGCCCAGCTTGTCCGCGAGCCTGGCACGGATCTCCTCGCGATCCCAGAACAGCCGCCCGAGGTCCTGCACCCATTCGAAGTACGAGACCGTGACCCCGCCCGCGTTCGTCAAGACGTCCGGGAGCACCGGAATCCCGCGCTCGGCGAGGATCTCGTCCGCGTCGATCGTCGTCGGCCCGTTGGCGCCCTCGGCCACGAGCCGGCACTGGATTCGCGGCGCGTTCTCGGCCGTCAGCTGCTCCTCGAGCGCCGCGAGCACGAGGATGTCGCACGGGAGCTCGAGGAGCTCGGAGTTCGAGACGTGGTCGACGTCCGGGTACTCGGCCAGCGACCCGTGTGCGTCGACCCACGTCCGCAGGTCGTAGTAGTCGAGCCCGTCGGGCGAGTAGACGCCGCCCGAGATGTCCGAGACCGCGAGCAGCTTCGCCCCGCGCCCCGCCAGCTCACGCGCGGCGACGCCGCCGACATTCCCGAACCCCTGGACGACGAAGCCCTGCTCGGCCAGGTTCCACCCAAGCCGGTGGCACGCCCGGTCGATGACCATGACCACGCCCGCGCCCGTCGCCTCGCTGCGGAAGACCGAGCCTCCGATCGAGATCGGCTTGCCCGTCACGACCTCCGGCACCGCATACCCGATCTGCATCGAGTACGTGTCCATCATCCAGGCCATGGTCTGCTCGTTCGTGGCCATGTCCGGAGCGGGGATGTCCTTCTCCGGCCCGATCACCGGCAGGAGCTCGATCGTGTACCGCCGCGTCAGCCGCTGGAGCTCGTCGCTGGACATCGCACGCGGGTTGCAGCGCACCCCGCCCTTGGCGCCCCCGTACGGCAGCCGCAGCAGCGCGCACTTCCACGTCATCCACATCGCGAGCGCGGCGCACTCACCGAGCGACACGTGAGGGTCGTAGCGGATCCCGCCCTTCGTCGGCCCGAGCACGCTCGAGTGCAGGACGCGGTAGCCCGGGAAGACGGACCACGTCCCGTCGTCCATCCGCACCGGCACGCTGACCATGACCGCGGTCTCCGGATAGCGCATGCGCTCGGCGGCGCCCGCGTCGACGTCCGCATGCGTGCAGCGCCTCCTCGTACTGCGCCACTGCCGTTCGAAAGAGCGGCGTATCCCATTCGAGGGGCTGCTCCTCGAGCGAAATCTCGTCGATCCGCGCCACGAGAGTGAGTCTATTTAGGGCGCACTTCGAGCGTTAGCCCGGAGATCGCGAGCACGACGACCGCATCGCCGGCGTCGACACCCTCGCGGCAGAGGGCGCGCCACGACTCGCCGCGCACGCGCACCCGACCCGTGGGACGGCAGTCGCTCAGCGCGACGCCCTCCGCGTCGACGAGCGCCTCCGCCCCGACCCGCGGCCGCATCCGGCGCGAGATCCGGATCCAGAACGCCGCCTCGCTGACCTCGATCGTGATCCCGACGAGGATCGCGAGGATCCCCAGTCCCCGCGGCAGGACGAAGACCGCCAGGAAGAGGGCGATTACGAGTGCGATCGCGCTAGTTGACGATCAGGACCGGCGTCCCGAGTTGCACGTGGTCGAACAGCCAGGTCGCTTCGGGGATGAGCATGCGGATGCAACCGTGTGATGCGGAATAGCCGATCGACGCCGCATCAGGCGTCCCATGGATGCCCACGCCAGGCGCCGACAGCCCCATCCAGCGTGTGCCGAGCGGGTTGCCCGGGCCCGGCGGGATCGGCTTGAGCCCCTTCGCCCAGGCCGAATCCGGTGGACGCCACCAGGGATTCGTCTGCATGTCGACGATGCGGAACGTGCCGGTCGGAGTCGGGTACTGCGAGCGGCCGGTCGCTACGTGGAAGCTCCGCACGGGCTGCTCGCCGTTGAACAGCTCCAGGCTGTTGGCACCGCGGTTGATCACGACGACCGGCCCGAACCCGCCCTTCGACTACGGACGGCTTCAACGTCTCCATGACGACCGGCAGCTCCGGCCTGATGCGAGTGCGCAGCATCCGCACGATCCCGCGCACCATGGTCTGGCGACGGACGGTGCGGCCCCACTGCGAGTCGGCGATCTTCGGATGGCCGTCGACGAGGCCGACGACGACGGCGTTCTCCGCGGGAATCCCGAAACGCTCGTCGAGCGAAGAGACGTACTCCTTCACGGCGTCTCTGTTCACGTCGACGCTGACGCCGATGTCGTCACCGCTCCGCGCGTCCTGTGCCCTGGACACCGCGTCCCCGATCTCGGCCTTCATCCCGAGCATCTCCGGCGAGACCGCCCAGTGCTCGCGTGCGAACTTGAAGCGAACCGGTGTCGCGAAGCGTGCGCCGATCTGCTGCTTCGCCTGCCCGGCGTCGAGGCCGGAGACGTTGACGCCCGCGATGCGGACGCCGTTCGGGATCCGTTTCGACGGGCCCGCGGAGGGTGCAAGCGCGATCGCCGCGCACAGCACGAGCAGCGTGGAGAGCACCACACGCTTCCAGAGCGACATGCGGACGAAGGAGGCAGCGACCCGCTTCACGAGCCAGATGTTACGACCAAACCCCGGAATCCGCGAGAAAGGCCGGCGTTTGGCCTACGTCGCGACCACAGCCGGCGCGGCTCGAACCTCACCCGTACGCCGGTCGAACCACTTGCCCAGCTCCATGACAGCCAAATAGACGATCGGGCCGAGCAGGCAGATCCCCCACTGAGCGGCCGTCAGCGCCTGGGTATCGAAGATTCGCTGCAGAGGCGAGAGCGTCGTGACGAGGAGCGAGAGCACGAGCGCAGCACCGACCAGCTGTACGAAGCGCCGGTTCGCGATCGTGTAGCGCTTGAAGATGGTGTCCTCCGGCTCGCGCGCCTCGAGGGCGGCGACGATGTGCATCAGGCCGAGCGTCGTCATTCCCATCGTCGTCGCGACCTCGAGCGCATATCGGTGCTCGCCCCAGGCGACGACCACGAGCGCGAGAACCGCCATGACCAAAGCCGCGAGACCGAGCCGGATCCCCAGCGGCCTGTCGATGACGGGCGCGTTTGCATTCCTAGGCCGACGCCGCATCAGGCCGGGCGCCGCCGCGTCGAAGCCGAGCCCGATCGCCAAGAGGACGTCGATCGCGAAGTTGACCCAGAGGATCTGCAGCGGCGTCAGCGGGATGCCGTTCGCCACGTCGAAGATGCCGGCCCCCAGGAAGAGGAGGATGAACCCGCCCAGCGTGATCATCTGGAAGCGGACGTACTTCATCAGGTTGTCGTAGATCGCCCGGCCGCCCTCGACGGCGGCGACGACCGTGGCGAAGTTGTCGTCGGTGAGGATCATGTCCCCGGCTTCCTTCGTCACCTCGGTGCCGGTGATGCCCATCGCGACCCCGATGTCGGCGCGCTTGAGCGCGGGAGCGTCGTTGACACCGTCGCCGGTCATCGCGACGACGTGGCCCTTCTCCTTGAGCGCCTCGACGAGGCGCACCTTGTCCTCGGGCGCGACGCGGGCGACGACGCCGATCCCCTCGACCTGCTCGTCGAGCTCGGCGTCGCTCAGCGCCGCGAAGTCGGTGCCCGAGAGCGCGGTGCCTTCGATGCCGAGCTGGTCCGCGATCGCGCCCGCGGTCGTAACGTGGTCGCCGGTGATCATGCGCGCGCGGATCCCGGCCTGTTTGCACTCCGCGATCGCGTCCTTCGCTTCCTTGCGCGGCGGGTCGACGATCGCCACCAGTGCGAGCAACGTGAGCTCTTGCACCTCGTCGACCAGCGGAGCCCCGGCGTCGAACGAGGACGGGTCGAAGTCACGCGAGGCGACGGCCAGCACGCGGAGCCCCTCGCTCGCGAGCCGATCGTTCTCTTCCATCACACGCCCGCGGTAGTCGTCGATCGCGATCACGGTCCCGTCCACGTCCCGTGCATCCGATGAGCGCGCGAGCAGCACGTCCGGCGCGCCCTTGACGAAGCAGCGTACGACCTTGCGCCCGTCGTCCTCGAGCTCGTGGAACGTGGCCATGAACTTGTACTCGGAGTCGAATGGCACCTCGGCCACGCGCGGGTAGAGACGCCGCGTCTCGTCGACGTCCAGACCGCCCTTCTCCGCCAGCACCACCAGCGCCGCCTCGGTCGGGTCGCCGACGATCTCGCCGTCGTGGACCGAGGCGTCGTTGGCGAGCGCCATCGGCTCAGGAACGGGTCGAGCGGGATGTCCGTCTCCCCAGCGACCCGAAGGATCTTGCCCTCGGTCGAGTAGCCCTGGCCGTCGACCGAGTAGCGCCGCCCGGCGACGATCAACTGGCGGGCGGTCATCTGGTTCAGCGTCAGCGTCCCGGTCTTGTCGGAGCAGATCGCGGAGGTCGAGCCGAGCGTTTCGACCGAGCGCAGCCGCTTCACGATCGCACCCTTGGCCGCCAGGGCCTGCGTGCCGACCGAGAGCATCGTCGTCACGACCGCGGGCAGTCCGGTCGGGATCGCGGCGATGGCGAGGCTGATCCCGACGAGGAAGAGATCGTCGAACGATTCGCCGCGAATGAGCCCGATCAGGACGACGAGCGCCAGAGCCGCCGCGGCCATGATCGTGATCCAGACCGTCAGCTGGTCGAGCTGACGCGTAAGCGGCGTCTTCTCCTCCTGGACCTGGCTCAGCATCCCGGAGATCTGTCCGACCTCGGTCGCCATCCCGGTCGCGGTCACGACCATTTCGCCGCGACCGCGCGTAACGGTGGAGTTCATGTACGCCATGTCGATGCGGTCGCCGAGCGGCACGTTGTCGCCGGGCACCGGCTCGACCGACTTCAGGACCGGCGTGCTCTCGCCCGTGAGGGCCGCCTCCTCGATCTCGAGCGTCGCGGCCACGAGCAGCCGCCCGTCCGCCGGGATCTTGTCGCCCGCCTCGAAGGAGACGATGTCCCCCGGAACGAGCTCCTCTGCCGGGATGTCCGCCGCCGATCCGCCGCGCCGCACGTGCGCCCTGATCAGGAGCATCTTCTGGAGCGCCGCCACGCTCTCGGCGGCCTTGCCCTCCTGGTTCAGGCCGAGGACCGCGTTGAGCACGGTCAGGCCGAGGATCGCGAGCCCGGTCGAGAACTCCTGCAGCGCGACGATGCTGACGATCGCGGCACCGAGCAGGACGTACTGCATGAGGTCGCGGTACTGGCGCAGGAACGCGTGCCAGCCGGGCTCCTTCGGCGCCTCCGCGAGCTTGTTCGGCCCGTATTGCGCGCGCCGCTGCTCGACCTCGGCCGCGTCGAGCCCGGCCGCAGGGTCGACGCCGAGCTCCGAGTACGCTTCCTCGGCCGTCCGGCCGTGCCAGACGGAGTCTCGACGTGTGGCTGTCCCTTCCGGCTCGGTCGTTACGGTCATGCGCCCTCCTAGGCCTCGAATTCCAGTCCGTTTGCATCTCGGGTGACGATCGTTCCGGCCTCGCCTCGAACCAGGCCCGGCGTGTCCGAGATCGATCCGATCGCCGCCAGCCCGCCGGTCTCCTCGACGAACGAGCACGCGGCACGCACCTTCGGCCCCATCGAGCCGGCCGCGAACTCGGTCCCGGCCAGCGCCGCTGGAGTGGCGCGGCGGATGGCCCGCTGCTCGGGCGTGCCCCAGTCGACATAGACGGCGTCGACGTCGGTGACGATCACCAGGGCATCGGCGCGCAGTTCCTTGGCGAGCAGCGCGCTCGCGAGGTCCTTGTCGATCACGGCTTCGACCCCGACGAGCTGTCGACCGGCGGGAGCAAGCTCCTCCGTGTACATGACCGGGATGCCGCCGCCTCCGGCGCAGATGACGACGCTGTCCTTCTCGAGGAGCCACTCGATCGGCTCGACTCCAAAGATGCGCCTCGGCAACGGCGAAGGGACGACACGGCGGAAAGCGTCGCCGTCAGGCTTGAACACCCAGCCCTTCTCCCTGGCCAGCCGCTCCGACTCGTCCCTGTCGTAGATCGGGCCGATCGGCTTCGTCGGGTCGGCGAAAGCCGGATCGTTCGGGTCGACCTCGATCAGCGTCAGTAGCGAGGCGAGGCGCTTCTCGAGCGGCAGTTCGTTCCCGAGCTCCTGCTGGATCAGGTAGCCGATCATGCCCTCGGTCTGCGCTCCGAGCAGATCGAGCGGGTACGGATCGACCTCCGTGTACGCCGAGCCCTGGAGGGCGAGCAGCCCGACCTGGGGCCCGTTGCCGTGCGAGATCACGAGCTCGTGCTCGAGTGCAACCGGCGCCAGCGCCTTGCAGGCGATACGCGCGTTGACACGCTGGTTCTCCGCCGTCAGCGGCTCCCCACGCCGAAGCAGCGCGTTCCCTCCGAGGGCGACGACGACGCGCAACCGTCAGTCTCCGAGTGTCGCGACCATGACGGTCGCTACGCGGTCTCGAGCAGCAGTCTCAGGCGGGCTTTCCCGCCTCGACCCAGCCTTGAAAGGTCGCGATCCGGTCGTCTGGCCAGGCGTCGTCGCACGGCATCGTGCCGTTGCGAAGGCGTTCGAGGATGGCGTCGCTGTTTCCCGCGACGTCGTTGTACGACCAGAGGTCGAACGCCCACTGCATCGCCTGACGATCGCCCTCCCGAAAGAGCGGCTTGATGTGTTGCTCGAAGCTGAGCGGCTTGTCGGATTCGGGCAACGGACCTCCTCTCCTCGTGTTCAGTCGAGAACCCTACGGTTCGTGAGCCCGAAGAACCGCGAGTACCAGTCGCTGCTGGCCTCGAGATCGGTTACACCATCCCTGGCGAACCTCTGGACCGTTACGCCCTCGTCTATCTGCGGCCGACCACCAGGTTCACCCTGCTGCCGCGCCCGAGCCTCCTCCCCGGCCTCGGGCTCTGAGCGATCACGCGGCCCACTCGCCTGGAGCGAGCACGGCGGATGCGACCGACAGAGCAGTGCCTCGCGCGGATCCGCGTGCGGGCCTTGCGAAGCGTCAGGCCGATCACCCTCGGCACGACGCACCGAACAACCGGTGGTGGTGGTGGGGAGGAGGAGGAGGAGGTGGCGGCGGAGGTGGAGGAGGTGGCGGAGGCGGCGGCGGTGGAGGAGGTGGCGGCAGGAGGAGGAGGCGGCGGCGGCGGTGGAGGAGGAGGTGGTGGTGGAGGCGGCGGCGGCGGAGGACCATTTGTCGTGATCTGGATTGGGTTCGGGTCGAGCACACCGCCCGCTTGGTTCACGCGCGTCCCGAGGACATCGACCTGGTTGTCCCAGACGGCCAGGTAGTTCGTGCCGTCGAAGGCGTCCACGGGACTCTGACCAGAAGACGCGGACACCACGATCCCGTCATGATCGAGGACGGAGCCCTCGCCCGTGACTCGGGTCCCACGGATCCCGGGCACCTCCCAGACGACGAGATACGTCGAGCCGCCGAAGACCAGCGACGGCGCGTACTGGTTTCCCGGCGCCCCGCTGATGTAGAACCCCTGCGGGTCGAGCACGGTCCTCGCGGGGGTCACGCGCGAACCCTGGATGTCCGTGTAATACCCCGAGACGTTGCCGTAGAGATAGACCCAGGTCACGAGGTAATTGACGCCGTCGAACGCGACCGCGGGATCCATCTTCTGGATCCAGACCAACCCCCGGGGTTCTTTCCCGCGGGGGACGCTGCAATACGAGATCAGGAAGCTACCGTCGCCGTCCGGGACCCCGGCTTGGCTGACTCGCCTGCCCATGATGCGGTGGCACGGGTCGTCCTCCCAGACGACGAGGTAGTTCGTCCCGTCGAAGGCGACCGAAGGCAAGTACTGGTATCCCGGGTCCACGGCGATCTCGATCCCGGCGGGGTCGAGCACGGTCCCGGATGGAGACACGCGCGCGCCGTAAACGTCGTTTTCGGGGTTCGCGTGAACCCAAACAACGAGGTAATTCGTACCGTCGAATGCGAGCGTCGGCTCGTACTGCAGGTGGTTGGGCCGCGTCGTGATCGTGATCCCGCCGGGATCGAGCACGGTCCCGCCGGGATCAACACGCGTCCCGATGATCGAATCCTGGTTGCTCCAGACGACGAGGTAGTTGGTGCCGTCGAAAGCGACTGCCGGTTCCGAGCCTCCGGCCGCGGAGATCGCGAATCCGTCCTGATCGAGCACGGTTCCGCCCGGGCTGACGCGAGCGCCGTACACCTTCGGGCCTCCCTCGCGGGAGTCGGTCCAGACGACGAGGTAGTTCGTCCCGTCGAACGCGACCCCGGGCCTCGGGGCCTGACCCCCGAGCGGCCGGCCCTGGAGAGCGCTCGGAAGCGGGTCTCTCGGCCGAGCCGCGTCGCCATGCGGGACAGTCCACGGCGGCGCTGCGCGGACGTCCGGCGCGGGAGCTGCCGCGGAGACCACGAGCGCAAGTAGGACAAGAACGGCCGGCCGGATCGCTCGCTTCATCTCTCTCTCCTTCTTCGGAGCCGGTCTTACAGCATCTGCCGGTTCGTTACAAGGCGCGGAACACAGTCTCCGTGCGAGGAGTCAGCCGAATAGATCATGTCCTCCCTCTCGGTTTCCTGACGTGTCGCTGAGCGCCCGTAGGCCGGGGAACAGCGCTGGGTCGCACGGGCCGCCGGTTGAAGGGCGCTCAGCGGCGCGAGGCGTGCCCGAACGCGGCTCCGCCGCGCGGGGGTACGCCGGTCAGGGAAGCGAGAGTGCCGGGGGCGGGACTCGAACCCGCACGCCCCCGAGGGGGGCACCTGATTTTAAGTCGCCCTTGCCGATCTCGGTCTATCTCGGTCGGTCTGAGTTTTTCCTGCTTACCAGGCCTATTCGTCGTTCTGATCGTCTACGGCATCTCGGCCTATCTCGGTAGGTCTCGCTGCCACTCTTGCTGCCACCGTGGCGCGACCATGGGGACGGCGGTCGTTCCTTGACTTCTCCGAGGAACGAGCGCTAGACCTGTCGTCTGCGGATCGGGGCCGCGAGGAGAGCTGGGATGGATCGAAGATTCGAGGGCTGGTCGGGCCGACGTGGCGCCGTCGTCGCTGTTCGCCTGTCGTCTGCCTCGTGGTGGCGCCCAGCGTCGTGGCGTCGTTCGCCAGCTCGGCGCCTTCGTTCGCCGGCCCGAGGAGCTACGCAACCGGACGCTTCCCCGACTCGGTCGCGATCGGCGACCTGAACGGCGACGGCAAGCCGGACCTGGCGACCGCGAACGGCGACGAGAAGCAACACGTCTCCGTGCTTCTGAACAGGGGCGACGGCAGCTTCCGGGCCAGGCGCGACTACGGAACCGGAGACGGACCCTGCTCGGTCGCGATCGGCGACCTGAACGGCGACGGCAAGCCGGACCTGGCGACCGCGAACGACGGCGCGGACACGCGTCTCCGTGCTCCTGAACAGCGGCGACGGCAGCTTCGAGGCCAAGCGCGACTACGCAACCGGAGGCGGCCCTCGCTCGGTCGCGATCGGCGACCTGAACGGCGACGGCAAGCCGGACCTGGCGACCGCGAACGCGGACGCGAACACCGTCTCCGTGCTCCTCGAACAGGGGCGACGGCAGCTTCCAGGCCAAGCTCGACTACGCAACCGGAAGCGGCCCTGTCTCGGTCGCGATCGGCGACCTGAACGGCGACGGCAAGCCGGACCTGGCGACCGCGAACGGCGACGCGAACACCGTCTCCGTGCTCCTGAACAGGGGCGACGGCAGCTTCCAGGCCAAGCGCGACTACGCAACCGGAAGCGGCCCTTGCTCGGTCGCGATCGGCGACCTGAACGGCGACGGCAAGCCGGACCTGGCGACCGCGAACGTCGAGCGCGAACACCGTCTCCGTGCTCCTGAACAGGGGCGACGGCAGCTTCCAGGCCAAGCGCGACTACGCAACCGGACGCCGCCCTGACTCGGTCGCGATCGGCGACCTGAACGGCGACGGCAAGCCGGACCTGGCGACCGCGAACCGCGACGCGAACACCGTCTCCGTGCTCCTGAACAGGGGCGACGGCAGCTTCCAGGCCAAGCGCGACTACGCAACCGGAAGCGGCCCCTGCTCGGTCGCGATCGGCGACCTGAACGGCGACGGCAAGCCGGACCTGGCGGCCGCGAACATCGGCGACCGCCCCGGTTCGACAGCCGTGTCTCCGTGCTCCTCAACACGCCCGGCCTCTGCACGGTGCAGAACGTCAAGGGAAAGACGCTGCTGGCCGCGAAGCGGACGATCGCGCGCGCCAATTGCCGCGTCGGGAAGATCCGCCGCGCCTACTCGGACTTCAAGAGGGGCCGCGTGATCTCGCAGAAGCCGAGGCCCGGCACGGTGCTGCCGGGCGGCGGCAAGGTCAACCTCGTCGTCAGCCGCGGACGTAAGCGCTAGCCGCCTGACCCGCCTTGTCAAGTGCCGGGGGGCGGAACTCGAACCCGCACGCCCCCGAAAGGGGGCATCTGATTTTAGGTCGACCGCGCCTGCTCCCGGCCTATCTCGGCCGTTCTGGACTTTCCCTGCTTGTCCGACCTACTCGTTCCTCTCGTCGACGATGGCCTCTCGGCCTGTCTCGTCGGGTCTCGCTGCCACTCTTGATGCCACCCTCTGGGAGAGTCAGTTACCTGAGGCCGACGAACTAGCCCGGACCACTACTGACCACGAGATGCACCGGGGCCAGAAGGGCAAGCGCGTGCCTGGACGCGCGCTCTGGCGGAGCACTTGATCCTTCGGCTCCGATGACACCTCTGCCGTGACCCGTCCCGGCGAACAGCTCGCGCGCCCCAGTACCACATTTGCGCCAGCGAGGAGAAGGCCCACGACGTCCGGAACCAAGCAGAACTGTGGTCGCGTCATCTCGAACGCGATCCGCCCGCCCTCAGGCGACCATTCCGGATTGAATTCCTCGGCCGCACTCCTCGTCGCGTTTCTCGACCGAGCGCCACGAGCATTGACGATGACGATCTCATTGTTCTTCAGCGAGCCACGGCGGGAGCCGAAAGCGATCTTGCGGCCGTCGGGCGACCACGCGGGAGCAACATCGTATGCAGGGTTTCTGGAGACGTTGGTCTTTCTGCGTCCGTCGGCGTTCATGACGTAGATCTCGTAGTTGTCCCCGCCAGTCAGGCTCCGCGAGAAGGCGATCTTCTTGCCGTCCGGCGACAAGTCGCCATAGAGGTCGTTGGCTTCGCCCGGGCGTGGAGTCAGATTAACCTTGCGGCTTCCGTCTGCGTTCATGACCCAGATGTCGCTCGGGGGCGAGCCGGTGCCAGTCGGCGTTCGCGTGAAGAAGATTTTGCCGCCATCAGGCGACCAGGCCACCGGGTCATCTTCGATGCCTCGATTGCGATTCCGGGTCAGGTTCCTGCGCGTGGTTCCGTCGCTCTTCATGACATAGACGTCTTGGGAGTACTCGTTCACGACGCCGAAGGCGATTCGATTCCCGTCCGGCGACCAGAGAGGGGTGAGCTCCGGTATCGCGTCATGCGTCAGGTTGATCCTGTTGGAGCCGTCAGGGCTCATCACGCTGATGTCTTCGTCCGATCTCAACAGGATCTTTCGTCCGTCCGGCGACCAGCCGCGCTGCTCCTCAAAGATACGTCGCGTATTGGTGAGATTTCTGAGACCGCGTCCACTCGCTGCTACGACGAATATGTCCTGGTTGCCGCGCGTCACGCGCTCGAACGCAATCGTCCTTCCGTCGGGCGACCACGCAAGGTTGGACTCGTCCGCTCGGCTTGCAGTCAGGTTCTTGCGGCCGCTTCCATCGACGTTCATGACCGCGATGTCGCCCGCCGGACGACGCTCTCGCGTCAGGGGCTGACGCCGAGGCGGTCACGCCGAGAGTCGAGTGATCAAGCTGAGCAGCGCGCAAGGGATGAGGCTGCGTGGACCTGGGGTTTGCCTGGCGGCCATCGGCCCTGGAGAGTCTGGCACTTGGAGCCTGGGTTTCCCAGTCCAGCCGGCCGTAGGAGCCCTTGCGCTCCTCCATGCGGTAGATCTCGGCGGCGCCGTCTTGCATCGAGGTTCCCTTTCCATCCGGACCAAGCGCTGGTCGACGCCGTTCCACCCGGACGAGATGAGGTCGACGAGCAGCGCGACATCGTCCACGGGCCCGTCCGCACGGCCGGCAGGTCGTTCTCGAGACCCCCAGGCGCGGGATCGTCTGGCCCACCTAGCCCCGGATCTCGGCCGGCTTCGTGACGTAACAAGTCTCGGTGCCACTTCCGCTGCCCACCCATGGCCAGCTTCGCCAGGGCCGCGGACCGTGCACCTCGCACGAGAAAGGGCTTTCAGCAGGCAGGTCCTATGCCGGGGGCGGGACTCGAACCCGCACGCCCCCAGAGGGGACACCTGATTTTAAGTCGCCCTTACCGATCTCGGTCTATCTCGGTCGGTCTGAGTTTTTCCTGCTTAGCAGGCCTATTCGTCGTTCTGATCGTTTACGGCATCTCGGCCTATCTCGGTAGGTCTCGCTGCCACTCTTGCTGCCACCCCGGGCGAACCTCTTGACCGGTTGCGCCGTTGGTTATCTGCGGCCGACGACGAGGTTCACCCTGCTGCCGCGTGCGAGCCTCCTCCCCGGCCTCGGGCTCTGGGCGATCACGCGGCCCACTCGCCTGGAGCGAGCACGGCGGATGCGACCGACCGAGCAGTGCCTCGCACGGATCCGCGTGCGGGCCTGGCGAAGCCTCAGGCCGACCACCCTCGGCACAACGCACCGGACAACGGGGGGCGGCGGCGGGGCGGTGGCGGCGGCGGCGGTGGGGCGGTGGCGGTGGCGGAGGCGGTGGTGGTGGCGGAGGCGGTGGAGGTGGAGGTGGAGGTGGAGGTGGAGGTGGAGGTGGAGGAGGCGGAGGCGGAGGCGGAGGCGGAGGTGGTGGAGGTGGCGGTGGAGGTGGAGGTGGAGGTGGAGGCGGAGGTGGAGGTGGAGGTGGAGGTGGAGGTGGAGGTGGAGGTGGAGGTGGAGGTGGAGGTGGAGGTGGCGGGCCGGCCAGGTCGAGCTTCGTCACGAAGGCGTCGTTACTGCCGTTGTAGGTCGTGTCGAAGGCGCCCGCGGTCGTCGGGAAGTCCGCCGAGTCCGTGTAGCCCGGTCAGGTAGGCGCTGCCGGCGCCGTCGAGCGCGATGCCGTGGCCGCCGTCGGCGCCGCTGCCGCCCAGGTAGGTGGAGTAGCCGAGGGCGGCGCCGCTCGCGTCGAGCTTCGTCACGAAGGCGTCGTCGGCGCCGTTGTAGGTCGTGTCGAAGGCGCCCGCGGTCGTCGGGAAGTTCGGCGAGGCCGTGTGCCCGGTCACGTAGGCGCTGCCGGCGCCGTCGAGCGCGATGCCGTGGCCGGAGTCGTAGCCGCCTCCGCCCAGGTAGGTGGAGTAGACGAGGGCGGCGCCGCTCGCGTCGAGCTTCGTCACGAAGGCGTCGGCGTGCGCCGTTGTAGGTCGTGTCGAAGGCGCCCGCGGTCGTCGGGAAGTCGGTCGAGAGCGTGTGCCCGGTCAGGTAGGCGTTGCCGGCGGCGTCGACCGCGATGCCGTGGCCGGATCGTCGGCCGGCCGCTGCCGCCCAGGTAGGTGGAGTAGACGAGGGCGGCGCCGCTCGCGTCGAGCTTCGTCACGAAGGCGTCGTCAGCCGCCGTTGAAGGTCGTGTCGAAGGCGCCCGCGGTCGTCGGGAAGTCGGCCGAGGCCGTGTACCCGGTCACGTAGGCGTTGCCGGCGCCGTCGAGCGCGATGCCGCGCGCCGGATCGTCGCCGCCGCTGCCGCCCAGGTAGGTGGAGTAGACGAGGGCGGCGCCGCTCGCGTCCAGCTTCGTCACGAAGGCGTCGCCGCCGCCGTTGTAGGTCGTGTCGAAGGCGCCCGCGGTCGTCGGGAAGTCCGTCGAGCCGTGTACCCGGTCAGGTAGGCGTTGCCGGCGCCGTCGAGCGCGATGCCGTCGCCGAGGTCGCCGCCGCTTCCGCCCAGGTAGGTGGAGTAGACGAGGGCGGCGCCGCTCGCGTCCAGCTTCGTCACGAAGGCGTCGAGGTCCGCCGTTGTAGGTCGTGTCGAAGGCGCCCGCGGTCGTCGGGAAGTCCGTCGAGTCCGTGTAGCCCGGTCACGTAGGCGTTGCCGGCGCCGTCGAGCGCGATGCCGAAGCCCTCGTCGTCGCCGCTGCCGCCCAGGTAGGTCGAGTAGACGAGGGCGGCGCCGCTCGCGTCGAGCTTCGTCACGAAGGCGTCGGTGCCGCCGTTGAAGGTCGTGTCGAAGGCGCCCGCGGTCGTCGGGAAGTCCGCCGAGCACGTGGTCCCGGTCAGGTAGGCGCTGCCGGCGCCGTCGACCGCGATGCCGCGAGCCGCCGTCCTCGCCGCCTCCGCCCAGGTAGGTGGAGTAGAGCCAGGCCCGGGTCGATGACGAGCGGGTAGCGGCGGTCGTAGCCGCGGCCGAGGGTGAAGCCATAGCCGCGCCGCGCCGTCGAGCGCGAAGCTGCTTCGTGACGGGCACCCGCTTGCCGGCGACGAGCTGGTAGCTGAGCGGCCGCGTGTCGCGTGAGGACGCCGAGCGAGGTGTCGATGCGCAGGTTTCCTTGCCGGTCGAGCGAGAGCCGCTTCGCGCCGCGGTAGGCGAGCCTGATCTCGCGGACGCGGGCTCCGGGCGGACGAGGAACTCGTACTTGAGCTTCCCGTTCTGGCCCGCGAAGACCATGTCGACACCCGGCCAGAGGTTGCGGTAGACGACCGCTCGTAGGTGCGCAGGCCCGTGCGCCACTTGGCGGGGTCGTTTCCGAGCAGGTAGTTGACCCTGCCCGGCCCCGGGCGCTCGCCGCGGATGGCGACGTTCCGGTTCGAGCCGAGGAAGCGGAGCGCGAGCGCACGCCGCGCCCTCTTCCCTGCTTGCCCGGACGCTGGAGGGAGAGCATCGCCTCCCTGCGGGTGAGGAAGACCGAGAAGCCGGCGCCCTGGGCGGCGTAGCGGACGCGCGCGTCGGTCTGGCCGGCGTTGGCGATGAAGGCGAGCGGCAGCTTCCCGTAGGCGGCGAGCGCCTGCTGCTTCGTCGCAGACGCCGTCGACCGCCTCGCCTTCTTGGACGAGGCCTGCGCCGGACCGATCTGGAGCAGGACGCCCGCGGCGGCTACGGCCAGGAGCGCCAGGCCGAGGGACCGGAATCTGAGCCGCATCCCCATCAGTCGCATCTTCCCTCATCCCGCCCCAATACGAAGAAACGATGCCGCCTGTAGACGTAAGCGCCGGAAGCACAGCGATCCAGTAAAAGACTCGCACGCCTCGTTCAAGTGCCTGCGACGTGCCACCCTGCATTAGTGCCGGGGGCGGGACTCGAACCCGCACGCCCCCGAGGGGGGCACCTGATTTTAAGTCAGGCGCGTATAGCCAGTTTCGCCACCCCGGCGCGGGAAGCGTAGCCTCGCCCGGTTACTGGCCGGGGGCCATGTCCTTGACGCTCGGGTAGCGCTCGCCCGCCTTGTTCCGGTGCTTGTCCCGGAAGTCGGACAGTGCGCCCTTGTCGAACGACTTGCACATCAGGACGAAACCGTGGCCCGGGTCGACCTTGTCGAAGTTCGCATCCTGGTTCTGCGAGTAGGCCGGCTCGTTCCAGGCGGTGGCGGCGATCTTGTTCCCCAGCTTCGCGTACGGGTCGACGACCAGGCCGTACGGGTCGTCCTGGTAGAGAGACTGGATCTTCTGCACGTCGTCCTTGCCGACGCCCGTCCCGTACTGGATGACGATCCCGCCGTGCTCGAGGTTGTGGACGAGGATCGTCTGCTTGACCGAGTCTGGGTAGATGCCCCACGGCGCCGGCTGCGCGTAGTGCGGACCGCTCGAGGGCGGGAACGAGTTGTAGTCCACGTTCGCGTTCGGGTTGTTGATGTGCTGGGGCTTGAGGCCCGGGAACTGCTGCTCCGTGCAGGAGCTCGTGTTGATCAGCCCACCGGATGCGCTGCTGCCGCCTCCTCCTCCGAACGCGACCACGGCGAGCACGCCGCCGAGCAGCAGGACGCCGAGAGCGGCGAACGCAAGCACGTAGAGGACCGTGCGCTTCTCAGTAGGCGTCCTCGGAGTGCTTCGCTGCTTCGGGGCCTGGACCGGTCTGCGCGGCGGAGGCGGAGTACGGGCTTTCTTGGCCAAGAACGGCGATGGTAGCAACGTCCGACGGCCGCTCTACCGTTTGCAAGTCCCATGTGGATCGCTGTTCTCATGCTGCTCTCGTTCGCCGCCTTCGCGGTCGGCGCCGCCTGGTTCCTGCGCAGGCTCCGCGCCGAGCTCGCCGTTCTCCGCTCCGAGGCCGGGGCTCAGCTCGCCGAGCGCAACGCAGACGTCGACCGACGACTCGAGGCGATGACCTCGACGCTCGACCGGCGCCTCGAGAGCACGTCGCAGACCGCGGGTGAGATCCACCGCCGCCTGGGTGAGCTCGGCCGCGCGAACGAGGAGATCCTGGCGCGCGCGAACGACCTCAAGCGCCTCGAGCAGGCGCTGCGCCCCCCGAAGGCGCGCGGCGGCTTCGGCGAGCTGCTGCTCGAGAACCTGCTGCGCGACCGGCTGCCGGCGACGGCGTTCGCACTGCAGCACGGGTTCGCGGGCGGCGAGCGCGTCGATGCCGTGATCAAGGTCGACCGGCTCGTCCCCATCGACTCCAAGTTCCCGCTCGACAACTTCGAGCGCATGCTCGGCGCGGAGAACGACATCGAGCGCCAGCAGTTCGAGAAGCTCTTCGCGCGCGACGTGAAGTCGCACGTCGACGCGATCGCGGGCAAGTACATCCGGCCCGACGAGGGGACGTACGACTTCGCGTTCATGTACCTCCCGTCGGAGGCGATCTACTACGAGCTCGCCTGCGGGAAGACCGGTGCGCTGCTCGCCTACGCGCACGACAAGCGCGTCCTCCCCGTCTCTCCGACGACGCTGACCGCGTACCTGCAGGTGATCGTGCTCGGGCTCAAGGGCCTGCAGATCGAGCAGCACGCGCAGGAGGTCATGGCGTACTGCTCCCGGCTGCAGAGCGACTTCGGGAAGTTCAAGGAGGACTTCGAGCTGGTCGGGACCCACGTGGGTCGCGCGCAGAACAAGTTCATGGACGCGCAGAAGCGACTGGGCCGGTTCGAGTCGAAGCTGGAGCAGGCAGGCGAGGCGCCGGCCGAGCTACCCGCCGAGGTGCACGAGCTCCCCGGCGCAGTCGACGCCGCCTAGCGGTTCAGTCAGCTCTCGTAGTCGTAGTTGATGACCTGCCAGCTGCCGTCGGATGGCTCGACCCAGAGTCGGAGGCGCGCGTTCAACTTCTGAACGCCGCCGATCGGGACGACCTGGCTCCCTGAAACCACGTAGACGAAGCAGTCCTTGCCCGCGTCGACGGCCGGAGCGGGCGGGCAGTCGTGGCGCAGCACGCCCGCCTTGCTCACGCGCTTGATCCCGTCCCGTTTGATGTGCGCCTGGAAGCTGCGGAGCTCCGGGGTCAGCTGCGGGCTGACGTCGGCCTCGACCGCGTCCCACGTCCCGGCCCGACGAGCCGGTGGACGAACGAGTCGGCGAACGGCTTCGCGTCCTCGATCGCCGGCTCCGGCTTCGAGCTGCCGCCGCAGCCCGCGACGAGCAGGCCGAGGACGAGCGCGAACGGTGCGAGGCGGATCAGGCTGCTGCTGTTTGCTCTTGCTTCAGGTAGCGAATGAGGCCGCCGGCGACGACGATCTCGCGCTCCCGAGGGAGCAGGTCGTGGGTGAGCGTGATCTCCTGGTCGCCGTCGATCTGGCACGGGAGCTCGTCGAGGCCCTCCGCGATCTCCTGCAGGCCGGAGATGCGCCACGTCTGGCCGAGCTCGGCCTGGTCGTAGTCGGCCGCGTCCTTGAACAGGAGCGGGACGATCCCCTGGGCGATCAGGTTGCGCCGGTGGATCCGCGCGAAGCTCTTCGCGATCACCGCGCGGACACCGAGCTGGGCCGGCGCGAGCGCGGCGTGCTCGCGGCTCGAGCCCTGGCCGTAGTTGTCGCCGGCGACGATGAAGCCTCCGCCCCACTCCTTCGCGCGGCGCGGGAACTCCGGGTCGCGGTGCTGGAACGTGAACTCGGCGATCGCCGGGACGTTCGAGCGGTAGGCCATCACCGTCGCGCCGTCGGGCGAGAGGTCGCCGGTCGAGATGTCGTCCGGCGCGACGATCAGCACGCGCAGCTCGAGCGTGTCCGGCAGCTCCTTCTGCTCCGGAGGCGGCTTGATGTTCGGCCCGCGCGGGACCTCGATCGACGACGCCTCGTCGGCAGGCACCGGTTCCAGGATGTGACCCTGGACGACAGCGGGCCGCGCAGGCGGGCGCGCCGGCAGCTCGGGCGCAGTCAGCTCGCGGGGATCGGCGATCTCGCCCTTGAGCATCGACGCCGCGGCCACAGCAGGCGAGCAGAGGTAGACGCTGTCGTCGGCCGTCCCGCTGCGCCCCGGGAAGTTCCGGTTGAAGGTGCGCAGCGAGTTCGCCCCCGACGGCGGCGCCTGGCCCATGCCGACGCACGGCCCGCAGGCCGGCTCGAGCATCCGGACGCCCGCAGTCAGCAGGTCGACGTAGGTCCCGGACTGCGTGATCTGGTCGAGGATCTGCCGCGAGCCGGGAGTCGCCGTCGCGGAGATCAGCTTCTCGGAGATGCGGCTCCCGCGCAGCGTCGACCCCACCACCGCCATGTCCTCGTAGGACGAGTTGACCGAGGAGCCGACGCAGACCTGCGCGAGCGGGGTCCCGACGAGCTCGTCGACCGGGACGACGTTGCCGGGGCTCGACGGCTTCGCGACGAGCGGGACGAGCGCCGCGAGGTCGATGTGCTCGACCTCGTCGAAGTCGCCCTCGGCGTCGCCGGTCTCGAGCGCCGTGAAGTCGCCGGAGCGCTCCTGCTCGTCGAACCAGGCTCTTCGTCTCGTCGTCCGCCGGGAAGACCGCGCCGGTCGCGCCCAGCTCCGCGATCATGTTCGCGATCGTCCCGCGCTCGGTGTAGGAGAGCGTCGAGACGCCTGGCCCGGTGAACTCGAAGATCGCGCCGCGACCGCCGCGCACGCCTCGCCGTCTGAGCAGCTCGAGGATCACGTCCTTCGCCTGGATCCACGGGCGCTGCAGCTCGTTCTCGAGAAAGACGCCGACGATCTTCGGGCACGGCAGCTCGAACGGGTGGCCGGCCATGCAGACGGCCACGTCGAGGCCGCCCGCGCCGATCGCGATCATCCCCGCCGAGCCCGACTGCGTCGTGTGGCTGTCGGCGCCGACGAGCGTCTTGCCGGGCGTTGCGAAGCGCTCGCAGTGGATGTAGTGGCAGATGCCGTTCCCGGGCCGCGAGAACCAGGCGCCGTACTTCGCGGACATCGCCTGCAGGAACCGGTGGTCGTCCGGGTTCTTGAAGTCGATCTGGAGGATGTTGTGGTCGACGTAGACGACCGCGGTCTCGACCTCGACGCGCTCGTGGCCGAAGAGCTCGAACTGCATCATGGCCATCGTCCCGGTGGCGTCCTGCGCCAGCGCCTGGTCGATTGTGATCGCGATCTCGGTGCCCGGAACGAGCTCGCCCCGGACGAGGTGCTCTTCGAGAATCGTGCGTGCGAGCGAGGCCATCGGCCTCAGTATCTCAAGAGCGCGCCGACTCCCTCCGACAGGACCGAGATCCTCGTGCGCGGTGACCGCCCAGACCGTTCCGCCGTGGGCGACGGTCTGGTGCATCGTGAGGTCGAGCCCGTCGTCGCGCCGGTCGGTCTCGGTCCCATCGAGCGGGCACTGCCCGCCCGTGGCGGAGAGCCGTCCGCACGCGGCGCACTGCCAGGCCTCGTGGTCTGCGCCTTCCTCGTAGAGCAGAACCTCGACGCGTGCGTCGGAGGCCGCCTCGAGCGTCTCGGCCCAGCCCGAGGCGGCGCGACCACCGCGTCCCGCACCCTCACGCCAGCGCTCGAGCAGCGAGGCCTCGTGGCGTGCGCGCGCGGCCTCGAGGATCGGGCTCGTCAGGTCGAGCAGCTCCCGCGGCGAGGCATGCGCGTCGGCGCTCGTCCAGCCGACGATCGCGCTCTTCGTCTCGCTGGAGACGAGCTCCTCGAACTCGGCGCGCATCTCCTCCGACGAGACGACGATCACCTTCGGCGCGTGCATCCTGCGCACGCGACGGTCGAGCTCCTCGGCCACCTCTTTCAGGTGCTCCGCGACGAGCTTCTCGATGTGGCGCTGGAATCGGGCCTGCGACCAGCCGCCCTGGTCGTGGCGGCCGGGAACGTCGTCGGTGCGGTCCACGATCTCTTCCAACCGTCCCGAGTGGAGCCGGAACAGCTCCCCGCGCTCGCGGCCGACGAAGGCGACGAGCGCGCCCTCGCCGCGGCCGACGAGCGGAACGAGCGGCGCGAGGTGGAACTCCCGGCCGACCCGGACGCGGTCGGGCACCGACTCGATGAGCGCGCGCGGCCGCCAGACGTTGTCCATTCCGGCCGAGAAGACCGCGACGCCGTGCGCCCCGTCGCGCTGGAACTCGTCGGCGAAGTAGTCCCGGATCCGCGTGAAGTCCTGCTTGAGCGCGACCCGCTGGTCATGCGTGAGCCCTCGGTTGTTCGCCTCCGCATGGCGCTCGCCCTCCGTGAGCAGCGAGCTCACCCGGGTCGCGGCGTCGCCGGCGGTCGGAGTCGTCTTCGGATCGAGGTCGAGGTAGAAGCTGATCGCGCAACCCTTCTCCGCCCGGAACTCCGCGAGCTCGCGGAGCCCGTCCCAGCTCACCGTCTCGGCCATGTCGATTCCTTTCCCGTCGAGAGCGGCGATTCTACGCGTGTGACTCCGGTAATCCACACGATCGGACATGGCCGTCGGCCGGTCGAGGAGCTCGTCGAATGCCTCCGAGAAGCCTCGCGTCGAGACGCTCGTCGATGTCCGCCGATTCCCTTCGTCGCGCCGCAATCCGCAGTTCAACCAGGCGACCCTCGCCGCAACACTCGCGGATGCAGGCATCGCGTACGAGCACGCACCCGAGCTCGGCGGGCTGCGCAGCAACGAGCCGGGCGAGGAGCTGTTCGCGTGTCTCGGCCAGTTCGCGGGCTACGCGGCGCGGATGCGCACGACTGTCTGGCACGCCGCGCTGAACGAGGCGTTGACGCATCCCGCGCCGTGCCTGATGTGCGCGGAAACGCCCTGGCAGCGCTGCCACCGGCGACTGATCGCGGAGTTTCTCGTCGCCCGCGGGCACGAGGTCGTGCACCTGATCGAGCCGGGCATCCAGGAACGGCACAATGCCCATCGGGCCGCCGAGCTGCGCGACGGAATCCTGTACCTGTGCGGCGAGCCCGTCAGGGAAGTTTCGAGTGATCCGATTCGTTGAATAACCTGGTGGACCCCATGGGTCCCGACCTTTGGAGAAGATGCCTGTGAGTGACGTGCGTGACCTGATCATCGTCGGCGGTGGGCCGGCCGGATATACGGCCGCGCTCTACGCTGCGCGCGCGAACCTGAATCCGCTCGTGATCGAAGGAATCACCTTCGGCGGGCAGCTGATGATCACGAGCGACGTCGAGAACTACCCCGGCTATCCGGAAGGGGTCCTCGGCCCGGCGATGATGCAGGACTTCCGGCGCCAGGCCGAGCGCTTCGGCGCCGAGTTCATCACCGACGACGTGACCGCGGTCGACTTCTCGGAACGGCCGTTCCGGATCGAGGTCGGGGACGACGAGTACTTCGCCCGTGCGGTGATCGTCGCCACGGGCGCAAGCGCGCGCCAGATCGGGCTCGAGTCCGAGCGCATGCTCCAGGGGCGCGGCGTCTCGTACTGCGCCGTCTGCGACGCAGCCTTCTTCCGCAGCAAGAACGTCGTCGTCGTCGGCGGCGGCGACTCGGCGATGGAAGAGGCGATCTTCCTCACGAAGTTCGCGGACAAGGTGACGGTCGTCCACCGGCGCGACGAGTTCCGCGCGTCGCCGATCATGCTCGACCGCGCGCGCGCGAATCCGAGGATCGACTGGATCACGAACGCCGTCGTCGACGAGGTGCTCGGCGAGGACGGCAAGGTCAGCGCGGTTCGCGTCCAGAACGTGAACACGGGCGAGAAGACCGAGCTTCCGACGGACGGGCTCTTCGTCGCGATCGGGCACGACCCGAACACGAAGCTCTTCCTCGACCAGCTCGACCACGACGAGGCCGGCTACCTCGAGGTGCAGCCGGGCTCGACCGAGACGAACATCAAGGGCGTGTTCGCGGCCGGCGACGTCGCCGACCACACGTACCGCCAGGCGGTGACAGCCGCCGGCACCGGCGCGATGGCCGCGCTCGACGCGGAGCGGCTGCTGTCGTCCGAAGAGGCGGAGCCCTTTCTGACGGCTCCGCACGCGGAAGCGGTCTAGCCGAGGCCGGCACTACCCTCGCTGGATCGCGAGTAGCGCCTGGACCGATCTGCTCGACCCCGACGAAGAGCAGCTGCGCGAGCACGTCCCGCACGAGCTGCGGGCCGACGCGTGGGCCGAGCTGACGCGGCCCGCCGACCCGAACGGCCGGAACCTCCGCCCGAGCATCAAGAGCCACGGCGACTACGTGCTCGGCCTCCTGCTCGCCGCGGTCGCGGTGCCCGAGGAAGACGTCGTCTACTACCAGGAGGTCGACTTCGTCCTCAGCCGAGACCGCATCGTCACGATCCGCAAGACCCCGGGTAAGCGGCCGCCGTTCGACCCGAGCCACATCAGCAATGTGTGCGACGCGATCGAGCACGAGCAGGCGCCGGGGATGATCGCCTACTACCTCGTCGACGACGTCGCGGAGCGGTACATCGACCTGATCGACGCGGTCGACGACGAGATCGACGAGCTCGAAGAGGGCATCGACACGTGGACGGCCGAGAAGATACGCAGACGAATCGCGGAGCTCAGACACGACCTGCTCCACATCCGCAAGACGCTGGCGCCGACCCGGGACGCGGTGCGCGAGGTCGTCGACGGCCGGGTCGACATCGAGGGACGGACGCTGTTCACGCGCGAGGTCTTCCCCCGGGAGGTCGAGCAGCAGTTCGCGACGACCTACGACAAGCTGCTCCGCGCGGCCGAAGGCGTCGAGTACGCGCGCGACCTGCTCTCAGCCGCCAGGGACTACCAGCAGGCGCGCGTATCGATCGACCAGAACGAAGTCGTCAAGCGGCTGACCTCGATTGCATCGATCCTCCTCGTCCCGACCTTCATCGTCGGGCTCTACGGCCAGAACTTCATCCACATGCCCGAGTACCGCTGGCACTACGGGTACGCCTGGTCGTGGTTCCTGATCCTGGCGACGACGATCGGGCAGGTCGTGTATTTCCGTCGCAAGCGCTGGCTCTAGCGAGTTCCGCCGGAAGACGTACCAGGCGGCCAGGCCGACCAGGCCGAGCGCGATCAGCTGCGAGCACGACGTAACCCGCGTCGTGGAGGATCCGGACGGCGACCTCGACCGGCGAGATAGCCGAAGACGCCGACCGAGATCGCCCACGAGATGCCCCCGAGCGCGTTCCAGGCGAAGAAGCGCGGCCAGGGCATGTGGTTCGCGCCCGCGAGCCAGGCTGCGGTCACGCGAAGGAACGGCAACCAGCGCCCGAACAGCACCGTCTTGCCGCCGTGGCGCGCGAAGAACGCCTCGCCGCGCTCGAGGAACGCCTGCCGCCGATCCTCGAACCGGCCCGGCCGCGAGAGGAGGCGGCGTGCGCCGTGGCGTCCGAGCTCGTAGCCGATGTTGTCCCCCACGATCGCCGCGGCAGCCGCGACGGCGATCACGAGCGGGAGCCAGAGCTTGCCCTGCGAAGCGAGGATCGAGCCCGTGATCAGCGCCGTCTCCCCGGGCAGTGGAATGCCGGCGGACTCACCGCCGATGAGCAGCGCGAGCAGGACGTAGGCGATCCGCGTGGCCGGCAGTGCGATCAGGAGGAGCGCGCTCATCGTTGGTCGGCCGCGAGCCTAGAGGGCGTGGCTACGATCCGGCGAAATGCCCTGGTTCATCTGCCCCAACTGCAAGCAGCGCTCGGTCGACATCGACGGCGTCGAAGGCTTCTCCGAGCAGGCTCCGCAGTGCCGCCACTGCGGCTTCGGCTTCCTGTTCGAGCTGATGGACGACTACTACCCCGCGCCGAGCACGGGCTTCGTCGTCTGCGACGCAGAGGCGCGCATCCTCGCCGTCGGCCGCGGCGTCTTCGAGCTGACCGGGTACCAGGAGAAGGACGTGCTCGGGAAGGACGTCATGGAGGCGTTCTCGCTGTCCGGCTGGGACGACGGCAAGAACCCGTCGGAGCTCTCCCGCGAATGGGGCGTGCGCCGGCTCGGCGAGAAGCTCGAGCTGCGGACGCGGAACGGGCTCACCCAGCCGGTGACCGCGGATTTCTTCCCGGCGTACGACGACGACGGCGGGCTGATGGTCGCTCTGGCTCGACGCGCGTCGACGGACACAGATCGCTGAGCACGCACTCTTCGCAGTGCGGGTTGCGCGCGATGCAGACGCGCCGGCCGTGCCAGATGAGCAGGTGCGGGAAGACGCCCCAGTACTCGCGCGGCACGAGGCGCTGCAGGTCGCGCTCGATCTTGACCGGGTCGTCCTGCCTCGTGAAGCCGAGCCGCTGAGAGAGGCGCCGCACGTGCGTATCGACGACGATGCCCTGCGTGTCGCCGAGCTCTGACGCGACGACGTTCGCGGTCTTGCGGGCGACCCCGGGCAGGCGTGTGAGCTCGTCGAGCGTGCGTGGGACCTCGCCGTCGAAGTCCTCGATCAGCATCTTCATCGTCCCGCGGATCGACTTCGTCTTCTGGCGGAAGAACCCGGTGGGACGGATGTCGTTCTCGAGCTCCTCGACGGGCACGGCGAGGTAGTCCTCGGGCCGGTGGTACTTCCGGAACAGCGTCTCGCGTGACGCGGTTGACGTTCACGTCGGTCGTCTGCGCGGAGAGCATCACGGAGACGAGGAGCTCGAGCGTCGGAGCGAAACCGAAGCGCAATCGTCGCGTCCGGGTGGGCGGCCGCGAGCCTCTGGATCACCGGCAGGATCCGCTCGCTTTTCGGGCCGACGCGCCGGCGCGCCTCTGAGACGAAGCTACGCGCCACGCAGGTTGGGGCCGGCGCAGACGAGGTTGAGCGCGGGGCAGGTCGAGCACGCGTACTCGCTCGGCGTCGGCTTGAACTCGCCGGCCTGAATCGCCGCGATCGCCGCGGACAACTCCGCTCCCGAGCGCCGCCGCCTCTTCCTGCCTTGTAACACTGTGTTACAAGGTCGTTCGGGCGCTCGAGGAACTGGTAGACGACCTCGACCTCGCTCGCTCCCGCGCGCAGGATCGCGAGCGCGTAGACGAGGCGCTGGATCCGGTACTCCCGCTCGACGACCTCTGACGGCGACGCGTCCTCGAGGACGTTCGTCTTGTAGTCGACGACGAGCGCCTTGCCGTCGGCCTCGTGGAACACGTCCAGGCGGCCGTGGATCAAGACACCGTCCTGCTCGAAGGCGAACGAGCGCTCGACTGTTGCGCCCGGGAGGCCCGCGAGCCGCTGCGCGATCTCCGAGCTGCAGTACGCCTCGACGAGCGCGCCGATGCGCGCCACCTCTTCGTCGGAGGCCAGTCGGGTACCGGGCGCGGACCGCGGCTGCCATGTCCTCGGGCGGTCGCGGATCCGCGAGGTCGAGCCCCTCGAGGATCACGTGTGCCGAGTCGCCGATCTCGGTCGCGGCCAGCCCGGGCTCGCGGTCGCCGTCGCCGAGCATCGGCTTCGTCTCGCGCAGGCCGACGAAACGCTCGACGTAGAACCGGTACGAGCAGAGCTCGAAGAGAGCCAGTGCGCTGTACGAGAGCCTGCGGACGCGGTTCTCCGGCGGCTCGGGCACCGGGACGAGCTCCGGCAGGCGCGGCGCTTCCGCGATCGCGACCTGACCGTCCTCGACGGCGAACAGGGCGAGCTGCGACTCCTCGCCGTCGACCGGCCCGTTCTGAGCCGCACCGGGCGCGAACCGGTCGACCCGGAGAATCAGCCGAGCGCCGTCTCGGTCGATCTCGACCGGCGCCCCGCCCGCGCTTTCGAGCTCCGGCGCCTCGAGCCGCCCGAGCACCCAGCCGATCGGAGTCGACTCGTCGCCGCTCCGTTCCGGGTCGATCGAACCGGAGACGATGAGCCGGTCGATCGCGCGCGTCATCGCGACGTAGTAGAGG
Organism: uncultured Actinomycetes bacterium; assembly: GCA_963825795.1. Classification (GTDB taxonomy): domain Bacteria; phylum Actinomycetota; class Thermoleophilia; order Gaiellales; family Gaiellaceae; genus VAXT01. The sequence continues at coordinate 28,136 of CAWGVD010000058.1, read as the reverse complement.
CGGCGCCGCTCAGCCTCCGACGCCTCGTCCTCGGCCTCCTTCACCTCCTGGTAGTCCGATGTCGGGCGCCGCTTGCCCGTCGACGGGTCGGCGACGCGGAAGCCGAGGCGCCCGTCGGGCAGGCAGAGGATCTCGTCGGCATCGCGGGCCGCGCCGTGCCGCCCCGCATCGGCGACCACGACGACCTTGAACTCGAGCCCCTTCGCGCCGTGGATCGTGAGCAGCCGGATGACATCGGTGCCCTCCTCCTCGGCGACGGCCTCGAGCTCGGACGCGCCGACCGTGTCGAGCTCGCGGACGAAGCGGACGAAGCCCTCGACGTCCGGGCCGCGCAGCTCCTCGTACGAGCGGGCGAGGCGCGCGAGCTTGCGCAGGTTCGCGTAGCGGCGGCGCCCGTCCCACTGGGCGAGGACGGCGAGGTCGTAGTCGTGCTCGGTGATGATCCGCTCGCAGAGCCGCTCGAGCGAGCTCCGCGCGGCCAGTCCCGCCAGCCGGTCGTAGCGCTGGCGGAACGCGCGGATGAGCTGCGAGTCTCGCTCTGAGAGACCTTCGGGGACGGACTTCTCGAGCCCGCAGAAGAGCGGACGCTTCTCGGCCGCGCGCCGCAGGTGGAGCAGGCCGTTGTTCGAGACCCCGACGAACGGCGACGCGAGGACCGTGACGAGCGCCTCGTCGTCGTAGCGGTTGTGCAGCAGCCGCAGGTACCCGAGGAGGTCGACGACCTGCTGCTGGTGGTAGTAGTCGCGGCCGGTCGCGCGGAACGTGGGCAGGCCGAGCGCACGAAGCTCCTGCTCGTAGATCCGCGCATCCGTGCCCGCCGCGAAGAGGAGCACGATCTCGCCCGGCGTCGCCTCGCCCGAGTCGACGAGCTCCTTCATGCGCTCCGCGACGTGCTTGGCCTCGGCCGCACGCCAGTGGATGCCCGTGTCCTTGTAGCTCGCCTTGTCGGTGACGAGCAGCTCGACCGCGGGGCCGAACGCGGGATCCTCGAAGCGGCCCGCAGCCGAGAGCGGCCGGAACGCGTCGCCGAAGTCCGACGAGAAGAGGTGGTTGATCACCTCGAGCACCTCGGGCCGCGAGCGGTAGTTCTCGGTCAGCGCCAGCACGCCGCCCGAGGCTTCGCGCCGCTCGCGGAAGACCTCGACGTCCGCGTGCCGGAACCGGTAGATCGACTGGAACTCGTCGCCGACGAAGAACAGGTCCTCGGTGGCGAGCAGGTCGATCAGCTCGCACTGGAGCCGGTTCGTGTCCTGGAACTCGTCGACGAGGACGGAGCGGAAGCGCCAGCTCTCGCGCTCGCGGATCGCCGGCTCGTCGCGCAGCAGGTCGCGCGCCGACAGTTGGAGGTCCTCGAAGTCGAGCGCCGACTCGGACGCCTTCGCGGCGGCGTACGCGTCGGCGAAGCGCCGGAGCAGCTCCTCGAGCAGCGCACGATCGCGCGCGGCGAGCTCGTCGAGCGCCGCCTGCTCGACGGCCGTGCGCGCCTCCTCGTACCCGGCGAACAGCTCGCGGGGGCCGCCCCGCGCCGAGACGTCGGACAGATCGAGCAGCCGCTCGGACGCGGGAGGTCGCTCGAGCAGCTCGAGCGCCCGCGCGACGCTTGCGCGAGCCTTGTCGGCCTTGTCCACGCCGGCCGTCTCGTCGAGCGCCGCGCGCGCCGCCTCGCGCAGCTCCTCGATTCGAGCCTCGAGGCCCGGCCGCTCGGTCACCTCGAGCACGAGCTCGCGCCCGGCCGAGCGAAGCGTCTCGTAGACGCGCGTCAGCATTCGGCGCAGGCCACGCGCCCCGTACGTGGCCAGAAGCCGGATGCGCTCGGGATCGTCCGACGCGCAGAACTCCTCGAGCGCGACGTCGAACGCCTCGCCCGCGAGCACGCGGGCCTGGTTCTCGTCGAGCACGCGGAAGTTCGGGTCGACCGCAGCCTCGAACGGGTGCGCCTTCAGGAGGCGGTGGCAGAAGCCGTGAATCGTGGAGATCCAGGCGCCGTCGAGCTGACGCGCGAGGTCGTGCCGGTCGAGCTCCGCGAGGCGGCTGCGGATCCGGCTGCGCAGCTCACCTGCGGCCCGTTCCGTGTACGTGATCGCGAGCACCGAGTCGATCGGGAGACCGCGGTCGCACACCGCGCGCACGAAGCGCTCGACGAGCACCGTCGTCTTTCCGGTGCCTGCGCCGGCGGAGACGAAGACGAGCCCGCGCGCGTCGATCGCCGCGAGCTGCTCGGCGCTCGGCGTGCGCGTTTCGTCGACGACGGTCACGTCCGGGCCACCCGGCACATCGACCACAGGTCGCACCAGGTCGGGCACGGGAACCCGCCCTTCGGGTCCTGCTGCACGTCCCCGGAGCGGATCCGCTCGACGAAGCGGGTCGCGTGCTCCTTCGCCCGCTCGGTCTGCGCCCAGAACTCGTCCTCGTCGAGGTAGTCGCGCTTCGAGAAACCGGGGACGTCCTCCTCCGCCTCGGCGCGGAGCAGGCCGCGGGCGCGACGTTCGCCGGCCAGCGCGCGGTAGAGCCCGCCGAGCGGCTCCATGCCGACGAGGTCCCGCAGCACGAGCATGTACAGCGGAATCTGGAGCCGCAGCTCCGACTCGATCTTCGCCGCCGAGAACGCGGTCTTGCCCGACTTGTAGTCCTGCACGATCCCGCGCGCGCTGAACGGGTCGACGTCGATCCGGTCGATCTTCCCGGTCAGCGAGAAGCCGTCGACCCGAAGCCCGCTCTGGAGCTCGGGCGCGGAGCGATCGGACCCGAACGCGACCTCGAACTTGCGCGGGACGAGACCGAGCGGCGACTCGGCTTCTTCGCGGACGAAGTTCTCCAGGTCGCGCCACATGCTCTCCTCGAGCTCGCGCCGCTGGAGGTCGCCGATCTCGATCCAGACGCCGCCCTCGATCGCCTCCGACAGGCACTCGCGCAGAAACTCGAGCGTCTCGTCGAGCCGTTCCGGGTCGACGCGCTCGCCACCGGTGCGTTTCGGGAGGCCCGAGTAGAACTTGAACAGGGCCTGGTGCGCGACCGACCCGCGCAGGCGCGCGTCGACCTCGCCGTCGATCGTCCGCGGGCGGATCAGGCGCTCGATGAACCAGATCGAGGAGCAGTCCGCGAACGCCTCGAGCTCGGTCACGGAGAAGGTCTCCCTCGCGCGGAGCTCTTCGAGCAGCACCGGGTCGGTGAGTTGCGTCGGGCGTGAGAACGCGCCGAGCGCCCGCACGAGCCGCCGGTCCCAGCCGTTCGCGTACGCGAGGGCGTGCGCCTCGTCCTCGTCGCGCGAAGCGAGCGCGGTCAGTGCACGGAGGCGCTCGCGCTCGGTCGGGGCCGCCTCGATCCGCCAGGTGAGCTCCGCCAGCGGCCGGCGCTTCGTCCAGCGTGCGACGTCGTTCGGCTCGAAGAGCGCGCGGGCCTCGTCCCAGAACGGGCTCGGCTCGCGCGGAGAGCCGTCGTCGGTGGCGGCTTCGCGGACGAGGTAGAGCCGCCGCGAGGGGCGCGTGCACGCCGTGTAGAAGAAGTAGCGCTCGCGCGAGACCGCCTCCGGCCTCGTCAGCCGCGCGCGGCGGGATGCCTCGTCGATCGACCGGCGCTCCTCGTCGGCGAGGAAGGGCGAGCCCTGCTGGCGGCGCGGGAAGCTCCCCTCCTCCAGACCGAGCAGGAAGACGACCTCGGTTCGACGCGTTCGCGCGCGGAGGAGGTCGGTGACCGCGACGCGGCCCGGCTCGTCGCCGCGGGCGAGCCGAAGCGTGGCCCGGTCGAGCGCGCCGTAGAGCTCTTCACGGGAGAGGGCGCCGCCGAGGTCGACCCAGCGCGCGAAGCTCGTCCAGCAGGTCGTTGACGGCTCGATGAGCGCGCAAGTCGAGGATCGGCGCCGGGGCCGACGGGCGGCGCGTCGAGGCCGTACGCGGAGCGGACCATCGAGCGGACGAGCGCGCGAACCGCCTCCAGAGGGTCGGGCTCGTCCCGGAACGCGTCGAGCATACGCAGCGGCTGGCCGCGCAGCTTCAGCGTCTCCTCGACCACCCGTGCCGGATCGCTGACCCCTCGCCCGCGCAGCCGCCCTTCGAGATAGTCGACGTGGGCGCGGGTCAGTCCGGAGAACGGCGAGCGCAGGAAGCCGTACAGATCGTGCCGCCCGCCGGCGAGCCACTCGAAGCGCAGGAACGAGAGCAGCGCCTGGCCGAACGCGGTCTTGCCGATCCGCATCCGGCCCTCGATCGCGTAAGGCACCTCGAGCGCGCTCAGAGCGGTCTCGAGCTGCGCCCGCTGGCGCTCGACGCTCGGGCAGACGAGGAGGATCTCCTCCGGCTTCGTGCCGGCCCTGATCAGCTGCAGCACCTCGTCCGCGACGAGCTCGAGCGTGCCGCGCGCTCCCGCTCCTTCGAGGAAGCGGATCGCCCCCTGGAGCTCGGGGGCAGCCGGGGGCCGGTCGGCGAAGAGGTGGCGCTCGAGGTGGGCGAGCTCCGGCGGCGCGATCTCCGCATAGCCCGGCGGGAGCTCCTCGATACGCCCATCGGCGAGAGAGCTCAGGTCCTCGGACGTGCGCGTCAACGACTCGAACGGCGCCCGGTTCGGTTCGTACGGCAGCGAAACGGTGACTTCCGTGCGGCCGGCGAGCGCTTCGAGGAGCGCCCATTGCGCGCCGGTCAGGTCCTCGAAGCCGTAGGCGAAGACGGGCCGGTCCGACCAGGCGTCGAGCTCACCGGAGACGAGGTCGGCGGCGTGTCGCCTGCGCAGGTCACGGTCCCAGAGCCCGAGCTTCTCGAGCTCGGCGCGATACGACGAGTAGAGAAGCGCGAGGTCGCCGCTCAGCTGGTCGGGCTCGACGAGCCCGGACTCGAGCTCGGCCAGTGCCGCTCCGAGCGCGTCCGAGAAGCCGGAGAAGCGCGCGGAGGCGCCGAGCCCGTTCAGCGACGTCTGCGCGACGGCGGTGCGGACGATCAGCTGGCGCTGGGCGTCGGTCGCGACCGGGAGATTCGAGCCCCCGGCGCGGGCGATCTCCTCGAAGAGGTCGTCGAAGGTCCCGATCCGGCCCGACAGCAGTGCGCCGCACGTCGCCAGCAGCTCGCGCTCGATGCGCTCGACGTCCGACCCGTGCGGCACGATCAAGATGGGATCTCGGTCGAGCGCGCCCAGGTAGCGCTCGAGGAGCAGCGCAACCTTGCCCGCGTTCGCGGGCCCAGCAAGCAGCGTCAGCCCGCGGCCCGAGGCCATCGACCCATCGTAGACCTACGGTCCGACGGCTTAGAGTGGCTCGGTGGGTCTAGCCCGGAAGTAGCGCGAAAAGCGAGTTACGCCGCGGCGGTCTTCGGCCTGCGCCCTCGTCTCGCAGCGGCGCGCCCGGGCATCTGGCCGGCGCAGTTGTCGCACAGATCGGCCTGCTTCGAGCCGCGGCGGGCGTCGGTGTAGTTCAGGCGCAGTGTTGCGCCCTTTCCTTCTCCGACCTCGGCGCCGCAGTTGTCGCAGACGAGAACCGTTTTTCGTGCCATTGGATTTGCCTCCTGAAACGGGGGTGGGTCGCGTGGAGCGTATCGGAAAGGAATTGTAAATTCACGCGGCAACCCGCGCGCGCCGAATACGCCACGAACGCAACAAGCTCAGCAGTGCCTGCTCCTCGCGATCGAGTCTCGTATCGCGCGCGCCGACGACGCGCAAATGGCGAGGTCTGAAATCGTCGATCGTTCTGCCGTCGAGATACTGCTCGATGACCGCGGGGCTGACATAAGACGACCGCGCAACGGCAGGCGTGTTTCCGAGCTTTGCGCCGACAGCGCGCATCACTCCGGAGACGACTTTCCTCGCTTCCGTCTCGGTCTCCGGCGACCCGTGCTCACCAAGCGCGATCGCGGCGATCAGCGTCCCACCCCATGTGCGGAAATCCTTGGCCGTGAATTCGTCGCCCATGTGCTCTTCGATGTAATCGTTGAGGCGCGCGCCCGTGAGGTTGCAAAGCGATCCGTCAACGTCGTAGCGAAAGAGCTGCCGTCCACCCGGAAGCGCGAGCAGCTTCTTCATCGCGTCAGCAAGCTCTTCGTCGACGATCGCGGTGCGAACGAGAACGCGGTGCTTGCCCCGGTACTTGAACGTGATCCGGCTCCCGCGCACGGACACATGCCCCTTCCGAAGCGTCGTGATGCCGAACGTCCGCGTCGTCCGGGCGTAGCGCTCGGTGCCGACGCGAAACCAACCGAGATTGATCAGCCGAAGCGCCAGTGCGCAGACCCACTCCGGCGAGAACGGCTCGCCCTCGATGTGCTTCGCCATCTGCGCGCGCAGATCCGGCAGCCGCTCCGCGAAGCGCACGAGCTTGTCGAACTTCTCCTGCTCCTGCCGGGCGCGATATTCCGGGTGGTAGAGGTACTGGCGCCGACCCGCCCGATCGATGCCCGTCGCCTGCAGCTTCGCCGCCGCCCGCGGCGAGATCCAGACGTCCTTCCACGCCGGTGGAATCACGAGCTCTTCGATTCGCGCGAGCTTCGCCGGATCCGTAATCCGCTGTCCGCGCGAGTCGTAGTAGTTGAAACGACCCTTCCGCCCCTTGCGGCGCCAGCCTCGTCTGCGTGCCATGCGAGCCGTGTACCCACGGCCGTAGGATCCGACGCATGCCGACCATCGTCGTGCTCGAAGGGGACGAGACCGGGCAGGAGCTGCTCGAGGAAGCGCTGCGCGTTCTCGACCCGGAGGTGACCGGGCTCGACGTCACATTCGATCGTCACGACCTCTCGCTCGAGAATCGCCGTGCAACCGAGAACGAGGTCGTGCTCGAAGCGGCCGCGGCGATCCGCGAGCACGGACTCGGGCTGAAGGCGGCCACGGTCACGCCTGAGGGCGTCGACGACGTCGGCTCGCCGAACCGGATCCTGCGCGAAGAGATCGGCGGCCGCGTCATCGTCCGGACCGGACGGCGGATTCCGGGCGTGATCCCGCACGGCGGAGTGCATGCGCCGATCTCGGTCGTGCGCATGGCCGTCGGCGACGCGTACGGGGCGAAGGAGTGGCGCGAGGGCGAGGGCGCCGACGAGGTCGCGTTCCGCACGGAGCGCATCGAGCGCCGCATCTGCCGTGGCGTTGCGGAGTTCGCGTTCCAGCTCGCCGAACGCACCGGAGCCAAGGTCTTCGGCGGGCCGAAGTACACCGTCAGCCCGGTCTACGAAGGCATGCTCAAAGAGGAGATGGACGCCGCGGCCGAGCGCCATTCGGACGTTCCGTACGAGCCGCAGCTGATCGACGCCACGTTCGCGCTGCTCATCGCAACGGCCGGCGATCCGCTCGTGATTCCGTCGCTGAACCGGGACGGCGACATCCTGTCCGACCTCGTCCTGCCGCTCTTCGGATCGATCGCCGGAGCCGAGTCGCTGCTGGTCGCGTTCGCGGACGACGATCCGACCCAGGTCACGGCGGTCATGGCCGAGGCCGCGCACGGGACCGCGCCCGCGCTGCTGGGCAAGAACGTCGCGAACCCGCTGGCGATGATCCTCGCCGGAGCCGCCGTCCTGGGCTACGCGGACGGAGCCGAAGAGGTCTCGCGCGCGATTCGCGAAGCGTCGCTGGAGGCGATCGCGGAAGGCGTCCGCACCGCAGACCTCGCCGGCAGCTCAGGGACGTCGGAGTTCACCGACGAGGTGATCCGGCGGACGAAGTCGAAGCTCGAGGTCTGGTCGACGCTCTAGCCCGCGGCGGCTTCTTGCCAGACCAGGACGCCGAGGCCTGCGTCGGCCCAGGCGGACGCGAACGCGCCGACGAGGTCGGGGTCGAACTGCGTCCCGGCGCAACGCGCGAGCTCCTCCAGCGCCTCGTCGGGAGTCCAGCTCGAGCGGTACGGACGCGTCGACGTCATCGCGTCGAACGAGTCCGCGATGCACAGGACGCGCGCCTCGAGCGGGATGTCGTCGCCGCGGCGACCGGTCGGATAACCCGCACCGTCCCAGCGCTCGTGGTGGTGCAGGACGAGCGGGAGGATCGTCTCGGGCGCGCCGAGGGAGCGGAGCATGCGGGCGCCGGCGGCCGGATGGCGGCGCATCAGGCCGAGCTCCTCCTCGGTCAACGGCCCGCGCTTGAGCAGGACCGACGACGGGACGACGAGCTTGCCGACATCGTGGAGGAGCGCACCGAGGCGCAACACGGAGATCCGCTCCTTGTCGAGGCGGAGGCCGCGCGCCATCGCCTGCGCGAACACCGTGACGCGCGACGAATGGCCGCGCGCGTACGGGTCGCGAGCTTCGATCGCAGACGAGAGTGCCGCCAAGCTTCCCACCGAACTCGACTCTTCAAGCTTGGCGCGCGGTTCCCTCCCTCGCCGAGGCATCGCTTGCGATGCCGCCGTCAGGCCGCGGAGCTTGCTCCGCGGCCGTCTGAACTGACCGGTCGACCCGAATGAGAAAAAGCGAACGCTTAGAGTTCGCCGTCCATGAAGGTTGGCGTGCCGAAGGAGACCGCGGAGGGCGAGCGGAGAGTCGCCCTCGTGCCCGACCTCGTGTCGAAGCTCGAGGGGATCGAGGTCGTCGTCGAGCAGGGCGCGGGCGCGGCCGCCTCGTTCACGGACGAAGCGTTCACGGAAGCCGGCGCCGCGATCGGCGACCCGTGGGCCGCGGATCTCGTCGCCAAGGTGCGCAAGCCGAGTGACGACGAGGTCGGCAAGCTGCGCGACGGGCAGGTCCTCATCGGCTTTCTTCAGCCGCTCACCGACCGGGAAGGAATCGAGCGCCTCAGCTCGCGCGGCGTCACCGCCTTCGCGATGGAGTCGATCCCACGCATCACGCGCGCGCAGTCGATGGACGCGCTCTCCTCCCAGGCGACGGTCTCCGGCTACAAGGCCGTCGTCCTCGCCGCGGACCGGCTGCCGAAGTTCCTGCCGATGCTGGTGACCGCGGCGGGAACCGTCGTGCCGGCCAAGGTGCTCGTCATCGGAGCGGGTGTGGCCGGGCTGCAGGCGATCGCAACCGCGCGGCGCCTCGGCGCGGTCGTCTCCGGCTTCGACGTACGGCCCGTGGTCAAGGAACAGGTCGAGAGCCTCGGCGCGAAGTTCCTCGAGCTGGGCGTCGTCGGCGAGGAGACCGAGGGCGGCTACGCGCGCGAGCTGTCCGAAGACGAGCAGCGCCGCCAGCAGGAGGAGCTCGAGGCGCGGATCGGCGACTTCGACGTCGTCGTCACGACTGCGCTCATCCCCGGCCGGCCGGCGCCGAAGCTGATCCCGCAGTCGGCGATCGAGTCGATGCGCCCCGGCTCCGTGATCATCGACCTCGCGGCCGAGGCGGGCGGGAACGCGGACCTGACCCGGCCCGACGAGGAGGTCACGCACAACGGCGTCACGATCATCGGCCCGACGAACCTCCCGAGCTCGATGCCCTACCACGCGAGCCAGCTCTACGCGCGGAACGTCACGGCTCTCGTCAACCACCTCGCGCCCGAGGGCGAGCTCGCGCTCGACTTCGAGGACGAGATCACCGCCGGCGCGTGCGTCACACGCAAGGAGGAGGTGCCTGCATGAGCGCACAGCTCGTCACCGAGATCACAATTCTGGTCCTGGCCGCGTTCGTCGGCTTCGAGGTCATCTCGAAGGTGCCGACGCTGCTGCACACGCCGCTCATGTCCGGCACGAACGCGATCCACGGGATCGTCATCGTCGGCGCGATCATCGTCATGGGCACCCCGCACCCCGGGCTCTTCATGCGGATCCTGTCGTTCATCGCAGTCGTGCTCGCGTCGGCGAACGTCGTCGGCGGCTTCGTCGTCACCGACCGGATGCTCGAGATGTTCAAGAAGCGGCCCGACGAGCCTCAGTGAGCACCACTACCGCCAACCTCCTTTACCTGTTCACGATCGCGGCGTTCATCCTCGCGCTGCGCTTCCTCTCGTCGCCTCGGCATGCACGACTCGGCGTGCAGATCGCCGCCGCCGGGATGCTCTGGGCGGTGATCGTCACGCTCTCGCTCGAGGAGGTCGTGACCGGCTACTGGTGGATGGCCGCCGGAATGGCGATCGGCTCGGCGATCGGGCTCGTCGGTGCCCGGAAGGTGAAGATGACGGCGATGCCGCAGATGGTGGCGCTGTTCAACGGCGTCGGCGGCGGGGCGGCGGCGTTGGTTTCGCTTGTCGAGTTCCACACGGTCTGGGCGCTCAACGGAGACGTCGGCGTCGAGCGCGGGGTCTCGACGGTCTTCTCGGCGCTCGTCGGCTCGATCTCGTTCGCCGGCTCGATGATCGCGTTCGGAAAGCTGCAGGATCTGATCAGCGGGCGGCCGATCACGTACCCGGGCCAGCAGGTCGGGAACGCGCTCCTCTTCGTCGGGTCGATCGCCCTCGGGGCCGCGGCGATGGCGACGGTCAGCTGGTGGCTGCTCGCGGCGGCGATCCTGGTCGCAGCCCTGTTTGGCGTCGTGTTCGTGCTCCCGATCGGCGGTGCGGACATGCCGGTCGTGATCTCGCTCCTGAATGCATTCACCGGGTTGGCGGCCGCGGCGACCGGTTTTGTGCTGCACTCGAACGTCCTGATCGTGAGCGGGATGCTCGTCGGCGCCTCGGGAACGCTGCTCACGACAATGATGGCGAAGGCGATGAACCGCTCGATCGCGAACGTCCTCTTCGGCGCGTTCGGCAAGGTCGATGCGACCGCGGCCGCAGCAGCTTCAAGCACCGACGGCGCGACCGTCCGCTCGGCGACCGCGGACGACGTCGCGGTCATGCTCGCCTACGCGCGGCGGGTCGTGTTCGTCCCCGGCTATGGGCTCGCGGTCGCGCAGGCGCAGCACGACGTGCGCAATCTCGCGGAGCTGCTCGAGGAGAAGGGCGTCGACGTCAAGTACGCGATTCACCCGGTCGCCGGTCGCATGCCGGGCCACATGAACGTGCTGCTCGCCGAGGCCAACGTCCCGTACGACGAGCTCGTCGAGATGGAGCAGATCAACCCCGAGTTCCCGCAGACGGACGTCGCCGTGATCGTCGGCGCGAACGACGTCGTCAATCCCGCGGCGCGCAACCAGCCGGGGAGCCCGATCTACGGGATGCCGATCCTCGACGTCGACAAGTCGCAGAACGTCGTCGTGATCAAGCGCTCGATGTCACCCGGATTTGCGGGGATCGACAACCCGCTCTTCTACGACCCGAAGACCGTGATGCTGTTCGACGACGCGAAGGCGGCGATGGAGAAGCTGATCGCGGCCGTCAAGTCCGTGTGAGCCAGGTACCGGTCTTTTCGGCGGAGCAGGTTCGAGCCGCAGTCTCGCCTGAGCGCGCGCTCGAGGCCGTCCGCGACGCGTTCGTGGCATATGCGCGCGGCGAGTGGACGATGCCGCCGAAGGTCTACGTGCCCGCCTACCCGGCCGGGGACTTCCGCGCGATGCCCGCGCTCGGAGGCGGACACGCCCTTCTGAAATGGGTGACGTCTTTCCCGGGCAATCCGGCTCAGGGGCTGCCGACGGTGATGGGGCTCGTGCTCCTTTCGGATGCGTCGAACGGATCGCTGCGTGCCGCTCTCGACGCAGGCGCCGTGACGGCGTTGCGCACGGGCGCTGCTGCGGTGCTCGCGGCGGAGACGCTCGGCCGCTCGGATGCGGAGACCGCGGCTGTCGTCGGTGCCGGCGTGAACGGGATCGCGGCGGCGAGAACGTTCCTTGCTCGTGGGCGCGACGTGGCGCTCTACGACGTCGACTCCGAGCGCGCGCAAAGGGCGGCCGAGGAGCTCGGCGCAGTCGTCGCGACTAGAGAGAAGGCACTCGCAGCCGACCTGCTCGTAACGATGACGCCCGGGCACGAGGTGCTCCTTCCAGAGGACACGCTCCAGGCTGGCCAGCACGTGAGCCTGATGGGCGCGGACGGCCCTGGAAAGGCCGAGATCGCCGTCGACGAGCTTCTGCGCACGCGGATCTTCGCCGACGACTGGGAGCAGGCGAGTCACAACGGCGAGCTCGTCCACGCGGTCGAGGCCGGCAGGCTCGAGCGAAGCGGAGTGACCGAGCTCGGTGCCGTGCTCGCCGGCGACGCGCAGGGGCGCGAGTCCGACGATGAGATCACGACCTTCGACTCGACAGGCCTCGCGATTCAGGACCTCGCGATCGCGCTGGCCGCGATCGAGCGCGAGGACGAGCTGGATCTCCCGACCCTTGAGCTTTAGCGCCCGCGCAGCGATTCTCGTCGAGGGGACGAGCGACATGGTTGCGATCGAGGCGTTGGCCGAACGCAGAGGCGTCGACACGGATGCGATGGGCGTCTCGCTCGTGCCGATCGGGGGCGCGCAGGCGATCGGGCGGTATCTCGCCGTGTTCGTTCCTCAGGGACTGAAGCTCGCAGGGCTCTGCGATGCCGCCGAGGAGGGCGAGTTCGCGCGCGAGCTCGAGCGCGCCGGGCTCGGGTCGAACCTGACGCGCGAAGACATGGAGCAGCTCGGTTTCTTCGTCTGTGTCGAGGACCTCGAGGACGAGCTGATCCGCGCGCATGGTACGGCCGCGGTCGAGCGGGTGATCGAGGCCGAGGGCGACCTCGGATCCTTCCGCACGCTCCAGAAACAGCCGGCCTGGACGGGCCGGCCTGTCGAGGAGCAGCTCAGGCGATTCATGGGCAGCGGCGGGAGCCGGAAGATTCGCTACGCGCGGCTGCTCGTCGACGCGCTCGACCTGGACAAGATTCCGCGCCCGCTCGACCAGGTGCTCGCCTCCGTGATCTAGTTCGGCCCGCTTCGGTAGCCTCAGGAACGACAAAGGGACCGACGAGAGGAGAGGGAGTGAAGGGCAAGATCGTCCACATCGAGATTCCCTCCGGGGACACCGGCCGAGCGACCGAGTTCTGGGGCAAGCTCACCGGCTGGTCGTTCAAGAACTACGCCGAGGGACAGGAAGGCGCGCCCGAGTACCACATGTTCGAGGGCGACCCCGGCGGCGCGATCTATCCGAGCGAGGACAAGGGCATCAGGGTCTACTTCGAGGCCGACAACATCGACGCGGAGCTCGACAAGATCCGCGACCTCGGCGGTGAGACCGAGGAGAAGATGCCCGTGCCGAGCATGGGCTGGTTCGCGCACGCGAAGGATCCGGACGGGAACGAGTTCTCCGTCTGGCAGTCCGACGAGTCGGCACCGATGCCCGAGGGCATGGGCGCTCAGACCGCGTCGTCCTAGATCAACCGCGCAGGATCGAAGTACTCGAGCTCTGGCGCAGGCGAACCGAGGATCGCCTGCGCCACGAGCTCGCCGCAGGCGAGGCCCATGACGTTGCCGTGGCCCGAGTAGCCGGCTGAGACCCAGACTCCGTCGCGGCCCGGCACCGGGCCCACCAGCGGGAGGTGGTCCTCGGTCGAGCCGAAGATCCCCGGCCAGCGGTGCTCGATGCGCGGCTCTGCGCCGGCGAGCTCGGCCGCAAAGCCCTCGAGCTCGGCCTGGATCGGCTCTGTGAGCGCCTCCTCGTTCGTGAACTCCGCGTCGAGGTTCTTGTCGCGCCGGCCGCCGAGGACGAGCCTGCGATCCGGGGTCTGCTGCCAGTAATCGAAGCCGTGGCGCGCGTAGTGCGGCCGTGGATACAGCGTCTCCGCCAGCGGCTCGGTGACGATCACCTGGCCGCGGACCGGTTTGATCGTCCGGTCGAGCTCCGGCAGCAGGCCGCTCGTGTAGCCGTCGGTGGCGATGACGATGTGCTCGGCGTCGACGTCGTCGAGCGACTCGACTCGCGTCTCTTCGACGATCTCGGTTCCGGCCGCGACCGCTCGACCGGCGAGCCGTCGCACCCAGCGGGCAGGCTGAAGCGACCCGTCGCCCGGGTGCAGGATCGCGCCGCGGAAGGTCGCGTCCAGCGGCGCCGAAAGCTCGTCGACCCAGTCGGCAGAGATTCCGTCCTCGCGGAGCGCCTCGTACTCGGCGCGGAGCGCGTCCAGCTCCTCGTCGTCGGCCAGCCGAAGGCTCCCGACCCGCCGGAGCGCATCTCCGGCGAGCCCCTCCATTCGATCGAGATTGCGCTCGGTGAAGCGCCAGAGCTCCGGCGCCGCGCTGCCGAACCGCTCCCGCGCCTCCGGGTACGAGATCGCGAGCCCTCGCAGCGCGAAGCCTCCGTTCCGACCGCTCGCGCCCCAGGCGACGCGCCGCGCCTCGTACAGGCGCACGCGCACCCCGGCCTCTGCGAGCGTGAGCGCGCACGAGCAGCCCGTGACGCCGCCGCCGATGACGACGACGTCGGGGCGCCCGTCGCGCGATACGTGCGCGAGAGGTTCCGCCGGCTCAGCAAGCCAGTACGACTCGGCCATGTATGTCGCGATGCTAGTTCGCCCGGTACACACCCCCTCCCGCGACCGCGCACCCGGCGAGCTCGAGCTCCGTAAGCGCAGACGAAAGCGCGCCCGCATCGAGCCCGGTCGCACGCGCCAGCTCGTCCGCGCTCGCCGGGCCGTCGCGCAGTCGAGTGAGCACGGCTTCGGCCGAGGAGCCGAGCTCGACCGGCTCAGCTGTCGGTGCTCGCGAGCCCGAAGACGTCGAGGACGTCGGCCGCGGTCGTCAGTGGGGTAGCGCCGAGCTTGAGCAAGTCGTTCGTCCCGGATGAAAGGGCGGAGGTGATCTCCCCGGGGACTGCGAACACCTCGCGGCCCTCCTCGAGCGCGAGGTCGGCGGTGATCAGTGCTCCGCTTCGGTCTCGGGCCTCGACGACGACCGTTGCCGCCGAGAGGCCGGCGATGATCCTGTTCCTCGCCGGAAAGCGCCAAGGAGCGGGCTCGACGCCGGGCGCGTACTCGGACACGGTCAGTCCCGTGGCGCGTATCCGCGCGGCGAGCTCTCGATGCGCAGCTGGATAGTCGCGATCGATTCCGCAGCCGAGCACGCCGACCGTGAGAGCGCCGGCCTCGAGCGCGCCGCGGTGCGCTTCGCCGTCGACGCCGCGCGCGAGCCCGCTCACAACGACCAGTCCGGCGCGGCCGAGCTCCCGGCCCAGCATGCGCGCGACCTGAGCGCCGTACGGCGAGCACGAGCGTGCGCCGACGACGGCAACCGTTGCGCGCCGCAGCAGATCCAGAGTCCGCGTCGCCGCGGACGAACAACCCCGGCGGCGGATCGTGGATCGCATGGAGCAGCGGTGGAAACGCCGGCGCCGAGCGCGCGATCCAGCGAATGCCGGTCTGGCCCAGTCGGTCGAGATAGGCCGCCTCGTCGAACCGGCGCGCGAAGACACGGAACGCCCGGTCACGCGGCGTGCGCACGACGTGCGAGCCCGTCTCGGCCGCGAAAGCCGCCAGCGCCAACTCGCTCACGGCGCCCCGAGCTCGGTCGGCGACCGGTACGCAAGCGCCTCGGACAGGTGTTCGGCGCCGACGGCCGACTCCGAGGCGAGCGCCGCGATCGTTTCGGCCACGCGCCTTGCCCGCGCACGGCCGCGCCCGGAGAGCGGCAACCGTTCGACCGCACGGTCGAGCAGCTCGGTCGCCTCCTTCGTCCACGACGCTCGCGACACGTCCAGCCGCTCGCGCGCCGCAGCCACACGATGTCGCACCGGATCGGAAGACTCACCAGGCGGAGCGGCGAGCTCCACCGCGCGCGGGCGAGGCATCGCCACGACGAGATCGAAGCGGTCGAGAAGAGCGCGCGACAGCTTGTCGCGGAACGCGGACAGCCGCTGTGGCGAGCACTTGCAGTCGGCCGCCGGATCGCCACGGGCGCCGCACGGGCAGAGGTTCATCGCCGCGACGAGCTGGAAGCGCGCCGGGAACACCGCCCGCCCGCCGACCCGCGCGATGCTGACCACGCCGTCCTCGAGCGGCTGCCGCAGCGCCTCGAGGGCGGGCCGCTGGAACTCGGCGAACTCGTCGAGAACGAGCACGCCCCGATGAGCGAGGCTGACCTCGCCGGGCTTCGGCCCCGGGCCGCCTCCGACGAGTGCTGCGACGGACGCGCTGTAGTGCGGAGAGCGCAGCGGGCGCGCGGTCACGAGCGGCCGGTCCGCGGCCAGCATCCCGGCGACGGAGTGGATGCGCGTGACCTCGATCGCCTCCCCGGGCGAGAGCGGCGGCAGGATCCCCGGCAGCCGTCGAGCGAGCATCGTCTTTCCGGTTCCAGGCGGGCCGGCGAGCAGGAGGTTGTGTCCACCCGTCGCCGCGATCTCGAGCGCGCGCCGCGCTCGCTCCTGTCCTCTCAGATCGGCGAGGTCGAGAACAGACGCCTCAGGTCCTGGTGCCCGTTACGCGGCACCCAGGGCTCCGGATCGTGCTCGCCCCGCAGGTACGCGACCGCGTCGGCGAGATGTCGCACGGGAATAGGCTCGATCCCGGCCAGAGCCGCCTCGGGCGACGAGCGCGCGGCGCAGAGCATCCGCGGCAAGCCGGCCTCGCGTGCGGCCTCTGCCAGCGCCAGCACTCCGCCGACCGGCCGCAGTCGCCCGTCCAGAGCCAGCTCGCCGACGGCCGCGTGCTCCGCGAGCGAGTCCCGCGGAATCTGCCCCGACGCGGCCAGAATCGAGAGTGCGATCGGCAGGTCGAACGCAGAGCCCTCCTTCCGCAGCGCCGCCGGAGCAAGGTTGACCGTGATCCGCCGGAGCGGCCACTCCAGCTCGGCCGAGGCGATCCCGCTCCGGACGCGGTGCTTCGCCTCCTGACACGCGCGGTCCGCGAGCCCGACGATCGCGAATCCAGGCACGCCGTTCTCGAGGTGCGCCTCGACCTCGACGCGGCGAGTCTCGAGTCCGACGAGCGCATGCGTGACGGTGCGCGCGAGCACCCGCTCCACGCTAGGCACCAAATGCTCACGTGTCTGGTACCGAGCTGTGCCGAAACCGAAAACTCGTCGGTACCGCCCTAGCGGGCGACGATCACGTCCTCGAAGAACTCGCCTGCGCGGCGACCCGTGCGGCGATTGACGTGGCGGCGGTACCGGGTCTCGATCGAGAGCCCCGCGCGGTCCAGGATGTCCGGGTAGAGCTCGCGGCGGTCGTTGATCACGATCACGACCCGCGCGCCTCGGCGTAGCGAGGTTCGCGCGTTCGCGAAGACGGCCGCGATCCCATCGACGTAGGCGCCGATTGCCTTCGCGCTCGCGCCGCGCTCGGCCGCACCCAGCTCCTGTTCGCGATGATCGTCCAGTGCGAGCAGCTCGTACGCGTAGCGGTGCTGCTCGTGGTAGTCGATCAGGCCCGGGTACGGCGGCGACGTGACGATGCCGTCGAACGGGCCGCCCAGCTCCAGCTCGCGGGCGTCCCCGTGGAGAACGACTCGCCTGATGGTCCTCGCGCGCGCACGCGCGAGAAGGCGCGGATCCGCTCGAGCGTGTCGAGCGCGTAGCGGCGGAGGAAGTGCTCGGCGCGTTCGACAGGGCGGCAGGTCTTCTTGTGCTTGTGGCACCAGTACTCGCCGACCTGGGGCTCGCGCGGGAAGTCGAGGTCGAAGTGGGTCGTGCGTCTCGCGGAGCGGGCGGCGCGCGTGAGCACGACGCGCATCACGTCACCGTGCTCGTAGTCCTCGATCAGCGAGCGGTAGAAGACGAGCTCGGCCGCGGCTTTCGGCGCGTACCACGCGTCCACGAAGGCGTTCGGCCGCGGAGGCCGCGCTCCGTCGAAGGCCTCGAGGCGGCGCAGCGAGTCGCGCAGCTCCGTCTCGAGCGTGAACAGGTTGTACTCGGCCGTCTTGACGCGCATCAGCAGGCAGTTGAAGGCGGCGACGTCGACCCCGGTCGCGTCGCGCCCGCTCTCGAGCGACTGGACGAGCGTCGTGCCGGAGCCCGCGAACGGGTCGAGCACGTTCCGCGCGCGCGGCAGGTGCCGCTCGAGCAGCGCCTCGACGAGCTGCGGCACGAACTTCCCGAGGTACGGGTGCAGCCGGTGGACGTGCTTCGTCCGCTCCCGCTCGGGCAGGTCGCGCTCCGACCAGGAGAGATCGCGGTCGACATCGAGCTCGCGGTAGAGCGCGTCCTGCGTCGGAGCCATCGCCCAGAACGAGTTCTACGGACATCCCAAGTCTCCTATTGACGGCATAGGCAGGCCGCCTGCTCAAGAAGTGTCCGCGGTCCGGAGCTGTCCCCACCTGCGGAGCGAAGGTCAGCCTCGGTCGGCCCAGCGCTAGCCGTCGACCCAGGCGACGACGATTTCTACTTGGTGCTCGTCTGAAGCCCGACTGTGCACGCGGATCGTCCGTATGCAGATAGGCTTGCTCGAACCTAGAAGGCGTTAGCAACGACTTGGAGCTTGCCGGTTCGCTCGGCTGCGACGTCGAAGCGCACGTTCGCAGTCGAGCTCGTCGGGGTTCGCAGCGAGCCACGCTTCTGCGGCCTGCCGCAACCGGCGCACCTTCTCGGGCGTGACCATCTCGAGCGGGTCGCCCCGCTCCGCGCCACCTTTCGCCTTCACCTCGCAGAAGACGATCGTCCGGCCGCGGCGCAGCACCAGGTCGAGCTCGTAGCCGCCGATCCAGACGTTCGTCGCCAGCACGCGGTAGCCACGGAGACGGTAGTGCCACACAGCACGCCGCTCGGCGCGCGTTCCGATCGCGCGCGTACTAGACGGCCGCTGCGAGCCGCGCTGCGGCTTCTTCTTCACTCAGGTAGCAGAGCGCCTGGAACGAGCGGCGGTGGATGTGACACGGCCCGTGCTCGCGGACGAGCCGCGAGTGGCGCGGCGTGATGTACCCGACGTGCGACGAGAACCCGTAGCGCGGATAGAGCGCGTCCATCCGGAGCATCGCCCGGTCGCGCACGACCTTCGCCACGATCGAGGCCGCCGCGATCGCGGCGCTCCGCTCGTCGCCGTCGACGACCGCGACGTGCGCGGGCGCGGACGGCCCGAGCCGAAACCCGTCGACGAGACACGCCTCCGCGGGAGGCGAGAGCGCATGCAGCGCACGACGTAGCCCGTTCAGGTTCGACCGGTGCAGCCCGGCGCGGTCGATCTCCCCCGGCGAGACGACCTGCACGGAGACCCCGGCCGCGCTCGCGAGCACCGCCCGGAACAGCTCCTCGCGGTCCTCCGGCGAGACCTGCTTCGAATCGTTCAGCTGCGCGAGCGGCCGAACGCGATGGTCGCGCAGCGAGTCGTAGTCGAGAAGAACGCCGGCGACGACGAGCGGGCCGGCGAGCGAGCCGCGCCCTGCCTCGTCAGCCCCGGCGACGAAGCGAGCGCCGAGCCTTCGGTCGAACTTCAGCAGCCTCTGCCCCGTCTTCGTCGGCAGGAGCCGGCTCTTCTGCTTCGGGCTCAGCGCCGACAGCTTCTTCGGCAACGGGCTGCTGCTCGTCGACGGATTCCTCGACGGCTGGCTGCTCGTCGACGGGCTCGTCACCGTCGGCTGAGGGCTCGACCTCGGCACGCGCCGAGGATACCGCGGCCCCCTGCTGCACCTCGCGGACACGCGCCTTCTTCCCCACTTTCGCGCGCAAGTAGTAGAGCTTGGCGCGGTTGACGTCGCCGATCGCCTGCACCTCGATCTTCTCGATCTTCGGCGAGTGGAGCGGGAACGTGCGCTCGACTCCGACCCCGAACGACTGCTTGCGCACGGTGAACGTCTCCCGCACGCCGGCGCCCTGGCGCTTGATGACGATGCCCTCGAAGACCTGGACGCGGCGGCGCTGTCCCTCGATCACCTGGAAGTGCACCCGCACGGTGTCGCCGGCCTTGAAGACCGGCAGGTCGGATCGCAGCTGGCGCTGCTCGAGTAGCTCGATCGGATTGGTCATGGCGAGGAGGCCCTGTGGGCCTTGGCGAGATGCTAGCCGATGAACCTCCTACTTGAAGCCGATGCGCCCGGGCGGCCAGTAGGTGGCGTAGACGGGGCCGATCAGGTCGTCGCGGGGAACCGTGCCCCAGCGACGCGAATCGCACGAGCTCGACCGGTTGTCGCCCAGCACGAGGTACTCGTCCTTCGGAACTCTCTTTTGGGGAATCGTCTCCTGGTCGCGACGGTCGGGCGTGACGTAGGGCTCGTCCAGCCTCGTCCCGTTGACGTAGATGTTGCCCCGCTGCTCGCGCCAACGCTCGCCGGGGAGGGCGATGACGCGCTTGATGTAGACGACGTCCGCATCGCTAACGAGGCCGCAGGCGGCTGCGGCAGCGTCAGGAGCGTGGAACGCGGCGACGTCGCCGCGGCGTGGATCGCGGAACCGGTACGTGAAACGCGAAACGAGCACGCGGTCCATCCGGTCGGCCTCACACCCGGCCCCGGGTCGGGCGCAGTGGAACGTCAGTTCCATCGCCGAGCTCGGTATGCGATAGGCGATCGAGGTCACGAACAGGACGACGAAGAACGCCACGACGAGCATGACGACGAAGAGCAGCGCCTTCGTAAGACGCCGTCGCCTCATCGGCCTACTTGAAACCGATGCGCCCGGGCGGCCAGTAGATCGCGAACACCGGCCCGATCAGGTTCTTGCGCGGAACCGTGCCCCAGCGGCGCGAGTCGCAGGACGAGGCGCGGTTGTCGCCGAGCATCAGGTACTGGCCGGGCGGGACGGTCTTCTCCGGAATCGTCTCGGTGTCCCGGCGATCGGCCTTTACGTACGGCTCGTTCAGCCTCTTGCCGTTCAGATAGATGTAGCCGGTCTGCTCGCGCCAGCGGTCTCCCGGGAGGGCGATCAGACGCTTGACGAAGGTCTCCCCGCCGCTGCCGGAATCGCCGCTGTTGCACGCGACCTCCGCGGCGGGAGGCGTCTTGAAGACGACGATCTCGCCGCGCTTGGGATCGCGAAAGTGGTAGATGAACCGGTTCGCGAGCACGCGGTCCGACCACCGCGACTCGCAGCCGCTCCCTGGCCGCGCGCAGTGCAGCGTCGGCTCCATCGAGGACGACGGGATCCGGTACGGGTTGACGACGTAGGCCTTGATCGCGAGGACGATCGCGATCGCGCCGAGGATCGTGATCGCCCAGTCGATGGCGATTCGCCACTGGCGCGGAAGACCATGCGTCAACAGGTCGATCGGGTTTCTCAGCGCGGTCCTTGCGCGGCTTTGCGCTCGTCTCCACTCCTCAATCCTTCCGTGATCGCCGGAGAGCAGGACCTCCGGCACATGCCAGCCGCGATATTCGGCCGGCCGTGTGTAGTGGGGGTATTCGAGACCGCCGTCAAGTTCAGCGGAGAAGCTCTCCTCGACGGCCGACTCCTCGCTGCCGAGCGCTCCCGGGCAGCCGGCGCGCGATCGCGTCGATCACGACCATCGCGGGCAGCTCGCCTCCGGACAGGACGTAGGGCCCGATCGAGACCGCGTCCGTGGCGAGGTGCTCGACGACGCGCTCGTCGAAGCCCTCGAACCGGGCCGAGAGGAGCGTCAGGTGCTCTTCTCCGGCTAGCTCTTCGACCAGCTCCTGATCGAGCCGGCGCCCCTGGGGTGTCAGGGCGATCACCCTGTGGCCGGGGCCCTCGCCGTAGGCCGCTTCGAGCGCGGCCGCGACGACGTCGACGCGCAGGACCATGCCTGCGCCGCCGCCGTACGGGTCATCGTCGACCTGGCCGTTCCGGAGCGGCGTCGTGTCGCGGTAGTTGAGCAGCCGGAGCTCGAGCTCGGTGCCGAGCACCGCGGCGAGCGGCCGCTGCTCGGTGAGCCAGGCGAACGCATGAGGAAGGAGCGTGAAGACATCGACTCGCAGAGCGAAGGAGAGTAGCTATCCGTTAGTGAAGCCGGTTCGAACAACGATTCGACCCGCATCGAGATCGACCTGCTGGACGCACGCGTCGACCAGCGGAAGCGCGAGGCCGGTGTCGAGCTCGAGCACGTCGTTCGCCGGCCCTGACGAGACCTCGGTCACGCGGCCGAGCTTCGCGCCGCCGGACTTCCTCGACCTCGAGGCCGACGAGCTGGAACGCGTAGTACTCGCCCTCCTCGGGCTCGGGCAGCTCGTTCCGGTCGAGCTCGATCGCGTCGCCGCGCGCCGCCTCGCGGTCGAGCCGGATCACGGGACGGCCTCCGGCGCGCTTCGACTCGACGATCCGCGCCGGCTCCCCGCCGACGAGCAGCGTCGCGCCTTCCGCGAAGCGCTCCGGGTCCTCGCTGGCCTGCTCGACGACGAAGGCGCCCTCGAGCCCGTGCGGCTTGCCGACCCTCCCGACCTGGACTCTCACGCCCGGGACTCGAACAAGGCGGTCGCCTCGGCTCGCGACGGAGCCGTGCGGACGTTCTCGGCGACGAACGACTCAGCCTCGGGCCAACCGGAGGCGAGGATCTCGGCCGCTACGCGCTCGACGTCGATCGGCGTGCGGCGGAACTCGACGTCGTCGGAGACGACTGCCCAGAAGGCTGCGACGTCGCCCTCGTACGGCCACCCGACCGCCCCGGCGTTCACCCAGCGGTCGCGCTTGAACTGCATGTGCGTGTGGCCGGCGACGACGAGGCGCGCGTCCACGCCGTCGAGCGCCTCGTCGAAGCGCTCGGGCGGCGAGGCGTCCGTGAGGATCGGGCGCATGTCGTCCTTCGGGGAGGCGTGGCAGTAGAGGACGCCGTCGTGCTCGACGGTCAGCGGCCAGCCCTGCGACCAGGCGAGCGTCTCGTCGTCGAGCTTCGAGGCGGTCCAGTCGTCGGGCTCGCGGTCGCAGTTTCCGCGGACGAAGGAGGCATCCACCGTGCGGACGAGCGCCGCGATCTCGGCGGGCTGCGGCCCGAGGAACAGGTCACCGCCGAAGACGATCGCGTCGACCTGCTCTCGTTCGACCTCGGCGAGCACCGCTTCGAGCGCCGCAGGAACGCCGTGGACGTCGTAGAGCGCCGCGACGCGCATGCGGGCGCTACTCCAGGATCTCGAGCACGACGCGGTGGTGCGACCGGGCCCCGCTCGCGCGGACGATCGCCCGGAGTGCCCGCGCGATCCGGCCCTGGCGGCCGATCACCTTGCCGACGTCGGCCTTCGCGACGCGGAGCTGGAGGACGGTCGCGCCTTCGCGCTGCACCTCCTCGACCTGTACTGCGTCCGGTTCGTCGACGAGCTGCCGCGCGAGATGCGCGAGCAGCTCAGCCACTGACGTTCGCCTTCTTGAGCAGCCGCGCGACCGTGTTCGACGGCGTCGCGCCCTTGGACAGCCACTCCTTGACCTTCTCCTCGTCGAAGTCGATCGTCGACGGGTCGGTCTGAGGGTTGTAGCGGCCCACGATCTCGATGAACTTGCCGTCGCGCGGTGAGCGCGAGTCGGCCACGACCACCCGGTAGACCGGGTTCTTCTTCGACCCGACGCGGGTCAACCTCATCCGAACTGCCATCTATCTCCTCTGTTGTTGTTGAGCCTGCTGCAGGAGCTCCGGTGGGAGCCCCGGCATTTTGCCTTTCTTCATCTGCTTCATCATCTTCTGCATCTGCTTGCGGGCCGAGAGCAGCTGGTTGACCTGCTGGACCGAGGTGCCGCTGCCCGCCGCGATCCGCTTGCGGCGCGAGCCGTCGATCACATGCGGCAGCCGGCGCTCCTGCGGCGTCATCGAGAGGACGATCGCCTCCACGCGGCCCATGTCCTTCTCGTTGACGTCGACGCCCTGGAGCTGCTTCCCGACGCCCGGCATCATCGAGAGCACGCCTTTCAGCGGGCCCATGCGGCGCAGCATCTTGTAACTCGTCAGGAAGTCGTCGAACGTGAACTCGCCGGCCATGAACTGCTGCTCGAGGCGCGCCTGCTCGTCCTGGTCGGCGGCCGCCTCGGCCTTCTCGATCAGCGTCAGGACATCGCCCATGCCGAGGATGCGCGAGGCCATGCGGTCGGGATGGAAGTACTCGATCTGGTCGAGCTTCTCCCCGGTCGAAGCGAGCTTGATCGGCTTGCCCGTGACCGCCTTCACCGAGAGCGCTGCGCCGCCGCGCGCATCTCCGTCGAGCTTCGTGAGGACGACGCCATCGAAGGCGACTCGCTCCTGGAACGCTTCCGCAACCGAGACCGCTTCCTGGCCGGTCATCGCGTCGAGCACGAGCAGGACGTTCGTCGGCTTGGCCGCGTTGCGCACCGCGGCGAGCTCCTCCATCAGGGCCTCGTCGACGTGCAGCCGGCCCGCGGTGTCGAGGATCACGACGTCCTTGCCCTGGCTTCGCGCCTGCTCGATGCCGCTCGTGACCGCCGCGACCGGCTCCGCCGCCGTGAAGACCGGGATCTGGAGCTCGCGGCCCAGCTGTTCGAGCTGCTCGACTGCGGCCGGGCGGGCGAGGTCGGCGGCGACGAGCGCGGGCGAGTGGCCGTCCTTGCGGAGGAGCAGCGCCAGCTTGGCGGCGGTCGTCGTCTTGCCGGAGCCCTGGAGACCGGCGAGCAGGATCACGGTCGGTGGGCGGCTGGCGAACGCGAGCTTGGAATCGCCGCTGCCCATGAGCGCGGTCAGCTCCTCGTGGACGATGCGCACGACCTCCTGCCCGGGCGTGAGGCTCTTCGTCACGTCCGCGCCGAGCGCGCGCTCGCGCACGCGCGCGACGAACTCCTTCACGACCTTGAAGTTGACGTCGGCCTCGAGCAGCGCGAGGCGGATCTCGCGCATGGCGCGGGAGATCGCGTCATCGTCGAGCCTGCCCCGGCCGCGGACCTCGTGCAGGGCCGCCTGGAGACGGTCTGAAAGCGAGTCGAACACGGCCAGCCAGTGTACTCACCAGCCTCTTCTCTCCATACTTATTGGGGACATGGCCGCCTGTCCCCGCTGCGGCGAGGCCAACCCGGATCACGCACGGTTCTGCCTCGCCTGTGGGGCTCCCCTCGAGGAGCCTGCCGCGCCGCGCGAGATGCGCAAAACCGTCACGGTCGTCTTCTCGGACGTGATCGACTCGACGCCGCTCGGCGAGGCGCTCGACGCGGAGACCTACCGGCGGATGCTCTCGCGCTACTTCATCGAGGTCAGCCGCGTCCTCGAGCACCACGGCGGCACCGTCGAGAAGTTCATCGGCGACGCGGTGATGGCCGTGTTCGGGATCCCCGTCGTCCACGAGGACGACGCGCTGCGGGCGGTGCGGGCCGTGACCGAGCTCCGGGAGGCGCTCCATGCGCTCAACGAGGAGCTGCGGGCCGAGTTCGGCATGGAGTTGCGGGTGCGCACCGGAATCAACACGGGCGAAGTGGTCGCCGGCGACCCGGCCGAGGGGCAGGCGTTCGCCACTGGCTCCGCCGTTGCGACGGCACAGCGGCTCGAAGCAGCCGCCAGCCCAGGCGAGATCCTGATCGGTGACAGCACCTTTCGCCTTGTGCGCGAGGCCGTGCTCGTCGAGGCCCTCGAGCCACTCGAGCTCAAAGGGAAGGCGCAGCCCGTGCGCGCGTGGCGCCTGCTGGGCGTGCTCTCCGGCGCGCCCGCCTATGCGCGGCGACTCGACTCGCCGATGGTCGGCCGGTACCAGGAGCTCGATCGTCTGCGCGCCGCGTTCGAGAGAGCGGTTCAAGCGCGCGAGTGCCGCGTGATCAACGTCATTGGGACGGCTGGGATCGGCAAGTCGCGGCTGGTCAAGGAGTTGCTGTCGAGCGTGGAGGACGAGGCCTCGGTCCTCGTCGGACGATGCCTCCCCTACGGCAAGGGAATCACGTACTGGCCGCTCCGAGACCTCGTCCGGCGGGCAGCCGGCGAGGTTTCCCGCGAAGGGATCGAGAGGCTTCTCGAGGGCGAGCCCGACGCGAGCAAGGTCGCGGCCAGGGTCGCGGGCGCGATCGGAATCGCCGGCAGCAAGAGCGCCCCGGAGGAGACGATGTGGGCGGTCCGCCGGCTGCTCGAGCGCCTCGCGCGCGACGTGCCGCTCGTGATCGCGTTCGACGACCTGCAGTGGGCGGAGCCGACCTTCCTCGACCTGATCGAGTACTTGCTCGGCTGGATCCGCGACGCACCGATCCTGATCGTCTGCATGGCTCGCCCGGATCTGCTCGAGCAGCACCCCGGCTGGCTCGGACCCGCCCCGAGTGCGTCGTCGATCGTGCTCGATCCGCTGTCCGAGCCGGAAGCCGAGGCGCTCCTCGAGCTCCTGAGCGGGGAGACGGAGCTCACGGCCGACCTCTTCGCGCGGATCACAGAAGCCGCGGAGGGCAACCCTCTCTACGTCGAGCAGATGCTCGCGATGCTGACCGAGAACGGCTCGGCCTCGCACGACCTCACGATTCCGCCGACGATCCACGCTCTTCTAGCCGCCCGCCTCGACCGCCTCGAGCCGGAGGAGCGGGCCGTGATCGAACGCGCCGCAGTCATTGGCAAGGAGTTCTGGCGCAGCGCGATCGCCGAGCTCACGCCTGAGGAGGAGCGGGGATCGTCCGCACCGCGCTTGATGACGCTGGCGCGGAAGGAGTTCATCGAGCCCAGCCTTTCGATCTTTCCCGAGGAGGATGGCTTCCGGTTCCGCCACATCTTGATCCGCGACGCCGCCTACCTAGGGATCCCCAAGCAGACGAGGGCGCAACTCCACGAACGCTTCGCAGCGTGGCTCGAGCGAACCGCGGGCGAGCGCGCGAGCGAGGTGGACGAGATCATCGGCTACCACCTCGAGCAGGCGCATGGCTACCGTGCGGAGCTCGGCCCGGCCGGCCCCGGCTCCGCCGACCTCGCCACGAGGGCCGGGGAGCGGCTCGCCGCCGCAGGGAGACGCGCAATCCTCGATCGAGGTGACGCCTCCGCTGCGGCGACACTCATCTCTCGCGCCGTCGAGCTCCTCCCTCAGAAATATCCGGACCGGCCCGAGCTCCTCACCGAGCTCGGCAGGGTCCTCATGCGCGCCGGCGACTTCGCACGGGCCGAAGATGTTCTGACCGAGGCTTTGGAGGCCGCCGCGGTGACCGGCGACCGGCGGCTCGAGCTGCGCACGACGATCGAGCGCGAGTTCTGCCGCAGCTACACGAGCCCGGAGGGCTCGGCGCTCGACGACTCCCATGTCGCCGACGAGGTCATTCCCGAGCTCGAGGCGCTCGGGGACGACGTCGGGCTCGCCAGAGCGTGGTGGCTGAAGAGCGAGGCGGATGTCAACGCGTGCCGTTGGGGGGCGCGCGCACACGCACTCGAACGGGCGCTCGAGCACGCCCGCCGGTCGGGAGTGGAAGCGGAGGTCGCGGTGATCACGGACCGGCATGCCCAGGCCCTCTACTTCGGGCCTACTCCCGTCGAAGAGGCGGTCGCACGGTGCGAGCAGTATCTGGCGGAGCACGCGGAAACCCGCACTCTCGAGGCTTCCGTCACCGGCGTCCTAGGCGGTCTCAGCGCGATGCTGGGCGACTTCGACCGGGCGCGCAGCCTGCAGGCCAGAGCGCGTGCAATCTACGAGGACCTCGGCCTGCGCTTCCGCCTGGCAGTCGTTTCCTCCCTGCTCAGCGCCGACATCGAACAGCTCGCCGGGCGTCCGGGCGAGGCAGTCACGATCCTCCGGCACGCATACGAGTCCGTTCAGCAGATGGGCGCGACCAGTACGACGGCGACCATGGCTGCATTCCTGGCAGACGCGCTGTCTCAGGACGGCAAGCACGAAGAGGCTGACGAGGCCGCCGGATACAGCGAGGAGCACGCTCCGGCAAGCGACATCGTGACCCAGGTGCTCTGGCGCATGGCGAGAGCGCGGGGCCTCGCCGAGCACGAGAGTGCGGCGGCCGAACGGCTCGCGCGACAAGCGGCTGCACTTGCGCGCGACACGGACTACCCCGATCTCCAAACCCGGACGCTCACCTGCCTTGCTCAGGTGCTCGGGCCAGGAGACGAGCAGTCGTCGCTGCTCGACGAGGCCCGCGCGATCTACGAGCGAAAGGGAAACGTGGCTGCGGTGGCTCGGCTGCCCATCGGCTCCGTCCATCCGGCGTAGGATTTCGCCGACCCAGCCAACCGAAAGGAGCCAGCGGCAATGGCGAAGACCTACGAAGGAAGTCACGCGAGTGGCTTCAAGGATGCGACCGCGGCGGCGGTGGAGGATTACCACCGGAAGGAAGGCCAGACAGCCAGGCCCGTGACCCTCCGTGTCATCGAGATGAAGGTCACCGTGACGAATCCGGTTCGCGATTACCACGTGGTGCTCGGTCCGAGCGGTTGAGCCGACCGGCGTACCTCAGCCCATAACGCGTTCCTTGGTCCCGACGTAGGATCCTGTCGACCCGGGGGACCAGAAGGGAGCGGAAATGGCGACGAACGAGGAAGAGTCCAACGTGAAAAAGGCGAAGGGTGTTTCCAGGCACGGATTCCGGTCCGCGGCCGAAGTAGCACTCGCGCACTACGAGGAGCAGCACGGCAAGCCGGAAGGGAAGCTGCGCGTCGAGTTCTACGTGACAGCCGACAACCCGGTCCGCGACTACATCGCCGTGCTCGTACCACCGGGATCCT
>CAWGVD010000057.1:0-68814 GCA_963825795.1 uncultured Actinomycetes bacterium | reverse complement strand
CGTCGTCACGCCCTGAGCTTTCGCGCCGCTGAGTCCCAGCGCCAGCCGCTCTCCGCGGTGACGTGGGAGCCGCCGAGCCAGCGGTCGACGCCGAGCAGCTCGACCCGATCTGCCTCGCCTTCGAGAACGCGTTCTCCGGACGGCGTGACGCGCAGCGCAAGCCGCGCGAATTCCTGCCCGTCGCTGAGCGGCGGCGGCGCCGGCAGAGGCTCGCCCTCCTCCGTCTCGAGCAGTCTCCCGTCGCCCTGGCCGAGCGCCGACAACGCCCGGTAGAACCACGCGTCGCCCAGGAACGGCGCCTCTTCGAGCTCCTGCGTTCGCCAGGAACGCGCGCATTGGAGTCCGCGCATCGCCGGCGACCACCTGGAGCGCCTGGCGCTCGGTCCTCGACAGACCGTCTGCGACGTCGGGCAACTCTTCGAGCAGGCGCTGCAGCGCGGCGGAGAGAAGCGGAAGCTGCTCGGAGCCTCGGGCAGCGAGCTCCGCGAGGCCGGCAGGATCGGGCGCTCGGAAGACATCCCAGGCGGCCGCCGCCTCTTCGAGCGTCTGAGCGGTCACCTCGCGCCGACTCGGCCAGAGCGTCTCGAGCTCGTCCGGCGTGAGCTCGCCGAGGCCATGGAACGACGGCTTGCCGGGAAACGCGTCGACGACGATCGATTCCAGCGAGCCCCCGAGGCCGTGCGCCAGTGCGAGCACGTCGAGCAGCTGGAGCTGGTCGTAGAGATCGTGCTCGAACCAGAGCACGAGGCGGCGCCCGTCCCGCAGCGCTGCGCGAAGCTGCCGGTCGCGCCGCTCGAGCGACGAGCGGATCGTGCTGCGGCGCCCCCAACCGCACTCTGAGAGGAACTTCGCGCGAATCTGCAGCAGCTCCGCGCGCCCGATGTCCGGCACCGGCCCGTCATGGAGGACGTCCTGCCAAGGCAGTACCGCACCGCCGAGCCCGGTCTGCCGAAGCGTGTTCCCCGCGCTCTCGCCGTTCGTGACGTGCAGGAGCGCCGGCGGCGCGCTCGTCTCCCGTCCGCGGCGAGCCAGATACGCGGCCCCGCA
This sequence comes from uncultured Actinomycetes bacterium, assembly GCA_963825795.1. GTDB lineage: Bacteria > Actinomycetota > Thermoleophilia > Gaiellales > Gaiellaceae > VAXT01. The sequence continues at coordinate 67,767 of CAWGVD010000057.1, read as the reverse complement.
CGTGCAGTGGTCGAGCGAATCGCACGCGCAGCCGACGACCCGCGCGAGCTCCTCCCGCATCCGCCGCAACCCGGCGATCCGCCCGTCGATCTCGTCGATCTTCGCCGCCATCCGCACGCGCAGCGTCTCCGAGGGCGAGCCGGAGCGCCGTGCCGCGCCGAGGTAGTCGCCGATCTCGGCGAGCGTGAAGCCGACCGACTGCGCCTCCTTGATCGCGCGCAGGAAGCGAACAGTCTCCTCGTCGTAGCGGCGATGCCCGCTCGGCAGACGCTCCGGCTCGGGCAAGAGGCCGCGGCGCTCGTAGTAGCGAAGCGTCTCGACGTTCACGCCCGCACGCTCTGCGACCTCGCCGACCCTCATCGGGCCACTATAGACCCGTACCTAAGTACGGAAAGCAAGACGAACCCCCGGGCCAGGCTTGCACCCGGGGGTTCGACCGATGCTCTACGCGGAGACCGGGCTCGAGCTGGTCTCAGGCGGAACGTCACCCTCCGACTCGCCGAGGTCGGGCAGCCACTCGAGCCAGCTGGGGAGGTACCAGTTCCAGTCCCCGAGGAGCTTCATCGACGCGGGCAGAAGCACGCCGCGGACGATCGTCGCGTCGATCAGGATCGCGGCCGCGAGACCGACGCCGAACTGCTTGAAGAACAGCATCGAGAGCGCGATGAAGACGGAGAACACGGCGACCATGACGAGCGCGGCGCTCGTGACGACGCCGGCCGTCGACTTGATGCCCTGTGCGACGGCCTCGTCGGTCGACGCGCCCCGCTGAACCGCCTCGCGGATCCGGCTCAGGAGGAACACGTGATAGTCCATCGAGAGCCCGAACAGGATCACGAACAGGAGCAGCGGAACCACCGGGTCGATCCCGGCTGTCGAGGTGAACCCGAACAGGTTCTTGCCGACCCCGTGCTGGAAGACGAGCACCAGGACGCCGTAGGCCGCGCCGACCGAGAGCAGGTTCAGGACGATCGCCTTGGCCGCGATCACGACCGAGCGGAACGCGACGAGCATGAGCACGAACGCGAACAGCAGGACGAACGCAACGACGGGCGGCAGGCTCGCCTTCACGTCGTCTTTCGAGTCCTTCCACTGAGCCGTGAAGCCCGTGACGCCGGCTTCGGTTCCGGGAAGCGCGCCGACCGTCCCGGGCACGATCTCGTTGCGCAGCACGGCCAGCGACGCATTGGATCGAGCATCCGAGCCCTTGCCCTCGATCGGGACCGTGATGTTCGCGACCGTTCCGGCCTGGTTGACGTCGACCGTGAACGGGCGGTACATGCGACCGCTCGCCAGAGCACGCTGCTCGAGCCGCGAGATCGCGCTCTGCATCTGCGGCGACTTCACGTTCGGCGCCTGAACGACGACGCTCGCGGCCATCGCCGTGCCGGGGAACGCTCCCTGCATCCGGTCGTAGGTCTGCACGACGGCCAGCGACTTCGGGAACGTGTCCGGGCCCGCCTGCGCCATCTTGAGCTGGATGGCCGGAACCGCGAGCAGGAGCAGGAACCCGCCCGCGAGGACGGCCGAGAGCAGTGGCCGGCGCAGGACACGATCGATGACCGCTCCCCAGATCCGGCCCTCGCCGTCGTCGCGGCGCAGGCGGCCGACGAACGGAACCCGGCCCCGGCCGACCCCGTCGCCGAGCCTCGACAGCAGCGCCGGCAGCACCGTCAGCGAGCCGAGCATGGCGATCGCGACGACGAGGATCGTTGCGACGCCGAACGACGCGAAGATCTGGTCGCCGGTCAGGAACATCCCGGCCATCGCGGTCATCACGGTCAGGCCGGAGATGAGCACGGAGCGGCCGGACGTCGCGGCGGCGGCTTCGATCGCTGCCCGCTCGCTGCGGCCCGCGGCTCGTTCCTCTCGTTCACGCCGGAGGTAGAACATCGAGTAGTCGACGCCGACGGCAAGTCCGATCAGCAGGACCAGCGCGGGCGCCTGCTGCGCCACGGGGAGGATGTGGCTCGGGATTGCGATCAGCCCGAAGGTCGCGAAGATGGCGGTCAGTGCGAGCAGCAGCGGAATGCCGGCGGCCACGAGCGCACCGAATGCGACCACGAGGATTGCGAGCGTGATCGGGAGCGACAGGAGCCCGGCTTTCCCGAGATCGTCGGCGAACGCGGTCTCAACAGCCTTGACGGCGCTTGCGTCTCCGAACTCGCCGATGAACAGCTCCGGATGAGCACTCTGCGCGTTGTCGACCTGGGCGAGGACGGGAGCGATCTTGTCGGCCGCCTTGTCGGAGTCGCCGCGGATCGCGAACTCGACGCGCGCAGCGTGGCGATCTCCGGAGATCTGGTCCGCGCTACCGGCGTCGTACGGCGAGCGAACGTTCTGGACGTCCTCGAGCTTCGAGATCCTCGCGACGACGTCCGCGACCCCGGCCCTGAAGGCAGGATCGGTTGCCGAGAGCGATCGGCTCTGGACGAGAACGCTCTCGTCGGCGGGCTTCTTGAAACCCGCGTCGAGGATCCTGTCCATCCGGCCCGACTCGCCGGGTCCGGGCTTGTTCGGATCGATCGACTTCATGCCCGCCAGACCGCCGAGCCCGAAGGCGACGATCACGAACGCGAGCCAGCCGAAGGTCGCGGTCTTCCAGTGGTCTGCGCTCCAGCGCCCCATCCGGGCCGCCAGATTGTTGGACTTGGTCGAGGTCATCAGCTTCCTCCTTCACGCTTGGGAACTTCGCCACTGACGCTAGGAGGGCGGCCTCCAGGCGGCGTCGTCGGAAGGCCGCATTCGAGGTACGACTCGACGACGATTTCGACTCCTACTCAGGTAGGAGGCGGCGAATGAGCGCGTCGAGTACTTTCAACGCATGAACCGGGTCGAATCCCTCGCCCGCGAGTACTGGTATGAGCTGTTGGTCGGCGCGCTGCTGGTGACGGCCATGCTCGAGCTGATTCTCGGCCGGAACTCGTCCGGGGCCCCACCCACGTCGCTCCGCTACGCGATCCCGGTGGTGGTCCTGTTGGTGGGCACGCTCTTCGCCCGCAGGCGGTTTCCTTTCGCGGCGCCCGCGTCCTACTGGTTGATCGCGACGGCGATCTCGTTCTACGACGGAGCGCTCATACCGTTCATGGTCAGCCTCTTTCCGGTCGGGCTGGTCGCCGCCTTCCTGCTCGGGAACCAGCGCGACGCCAAGCGTGCCTGGGCCGGCCTCGCAATCGTGCTCGGAGGCATCATCACGGTCGTCTACAACATTCCCGGCCATGCCACCGCCGAGCTCGTCGTCATTCCCATCGATTTCGGCATCAGCTGGGCGGCAGGCTTTGCCCTACGCGACCGTGCGCAGAAGGTGGAGGCGGCCGAGACCCGCGCGACGCAGGCCGAACGCGAGCGCGAGGCGGCCGCACGAGTCGCGGTAGCGGAGGAGCGGGCACGGATCGCGCGCGAGCTCCACGACATCGTCGCGCACGCGGTGAGCGTGATGGTGCTCCAGGTGGGCGCCGTCAGGCATCAGCTTCCCGACGAGCTGGGCGAGCAGCGCGGGGCGCTCACGGACGTCGAGCGCGCCGGCCGTACCGCACTCGCCGAGATGCGCCGCCTGCTCGCTGCGATGCGCCGCGAAGGCGAAGAGGCCGAGCTCGTGCCGCAACCCGGTCTCGACGGCATCGACTCGCTGCTGAACGAGATCGGCCGGGCCGGATTGCCGGTCGAGCTGCACGTGGACGGCGAGCCCGTTCCGCTCCCACGAGGAATCGATCTCTCCGCGTACCGCATCGTCCAAGAGGGCCTGACGAATGCGCTCAAGCATGCGCACGCGACCGACGCTGACGTGACCTTCCGCTACCGGCCCGACGAGCTCGAGATCGAGGTCCGCGACAACGGCCAGGGCAGCTCGACGACCGACGGGCTCGGGCACGGGCTTGTCGGCGTCGGTGAGCGCGTCAAGCTCTACGGCGGCAAGATGAGCGCCGGATCGTCCAACGGAGGCGGCTTCGTGCTCAGCACGCGCCTGCCGCTCGACAGCGACGGACGATGACCATCCGGGTCCTCGTCGCCGACGACCAGTCGATGGTTCGCGCCGGCTTCCGCATGCTGCTCGCGGGCGAGGAGGACGTCGAGGTCGTCGCCGAGGCGAGTAACGGGCTCGAAGCGGTGGACAAGGCCGCCCGGTTCGATCCGGACGTCGTCCTGATGGACATCCGAATGCCCGAGCTCGACGGGCTTCAGGCAACCCGGCGCATCCTTGCGGCCGACAGCGGCGCACGGATCCTGATCCTCACGACGTTCGATCTCGACGAGTACGTCTACGAAGCGCTCCGCGCCGGGGCGAGCGGCTTCGTCCTCAAGGACGACTCTCCGGAGCAGCTGATCGCCGCGATCAGGACCGTCGCCGACGGTGAGGCGCTTCTCTCGCCCACGGTCACGCGGCGCGTGATCCAGAAGTTCGCCCGGACGCCGCGTCCCGCGCCCCCGAAGGAGCTCGGCGACCTGAGCGAGCGCGAGCGAGAGGTCTTTCGCCTCATCGCCCGCGGCCTCTCGAACGGGGAGATTGCGGAAGACCTCTACATCAGCGAGACGACGGTCAAGACGCACGTCACGCACATCCTCCAGAAGCTCGGCCTCCGCGACCGCGTCCAGGCAGTCGTGCTCGCCCACCAGACGGGCCTGTTCGAAGCAGACGCGCCCGCGTAGACCCGGGTCGCTCGCCGAGCGTACGCTCCCGCCATGCGGTGCACAGAGTGCGGGCGCGTCAACGCCGAGGGAGCGCGATTCTGCGATGCCTGCGGCGCACCCCTTCAGGGCTCGTCGGAGGCCGCCGCGCGAAAGACCGTGACCGTCGTCTTCATCGACCTTGCCGGATCGACGGCGCTCGGCGAACGCCTCGATCCCGAGACGCTCCGCGGCGTGATGTCGCGCTACTTCGCGACGGCGCAGTCCGCAATGGAGCGCCACGGCGGAACGGTGGAGAAGTTCATCGGCGACGCGGTGATGGCCGTGTTCGGCGTTCCGGTCGTCCGGGAAGACGACGCCGCGCGCGCAGTCCGGGCGATCGTCGAGCTCCGTGACGCGCTCGAACGGCTGAACGCCGAGCTCGACCGGGAGCACGGCATCCGGATCACGACCAGGACCGGGGTCAACACCGGCGAGGTCGTCGTCGGCGGCGTCGACTCCGCCACGGACCAGCGGCTCGCGACGGGCGATGCCGTCAACGTCGCGGCTCGATTGGAGCAGGCGGCCGCGCCCGGTGAGGTGCTGCTCGGCGCGAACACGTACAGCGTCGTCGGCGAGAACGTGGTCGCCGAGGCTGTGGCGCCGGTCGACGCGAAGGGGAAGAGCGAGCCGCTCGCGGCCTGGAGGCTGATCGCCGTCAGGCACGACGTGCCGGCGTTCGCCCGCCCGATCCGAACGCCGTTCGTCGGCCGGAGCGAGGAGCTCGCAGTTCTCCGCGACGCGTTCGAGAAGGCGGTCCAGGCCGAGATCCTGCGAGCTCGCGACGATCCTCGGCACACCCGGGATCGGCAAGTCACGCCTTGTGCGCGAGTTGATCGGCTCGCTCGAGACACGCGCGCGAATCCTGGTCGGCCGCTGCGTCGCGTATGGAGATGGGATCTCCTACCTCCCGCTGAGCGAGGTGGTGCGCGAGCTCGCCGGTGAGGATCCCGAGCCCGAGCTGCGAGAGCTGCTCTCCGAGGTCGAGCGCGGGGACGTCGCCGCGCGGCTGATCTCAGGCGCCGTCAGCGGGGACAGCGCGGCAGGTTCACCCGAAGAGACGGCCTGGGCCTTCAGACGCCTCTTCGAGACGATCGCCTCGGCCCGGCCGCTCGTCCTCGTCGTCGACGACATTCACTGGGCCGAGCCGACGATGCTCGACCTCCTCGAGTACGTCGTCGGCGCTTCGAGCACCGCTCCGATCCTGATCGTCTGCCTGGCGCGGCCCGACCTGCTCGAGACGAGACCGTCGTGGGCCGCCCAGCAGCACGCGGGCCTGGTCACGCTCGAACCACTCGACGACGCCGCTTCGCAGAGCCTCGTCGACGAGCTGCTGCGCGAGCACGACCTGCCGGCCCGGCTGCGCGAACGGGTGCTCGTTTCGGCCGAGGGCAATCCGCTCTTCGTGGAGCAGATGCTCGCGATGCTGGCCGACGATCCGGACGCAGGCGAAGAGGCAGTCCCCGCGACTCTCACTGCGCTCCTCGCGGCCCGCATCGACCGCCTCGAGCCCGGCGAGCGCACCGTCCTCCAGCGGGCTTCCGTCGAAGGCCGACTGTTCCATCGCGGCTCCGTCGCCGGCCTCGTCCCACCGGATGACGCGTCCGGTCTCGGATCGATCCTGCTCGCGCTCGCGCGGAAAGAGTTCATCCGCCCTGACCGCTCCCTGTTCGCCGGCGACGACGGCTTTCGCTTCAACCACGTGCTGATCCGCGACGTCGCGTACTCGTCCGTTCCGAAGGAGCTTCGAGCCGAGCTCCACGCGCAGCTCGCTTCGTGGCTCGAAGGTCACGCCGACGAATTCGGCTCGGCCGACGAGATCGTCGGCTACCACCTGGAACAGGCGTACGAGTACCGGGTCGAGCTCGGCCGGGTCGACCACCGCCGCGGAAGAGCAGGCCGCGCCGAGGAGGCCGTGCTGCTCGCGCGAGCCGGCCGCCGGGCCCTCGACCGCTTCGAGCCTAGCACGGCCGTGTCGCTCCTCGGCGTGCGAGCCGCCTGCTCGAGGTCGACGACCGGCGAGCATGCGGCACTGCTTCCCGACCTCGGGCGCGCGTTGCGAGACAGCGGCGCCGTCGACGAGGCGGAGGCCGTCCTCACCGAGGCGGTCGCCGACGCCCGTCGCGATGGAGACGAGCACGCGGAGCTGCAGGCGGAGATCGAGCTGGCCAGGGTCAACTTCATGCAGGAGCTGTCGTCTCCCGACGCTGCTGAGAGAAGTCGCCCGACGGGCGATCGCCGTACTTCGAGGCGGCGGGCGACTACGCCCACCTCGCGGATGCCTGGCAGCTGATGGGGGTCGCCGAGCTCGCGGCGCAGGACCGAGGCGCTCAACTCCAGGCACTGCTCGAAGCGCGCCGGCACGCGATCGAGTCAGGCGACCTGCGCCGCCAGATCGAGGCCTGGAACGAGGTCGGAGGATCCATGCTCTTCGGGCGGACGCCGGTCACCGAGGTGCTCGCGTTCCTCGACGAGGAGCTCGCCTGGGGCCGCGAGCACGGACTTCCGGCGATCGAGGCGGACGCGCTGCTCGGCGGCCCGTACCTCGATTCGCGCCTCGGCCGGTTCGACGAGGCCCGGACAAGCTCGAGCGCTCGAAGGCGATTTGCCGCGAGCTCGGAATCGCCTACGGCCTCGCCGAGGCCCATATGCGCCGGCTCCGAGATGGAGCATCTCGCCGGCGACCTCGCTGCGGCGGAGCGGGAGATCCGGGAAGCGATTCGCGTCGCGACTCGAGATGGGTGCGTCGCGCTATCGTCGCGATCTACCGCATCGACCTGGCGAGCGTGCTCCTCGACCAGGGTCGAGAGGTCGAGGCGGCCGCCGAGCTCGAGCAGGCTCGCGAGCTCGGCGGCTACGCGCCGCTCTGGAAGAGCAACCACGCGCGAGCTCTTGCCCGTCGAAGGCCGCATCGACGAAGCCCTCGACGAGGCCCGCGAGGCGGCGGCTGCGATGGCCGGGAGCGACAACATCACGGCGCACGCCGAGGTCCTCGTCCACCTCGCCGAGGTCCTTCGCGCGAGCGGCGATCCGGATGGGGCTTCGGAGGCGCTCGCAGCTCGCGATCAGCCTGCACGAGGAGAAAGGGAACGTCGTCAACGCGGAGCAGTGCCGGCAGCTGCTCGCGAACGAGCCGGCTACGGGCGCGTAGGCGCGAACGGGGCGAGCTTGTCGGTGCCCGGCTGCACGATCCCGTAGTGCGACTCCGGCGCCTGGTTCCAGGCCCCGGGCAGGTCTCCGAGCGGCTCCGAGACGACCACCCGCGTCTCGTCCGAGAGGTTCTCGAGCTCGTGCACGGCCGGATAGAGCAGCTTCAGCTCGTCCATCCGCGTGCTGAACCAGAGCGACCTCGAGTCGCCCTCGCTCGAGTAGCGGAACGCCCAGATCGAGGTCCCGTCCGTGGTCGCGATCGTCATCTGGATCGGGTTCTCGATCTCGTGACGCTCCCCGGCCGCCTCGACGACGCCGACCATCTGCTCGACCGCGCCCACGGGGTCGCTCTCGAGGCCGAACGTGAGCGCGAGGTAGAACATCGTCTCCGAGTCGGTCGTGCCCTCGATCGAGTTGAAGAGCGAGTCGTCGATGTCTTTGACGAGCTCCCGGTGCACCTTCGGGAAGTCGCGGATCAGCCCGTTGTGCATCCAGAGCCACTTCCCGTAGCGGAACGGGTGCGTGTTCGTCTCCTGGATCGCGGAGCCCGTCGACGCGCGGATGTGCGCGAAGAAGAGCGGCGACGAGATCCCGGCCGCGAGCTCTTTCAGGTTGCGGTCGTTCCACGCCGGGATGCGTGCTCCGGTAGACGCGCGGCGTCTCGCCCTCGTCGTACCAACCGACGCCGAAGCCGTCGCCGTTCGTCGTCGTCGCGCCCATCCTCGAGTGCAGGCTCTGGTCGATCAGCGAGTGCTCGCGCTTGAGGAGCAGCTCCTCGAGCTTGATCGGCGTTCCCGAATAGGCGAGCCAGCGGCACATGGCGCTAGGACTTTACGCCACCGGGTTGGGTCTCCGGGATGCGTTGCGCGGCGAAGAGTGCACAGACAGCCAGCAGGGCCAGGATCGCCAGCGCCGCCCGCAGGCCGTCGAGGCGCGCTTCGGAGTACGCATCGACCGCGGCGTCGGCCGTCTTCGAGTTGACGCCGGCCTCGTCCAGCGCTGTCTGCAGATCCGCGTCCGAGATGAACGGCACGCCTCCTGCGATCTGCACCTGCGCCTGCTCCTTCACGCGCGCCGGGATCGCAGAGCTGTGGTCGATGTTGGACGAGAACGACACCGCGAGCGCGCCGATCAGGAGCGAGCCCGCAATCGCCGTGCCCAGTGAGGCGCCGAGGTTCGTCATCGTGTTCTGGACGCCGCCGACCTCCGGGCTGTCCTCGTCCGGAACCGCGGAGACCGTGACCGCCCCGAGCTGAGAGGCAAGGGCGCCGATGCCGAGGCCGACGAGGAGCATCGGAACGAACACGATCTCCGGGCCCGTATCCGTGTCGAGCGAGGCGAGCAGGACGACGGTTCCGGCGAGCAGGGAGAGCAGGCCGCAGCGAACGATCAGCCGCGGCGAGACCGTCGGAAGGAGCCGCGGGATTCCGATCGCGGCCGCGAGCAACGTGACGGACAGCGGCAGCAGGCGCGCTCCGGTCGCCAGCGCAGAGAGGCCGAGGCAGACCGAGAGGTAGAGCGGCACGACGAAGAAGATGCCCGCCTGGACGAGGAACTGGAAGAAGAACATCGTCAGGCCGCCGCTCAGCTGCCTGTTACGGAGCATGTCCGGCCGCAAGAGCGGCTCCTCCCCCCTCGCCTCGCGGCGGTGCTCCCAGCGGAAGAAGACCCAGATCACGAACAGGCCCGCGAGGACGAGCCACACCGTGGGCGAGAGGTGGGCCCAGGACGGCCCATCCGGCTTCGGCTGGATCCAGCCCCACTCGCTCGTGCGAAGCACACCGAAGACGACCAGTCCCAGCCCCAGGGCCGACAACACCGATCCGACCACGTCGAGCTTCGGGCGCTCCTCGACCGGTGCGTCCGCGATCCGCCTGGTGAGCAGAAGGATCGCGAGCACGACGACGACCTCGCCGGCGAAGACCCAGCGCCACGAGAAATACGTCGTGCAGAAACCGCCGATCAGAGGGCCGACCGCGACGGCGACGGCGCCTGCCGCGGCCACCAGCCCGTAGGCGGCGGGCCGCCGTTCCGTCGGGAAGTTCCCGGCGACGAGCGCGACGATCGCGGGCATGATCAGCGCCGCGCCGACTCCCTCCAGGAACGACCAGCCGAAGAGCAGCACGGGCAGGCTCGGAGCGATCGAGGTCGTGAACGAGCCGCAGCCGTAGATGACGCACCCGATCGCGAAGGCCCGCTTGCGGCCGATGATGGCTCCGATCTTGGCGCCCGTGAGCATCAGCGCCGCCATCACGAGCGTGTAGGCGGTGATCGCGCCCTGGATCCCGGTCACGGTCGTGCCCACGTCCTCCGCCACGGTCGCGATCGAGACGTTCATCACCGAGCTGTCGAGCGTCATCAGGAACTGCCCGGCGGCCAGCGTCAGGAGGACGAGCATTGAACCGCTCGCCCCCCTGGACATCGTGCTCTGAGTAGCGATTACTTCAGCAGACGCCGCGGCCACCTCTCCGCCCCCCCCCCTCAGGAGGCCAGCGCCTTCTGCTTGATCGCGTCGAACTCGGCCTGCGTGATCGTGCCCTGGTCGAGCAAGTTCTTGGCGTTGGCGATCTCGGCGGCCGCACCGCCGCCCGCGGTCTCGCGCACGTAATCGTCGAGTTGAGCCCGCTGTGCCTGGGCCCGCTCGATATTCCGTTGGGTCATGCCGTCGTTCTCCGTGATGATGTAGATGAAGACGCCTAGGAACGGCAGGATGATCACGAAGATCAGCCACAAGGCCTTCCTCCCACCACCGATGTCGTGACGGCGGAAGACGTCGACGAAGACGGTGAAGAGCAGCCAGAACCAGATGATCCAGAGGAAGAAGATGAACATCGTCCACAGGACGTCGAGGAACGGGTAGCTCGCAGCAAGCAACATTGAACCCTCCTGAATTCGCGTTGTGCGGCGACGTTATACGAGTCGGGAGACGTGCGTCAGGCGAGTTCGGCGAACGGACTGACGCTCAGGTACTTGAACCCGCTGTCGACTGCGAGCGTCACGATCACCGCGTCCGGCCCGAGGCGCTCGGCGAGGCGGTGCGCCCCGACGATGTTGGCGCCCGTCGAGATGCCCGCGAAGATGCCCTCCTCGCGTGAGAGCCGCATCGTCATCGCGACGGCCTCATCGTCGCCGATCGGCTCCAGGTGGTCGACGCGGTCGGGATCCCAGTGCGGCATCACGAGGCCGGTCCAGCCCTGGATCAGGAACGGGCCGCGCTCGCCGCCGCCGATTGCCGCCGACGACGCCGGCTCGTGGGCCTGGATGAAGACCCCGTGGGGTCTGAGCGCGTCCGAGACGCCGATCAGCGAGCTCGCCGTTCCGAGCCCCTGGCAGAACGCCGTCACGCGGCCCTCGGTCTGCTCCCAGATCTCGCGGCCGAGGTGGTCGCGGTGGCCCGGGATGATGTACGGGTTGTTGAACTGGTCCGTCGCGTAGTGGCCGGGCGCCTGTGCGAGCTCGCCGGCGCGCGCGACCATGTTCTCGATGTCCTGCGGGGTCACCTTCGGGCGGCCTTCGATTGACGGGATCACGTCGAGATCCGCGCCGAGCGCCCGCATCAGCTGCAACCGCTCCTCGGTGTAGCAGTCCGCGATCACGATCAGCGCGCGGTAGCCCTTGGCGCCGCAGACGAGCGCCAGCCCGGGGCCGGTGCTTCCGCCCGTGTACTCGACGATCGTGTCGCCGGGCGAGATCAGGCCGTCCCGCTCTGCGCCCTCGATCATCGCGAGCGCCATCCGGTCCTTCATCGAGCCCGACGGGTTGCAGTACTCGAGCTTTACCCAGAGCTCGGCGCCATTCGCAGGCGCACAGCGGCGTAGCCGTACGAGGGGCGTGTTTCCGATCGCCTCGAGGATCGAATCCATTGCCACTAATGATCTCGAAATGGTTTGTCGAAGTGCAGTCCCTTCCGTACGTCTTGGTCTCCGGATGGGCGAGCGGAATCAGCGTCTACGCGACCGTGCTCGTGACCCGCCTGGCCGGCAGGTACGGCGGACTGGACAGCGTTCCGCACGCGTTCGAGCGGACGACGTGCTCATCCTCGCCGCGATCCTGGCCGCCTGCGAGTTCGTCGCCGACAAGATCCCGTTTCTGGACAGCGCGTGGGACGCCGTTCACACCGTGATCAGACCGGCGTTCGGCGCGCTCATCGGCGGACTGATCGCGGCCGAGACCGGTGACCTGAACGAGGCCCTGGCCGCCGCGCTGGGACACGACCGCGTTCGGGAGCCACTCGACGAAGGCGAGCCTGCGCCTGGCGGTGAACGCTTCTCCCGAGCCGATCTCCAACATCGCGCTCAGCCTCTCCGAGGACGGCGCCGTCGTCGGCGTGTTGCTGCTCGCGATCCACCATCCGTGGGCTGCACTCGTGATCGCGCTCGCCCTGCTCTTCTTCGGTGTCGTGCTCGCCACGCTCGCGATCCAGCGCATCCGCCGGGGGCTTCGCCGATGCGCAACGCGCGCGCACGAACTAACTCGGACCCATGCCGGCAAGGGGCCTTCTTCCTCGGACGACGGTCGACCCGAGCGGGAAAGCCAAGCCCGAGAACCTCACGCTCGACTCGAGCGACCTCACCACGCACGGCGTGATCGTCGGCATGACCGGCTCCGGCAAGACGGGTCTCGGCATCGTCCTGCTCGAGGAGGCGCTGCTCGCGGGATCCCCGTGCTCGTCCTCGATCCCAAGGGCGACATGGGCAACCTCGCGCTCACCTTCCCCGGCCTGTCGGCGCCGAGTTCCAGCCCTGGGTCAACGAGGCGACGCGACCGCCGCCGGGCTGTCCGTCGACGACTACGCCGCGCAGACCGCGAGTCAGTGGCAGGAGGGCCTCGAGGGACAGGGGATCGGCGCCGAGCGGATCAAGGCGCTGCGCGACGCCGCCGACTTCACGATCTACACACCGGGCTCGACGGCCGGCGTCCCGCTCAACGTCGTCGGCTCGCTGCACGCGCCCAAGCTCTCCTGGGACACCGAGGCCGAGACGCTGCGCGACGAGATCGAGGGCACTCGTCACCAGCCTGCTCGGCCTCGTCGGGATCGAGGCCGACCCGCTGTCGAGCCGCGAGCACATCCTGCTCTCCAACCTGATCGAGAACGCGTGGCGGGCGGGCCGCGACCTCGACCTCGGCTCGCTGATCGGCCAGGTCCAGTCGCCGCCGCTGCGCAAGCTCGGCGTCTTCGAGCTCGACGCCTTCTTCCCGCCGAAGGACCGCACCGCGCTCGCCCTCAAGCTCAACGCGCTCGTCGCCTCGCCGTCGTTCGCGGCCTGGGGCGAAGGCGCCGCGCTCGACGCGCAGTCGCTGCTCTTCACGCCCGAGGGCAAGCCGCGCGCTGCGATCGTCTACCTCGCCCACCTGTCCGACGAGGAGCGGCAGTTCGTCGTCACGCTCGTCCTCTCGAAGCTCGTCACCTGGATGCGTGGGCAGCCCGGCACGTCCGACCTCCGCGCGCTCGTCGTACATGGACGAGGTGTTCGGCTTCGTCCCGCCGACCGCCGCGCCGCCGGCGAAGAAGCCGATCCTGACCCTCCTCAAGCAGGGGCGCGCGTTCGGCGTCGGCATCGTGCTCGCCACCCAGAACCCGGTCGACCTCGACTACAAGGCGATGTCGAACGCGGGCACCTGGCTGGTCGGCCGGCTGCAGACCGAGCGCGACAAGGCCCGCGTCCTCGACGGGCTCAGTCGGCGGCCGGGCGGTACCGACGTCGCCGCCCTCGACGCGGCGATCGGCGGCTCGAGAAGCGGCAGTTCCTGCTCGTCAGCGCGAAGAGCTCGCAGCCCGCAGATCTTCGCGACCCGCTGGGCGATGTCGTACCTGCGCGGTCCGCTGACGAAGGACCAGATCGCGTCGCTGATGAAGGACGTTCCTCGTGCGGCCGAGGCGCCGCCCGACGGCGGCCGCGGCCGGCACCGGCAGCCGCCGCTCGCGACCAGCGACGCGGAGACCCCGGTCGCGCCTGCCGTCGCCGAGCGGCGTCCCGGTCTCACTACCTCGACCCGGCCGCGCCCTGGGCGTCGTCCGGTCGGCGCCGTCGCGGGCGGCACGCGCCTGCGGGCGTTCGTGGCCGCGCGAGTCAGCCTGCGCTACGACGACACGACCGCCGGCATCGACGAGGCGCAGGAGTTCGAGGCGCTCTACGGCCCGCTCGACGGCGGCCTCGACCTCGACCAGGAGACCGTCGTCGACTACGACGACCGCGACCTCGGCCGCCCAACCGCCCGCCGGGGGCCACCTACGTTCTCCCGGCGGCGCCCGATCGGCCAGGGCTCGTTCTTCAAGCGACGCCGAGACTCGAGATCAAGCGACGGCTCGTCGACAAGCGCGCCGCTCGAGATCTTCCGCAACAAGGCGTTCAAGCTCACCTCGCGGCCCGGCGAGACGCGAGGAGGACTTCGCACAAGCGCTGCGACGAGGCGGCGCAGAACGAGGCGGACAAGGAAACGGCCGAAGTCACCGACGCGCCTGAAGGCGAAGCAGGACCGGCTGCAAGTCGGCTGCTCGAGCTCGCCCAGCGCCGCGTCGAGGAGCTCGACGTGCGAGACGAAGACTCGGGCCAGGCGAACGAGCTCGTCGCCGGTGCCGGCGCCGTCCTCGGCGCGCTCCTCGGGAGGCAGGCGCAGCACTCGCTCGATCTCGGGCACGATCAGCGGGGCCTCCTCGCGCCGCGGGATGACTTCACGCGCGGCCGAGCGTCGCAGGACGGCCGAGGAGCGCGTCACGGAGAAGAGCGACGACCTCCAGCAGCTCGAGCAGGAGCTCCTCGACAAGGTCAGCCGACATCGACGCCGCGTGGCGCGAGAAGGCCGACGCGGTCGAAGGCGCCTCGATCCGGCTCGAGGCGACGGACGTCCACGTCGCTCAGCTCGCCCTCGTCTGGGTGCCCACGACCTAGCTCGCACCGCGGGCACGCGAAAGCAGGGCCTCTGACAGGACGGCGGCTTGTCGCCGCGCGTTAGTTCAGCGTCACCTGTTGCAGCTGCTCGTCGACCTTGGCGTCGTCCACGGTCCCCTCGGGCGTGGCGTGATCGACGGCGGCGGAATCGCCTGCGCCAGCACGTCCGCGGCCTGATCCTCGGAGATGTTCGCCTTCTGTGCGACCTCGGCGATCTTCTCCTGGCCCACGACCTTCTGCACGTCCGCGCCGGAGATGGGCTGGTTGTCGCCCTTCGCGACCCACGAGTCCGCCTGCGCGCCCAGGCCGTTCGCCTTGAACGACTCCATCAACTTGGACAGGCCCCCGCCTGCGAGCAGTCCCGTGACGACCGGAACCAGCGCACTGAGCCCGGGCGACTGACCGCCGCCTGTTCCCCCTGCTCCGCTCTGGCCGAGAACCCCTCCGAGGACCTCAGTGAGTGATGACATGCCTCCTCCTCTCTGGACTCGGTTCCCGAGGATAGACGCTCTCGTTGTGGCCGGGACACCCCGAACGGCGCTCTAAGAGGGTTGGGCCGAGCGTCAGTCAATGACCCTTCTGGGGGGGCCATGGGCCGGATGTCGGTCTAGGATCCGCGGGATCACGAACAGGCCAGGGCTGCGCCCGCCCACTTTCCGCAGCCCGACGACCCGCTCGCCTCTATGCCGAACCGCTTCCGCAGCCGCCTGCTTGCGCTCGCCCTTGCCGCGTGCAGCTTGGCCTGCGCGATCTCGCTTACCGGCTCTGCGGATGCAACTCAGCGCGCGCCGCGCCCGCACCTGAGACACCGGCCGTTCCATGTTTCGATCGGGCACTGGCGTTTGCCGAAGCGCCTGCGGCACAAGAAGCGGACGCTCGGCGAACGCGCTGCGAGGATCGCGCTCAGAGAGGTCGGCGTGCCCTACCGCTGGGGCGGCACGTCGCCGAGCGGCGGCTTCGACTGCTCAGGGCTCGTCTACTGGACCTACGGGCGCCTCGGAATCGCGCTCCCGCACAGCTCGTACGCGCTCGCGGGCAAGGGCCGGCCCGTTCGCTCGTCGCGGCTCAGGCCCGGCGACCTGCTCTTCTTCTGGGGCCTCGGCCACGTCGGCCTCTACGTCGGCCACGGACGGATGGTGCACGCCCCGCACGCAGGGGAACGCGTCCAGGTCGTGAGGCTCGCCGCCTCCGGTTACGGCCGCGCGCTGGTCGCCGCGCGGCGCCTGCGCTGACCGCTCAGCGGCTCGGCAGCTCGAGCACCATCCCTTCGCGCGCCACGACCGGCGGATCCTCCGTGTTCGACTCGAGCGACCTGGCCTCCGCCTCGAGCTGCTCCATGATGTCGTCCGAGTGGGTCGGGTCGTGATGGAAGAGGACGAGCCGCCGGGCCCCGACCGCGTCCGCATACGCAACCGCGCCTTCGACGCTCGAATGGCCCCAGCCGAGGCGGCCGTCGTACTCCTCCTCGAAGTACTGCGCGTCGTGGAGCAGTAGATCGACGTCCTGAGCGATCGAGCCGCCCGAGATCCAGTCGCGCGATCGCTGCGTGAAGTCACCGGCCAGAGCCGGCTCGTGGTCGGGGATGTAAGCGACGCTCGATCCGTCCGCCTCGACCCGGTAGCCGACCGTGGGGCCCGGATGGACGATGAGGCTCGCCGTGAGCTTCGCGCTTCCGATGCTCCACTGCGTCTTGGGCAGCTCGTGGAAGACCACCTCGGCGGGCGTGTCCATGAGGTCGATCGGGAAGAGCGGCGGCGAGAACGAGCGCCTGATGCGCTCCTTCAGCGTCAAGACCGGGGAGCGTGGGCCCCAGAGGTGGATCGTCGTCTCCGGGTCGAAGAGCGGGGCGAAGAACCGAAGCCCCTCGAGGTGGTCGAGGTGCAGGTGCGTGAGCAGGAGGTTGAGCTCCTTCACGCCGCGCTCGACCAGCTCGATGCCGAGCTCGCGGATCCCGGTCCCGGCGTCGAGCACGAAGACGGCGCCGTCGTCGAGCGTGATCTCGATGCACGACGTGTTCCCGCCGCAGCGGATCGTTTGCGGGCCGGGCGTCGCGACCGAGCCGCGACAGCCCCAGATCCTCACGCGCATGACGTCACCACATCTACTCCCGCCAGAAGATTCCGACGATCCCGACGAACTCGTCCGCTTCCGCGAAGAGCGGGAACGCCGTAATCGCGATCTGGCGATCGACGCCGTCCCGGCTCGTCACCCACAGCTGCTCGTGCGCGGCTCGCCGCTCCTCGAACGCGATCCGCGTCGGCCGGCTACTCCTCGGTCAGCGGCGCATGGTTCCGGGTGCGCGGCGTGAAGCTCGCGGAGAACTCCTCCATCGGCATCTCGCCGATCTCGGCGAACGGGCGCCCGACGACCTCCTCGGCGGCCTCGTTGAAGAAGACGAGCGTGCCCTCGGCGTCGGCGATCAGCGTCGGCGTGGCGAGATTCGACGCCAGCTCGCGCGCGAGGATCAGGACCAGATGCTTCGACCGTGCAGTGGCCACGGGAGAAGACTATGCACGCGGTGATCGGTAGGTTCTCTGGTCGGAAAGCGACCAGGGAGCCTGCCATGCGCCTCGAGGGAATCCACCACGTCACTGCGATCACCGGCGACGCACCGGGCAACGTCGACTTCTACGTGCGGGTGCTCGGCCTGCGCCTGGTCAAGAAGACGGTCAACCAGGACGACCCGACCGTGTACCACCTCTTCTACTCGGACGAGCGAGGCTCCGCAGGAGCGGACATCACGTTCTTCGAGTACCCAGGCGCCCGGCGGGGGCGCGCCGGGGCGGGCATGGTGCACCGGGTCGTCTTCCGGGTCGCGTCCGAGGAGGCGCTCGACTTCTGGGCGGACCGCCTGGGCAAGGAGGGCGTCTCGGTCTCGCGCGCGGACGGGAGCCTCACGTTCACCGACCCCGAGGGTCTCGGCCTGGAGCTCGCCGTGGTCGCGACCGACGACGAGCCGCTGACCGCGGAGAACCCGGAGATCCCGTCCGAGCACCGGATCCAGGGCTTCGACCGCGTGCGCGCGTTCACGCGCGACCCGGAGGCGAGCCGCTCGTTCCTGGAGGAGTCGCTCGAGTTCACGCAGAGCGGCGAGACCGGCTTCGAAGCGCGTGGTGAGCAGCGCGGCGGCCTCTATCTCTATGACGTCACGGACCAGGCCGGAATCCCGGGCGCCGGAACCGTCCACCACGTCGCCTGGGCGTCGACCCCCGAGGAGCACGAGGCGTGGCGCGAGCGGGTGCTCGAAGGCGGCGGCCGGCCGACGCCGGTGATCGACCGCTTCTACTTCAAGTCCATCTACTTCCGCGAGCCGAGCGGCGTGCTGTTCGAGATCGCGACCATGGGCCCGGGCTTCACGACGGACGAACCGCTCGAGACCCTCGGCGAGCACCTCTCGCTCCCGCCGGACTTCGAGCACCTCCGCGAGCAGGTCGAGCCGGTGCTGACGCCGATCACGAACCCGCGGGACAGCTGGGCGGCGCGCTGAGCCTCGAGTCGAGAGCCCGCCCGGCCGCGGGCGAGCCGGACGGCGCGCTCGTCCTCTTCCACGGGCGCGGCACCGACGAGAACGACCTCTTCCCGCTCCTCGATGCGCTCGACCCGGAACGGCGCCTGCACGGTGTCACGCCGCGCGGGCCGCTCTCGTTACCGCCGGGCGGACGGCACTGGTACGTCCTCGGCGAGCTCGGCTATCCGCCTCCGGACACCTTCCTGCCCTCGTTCCGCGCGGCGTCCGAGTTCCTCGACGGCCTGGCCACCGAGACGGGAATCCCGCCTGAGCGAACCGTGCTCGGCGGCTTCTCCCAGGGCTCGATGATGAGCTACGCGCTCGGGTTGGCCGCGGGACGGCCCAGGCCTGCGGGGCTGATCGCGCTGAGCGGCTTCTTCCCCCGGGTCGAGGGGCTCGAATACGACCTCGACCCGCCGCTGCCGCCGGTCGCGATCGGCCACGGGACGCTCGACCCGATCATCGGAGTCGAATGGGGCCGGCAGGCGAAGGAGCTGCTCGAAGGAGCGGGCGCCGACGTGCT
Source organism: uncultured Actinomycetes bacterium (assembly GCA_963825795.1). Taxonomy (GTDB): domain Bacteria; phylum Actinomycetota; class Thermoleophilia; order Gaiellales; family Gaiellaceae; genus VAXT01. The sequence goes on along the minus strand of CAWGVD010000057.1, from coordinate 49,031 downwards.
CTACCGCGAGTATCCGCTCCCGCACACGGTCGATCCGTCGTTCCTCGCGGAGCTCCGCCCTTGGCTCGAGCAGGCGATTCCGCCGGCTGGCTAGTTCGCGGTCGGGAAGCTGAGCGGCGCGTCTTCGGGATGCCTGTGCAGCCCGCGCGCGATCGGCTCTCTGCGCGTCTTCACCCGAGGGCGCGGCGGCGGGAGCGTGATGTCGAAGCGTCGCGCTCGTCAGCCGCTGATGGCATCCAGAGTTGTTCGGATAGCAGGAGCCGTTCACGCCCGAGTCCGGAGCCTTGGCGAGCGAGAAGACCGGGTGCGCCTTGCCGTCGCCCGTGAACGAGGTCGAGATGTAGTCGCCGACCATGTAGCCCTGATTCGTGTTCGCGATCCACGGGACCTTGAATCGGGCCGCCGATCTTGAATCCCGGCGTCCAGCTCGCGCCGCCGTCGAGGGACGACGTGAAGCCGACGGTCATCTCGCAGGTGTTCGTGCTGCAGTCCGCGATCGGGAAGTAGTAGTAGGTCGACGGCCAGGTGCGTCGAGCTCCCGCACGTGTTCTTGTCGACCGCGATGCCCGGGAGGAAGTGGTCGACCGGCTCTTGACAGGGTCGATCGGGATCCGCGTGACGGCCGACCAGCGTCGACGCCGTCCATCGAGGTGCTGTAGACGATGTCGTTCGAGCTGCAGTTCGACGCGGAAGACGGCAGTCCTGCCAGGCGAGGTAGACCCTGCCGACTCCCGCGACCTCGGCGGAAGGCAGCGAGAACGTGCGGATGTTGGTCGGCCACGCCGTGCTCCTGGACGTTCGCGACGAAGCGAGTGGCCCACAGCTCGTCCCGCCGTCCGTCGACCGGAACGAGCTCTCGCGCGCCGCCAGTTGTTCGTGTACGGCACGACGACGTTCCCGTTCGGCAGGACCACCGGCTGGCCGCCGAGGCCCGACGAGCAGCCCGCCGAGAGGACGCGAGCCCCACGTGAGCCCGCCGTCGGTCGACGTGACCATGCTCATGTCGTTGCCGGCACTGTTGTCGTCGAACTCGACGTAGCAGTTGCCGTAGTGCGGGCTCTGCGCCCACGTGTCGCAGTGATCCAGTCTTGTCCCAGAAGGTTCCTGCGGAGTGCCGGCGGTGACCGGGTTCGACCAGGTCAGGCCGCCGTCGGTCGAGCGGTTGACGAGCAGGATGTGACCGCTTCCTCCAGCGTCGATCCCGAGGCCGAGCGCGAGCCAGACGTTGTCCTGCGCGTCGTAGGCGACCGACGGGTCGCTGATCCGCGGCCACGGGCCGCCGCGAGTTGACAGTCGTCCCGGGCAGTCCGCCGGTCGTCCACGTGCGGCCGCCGTTCTGCGACGACGAGAAGACGAGATTGCTCGAGCCGCCGCCGCCGAACCAGCGGCCCGACTGCGTCAGCGCGACGATCGTCTGCCCGAAGGCGAACGAGTCGGGCTCGAGCTGGGTCTTGTGCTGGTGCCCGCTTCCCCCGTCCGTGTACGGGTCGTCGCCGATCGGAGTCGGGATCACGCTGCCGGCGGAGACGGTCGCGACGACGAGCAGGCCGAGCACCGCCACTGCGACGGCGGTCCAGATCGACCTTGCCCTGCGCCCTCTCTCCCCCACGGTCACGATGTTAATCAGTCCCGGCGCCGTTTCCTATTTGCTCACCGGAGGCAGCTCGAGGTCCGGCACGAAGTTGTGCTTCGAGTACCGGATCGGATCCTTGCGCGCGCGGATGAGCGACCCCACCGACGGGACCGTGACGTCGAACCGCGCACTGTACGCCCGCTCGTCGAAGACCGAGCCCGTCTTGGCTTTGGCGACCGCGAAGATCGGGAACGCGTAGTTGCCGCCTGCGAAGGAGGTCGACATGTAGTCGCCGACCATCACACCCTGGTTCGTGCTCGCGATCCAGGCCACGCTGATCGGCCCCGCGACCTGACGCGGCTGCGTCCATGATGCGCCGCCGTCGGTCGACGACACGAAGCCGACCCGCAGCGCGCACGACCCGCCGCAGGCCGCGACCGGGTAGTAGTAATAGCCGAGCGCGAGCCGCGTGCTCGAGCCCGACGTCGAGCGGTCAACCGCGAAGCCGGGGATGAAGTGGTCGACCGTGCTGGTCGTCGGGTCGATCGGGACTCGCTGCTTCGCCGTCCACGCCTGCCCGTCCATGGACGTGCTGTAGACGATGTCGTTCGAGGAGCAGTTGGTTCGGAAGGAGCAGTCCTGCCAGGCGACGTAGACCTTGCCGTCGCCGGCCACCTCGGCCGAAGGCAGCGGCGACGTGCGGAGGTTCCCGGCGACGCCGTGCTCGCTCACGTTCGCGACCGGGACCGACGTCTGCCAGGTATTGCCGCCGTCGATGGAGCGAAACGAGCGGATGCCCGCGCCGCCCTCGTACGGAACGACGACGTTGCCGTTCGGCTGGACGACCGGCTGGCCGCCGACTCCGCTCCCGCCCGGGGTTCTTCGGGGCCCCAGGTCAGGCCGCCATCCGTCGAGGTGCTCATGTAGAACGTCGGTTCGTCCCACTCCTGGTAGCAGTTGCCGTAGTGCGGGCTCTGCGCCCACGTGTCGCACGTGATCCAGTTCTTGTCGTAGAAGGACCCGGTCGAGAGTGACGTCGTGACCGGGTTCTGCCACGTGAGGCCGCCGTCGGTCGAGCGGCTCGTCAGGACGGCGGCGCCCGACACGGAGGCGTCGATCGCGAGCGTCGAGATCATCCAGACGTCGTGCAGCGGGTCGTACGCGACCGCCGGGTCGCTGATCCGCGCCCACGGGCCCGCCGGGTCGCGAAAATCGTCGTCCCGGGCAGCATGCCCGTCGTCCACGTCCGGCCCGCGTTCGTCGTCGTCGCCCAGCCGATGTTGCTCGAGCCGCCGTTGAAGAAGCGGCCGGTCTGGAACGTGGCGACCACGGTGTTGCCCCAGCCGAAGGAGTCAGGCTCGAGCTGCGTCCGGTGCTGGCTCGTCGGGTTCGTGTACGGGTCGGAGCTGATCGGCGTCGCGACGACGCTGCCTGCGTAGACGCTGGCGGCAAGCGCGAGGCCCCCCACGAGCACGAGCAGGGCGACCGACGCAACCCTTCTTCGCTTTCCCCTCCCCACGAGCTTCCTGATCGTACGCCTTTCGGCGGAAATCGGCTAGCGCCTGGTGGCGAGCTCGAGCGGGGCCCTCACAGACGCGCGCCCGCGGAACCGGATCGGGTCGCGTCGCACCGGGATCGGCGCTCCGGCCTGCGGGATCGTGACGTCGAATCTCGCGGACTCGCTGCGCGCTCGTTGAACACGCCGTTCACCGGAGGCTTGGCGATCGCGAAGACCGGGAACGCCAGCGGTCCGCCCGCGAACGAGGTCGAGATGTAGTCGCCGACCATCGGGCCCTGGTCGGTGATGGGCTACCCAGGAAAGCTTGAATGGCCCGGCGACTCGTCTCGCCGGCGCCCAGGTCGCGCCACCGTCGGTGGATGAGGTGAAGCCGACGGTCAGGTCGCACGTGCTGCCGTTGCAGGCGGCGACCGGGTAGTAGTAGTACGCGAGCGCGAGGCGGGCGCTGCTGCCGGAGGTCGAGCGGTCGACCGCGATCCCAGGGATGAAGTGGTCGGCTCCGCTGTTCGCGGGATCGATCGGGATCCGGACGGGTTGCGGCCAGGTGAATGGATCCGTCGACGCGCTCATCACGATGTCGTTCGAGCTGCATCCGGTGCGGAAGCTGCAGTCCTGCCAGACGACGTACACCCGACCTTCGGCGTCGACCTCGGCCGACGGAAGCGCCGAGGTGCGGAGATTCCCGGCGACCGAGTGCTCCTGGACGAGGTGGATCGACACGGGCCTCGTCCAGTTGGCGCCGCCGTCCGTCGAATGGAACACCTTGATCTCATTCCCGGTCGTGTACGGGACGACTACCGTCCCGTTCGGCTGCACGACGGGCTGGCCGCCGAGACCGGACGGGAGGCCGCCCGGTGAGACTGGCGGCGACCAGGTGTGGCCGCCGTCGATCGACGTGCTCATCAGGATGCGGTTCCCGAGCCCGTTGTCGTCCCACTCCGTGTAGCAACTGCCGTAGTGCGGGCTCTGTAGCCACGTGTCGCAGGTGATCCAGTTCTTGTCGTAGAAGTTGGTCGCGCCGAGCGACGTGGTGACCGGGCTCTGCCAGGTCAGGCCTCCGTCGGTCGATCGGCTCGTGAGGATTGCGCTCGGCGCACCGAACGGGGTCAGGCTCATCCCGAACGCGAGCGTCGAGATCATCCAGACGTCGTGCATCGGGTCGTACGCGACCGCCGGGTCGCTGATCCGCGACCAGGGCCCGCCCTGGTAGATCGTCGTGTCGGGCAGCATGCCGGTCGTCCAGGTGCGCCCCGCGTTCGTCGTCGTCGCCCAACCGATGTTGCTCGAGCCGCCTCCCGCGTTGAACCGTCCGGTCTGGAACGTGGCGACCACGGTGTTGCCGAAGCCGAACGAGTCGGGCTCGACCTGAGTCCGGTGCTGGCTCGACTGGTTCGTGTACGGGTCGGAGCTGATCGGGGTCGCGACTACGCTTCCGCCGGTTGCGGTCGCGGCCGTCACGAGCGCGACCGTGATGCCGGCGAGTACCGCCCTGGGCCAGCCATCCCTCACGACGCTTGATCGTATTCCCGGTGTCCGATTCCGCAAAGAGCCTGTACATTCGAGGTCCGGTGGCGAAGCAGGTTCTTGAGGGCGATCAGCAAAGGCTTCGAGCCGACGAGGACCTCGAAGAGCTGAAGCGGACGCTGCGGGAACGGGCCGCTGCGGTCGCGGTTCGCGAGCGCGAGCTCGAGCGGGTGGAACGGAAACTCGCGCTGCGTGAGCGGCGCCTCGGTCGGCGGCTTCGGGCTCTCCGCGCAGAACGCAGCTGGTTCACGCCGGTGAAGAACCGGCGCGCCGGTCCCGGCGAGGTCGAGCAGGTCGAGCGGATGCGGGCCGACGTGGCGCGGCGAGAGCAGGAGCTCGCCGCTCGCGAGTCGGCCTTCATGGGGAGAGCCGAGGAGGTTCGGCGCGGGGAGTCCGAGCTCGAGCAGCGGCGCGAGCGCTCCGCGGTCGGGGAACGCGACCGGCTCGAGCGCGAGTCGGTGGACCTCGACGCCCGACGCGCAGAGCTCGAGGAGCGCCTCGCGGAGCTCGAGCGCCGAGATCGGCAGCTCGTCGAATCGGAGCAGAAGCTCTCGGAGCGGGCACGCGAGGTCGACGTGCGCGAGATCGCGGTCGCCGCCGTCATCGAGCGTGAGGCGACCGTCAACGCCGCCGTCGAACTGGCTTCGGAGCGTGAGCGCCTGCTCGAGGAGCGGGAGCGGCAGATCGGCGAGCGCGAGGCAGCGGTTGCCGCACAACAGGCAGAGGTCGAGGAGCGTGAGCGCAAGACGCGTCGGAAGCGGGAGCCCGCGAGCGAGCACGAGCCCGAGGATCCCGCCTACGTCGAGACCGCGTTATCGGCGCGGGAGAGCGACCTCGAGCAGCGGACGGCCGCGATCGAAGGCGTGGAGAACCGGATCGCCGAGCGCGAGGCTGCGCTCGAGGAGCGTGCGGGGACGCTCACGGAGATCGAGCAAACGCTGACTCGGCTCCAGGCGGATGTCGAACGGGAGCGCCAGGCGGCGGCCGAGGCGATGCGGACGATCGAGTCGCGCGAGCAGGCTGTGGCCCAGGCGGAGACCGACCTCGAGTCACGGTCGGCTGCGGTCGCGGAGCAAGAGCAGCTGGCCGAAGTGGCCAGGAAGGCAGGCGCCGACGAGGCCGAGCGCGTGCGGCGCGAGAGCGCCGAGCTCGCCGCGCGGGAACGGGCGCTGTCCGCAGCCCAGGCCGAGGTCGAGGAGCCGAAGAAGCCCGGCCCCGGCCGAGAAAGGCTTCCTCGCCGGGCTCGACGCGATGGCGTCTGCAAGCAGCGAGCGCCGAGCCCGCCGGAAACAGCGCTAGCGGGCGCGGCGGCGCAGAGGCTCGATCTGAAGCCCGCTCCGCTCGCCGACGTGCTCGACCTGAAGCGTGGTGTGCTCGAGGCCGAACTCCTCGGCGAGGAGCTGCTCGAGCTCTCGTCGCCGTAGGTGGCAGTCGTCGCCCCGCCGCACGAGGACGTGAGCCGAGAGCGTCGGAAAGCCGGACGTGATCGTCCAGATGTGCAGGTCGTGTACCTCGACGACGCCGTCGACCGACGCCATGCGCCGGCCGACCTCGTCCGCGTCGATTCCCGTCGGGGTTGCCTCGAGCAGGATCGACACCGCGTCGCGCACGATCGACCATGAGCTGCCGAGGATCAGCACGCCGATCGCCATCCCCGCCACGGGGTCGGCCCGGTCCCAGCCGGTAGTGAGCACGACGACCGCCGCGATAGCGACTCCGACCGAGCCCGCGAGGTCCGCGAAGACGTGCCGGAGCGCGGCCCGGACGTTCAGGTTGTCGCCCGCGCGCGAGAGGATGCCCGCCGCGACCACGTTGACGACCAGACCGATCAGTGCGACCGCGAGCATCCAGCCGCCGAGGATCTCCCGGGGGTTGTCGAGCCGCTGGACTGCCTCGATGAAGACCCAGATCGCGATCACGGCCAGCGCGACGCCGTTTACGAGCGCCGCGAGGATCTCCGCGCGCCGGTAGCCGAAGCTCCGCTCGGGCGTCGCAGGACGAGCGGCGAGCCACGCGGCGACGAGAGCCAGCGCGAGCGCCGCCGAGTCGCCGAGCATGTGTCCCGCGTCCGCAAGCAGCGCGAGGCTGCCGGTGAGCCAGCCGCCGACGATCTCGCACACCGTGTAGGCGACCGTGAGCGCAAGGACGAGACCGAGCGCGCGTCGGCTCTGCGCGCGGTATCCGTGCTCGTGGTCGTGATCGATCATTGCGGCGGCCTGATCGCGGGCGTGCTGTCGAAGTCGCTGTACCGGTGGAGCATGAAGTGTGCGGGAGCCGTCATCTCGGCCTCGGCGACGCGCCCCGAGGGCTCGACCGTCAGCCGGAACCACGCGGGAACCGGCTTCAGCCCGTACGCGGTGAGCTGCACGTCCCCGTTCGGCAGGCGGCGCACGACGCGCGGGTTCCTGGCGTCGTACCACATGAGGACGTCGCGCACGTTTAGGCCGGGGAACGGGCCCTCCTGCCAGCGGCCGTCCTGGTAGTCCCAGCGCTTGTGTCCGATGAGCACCGAGCGGAAGCCGCTGTTCGTCCGCAGGCTGAGCCGGTCGGGCGCCTGGACGGCGAGGCGCGTGAAGACGACGGGGCCGCCCGAGGTGAGGCGTTCGGTGAACCGGTACGAACGGAGCGCAGCCATCGTCCGCCGCGCCCGGTCGAACGCCGATTGGCCTGAAGCGGGAAGCGATGCCGGCAGCTGGAACGAGACCGGCGCCGCCCCGGCGCTGACCGTGACGCGGCTCGGCCGGCCCTTCAGGACGGGAGCTTGCACGCGGGAACAGCCCGTTCCGCAGGACTCGGTCGGGACGTCACGGCCGTCGACCGAGACTCGAACCGCATCGCTCGCCACGGGTGTGTCGCCGCGGACGGCCGCGACTTCCACCGGGCCGCCCGGCTGAGCCGCAAGCCCGACGAGCAGGTCCCGCTGATGCCTGGCCAGCGCAAGCGTGTCCTTCTGCAGCCCGATCGGCAGGTCGAACGTGTCCGAAACCGACGACGAGGTGCTGGTCGCCGACGACCCGCCGTTGTCCGTCACGAACGCGGTGACCACCGCCGCCCCGAGCCCGAGCGCGATGATCCCGCCGAAGACGACGATCCAGAGCGTGCGGCTCCTCATCCCCGTAGCTTGCAGGAAGGGCTAGCTTCCTCGCTCGTGGGCGAGTCGTCGTATCTCAGCGAGATCCGCCGGCTCGATCCGGTGGCCGACCACTCGCGGATCGTCTACCTCGACACGTGCTTCGAGTTCCCGTGGGACACGACGCGGTCGCTCGAGCTCGCGCTGTTCCGAACGTTCGCCGTGCCGTCGATCGCGGAGCTCCTCGACCGGACCGGCGAGTTCGGCCGGGCCGCCCAGAAGCGCTACGACGACACCGACCTGATCCTGTCCACGATCGTCGAGGCCGGCTACGACAGCGACGCGGGCAAGCGGGCGATCCGCCGGATGAACCGGATCCACGGGCGCTTCGAGATCGCGAACGAGGACTTCCTGTACGTGCTCTCGTCGTTCGTGTTCGAGCCGATTCGCTGGAACGCGCGCTTCGGTTGGCGCCCGCTGATCGAGACCGAGAAGCTCGCGACGTTCGAGTTCTGGCGGGAGGTCGGCCGGCGCATGGCGATCCGGGACATTCCGGACCAGTACGCGGAGCTCGAGCGTTTCAACGAGGAGTACGAGCGAGAGCGCTTCCGGCGCACCGAGGCGACGGAGCGCGTGGGCCGCGCGACCCGGGACATGTTCCTCTCCTGGTTCCCGGGCCTGCCGAGGCGGTTCGGCTCGCAGGCGATCTATGCGCTGATGGACGAGCGGCTGCTCGACGCGTTCGGGTTCCCGCACCCGCCGCGTGCGCTCCGCACGGCCGTGGAGTCCAGCTCTTCGCACGCGTGGGAGAGTCGTCCGACTCCTGCCGTCGCGCCGCAGTCCGCGCCTCCGCACGAGACGGAGGACGCGGACGTACGGACGCGAGTGGCGGCTCGAGGCGCTAGGACCCGAGCTCGAAGCGCCAGACCATTCCGCCTGACGCGAGGATGCTTCCCTGGCTGATGTACGCGGCGCCGTCAGGGCCGAACGCGACACCACCCGGGGTGAAGAGGTCGGTGACGACGGGCGTCTTCTGGCAGCCCGAGTCGATCCGATAGAGCACTCCCGGCCCGTTCAGCCCGGTTGCGCTCGCGAACTGGAGCACGTACAGGTGGCCGTCCGGCCCGAACGCAATCGAGATGATCGCGGTGAAGCCGGAGCAGTAGACCGTCGCCTGACCGTGCGCGACGCGGTAGACATTCGCAGCGCCGGCGGTGAACGGAGCGCCCGAGAGCTCGCCGACGTAGTAGTTCCCGTCAGGCCCCTGCGCGACGCTCGTCGGAACAGCATCGGTGTTCCGCTCCGGACGCGACGGGAAGGTCGCTAGCACCTGAATGTGCTTGCCGTGGACCTCGAGCAGGTCGTTGCCGCCCGCGTCCGTGAGCACGCGATGGCCTCCGGTGTCGAGCAGCCCATATGGGTTGCTGTCAGGCGGGCCGACTGGGTTGTGCGCCGCCTCGAAAGCGGAGATGTCGGTTACCGAGTCCCAGTGGCTGTTCGGATGAACCTTGATCAGCGTTCCCTGGCCGAGTGCCCGAAACGGCGCCATGCTCGGGTCGAGCGGGTTCCCGCCCAGGCCGTCCGTGACGAAGAGGTGGCCTCCCTCGACAGCGATGTTGTGCGGGCCGACTGCGCCGTTACCTCCGGCCGGCGCGTTCGACGGCAGCCCGTCCGCGACGACCGACTGGACGCCGTTCTTCAGCCGCGAGATGCGGCCGGTCGGGCCGTAGCACTTGGTCATTCCGTCCGAGAAGACGGCGCAGGGGGCGCTTCCGCCCTGCCCGGCCTCCGCGACGTAGAGGCTTCCGTGGTTGTCGAATGCAAGTCCCCGAGGGTTGTGCAGCCCGGTCATCACCGGTGCTGGGCCTGCCGCAGGGCTCGCGCTCCCGCCTCCTGCGAGCGCGCCGAGCGCGACGCAGGCTAGGGCGAGAAGCAGTGCGAGCTTCTTCATTCGTCTCTCCTTCGTTGTGGACGGGGGTCATAGCACGGCGGCCCGCAGGACCGAAATCGGGGGCTACGATGGCGAGCGTGGCGACCGAGCCTCTGCAGGAGCTGCTCCGCGTGGCGTTTCCGGACGCCACGGAGCTCGCCGTCGTCGACCGCACGGGCGGCGGCGACCACTTCCAGGTGACCGTGGCGAGCCCGCGCTTCGCAGGGCTGTCCCTCGTCGACCAGCACCGCCTGGTCTACGACGCGCTCGCCGCGCCGCTCGCAGACGGCTCGATCCACGAGCTCCGCATCAAGACGAAAGGGACGACATGACGCTCAGAGACCAGATCAGCGACATCATCGAGACCGAGCCGGTGACGCTCTTCATGAAAGGAACGCCGAGCTTCGTCGCGTGCGGCAACTCGCAGCGCGCGCTCTCAGCGCTCCGCGCCGCAGGGGCGCCCGTCACCGCCGTCGACATCCTCCCCGACCCACGTTTCCGCCAGGAGCTGTCGAGCCTGTCCGGCTGGCCGACGATCCCGCAGGTCTTCGTCAAGGGCGAGCTCGTCGGCGGCGCGGACATCGTCGAGGAGCTGGCCGCGACCGGCGAGCTCGAGCGCAAGCTCACAGACGCGCTGGGCGAGAGCTATCGCGACGAACGCGCCGAGCACGTGATCGCACTCGACGCAGCGTGAGCTGGCGCGTCGCCGGCACGTACCTCGAGTCGTGCAACTGCGACGCCCCGTGCCCGTGTCGGCGCATCAACGGCGTGCCCGGCGGGCGATCGACGCACGGCATCTGCGAAGGCGCGCTCTGCTGGCGGATCGTCGACGGCGAAGCCGACGGCCTCGACCTCTCCGACCTCAGCGTCGTGATGGCCACGCGCTACAGCGACGACGAGGAAGGCTCGCCGTGGAGCTGGATCCTCTACCTCGACGAGCGCGGCTCGGCCGAGCAGCACCAGGCACTCGAGCAGATCTGGGCGGGCCGAGTCGCCGGCGAGCAGCTCGAGCACTTCCCGTGGGCCTGGAAGCCAAGCCACCTCCTCGGCGTCCACCCGGCGCAGATCGAGCTCGACCACACCCCGCGCCGCCAGTGGTTCAGGGTGCGTGACGTCGTCACCGTCCGCGTCTCGGGCCCCTACGAAGGCGACGAGACGATCACGTGCGTGATCCCGGGCCACGAACGATCCGGGGAGGAGATCGTCGCCGGCGAGCTCAAGCGTCGACGACGCGCAGCTCCGCTTCGAGTACGCGGGCGTGTGTGGATACGCCGCGACCTTCGACTACGGCTCGGGCTGAGCCTTACCGAATCCTCAGAGATCGCAAACCCCCTGCACATGCGCGGGAGGTTCACTGGAGCGGCACAGGACGACGGCTATCTCCCCCTCCCTCAGCCTCGCCCCTCAAAGCCCGCTCTCGAGGCGGGCTTTGTCTTGAAAGAGGAACGCTCGGCTGAGGGATGGACCGGGCCCGGTGGAGGGCCGATGTTGCCACCAACGCAATCATCGGTGCGGCCTTCCGTACCGATCGTCCATGGAGGTCTGCACCGATGCAGAAGCTCTACAACTGGCTCACCCGTGAAGACGGGCAGACGATGGCCGAGTACGGCGTCGTCCTTGCTGTCATCACGATCGCGGTCTTCGGCGCGCTTGCCCTGCTCTCGGGCAACATCGTGAACGCGCTCACCCGCGTCGCCGGCTACATCACCTAGTAGTCAGCACCAGTTTGACCTGAGGCGCGGCCTGGATCGCCTGATCCGAGCCGCGCCTTTTCTTTTTGGCGTATCCGATATCACCTCCCAGGGGGATATACGGGGTCGTTCGGCCGCCGATGAAACGGGAGCAACGCCAACCAAAGAGACGCGTCCGTCCGCGTCGATTCGACCATGGAGGTCTGCTTCAAATGCAGAAGCTCTACAACTGGCTTACACGTGAAGACGGGCAGACGATGGCCGAGTACGGCGTCGTCCTCGCCGTCATCACGATCGCGGTCTTCGGCGCGCTTGCCCTGCTCTCGGGCAACATCACCAACGCGCTGACCCGCGTCGCCGGCTACATCACGTAGTCGAGCTCGAGCAAGACCCAGCGGCGTGGCTTGGGATCGTCCGATTCCGAGCCACGCCCTTCCACTTTCGACGTAGCCCGGATCACCTCGCAGGGGGATGTTCCAGGCCTCAGATGCGGCCGATGACACGGGAGCAATCAGACGCGTCCGTCGGCGTCGCTTCGACCATGGAGGTCTGCTCCGATGCAGAAGCTCTACAACTGGCTCACCCGTGAAGATGGGCAGACGATGGCCGAGTACGCCGTCGTTCTGGCAGTCATCACGATCGCGGTCTTCGGCGCTCTTGCCCTGCTCTCGGGCAACATCGTCAACGCGCTGACCCGCGTCGCCGGCTACATCACGTAGTCGCGCTCAGCAAGGCCTGCGGCGGGGCTGGAACGCCTGTTTCCACCCCGCCGCTTTCGTTTGCCTTCGATGAGGCCCGACGAGCTTCCGGCCGCTGCCGGACACCGCTTTGCGGTATGCGGGATCACGCCACAAGGGGATCCGCAACGCAGCGCGATCGGCCGATGGTTGAACCATGCGGAACAGCGAGCTTCACCTCGAGCGCGGCGTGACGATGACGGAGTACGCGAGGACGCTCTCCGTCCTCACTGTCTTCTCTCTCGCAGCCTTTGCCCTCGCGGCGGTCGTCGGTTACCTCACCTGATCGGGGGATTCTCGGCGCGGCCGGGATCACCGATAGTGCGTAGGGACAGGTAACCAAAGGCGCAAAGCGGCTCACGCCGAAACCCCCGGAGGGTCAGCCGTGCTCCGACTGAGACGACATCGAGCTCCAGCGCAACCAGACTTCCTCGACCTCGGCGACGGCAAGTCGCCGGAGCGCAGGCGTGCGGATGCCAGGCGAGCGCATTACGAGCATCAGCGCCGACTTCTCGAAGTCAAGGACGTCGAGCAGCTGATGTCCGCGATTCAGCTCGAGAAGTCCGCTCCTTAAGAATCTCCTGAGAGACCGTGGACGCACGCATGGGCGAGCCGTAGGCTCGTTTCATGCGTCGCGTCCCGGCCTCGCGCGCGGAGCAGTCATGTCGGGATTCCGGTCCCGACCGACTGATCGGGACCTCTCGCGCGAACGAGCTCTACGGTCTTGGCGGCATGACCGGCTCGCCGGGCGCGGCGCGACTTACTTTGATCTTCGCGAGGCCTGGCTAGACGACCCAGGTGTCGCCGGCGTGGATGAGCGACTTCAGGTCGCCCTCGCCGCTCTCCGACGTCGCCGTCTCCAGCTGCCCGGCCATCAGCTCGTCGTAGACCGGGCGCTCGACGTCTCGGAAGATCCCGATCGGCGTCGGGCCGTGCGGGGTGTGCGAGATCCGCGAGAGCGCGAACGCGAGCGACCCGACCTCCTCGTGCTCGTCGTGGACGAGGAGTCCGCCCGCGTCGGCCGCGACGAGCTCGCACGAGCCGTCCGCCCGTAGCTTCACTCCGCGCTCGCTCTCCTCGCCGAACGTGATCGGCTCCCCGTGCACGAGCCGGATCTGGTTCTCCGTCTGCTCCTTGACCGCGTCGAAGGCGCCGTCGTTGTAGACGTTGCAGTTCTGGTAGATCTCGACGAGCGCCGACCCCTTGTGGTTCGCCGCGCGCCGCAGCACCTCGGTCAGGTGCTTCTTGTCGGTGTCGATCGAGCGCGCGACGAAGGTCGCCTCCGCGCCGATCGCGATCGAGACCGGGTTGAACGGGTAGTCGAGCGAGCCCATCGGCGTCGACTTGTTCCGCGTCCCGAGCGGCGAGGTCGGCGAGTACTGGCCCTTCGTCAGGCCGTAGATCTGGTTGTTGAAGAGCAGGATCTTCACGTTCACGTTCCGGCGGAGCGCGTGGATCAGGTGGTTGCCGCCGATCGAGAGCGCGTCGCCGTCGCCGGTCACGACCCAGACGGACAGGTCCGGACGGGACGTGGAGAGGCCGGTCGCGATCGCCGGCGCACGCCCGTGGATCGAGTGCATCCCGTACGTCTGCATGTAGTACGGGAAGCGCGCGGCGCAGCCGATCCCGGAGATGAAGACGATCTTCTCGCGCGGCAGGCCGAGCTCGGGCATGAACGCCTGCACCGCGGCGAGGATCGCGTAGTCCCCGCAGCCCGGGCACCAGCGCACCTCCTGGTCGGACTTGAAGTCCTTCGCAGTGAGCTGGACGAGCTTCCCGTTGCCGCCGTTGTCGCTAATGGCGCGGCCTCCCTTCGTCGGTCGGCCTGACGTAGTTCGGCGGGAAGGTCGCCGGCGCGCCTCCGCTGGGGTCGACCCGCGTCTGGGCCATGGACGCCATGGCGTCGACGTTGTCGATCTCGACCGCTGGCCCGTCGCCGGCCTGAACCGACTTGAGCCGAAGCTTCTTAAGCAGGTTGCGAAGCATCTTCTTCGTCCTCATCGTGTGGATTCGGCAGGATCAGCTCCTCGCCCTCTTCGGGCTCGATGAAATCGCCGGGACGCTTCGTGCCGAGCGCGAGGTCGTCCGGCTCCCGGGAGCTCCCCCGGAGCATCTCGGTGAACCTGTCGATCCACTTCTGGAACATCAGAGCATCGCCTCCATCGCCTCCGCGAGCTCGTCGGAGCGGAACGGCAGCCCGCGCACGCGGTTGAAGCCGACCGCGTCGACGAGGAACTCGGCCCGCACGAGCTTGAGCAGCTGTCCGAGGTTCATCTCCGGCACGAGCACCCGGTCGTAGCTCCGCAGAACTTCGCCGAGGTTGCGCGGGAACGGGTTCAGGTGGGTCAGGTGCGCGTGCGCGACGTTCTTGCCGTCGCGCCGCAGCCGCCGCGCCGCCGACTGGATCGGCCCGTACGTCCCGCCCCAGCCCAGCACGAGGAGCGACGCGCCGTCGGGATCGTCGACCTCGAGCTCCGGGATGTCCGCGGCGATCCCGGCCACCTTCTGCGCGCGCAGCCGAACCATGTGGTCGTGGTTGTCCGGGTCGTACGAGACGTTGCCGGTCACGTCCTCCTTCTCGAGCCCGCCGATCCGGTGCTCGAGCCCGGGCGTCCCCGGAATCGCCCAGTCGCGGGCGAGCGTCTGCGGGTCGCGGTGGTACGGCATGAACGAGCCGTCGACGTTCGGCTGGTCGGCGAACTCGATCGAGATGTCCGGCAGCGACTCGACGTCCGGGAGCAGCCACGGCTCGGAGCCGTTCGCGAGGTACGCGTCGGAGAGCAGGAAGACGGGCGTCCGATACTTGAGCGCGATCCGCGCGGCCTCGATCGCCGCGTCGAAGCAGCCGCCGGGGGTCGAGGCGGCGACGACCGGAACCGGCGCCTCCGCGTTGCGCCCGAACATGACCGCGAGCAGGTCGGCCTGCTCCGGCTTCGTCGGCATCCCGGTCGAGGGCCCCGCACGCTGGATGTCGAGGATCAGCAGCGGGAGCTCGAGCGTGACCGCGAGCCCGATCGTCTCCTGCTTCAGGATCACGCCCGGCCCGCTCGAAGTGCAGACGCCGAGCGCGCCCCCGAAGCTGGCGCCCAGAGCGGCCCCCACGGCCGCGATCTCGTCCTCGGCCTGGAAGGTGCGGACGCCGAAGTTCTTGTTCCGCGCGAGGTCGTGGAGGATGTCCGAGGCCGGCGTGATCGGATACGCGCTCAGGAAGAGCGGCAGCTTCGACTGGACGCTCGCCGCGACGAGCCCCAGCGCGAGCGCCTGGTTCCCGGTGATGTTCCGGTACGTCCCGGGCGGCAGCGGCGCCGGCGCGACCTCGTACTGCGTCGCGAAGCCCTCGGCGGTCTCGCCGAACGCGTAGCCGGCGTTGAACGCGCGCGTGTTCGCCTCGGCGATCTCGGGCCGCTTCGCGAACTTCTTGGCGATGAACTCGATCGTGCCCTCGGTCGGGCGCGTGTAGAGCCACGACATGAGGCCGAGCGCGAACATGTTCTTCGAGCGCTCCGCCTCGCGGTTCGTGAGGCCGGTGCCCTTGACCGCTTCGACGGTCAGCGAGGTCAGCGGCACCTCGTGGACGCGGTACTCGTCGAGCGAGCCGTCCTCGAGCGGGTTCGCCGTGTAGCCCGCCTTCTGCAGGTTGCGGTCGTTGAAGGCGTCGCTGTTCACGATCAGCGCCCCGCCCGCGGGCAGGTCCTTCAGGTTCGTGCGCAGCGCGGCCGGGTTCATGGCGACGAGGACGTGCGGCGCGTCGCCCGGCGTGAGGATGTCGTGGTCCGCGTAGTGGATCTGGAAGCCCGAGACGCCCGGCAGCGACCCCGCCGGAGCGCGGATCTCGGCCGGGAAGTCGGGCAGCGTCGAGAGGTCGTTGCCGAAGAGCGCGGTCTCGCTCGTGAAGCGCCCGCCGGTCAGCTGCATGCCGTCGCCGGAGTCGCCGGCGAAGCGGATGATGACGTCTTGCAGCTGCTCGATGGGCTTGGCCATCGCCTCTTTGGGAGGTATAGCAGCCTTCTTCAGGCTGTCGCAGCGGCTGGTCGGCGACGCAGGCGGTAGGCCAGATAGGCAGTCGTGATGATCGGAGTGATCACGATGCAGCGACGATCGACGTCACGAGCGCGAGATACGTCCGTCGAAGTCCCGTGAGTCTGGGCACGGCTCGATGCAATTGCGCCGGTCGCCCAGATCCGCTGACCGGCGCCGCAGCTGCACGCCTCCGCCACTGCTCAGCGACGGACCAGAACGAGCACGAGAAGATCGAGAGCCCGAGCCCGCCAGGCACGAACAGCGTCCCGATGACCTTGTCGCGGACGTTCCAGGCGTTCGAGACCCAGAGCAGGACGACGCCGATCAGCCAGCCGAACATCGGCAGGACGATGCCGCCGACCAGCAGCAGGACGAGCGCGCCGACCTCCATCCAGCCCGGCCTGTACGACTGGAGCCGGCGCCGGAGGCTGAACTTCGAATCGCTCGCGCGCGTCATCGGCGATGTCCGCCGGGTCGCCGAGCCCTTCGAGGATGTTGCGCACGTCGGCCTCGCTCTCGTGCTCGAGCCCGGCCCGCGCCTCGGCGATGTGTCCGGCGATCTCGTCCACGATCTCGCGCCGGCGATCGCTCGGGAGGTCGTCGAGCTCGACCTCGAGGTGCTTCAGGTACCGCTCGACCAGCTTGTCGGGCGTGGTGCTCATCACCCTGCCTTCCTTTCCACGAAGTGATCCACGGCGTCACGGAATCGGCCCCATTCGTCCTTGAATGCGTCGAGCGCAGCCCGACCGGCCTTCGTCAGCTCGGTAGTAGCGCCTCGGGGCCCCGAGGTCGACTCACGCCACGTCGTCTCGACGAGCCCATCGCGGCGCAGGCGGCTCAGGAGCGGATAGATCGTGCCCTCGCTCGTGACCATCCCGTCCGTCTCGGCGAGCGAGCGGACGAGGTCGAAGCCGTACCGCTCCTCGTCGGCGAGCAGCGCGAGAACGCAGTACTGGAGCGTCCCCTTGCGCATCTGCGCCAGGAGAGCGTCCTGCTTCCCGGCGGCTACCATGCATCACAAGGTACTTGGGTAAGCCGCCTAAGTCAATCCGCGCTGACCCGCACGACGTTCAAGCCCCAGGCCTGCCCGGACGCGAACAGCTCGTCGGGATCGACGTCGTCCCGCCAGGCGATGAAGTGCGGCTCCGGCTCGTCCTCGGTCGACCCGTAGACGGCGAGCCGCTGCTCCGCCTTCCGCTTGCCACCGCCGCGCTCGAGCTCGTCGCGCCTGCGCTCGGCCTCCTCCGCCGCGGGGCCCTCGGCGTACCCCTTCGCCATCAGGGCGCCTCGGCCAGCAGGGCGTCGAGGTCGAGCGGAATGCTGACCATCGCCACGCCCTTGCCGTCGGGCGCCATCGGCCACTCGTCCCGCGGCCGGTCGCGGTAGAGCTCGATCCCGTTGCCGTCCGGATCGTGCAGGTAGATCGCCTCGCTCACCCCGTGATCGGAGGCGCCCGAGATCGGCACGCGATTGTCGACGAGCCGCTTCAGCGCGTCGGCCAGGGCCGCGCGGTTCGGGTAGCGGATCGCGACGTGGTAGAGCCCGGTCGTCCCCGGCGGCGGAGGCGAGCCGCCCTTCGACTCCCACGTGTTGAGCCCGATGTGGTGGTGGTAACCGCCGGCCGACAGGAACGCGGCCTGGTCGCCCAGCTGCTGCATGAGGTCGAAGCCGAGCACGTCGCGGTAGAAGCCGATCGCGCGGTCGAGGTCGGCGACCTTCAGATGGACATGGCCGATGTCGACGCCGGGGTCGAGCTGGGTCATGCCGGAAACGCTACTACGGCTTCTTCGAGTCGCTGCCTTCGCGCCGCTCGAACTCGAGCATCAGCCGGCGGAGCAACGCGTTCAGCTGCTCCTTCTCCGTCTTCGTCAGAGCCGCCGCGATCAGCGCCTCGCGCTCCGCCTCGGCGCCCGTCGACTCGAGCCACGCGGTCCCGCCCGCTTTCGTCAGCTCGATCAGCACGCCGCGGCGGTCGTCCGGATCGGGCAGGCGCTTGACGAAGCCGGCCTTCTCGAGCCGGTCGAGCCGGTTCGTCATCGCCCCGCTCGAGAGCTCGGAGAACTTCGCGAGCTCACCCGCCGAGCGCCTGAACGGAGGGCCGGCGCGCCGGAGGGCCCCCAAGACGTCCCATTCCTCGAACGTCAGCCCATGTTCTGCAAGCACGTCGTTGAGGCTCCGCTTGAAGCGACGGGTGAGCCCGCTCATGCGATCGACGATTCCCTCGACCGCGAAATCGAGATTCGGGATGTCCTGGAGCCAGGCCTTCTCCAGCCATTCGTCGATGTGGTCCCGTTCCTCGACCTTCTTCATGGTCACAGTCTTGACGAAAAAACTCTTGACGTCAAGTGATTCGACTGCTACCTTCCTGATAGTTCGATCTCAAGATACTTCACCTCGAAGGAGGCGCCAGTGTATCCAGTCGACGTCCAGACGCAGAGCTTGATCACGAAAGAGCACGCCGCCCGCCTGCGCGAACAGGCCCGGCCGTCGAGGAGCGTAGGGTTGAAGCGTGACCCTCGAGCGGACGATCAGGCCCCGCGGGCCCTACTCGCTCGCGCTGTCCGGCCGGCGCGCGTCTGATCCCACGCGGCGGTTCGGCAACGGCGTCCTCACCTGCCTGCTGGCCGGCGGCGAGCGCGCCGGAGCGCGACAGCTCTCCGACGGAGCCCTCGTCCTGCACGCCGAGACCGAAGCCGGCATCGACGCAGCTGCGCTTCGTTCTCGGCGCCGACGACGACCACAGCGCTTTCCTCGAGCGCTTCCGCGACGACGAGCTGCTCGCCGGCCCGATCCGCCACCTGCGCGGCCTGCGCCCGATCCGCACGGCGACCGTCACGCATGCGCTCCTGCGGGCGATCGTCAGCCAGCTGATCACCTCGCGCGAGGCTCGCTCGATCGAGTGGCGCCTCCTGCACGCGACGACGGAGCGCGTCGACCGGCTCGTCGCGCCGCCTCTGCCCCACCACTTCGCCGGCTTCGCTCCGGCTCAGCTGCAGCGGTTCGGCCTGCCGGCACGGAAGGCGACCGCGCTCGTCCGCATCTGCCGCACGTTCGACCCGGAGCGCCTCAGGCGCCTGCCCGCCGACGCGGCCGCCGCCAGGCTCGAGAGCGAACGCGGCATCGGCCCGTACTCGGTCGGCTTCGTCTGGACGCAGGGGCTCGGCCGCTACGACCGCGGCATCGTCGGCGACCTCGGGCTGCTCAAGATCTGCTCCGCGATCGAAGGCCGCTGGGTCGAGCCCGAGGACACGGCGCGGATCCTCGGCCGCTACGGAGAGTGGGCCGGCCTCGCGTGCGTCTACCTGATGGCCGGCGCGGCGCGCGGCATGGTGCCGCTGAAGCTGAGCCCGCCGGAAGTCCGGCGCGAGCGCATCAAGAGCGCGAAGTACGCCGCATAGACTCAGAGCACATGGCTGTAGACGGCCGGCGCATCGCGATCCTCGGCGGCGGCAAGATCGGCGAGTCGCTGCTCGCGGGCCTGCTCAGCTCCGGCTGGCGCAAGCCCGAGGAGATCGTCGTCACGGGCCGCCGCCAGGAGCGGATCGACGAGCTCGCCGAGCGCTACGGCGTCGAGACGACGCTCGCCAACGCCGATGCGGTCAGCGGCGCGTCCTTCATCGTGATCGCCGTCAAGCCCCAGGACTTCGACACGCTGCTCGGCGAGATCGGCGGCCTGCTCACGCCGGAGCAGACGGTGCTCTCGGTCGCGGCAGCGGTTCCGACGGCGCAGATCGAGCGGCACCTCGCCGACGGGGTCCCCGTCCTGCGCGCGATGCCGAACGCGCCGGCCACGGTCCACGAGGGCGTCGCCGGGCTCTGCGCAGGCGCACATGCAGGCGACGACCACCTCGCGATGGCCGACGAGGTGCTGACGTCACGTCGGCCGCGTCGTCCAGATCCCCGAGCCGTACATGGACGCGGTCACGGCCGTCTCGGGCTCGGGGCCGGCGTACTTCGCGCTCCTCGCCGAGGCGATGATCGAGGCCGGGATCCTGCTCGGGCTCTCGCGGGAGGTCTCGACCCAGCTCGTCATCCAGACGATGTTCGGGACCGCGAAGCTGCTCCGCGACGAGGAGATGCACCCGGTCGAGCTGCGGGAGATGGTCACCTCACCGGGCGGCACGACGATCCGCGCGATCCGCGAGCTCGAGCGTGCCGGCGTGCGCGCCGCGTTCCTGAACGCGATCCAGGCCGCGATG
The DNA here is from genome assembly GCA_963825795.1 of uncultured Actinomycetes bacterium. Classification (GTDB taxonomy): domain Bacteria; phylum Actinomycetota; class Thermoleophilia; order Gaiellales; family Gaiellaceae; genus VAXT01. Next base: position 28,768 of record CAWGVD010000057.1, on the reverse strand, counting down.
GAGCGCTCGAAAGAGCTGGCCGAGGGCGACTCCTGACCGATCTCCGCGTCTTCGACACCGCCCACGAGGCGCAGCGCGCCGCCGCCGAGCTTCTCGTCACCGCCGCGCGGGCCGGCGAGCACCTCGCGCTCTCGGGCGGGGACGCCCCCGGCCCGGCGTTCGAGCTCGCCGCCGAGCTCGAGCCGGACTGGAGCGCAGCGCGGCTCTGGTGGGGCGACGAGCGGTGCGTGCCGCCGGACGACGAGCGCTCGAACTACCTCCTGGCCAAGCGCACGCTCCTCGATCGGCTCGAGCACGCAGCCGGCCGAGGTTCACCGCATCCGCGGCGAGCTCGGCGGCGCGGCGGCCGCGGCCGAGTACGACCGACGAGCTCGAAGGCGTGCGCCTCGGGCTCGCGCTCCAGGGAATCGGGCCGGACGGGCACACGGCGTCTCTCTTTCCGAGCTCGCCGGCGCTGGACGAGCGCGAACGACGCGCGATCGCGGCTCCGAACGAGGACGTCGAGCGCGTGACGATGACGCTGCCGATGCTCGCCGGAGCCGCGCAGGTCGTCTACCTCGTCCTCGGCGAAGCGAAGGCGGAGGCCGTGAAGCTCGCGTTCGCAGGCGACCCCGATCCTGCGATCCCCGCCAGCTTGCTGCGATCCGAGCACGGCGAGACGATCGTGCTCCTGGATCGCGCCGCTGCCGCCAGGCTTGACAACGGCAGCTGAATTCCTATATGTAGGATCTATATGACCGTGGCGCCGACCACCGACATCCACAGACGTCTTCACGATCGAGCGCGCCGAGCAGCTCAAGGCGCTCGGCCATCCGCTGCGCCTTCGCGTGCTCGAGATGCTCGGCGACGAGGGCGGTCAGAGCCTGACGAACCGCGAGCTCGCCGACGGCTCGACGTCGACCCCGGGCACCTGCACTTCCACGTCAAGATGCTGCTCCGCGCGGGCCTGATCGAACGCGCCGAGGGCGGCCAGGGGCGCGAGAAGCCCTACCGCGCGGTCGCGAGCACCGTTCGCGTCGGCCCGGAGCTGCTCGGGTCACGCCTGACCGGCGACCTCCAGGCGGCGATGCTGAACGAGGTCCAGGCCGGGTTCGCGAAGCGGGACAAGGCCCAGTTCAGGAGCGCTCAGGTGACGGGCCGGGTGACGCCCGAGCAGGCGATCGAGATGATCACCGAGCTCGTCGAGAAGGCGCAGGAGCTCGAAGACCCGTCCGTCGACCCGATCGTGATCACGGCGTTCATGCACCCGCCGACGTCGCGGGGAGAAGCGGCGAGCTGAGCTCGGGGCGAGGCCGCGTCGCGCGGCGAGCGCCTGCAGGACGAGCACGGTGTCGGCGACGGGGATGTCCTCGAGGTACTCCTCGCGCGTCTCGAACGAGTCGAGGACGCTCTCGACGGCGTACGCGTAGCCGACGACGTCCCCGGCGGCGAGGAACGCGAGCGCGTCGCCGACGTCGTGCGGGAAGTCGTCGCTCGTGCGGATGGCGTCCGCGTGGATGACCGCGTCGTGGTCTCGCCCGAGGACGAGCAGGGCGAGCGCGGCCGCGTAGCGCCCGATCGGCGACTCGGACTCGGCGGCCCCGAGCTCGAGCGCCCAGCGCGCGGCCTCCTCGGCTTGCGGCCAGTCATCGGCGAGAACGAGCGCCTTCATCGCGCCGATCGGCCGGCCCCAGCTCCCCGGCGGAGCGTCGTCGATGCTCTCGCGGTAGCGCTCGGCGGCGCGGTGGAGCCAGTCGGACGCCTCGTCGCCGCGCCCGGCCATGAGCAGCGCGAGCCCTGCGCCGCCGGCGGCGTTGCCCATCCGCGTCAGCTGCCGCTGCCGCGCGTCCGGGTCGTCGGGCAGCCGCGCCTCCCCGTCCTCGTAGCGGGCCACCTCGCGCGCGAGATGCTCGTCCCAGTCGGGCATGCAGCCGGAAGATAACCTCCCTTCGTGGGCGAGCCGGTGACCCAGTTCCACCTCGACCGGCGCGACTCGGTGGCGCTCGTGACGATGGACGACGGGACGCGCGCCGGCCGGCCGAACATCCTCGGCCGCGGCGCGCTCGAGTCGCTCGCGCGCGCTTCTGCCCGAGCTCGAGGAGAGCCGCTTCACGGCCCTCGTCATCACCGGCAAGCCGGGAAGCTTCTGCGGCGGCGCCGACCTCGACGAGTTCCCGCGCATCGAGACCCGCGAGCAGGCGATCGAGGGCAGCCGCGCGGGACACGACCTCTTCGCACGCATCCGCAAGCTTCCGTACCCGACCGTGGCCGCGATCAACGGCGGCGTCCTCGGCGGAGGCGTCGAACTCGCGCTGCACTGCGACTACCGCGTGATCGCGGACGAGGTCCGGCACGTCGCATCGCCTGAATGCCTGCTCGGCATCGTCCCGGCCTGGGGCGCGACGCAGCTCGCACCGCGGCTCATCGGGCCCGAGGCGGCCGTGAAGCTGATGGTCACGAACCCGATGCGCCAGAACAAGATGCTGAGCGCGGAGCAGGCGCACGAGCTCGGCCTCGTCGATCGCGTGATCGAGCTGGAGCGGCTGATCGACGAGGCGATCACGATCGCACTCGAGCAGCCGAGCCGCGACCCCGCCGATCTCTCCGCGACGAGCGAGCTCGTGGCCCGCGCCCGGCAGCCAGCTCGACGATTCCCTGCACGGCGCGGCGCCGGCGCCCTACCGGGCGCTCGACCTGATCGAAGGCGCCCAGGCGTGGACGATCGAGGAGGGCTACCGGGCCGAGGAGGAAGCGCTCGCCGACCTGCTCTTCACGCCGCAGGCGAAAGCGTCGCTCTACGCGTTCGACCTCGTCGAGCGGCGCGCCCGCCGCGGAGCCGGCCGCCCAGCCGCCGAGCCGCGCACCGTGGCGAAGGTCGGGATCGCCGGCGCCGGGCTCATGGCCGCGCAGCTCGCGACGCTCTTCCTGCGCAGGCTCGCGCGTCCCGATCGTCCTGCGCGACGTCGACCAGGCGATCGTCGACCGCGCGCTCGAGACGATCCGCGACGAGCTCGCCGGCGCTGCCGCTCGAGGCCGGCTCGACCACGAACAGGCGCTCTCGCTCGCCGCCCAGGCGTCGGGCACGACGGCCTACGACGGGTTCGAGCAGTGCGACCTCGTGATCGAGGCCGTCTTCGAGGAGCTCGACGTGAAGCGGCAGGTGTTCGGCGAGCTCGAGGAAGTGGTCTCGGACGAGTGCGTGCTCGCGACGAACACGTCGGCTCTCTCGGTGACCGCGATGGGCGAGGACCTCGAGCACCCGGAGCGCCTCGTCGGGATGCACTTCTTCAACCCGGTCGCCGCTGATGCCGCTCGTCGAGATCGTCCGCACGCCCGAGACCGACGACACCGCGCTGGCGACCGCCTGGGCCGTCGCGGACAAGCTCCGCAAGCGTCCGGTGCTCGTCAACGACGCTCCCGGCTTCGTCGTCAACCGGCTGCTGACGCGCATGATGCTCGTCGTCCTCGAGTCGGTCGAGCGAGGCAACTCGGTCGAGGAGGCGGACGCGGGCGTCCTCATGCTCGGCCTGCCGATGGCGCCTTCGGTGCTGCTGCAGATGGTCGGCGAGCAGGTCGCGACCCACGTGCGCGAGACGCTCCAGGCCGCGTTCCCCGACCGGTTCGCGATCAACCCGGACGGGCCGGTCCGAACCGTCGAGGAGATCCGCGACGCCGTGCTGGAGGCGCTCGCCGACGAGGTCGGCCACATGCTCGACGAAGGCGCGTCGCCTCGCCGAAAGACGTCGATACCGCGCTCCTCCTCGGCGCCGGCTTTCCCTTCTTCATGGGCGGGTTGACGCCGTACCTGCGCGAGCACGGCTATTCCTTCGAGTTGAGCCCGCCCGCGAGGCTTGAAGAGGACCCGCGCCCATCAGGGGTATGCCTCTTCGGTCATCGTCAGCGACGCTCACTGGGGATTCCCGGAGCGCGCTCTCTCTAATTACTCGGAGGCATCGCGGCCCATTCGCGCCGCTTACATGCAGGAAACAACCGAGCAGCGATCACCAAGTCCTGCGATGAACGACCTCGTCGCAGCCGCAGAAAAGGCCGGAGCGTGGGCCGGCGAGCCCCTGCTCCACGGCGACGAGGATCCGGCCCAGGTGCTCGCGCCCGAAACGGCCCGCCGCAACGCGCTCGACGAGGCGCTGACCGAGATCGAGGCCGGCAACAAGACAGCCGTCCTCCCAGTGGAAGGTGCGCTTCGCGCTCATGCTCGGGCTCGAGCGCGTGCTGTCCGAGAAGCCTCCGCACCTCGCGTCCGGCACCGAGCTGCGCCGCCACCAGGTGGATGCGCTCGCCGGGATGCTCACCGAGCTGATCGCGGCCAACCAGCGCGAGGCCGAGGAGCCGCTAACGGCAACGGCAGCGCGAACGGCCACGTCGAGCCCGCCGACCTCGAGGAAGAGGACGCGGACTTCGGCGTCGTCGACGAGGAGCCGCTCGCGGAGGAGCTGTCGCCCGCGGAGGACCCGGGCGCGATCCGCCGCTACCGGTTCCGGCACCCGACCGCGTCGGGCAAGACGATCGCCGCCGCGGGATTCGTCGAGGCGGCCCGCACGATGGGCGTTCTCATCCTCACCCACAGGCGCCTGCTCGTTTCCCAGTTCAACCGCGAGCTCGCGGCCGAGGGCTACGGCGACCGGTTGATCCCGATCGTCGAGCAGGGCCAGACCTCGCCCCAGCCGGCGCCGATCACCGTGCAGACGTACGCGTGGTTCGCGCGGCACCACGCCTCGGTCAGCCGCGACACGTACCAGCTCGTGATCGCCGACGAGGCGCACACGGCGCTCGGCGAGAAGACGAGCCTCGCGATCCGCAGCTTCCCGGACCCGATCTACATCGGGATGACCGCGACCGAGCAGCTGATCGCGAAGCAGGTCTCTGACGTCTTCCCGGCCTCGGTCGACGACCTCCCGCTCCAGGACGCTGCGCGGCGTGGCCTGATCGCGCCGCTGCGCAACCTCCGCGTGCCGCCCGCGGCCGCGATCCATTCGGTGCCGATCGTCGGCGGCGACTTCGAGGAGCGCGCGCTCGCAGCGGCCTCGACCACCAGGCGCTGAACCAGGCGGCCGCGAGCCTGTACCGCGATCGCTTCGACTCGACGCCCGGGATCGTCTACGCGGCCGGAGTCGACCACGCGTACAACCTCGCCCAGGAGTTCCGGGCCGCCGGGCTCAAGGCCGAAGCCGTCAGCGGACGCACGCCGCCGGTCAAGCTCGCCGAGATCCTCGCCGCGTACGAGCGGGGCGAGATCGACATCCTGATCAACGCGATGCTCCTCGCGGAGGGCTGGAACTCGCCGCGCGCGACCGTGGTCATGCACCTCGCGCCGACTGCGAGCCGCCGCGTCTACCAGCAGCGCATCGGCCGGATCATGCGCATGCACCCGCGCAAGGAGGCCGGGATCGTCGTCGACTTCGTGAACAAGGGCGCGACGCACAACGACCGCGTGATCTCGCTGCACAGCCTGCTCGGCGCCGACTTCTACCGCGAGGGCGCGCGCGTCACGCCCGCGCCGCGCCGCCGCCCGAACCGCCGCGCGCGACGCAAGCTCTCGCCCGCGCCGTGGCTCGTGCCGGTGACGCCCGATGTCCGCCGCCGCCTCGCGGTCATCCAACGCGAGTGGCAGCGGATCGACCCGCGGTACCTCGACGAGGACGAGCAGCGCTACTGGGCGTCGATCGCGGGCCGCCAGGTGCGCTTCGAGGAACGCGCCGAATTCGTGAAGAAGCTTTCCGACGGCAAGGCGAGCAAGGCCTGCCTCGAGCAGTTCCTCGCCACGGCCGCGGCCGAGAACCCGAACCGCAGGCTGCGGATGATGGCGCTCTCCGATCGCGTCTCGATGACCGTCGAGCGCGCGGACTTCGACGACCTCGTCACGCTCGTCATCCAGGGCGCGACGTGGGACAAGGACCGCGTTCAGGGCTCGCGGATCCTTCTGCGGGCGATCGGCGAGGGGAAGGCGGACGCGCCGGAGCAGATCCTCGCCCGCTGGACGTGGAAGCTCGCCCGGGCGACGCGCAAGGCGCAGGACCGCCGGGTGAGCGCCGAGTTCCCGGAGGCGAAGCGGTTGCTGGGCGCGCTCGCGAACTCGCGCGGGCACCGTCACGAGGAGAACGCGGCGAAGCTCGTGAACGCAGCGCTCGAGCTGCCGATCGAGGTCGGGGTCGCTCTCCTCGCTTCGGCCGACGGCTACACGCCGCGCGCGACGAAGCTGATCGAGGGCGCCCGCGAGAAGATCGGCACGCTCCCCGAGGTCGCGTACGCGCTCGCCGAGAACCTGCCGCCGCCCAAGGCGCACAGCGGGAGGCGGAGGCGCAGGCGACGGAAGAAGAAGGGCGGGCAGCAAGCCAGCAGACGGGCGAGGCGCAGGCAGCGCCAGCAGTCCCGGGACGGCGCTCAGCCGAAGAAGCGGCGCAGGCGGCGCAAGCCGGCGAGGACCGACACGGCCGAGACCCCGCCCGAGCAAGAGCCGGAGCCCGCGCGGGCCGCCGAAGCGTCGTAATTCCCGCTTAACCACCTGCTCTCTACGCTTACGAGCGAATGCTCGTCCTGATCGGAATCGGCCTCGCAGCCGGGTTCATCACGGCAATCTCGCCGTGCGTGCTCCCGGTTCTGCCGATCGTCTTCGCGGGCGGCGCAACCGGCGGCCGCCGCAAGCCGTTCGCGATCATCGCCGGGCTCATCCTCAGCTTCACGGCCTTCACGCTGTTCGGCGTCTGGCTCCTGCGGACGCTCGGACTGCCCGAGGATCTTCTCCGCAACCTCGCGATCGCGCTCCTGTTCCTCGTCGCGGCGACACTGCTCTTCCCGAAGGTCGAGGAGATCGTCCAGCGACCGTTCCTCCGCCTGACGAGGCGACCGAGCGGCGACCTCGGGGGCGGACTGCTGCTCGGCGCGAGCCTCGGGCTCGTGTTCGTGCCGTGCGCCGGCCCGGTGCTGGCGGCGATCACGGTCGTCGGAGCGACGCAGGACGTCGGCTTCCGCGCGATCGTGCTCACGCATCGCCTACGCGATCGGCGCGGCCATCCCGATGTTGCTCGTCGCGTTCGGCGGCCGCGCCGGCATGACCGCGCTCAGGCCGCACGCGCATCGCATCCGGCAGGTACTCGGCGTCGTCGTCGGGCTGACCGCGCTCGCGATCGCGTTCAACGTCGACCGCCACTTCCAGACGGCGCTTCCCGGCTACACCCAGGCGCTTCAGAACAAGGTCGAGGACAGCAGCGAGCGCGCAGAACCAGCTCCAGAAGCTGCGCGGGAACACGCGACAGGTCGCGGCGACGACGTCACTCCGCAACTACGGCCCGGCGCCGCAGCTCACCGGGCTCACGAACTGGATCAACAGCAAGCCGCTGACGTCGAAACAGCTGCGCGGCAAGGTCGTGCTGATCGACTTCTGGACGTACTCGTGCATCAACTGCCTGCGCACGCTGCCGCACGTGAAGGCCTGGTACCAGACGTACCACGACAAGGGCCTCGTCGTGATCGGCGTGCACACGCCCGAGTTCGCGTTCGAGCACGTGCCGAGCAACGTCCGCAGCGCCGTGCGCCGGCTCGGGGTCACGTACCCGGTGGCGCTCGACAACGACTACGGGACCTGGAACGCGTTCCGCAACCAGTACTGGCCGGCGAAGTACCTGATCGACCGGAGCGGCCACCTGCGCTACTACCACTTCGGCGAAGGCTCCTACGACACGACGGAGGCGCGCATCCGAACGCTCCTCGGCGAGAACGCCGAGATGCTTCCGGTCGCAAACGAGCTCTCCGATCCGACGCCGACGGGGCTGATGACGCCGGAGTCGTACCTCGGCTACGAGCGCCTGGCCCGCTTCGCGCAGAAGACGATCACGCCGGATCGGTTCGCGACCTACCACTTGCCGCCCAGTGATCTCCACCCGAACGAGCTCGCCTACGGGGGGCGCTGGAAGGTCGAGGGCCAGCGGATCGTGGCCGGCCCGGGCGCCCAGCTGCGGCTCCGGTTCCAAGCCCGGAGCGTGCACCTCGTCCTCGGCGGGCACGGCTCGGTCGCGGTGATGGTCGACGGGACGCCGGTCGGCGTCGTTCCCGTTCGCGGCAGCCGGCTCTACACACTCGCGCGCCTGCCGACGGATCAGAGCCGGCTGCTCGAGCTGCACTTCAGCCCCGGCGTCGAGGCGTACGCCTTTACGTTCGGCTAGGCGGCGCTACTGGTCGCGGGCGACATCGTCGCCGTTCTCGCGCTCGCGGTCGCGCAGGAACTGGGTGAGCTCGGCCGCGAGAGCGTCTCCCGAAGGCAGCTCCGCTTCTTCGGCGAGCGTGTCCGCGCGCTGCTCGAGCTCTTCGATGTACGCCGCGGTGTCCGGATCGGACGCGACCGCCTCCGAGACCTGCTCCGAGTAGTTCTCGGCAGCCTCGGCGAGCTCGGTCGTGTCGATCGGCGCCCCGATCACGTCGGCGAGCCGCTCACAGAGTGCGAGCGCAGCTTTCGGGCTCGGCGTCAGCGAGACGTAGTGCGGAACGGCTGCCCAGAGGCTCGCCGACGGCAGATCGGCCTGCCGGCACGCGTCGTGGAGCACGCCGACGATCCCGGTCGGGCCTTCGTAGCGCGACGCGGAGAGGTCGAGCCGCTCGACGAGCTCCGGATCGCTGGCACTCCCGGTGACCGGGCACGGGCGCGTGTGCGGGACGTCTGCGAGGAGCGAACCGAGGCTGATGACCAGCTCGATCTGGAGATCCTGGAGGAAGCCGACGATCAGCTCCGAGAACGTGCGCCAGCGGAGATTCGGCTCGATCCCGAGCAGGAGCACGACGTCCCGGTCGAGGTCGGGCGGGCGCCCGTGGTAGAAGACGGTCGAGGGCCAGTCGATGCGTCGAGTGACCCCTTCCTCGAGCGAGACGTGCGGCCGTGTGGCCTGGAAGTCGAAGAAGTTCTCGGGCTCGATTTCGGCAAACCGCCTCGCATTCCAGAGCTTCGCGAGGTAGCCGGTGGCGAGCGACGCGCCCTGGCCGCCGTCGTTCCAGCCGCGGAACGCGGCGATCAGAATCGGGCGCTCGAGCTCTGGGCGGCTCGAAACAATGAGCTCCTCGGACACTTCCCTGAGTCTAGGTGTTCCCGGGTAGCAGAGAACGTGGTGGCCGGAAGAACAGCGCAGCCAGCGTGACGGTGCCCGCCCAGACGGCCGCCGCGAGCGCTACGTGGACGAGCACGAGCTCCCAGGGCAGCTTCGTCCGCCACTGCAGCTCGCCGACGCCCATCTGGACGATCAGGAGCCCGAGCGTGAGGAGCGCGATCCGAAACAGCTTCGGCGAACGCTCTCTGTACGCGGCCAGATAGCCGATCGAGAGCAGGAACGAGAGCAGGAAGAAGCCGACGAAGACGCCGTGCACGTAGACGGTCGGCTGGAGCGAGCCGAAGCGGTCGATGTGCGCGCCTCCGCCGGAATGCGGGCCTGCCGCGGTCGCGAACGTGCCGCTGACGACGAGCGCGAAGCCCGCCGCGGTGAAGAGGATCGCCAGGCGGCGGAGCTCGAGCGGGACGATCGGCTCGGAGTGCCCGTCGCGCAGTCCGACCGCCTCGACCGCGATCACGACCGCACCCGCGATGAGCGCCATCGAGAGCAGCAGGTGCGCCATCACGACGGGCCAGCGCAGGTCGCTCGCCACCGCGAGGTAGCCGAGCGGCGCCTGGGCGAGCGCGCCGAGCAGGACGGCGAGCGCGAGCTTCCGCGCCCAGTCCGGCAGGCCCGGCGTCTTCCGCGCCGCGAGCCAGGTCAGCAGCGTGACCGTGATCACGACGCCGCCGACGAGGCGGTTCCCGAACTCGACGAAGGCGTGGACGTTCTTCTCGGGCAGAGGCGCTCCACGCTCGCATCCGGGCCAGTGGCTGCAGCCGAGACCGGAGTCCGTGAGCCGCACCGCCGCGCCCGTGCCGACGATCAGCCAGAGGAGGAACACGTTCGTCCACGCGACCTGGACGAAGCGCACGGGCGAGATCTCGAAGCTGCGGATGCGGGCTGCGATCTCCATCTAGAGCGGCACGAGGAGGTCGGGATACCCGTCGGCGCCGGCGAACGGGGTCGGGCGCGAGCCGAGGAAGAGCGGGCGGTCGGCTGCGTTCAGGAGCACGGGCATCATGTCCGGCCCGCGCAGGTGGCCGAGGATCCCGCGCGCGCAGTCGAGCTCGCCGAACGCCTCGACCTCGTCGGCGCGGACGCCCGGGCCGTTGACGATGAACGGCACGGGGTCGCCGGAGTGGATCACGTCCGGATACGTCGGCGTCGCGTGGTCGCCGGTGACGCAGACGATCGCGCGGTCGGTCGGCAGGTCGCCGAGCTCGGCGTCGAGCGCCTCGATCGTGCTCTTCTTGATCTGCGGGTCCTTCGTGTGGCCGGCCATGTCCGTCGCCTTGAGGTGCGAGAAGACGAAAGTGTCGCCCTCGTCGAGGCGTCGATGCGCCAGCTCCATGCGGGCGCGCAGGTCCGCGGGCGCGTCACCGGTCTCGGCGACGTGGCGTGGCTCGAGGCCGATCGTGCGCGCCAGGCCGAGCAGGAACGCGGAGTCGCCGAGGAAGCTCCCGTGCAGGCCGTGGCGCTCGCGGAAGCTCGGGTTCGATCGCCGCCGCCCCCACCACTTGAGCGTGATCACGTTCAGCGGCGGGAGCCCGTCGGAGGCGCGGCGCTCGTTGACGGGATGTCCCTCGAGCAGCTCGATCGTCTGCCGCGTCCACGTCTCGGCGGCACGTGCCGTGTTCCCGGCCTCCGGAACCTGCGCCTGCGGCTTCAGCACCGGATACCACTCCTTGTAGAAGGCGTCCGAGTCCGTGACGCGATCGTCCGCGCCCGGGAACACACGCAGGATCGCCTCGCCGCGCTGCAGGTGCTCGAGCTCGAACCGGAGACCGTCGATCTCGAGCCCGTCGCACGCGGTCACGAGCTCGGCGGAGTCCTCCTCGTCCTCACCTCTGCGCGGCCGACCCGTGAGCCAGAGGCCGTCGTCGCGCCGTTCGGCCGGACGCAGTGCGCGCGAAGGCGAACACGTGCCCGGCGTCGATCTCCTGCTCGGCGCCTGTCGCCTCGAGCACGGCGCGGCCGGGGAACTCCTCGGGCGTGTAGCCGAGCATCGCCCAGTGCGCCAGCTCGCTCGCGGGCGCGCGCCCGGGGCCGAGGCTGAACATGAGCCCACACGAGCCCTGCGCTGCGAGCCGGTCGAGGTTCGGCGTCTCGGCGATCTCGTTCGCAGTGCGCCCGCCGAGTGAGTCGTGCGCGCGGTCGGCGAGCCCGTCGAGGAGGACGACGAAGATCGGGTACACGGAGGCGTGAGGCTACAGGCGCGCCGCGTCTCTCACGCGGAGCCAACGTTCTGCCGAAGGTACGAAGCGTGCCTGTTGACTTCTATAGCAGCCCGCTATTATAGCAACTATGCGATGGAGTTCACTTTGAACCGCGAGCGATTCGTCGCCGAGGCCGGCCAGGTCGGCATCGAGCGCAGCGCGGCGCTCTCGCTCTTCGAGCGGCTCTACGCCGCGCCCGAACGCGGCTCCGAGCTCTCACGCAACGGCACGCCTCTCACGGATCAGACACAGCTCTCGCGGACGGTCCAGGTCTTCGTCGGCCTCGGCGTCCTGCTTCTGATCGGAGCGCACGCCTGGTGGTCGACCAAGGGCTACCAGGCGATGGGCATCGGAATCGTCCTCGTCCTCACACTGCTCTGGCAGGCCGGCTTTCTCTGGGCCGCCGAGTGGGCGAAGCGGGCACGCCACGGACTGCTCGAGTCCGGCTTCGCCGCGATCGTCGCCTTCTACACGCCGCTGACGATCTTCTCGATCGAAAGGCTGCTCGGCGTCGACTTCGAGCACGCGAACTACAGGGACTTCTACCCGTGGATCTCGGGCGGCTGGGTCTTCATGGAGCTCGGGTCGATCGCCGTCGCCGCAGGGCTCCTGTATCGCTACAGGCGTCCGTTCCTGACGCTGCCGCTGACGCTGTTCACCGGTTTCCTGCTCATGGACGGGACAGTTCGGATCGTCGGTGACTTCGACAACGACACACTGCTCAAGCGCGTCGTGCTCGCCGGCGGGATCGTCATCGGGCTCGTCGGGATCTTCCTCGACTACAAGGGCTGGCGCCGGTTCGCGTTCTGGCCGCACGTGACCTCGATCTGGCTGATCGCGTGGGGCCTGCCGCTCTGCACGGACGAGAACACGCTGTCGCTCTTCATCGTGGCCGCAGTCGACCTGATCCTCGGCATCTGGCTCGCGCGGCTCGTCTACCTCGGCGCCGGCGGCATCATCGGCTGGATCGCGATCAGCATGAACGCGCACGGCGCGATGTTCCCGTTCATCCTCATGGCGGGCGGGATCCTGTTCATCGTCGCCGCGATCTGGCTCGCGAAGGCCGACAGCCCGCTGCGCCGCTGGCTCGACGAGCGCACGCTGCCCGCTCCCCAGCGGGACCTCGCCTACTAGACGGCGACGCGGTCGAGGTCGCGCAGGACCCGCGCCACGCCGGGCGGGACGAGCGGCTCCCACTCGGCCCCGGAGCGCATCGCGGCCCGCACGTCCGCCCCGGACAGCTGCTTCTCGACGCCCTCGTCGAGGACCACGACCTCGTACCCGGCCGCGCACAGGCGCTCGTGCTTCTCGCCGCCCCATGCGGAGAAGAGGCGCAGGTACTGCGTGATCCCCTCCGGCACGTAGGCGGCCCACAGGTCCGGCTCGTTGACCGGGAACGGGATCACGTGCACGCGCTCCGGGTCGAGCCCGAGGTCCGCGGCCGCCGCCTTCACCATCAGCAGGCGCTCGTCGTACGTGTACGGGTTCGACTCCGGCAGGTGCCGCGCCGGATCGCTCGCCTCGGGCAGGATCCGCGCCGGGTCCGGGTTCGTGATCCCGACCCACAGCTCGTCGGACCGCTCGGCTGCCCCGCGCATGTACTCGAGGTGGCCGTTATGGAACGGCTGGAAGCGCCCGTGGATCATGCCCCGCTTCATGGCGGAGGGGAAACCTAGACGACTAGGACGCCGGAGCCCTCTTCGACCGTGCCGACGCGGCGCAGGAAGAGCCGTCTCGAGGTGAACTCGGCCTCGAGCACGGCGCCCTGCTCGGACGGGAGCGCGACGAGCAGCCCGCCGGACGTCTGCGGGTCGTAGCCGAGCGCGACGAGCGTCTCGGGCACCTCGCGTCAGCGTCAGGTGCCGGCCCGCGAAGTCGCGGTTGCGCGGGTCTCCGCTCGTGCGGATGCCCTTGCGCGCGAGGTCGAGCGCCCCGTCGATCGCCGGGAAGCGCTCCGATTCGAGGCGGATGCGGACGTTGCTCCGCTCGGCCATCTCGTGGACGTGCCCGAAGAGGCCGAAACCGGTGACGTCCGTGACCGCGTTCACCTTGTGCGCGCGCAGCACCTCGGCTGCGTCCTTGTTCAGCGTCTTCATCCAGCGCACGGCGCGCTCGAGCTGCTGCGTCCCGATCTCGCCCTTCTTGTGGCCGGTCATGATCAGGCCGGTACCGAGCGGCTTCGTGACGTAGACCGCGTCGCCCGGCTGGGCGGAAGCCTTGGTCCAGATTCCGTCCGGGTGGACGGTGCCGACGACCGCGAGGCCGTACTTCGGCTCCTCATCGCGAATCGTGTGCCCGCCGGCCAGGAGGCCGCCCGAGGCGCGGACCTGCTCGTCCGCGGCAGCGAAGATCTGCCCCAGCATCTCGATCGGGAGCTCCTCGGGGAACGCGGCGATCGAGAGCGCGAGCAGCGGCGTCCCGCCCATCGCGAAGACGTCGTTCAACGCGTTCGTCGCCGCGATCGACCCGTAGTCGGCCGGGTCGTCGACGATCGGCGGGAAGAAGTCGAGCGTGAAGATCAGCGCGCGCTCGTCGTCCAGCTTGTACACGGCCGCGTCGTCGGAAGGCGCCAGCCCGACGAGCAGGTTCTCGGCCTCGACCGGCACGAAGCCGGCCAGGATCTGCTCCAGGCGGGCGGCCGAATACTTCGAGGCACACCCCCCGCAGGAGGCGAGGTCGGTGAGCTTGACGTCAGCTGCGTTGAGTTCCATCAGGACTCCGCGGAACGGCGGACTGTAGCTGCAAGAACGCGCGATCCGCGGAGTGGGCATTCCCCGAGCCCGCACAGCAAAACCAGGGCTCTTCGGGCCCCCGTCGAACGCGGTGGAAAGAAAAGCTCCTCCTCTCCCCTGACAGCGGCGGCGGTCTCGAGATCGTCGCCGCTTTTTTGAGCTCAGGGCGCGGCAAAACCGCTGACCCCACGCCTAGGAAGAGAGCACGCCTACCGCCCCGCAGAGAGGGTCAATACCTCAGGGACCTTCCCACCACGTGTCCGGCACGAATTGACCGAACACCAGAGCCAGCTGGCACGCCAGAATCACGAGGAAGATGAGCTTTGCGCGCAATGGGTTCACCCCCTTCCCTCTAGAATCTGACGTCCTGGAGCGCGTCAGCGGCATTGCGGTAGTGACGTGCAGCCGACCGGTCGTCGCCCCTGCGGGCGGCGAGGTCGCCCATCGCGATCCAGGCGCGTGCGCGGTGGCTGGCTGAGGACCACTGCTCGAAACTGTCGTCCGCGGCCTTGAACGCCTCCTCGGCCTCGTCGAGGCGCCCCTGCTCCATGAGCGCCCGGCCGAGGACGAGCTGCGACGTGCCGATCTCGTGCAGGAAGTCGACGCGACCCTCGAGGAGGGAGATCGCCTGGCGGGCGAACCGCTCCGCCTGCTCGTAGTCGTCCAGCTCGAGATGGACGGCGGCGAGGGAGCCGGTCGCCTGCGCGGCCTCCTCCTTGCTGTCGGCGTCGAGCGCGGTCGAGTACGAGGACTTCAGGTACTCGATCGCCTCCTCGGGCTTGCCGAGCATGAGGTTGAGCCCGCCGAGGTTGTTGAGCAGGCCGGCGAGATTCCGCTGGTCGTTCAGCTCCTCGTAGAAGCTCTTCGCGCGCTCCGCGTAGTTGCGGGCGAGGACCCAGTGGCCCATGCGCTCCGCGACGAGCGACGCCTGGACGTACACGTTGGCCATCGTCGGGCTGTCGTCGAGCGACTGGGCGAGCTCGAGTGCGCGCTCGACGTCCTCGCGCGCGGCTTCGAGGTCGCGCTGGCGGCGGTAGCAGCGCGAACGGTAGGCGAGGATGTTCGAGCGGAGGAAATCGCTCGGCAGCCCGGATCCCTCGGCGATTGCGTACGCCTCGTTGAAGAGAGCGATCGCGGTCGAGTTGCTCGAAAGCTTGTGGCGGCAGACGCCGAGCCGGAAGAGAATCTCG
Source organism: uncultured Actinomycetes bacterium (assembly GCA_963825795.1). GTDB lineage: Bacteria > Actinomycetota > Thermoleophilia > Gaiellales > Gaiellaceae > VAXT01. The sequence continues at coordinate 13,559 of CAWGVD010000057.1, read as the reverse complement.
GCGCGGTCGAGCTCCGAGAACGGCTCGTGCTCGGTGACGGTTCGCGCGCGCGTGAGCAGGTCGAGCGCCTCGCGGAGCTCGCCCTTGTGCATCCGCGCCCAGGCCTCGCCTGAGAGGAGACGGGCCTCGAGCTCGGCGGCGCCGGTCGCGGCCACTTCCGGACGGATCTGCTCGAACTCGGCGACGGCCTCCTCGTAGCGGTGCGCCTCGGACGAGCGCTTCGGCGCGGGTCAGCGTCGCCTCGACGCGGCCGCGCTCGTCGGTCGAGACGCCGTTGGCCAGATAGCCGGCGTCGACGTCGAGGCGGCTCGCGAGCCACGCGATCGTCTCGCCGGTCGGGCGGGTCTTGCCGCGCTCGATCTGGCTGACGTACTCCTTCGAGAACCGATCGCCGGCGAGCTCGCTCTGTGTCAGGCCCGCGGCGATGCGCAGCTGGCGCACGCGCTCACCGAGCCGAAGGGCTGCGGGACGCGCGGCCTGCGCGACGGACGTCGGGGGCGTGGGGCGACTCAAGGGGCGGCTATTCCACCGCACAGTCAAGCGCACACTTCACCTTTCCGCAAGCACCGTTCGGGTGAGATCCCCCAAAAGGGTGGTAATTACGGGGAAACCCGGGTCAAGTAGCCAAATGCAAAATCACTTGACTGAGCTACTTGACTTCCTCGGAAACCGCCTCTATTGTGAGTCTCACCTCGCAGCGATGGCCATACGCCAGACCGTCCTTGGGAGGGGCGCGCCAGATGTGGCGACGTGAAGGCCCGGAGGCATTGGCTGGGCCGCAGAGCCAACAGCCTCCGGGCCGTCGCCTCTAAAGCGCGCAGGGGTGGTGGGTTTTCTCGCCGCTAAGGGATGAGCCCCCGGGGCCGCAGCCGGGGGCTCTCTCTTTTTCTGGGAGCCTCCGGAGCCGATCGAGCTCAGATGTCGAGCGTGTCCGGGATGTCCGGCGTGTCCTCGAGGCCGGTCATCCAGCGGCGCCGCTGCGTGACGATCGCGGGAAAGTCGTCGTGGATCAGCCCGCCGACGCGGCGGCCGACGGTGCCGAGCAGGCCGATCGCGAGGAAGATCCACGCCTCGGGGCTCGCCTCGCGGTCCGGGTAGATCCCGCCGGCCTCCTGGGAGCGGCGGATCACGTCGGTCACGTAGTCGTGCACCTCGCGCATCTGCTTGCGAAGGAACTTCCGGATCACGGGGTCGTCGCTCGCCTCGGTCAGCGCCTGCACCCAGAGGTCCGCGCAGCGCACCTTCGGGTCCTTCGCCTCGAAGTACGCCTGCCCCATGGCGCCGACCCAGAGCCGCGCGTCCGGCTCGGCCTCGACGGCTGCATCCCACAGGATCCGCAGACGGCGCCACGACTCGTCGAGAACCGCGAGATAGAGGTCGCGCTTCGACGCGAAGTGGCGGTAGAGGACAGGCTCGGTCACTCCTGCCATGCGCGCGATCTGGGCGGTCGTCGTCCCGCGGTAGCTGCCCGTGGAGAAGATCCCGCAGGCGCTATCCAGCACCGCGGCCTTGCGTTGCTCCGCGGGCAGACGTGTCGCCATGGTTTACGCGCCTTCGAGCGCGGGCTGCGCTTCCGGTTCGGGGTGACTGACCTTGCGGACGGTGGCCACGGCGACGATGGCGCCGACGATCGCGATCGCAGCTGCGACGTGGAGCGCGTTGTGGTAGCCCTCGACGAACTGATCGGGGTACGCCGGGTTCCCGGGCAAGACGCTCACCGACGCGGCGACGATCGCGCCCATCAGGGCGATTCCGAGCGAGCCGCCCACCTGCCGCATGCTGTTCAGGACGGCCGAACCGACTCCGGCCTTGTCGACCGGCACCGAGCCCATCGCCGCCGCCGTCGTCGGAGTCATCGCGAGCGACATGCCGAAGCCACCGAGAATCAGGCCCGGGACGATGTCCCAAAAGGTCGAGTCGACACCCAGGGTCGAGAAGGACAGCAGCGAGCCGCTGAGCAGGACGAGCCCGGCGCCCATCAGCCAGCGTGAGCCGATCTTGTCCGAGAACCGGCCGGCGAGCGGAGCGACGAACACGATCAGGACGGTCAACGGGAGGAAGGCGGCACCGGTCTGGATCGGCGAGTAGCCGAGAACCTGGCCGAGGTAGAGCGAGTTGAAGAAGAAGACGCCGAACATCGCGAGCGCGACGAGCAGCATGGTCAGGTTGGCGCCGGCGAAGGTCGAGTTCTTGAACAGCGAGAGGTCGAGCATCGGCACGCGCTGGCGATGCTCGAGCACGACGAAGCTCACAAGCCCGACGGCCGCGACGGCGAAGCTGGCGAGGATTCGGCCGGAGGTCCAGCCGTAGTTGTTTCCCTCGATCAGGGCGTACGTGAGCCCGAAGAGCCCGATGGCAGACGAGAGCAGCCCCGGTAGGTCGAGCCGCTGCTCCTCCGACTCGTCCCGGCTCTCGGTGATGAAGAGGCGGGAGACGATGATTCCCACGATGCCGACGGGGACGTTGATGAAGAAGATCCAGCTCCAGTTGATCTGCTCGGTGAGGATGCCGCCGATCAGCGGGCCGATCGCGAGCGCCATCGCCGACACGCCGACCCAGATGCCGATCGCAGTCCCGCGCTGGCGCGGTGGGAAGGTGGCGACGATGATCGAAAGCGTCGCCGGGTTCATCAGCGCCGCTCCGACGCCCTGGACGACGCGTGCGCCGATCAGGAAGCCGGCGCCGGTCGCGAGGCCGCATGCGAGCGAGGAGGCCGTGAAGATCGCCAGGCCGACGATGAAGATCCGCCGGCGGCCGAACATGTCCGCGAGCTTGCCGCCCGTGAGCATGAGCACGGCGAAGGTGAGCGCGTAACCGCTGACCACCCACTCGAGCTCGGACTGTGAGATGTGCAGGTCGCTCTGGATCGAGGACAACGCCACGAACACGACCGTGTTGTCGAGCATGATCATGAACAGCCCGAAGGCGACAGCCCCCAGCGTCCACCACTTCCGGTTCTCCTCTGCGAATATGCGTGCGCGCAAGCTCTCGCCCCCTCAAGTGGTTAGCGTCCACTAAGTTACCAGACGATGGCGCAGGCAACGACGAAGTTCATCTGGGAGCCCGATGCGGCAACGCTCGAGCGGGCGAACGTCGTCCGCCTCATGCGGAAGCACGGGTTCGAGAGCTACTGGGAGCTCGTCGCGCGCTCGCAGGACGACCCCGAATGGTTCTGGCCCGCAGCGATCGAGGACATGGGCCTCGAGTTCTCGCGGCCCTGGGACGCGGTCGTCGATCTCTCGCGCGGGCCGGAGTGGGCGACGTGGTTCGTGGGCGGCAAGGTGAACATCGCCTGGAACTGCGTGCACCGCTGGGCAGAACGCCGGCCGGAGGCGATCGCGTCGGTCGGGCTCGGGGAGGACGGGTCGCGGCGCGAGCAGACGTTCGCCGAGCTCTCGCGTGACGTGACGCGCCTGGCCGAGGCGCTCGTCCGGCTCGGCGTCCGCGAGGGCGACCGCGTGGCGATCTTCCTGCCGATGTCCCCCGAGGTGCCCGTGGCGTCGCACGCCTGTGCGCACATCGGAGCGGTCCAGGTGCCGATCTTCTCCGGCTTCGCGGCGCCGGCCGTCGCGCAACGGCTCCAGGCTTCGGAGGCCAAGGTCGCGATCACGACGCGCGCTTCGACGCGCCGCGGGCGCGAGGTGCCGATGCTCGAGATCCTCGAGGAGGCGCGGCGCGAGGCGCCGAGCGTGGAACACGTCGTGGTCGCGCCGTGGGACGAGCTCGTCGCGGACTCGCCCGGAGAGCTGCCGGCCGCCGAGCTCGACTCCGAGGCGCCCTATCTGCTCACGTACACGTCCGGGACGACCGGCACCCCGAAGGGCGTCGTCCACGTCCAGGGCGGCTTCCTCGTCTCGATCGCGCGCGAGGTCTGCTACCAGGCGGACGCGGGGCCCGACGACCGCATCCACTTCGTCACCGACATGGGCTGGATCATGGGCCCCTGGACCGTCGTCGGCGGGCACGCGATGGGCTCGACGCTCGTCTTCGCCGAGGGCGCGCCCGACTGGCCGCAGGACCGCCTCTGGAAGCTGATCGAGTCGGAGCAGGTCTCCGTGCTCGGGATCTCCCCCACGCTCACGCGCGCGCTGATCCCGCACGGCGAGCCGCAGACCGACCTCTCCTCGCTGCGCACGATCGTCACCACCGGTGAGCCCTGGAACCCCGACCCGTACCGCTGGCTCTTCGAAGAGGTCGGCGGCGGGCGCTGCCCGATCATCAACTGCTCCGGCGGGACCGAGGTCGGCGCGTGCTTCCTGTCGCCGACGCCTGCGATCCCGATCAAGGCGTGCTCGCTGGGCGGGCCTGCGCTCGGGATGGCGATGGACGTCGTCGACTCGAACGGCAACTCGCTGCGCGGCGAGGTCGGAGAGCTCGTCTGCCGGAAGCCGTTCCCCGGGATGACGCGCGGGTTCTGGCGCGACCCGGAGCGCTACATCGACACGTACTGGCGCCGCTTCCCCGGGATCTGGACGCACGGAGACTGGGCCTCCGTCGACGAGGACGGGTACTGGTTCCTGCACGGGCGCTCCGACGACACGCTGAACATCGCCGGCAAGCGGATCGGGCCGGCGGAGCTCGAGTCGGCAGCGGTCGGCCACCCGTCCGTCGCCGAGGCTGCGGCGATCGGCGTCCCGCACGACGTGAAGGGCGAGGTGGCGTGGATCTTCTGCGTCGTGACGCCCGGCACGCGGGCCGACGACGCCTTGGCGGGGGAGGTTGCAGACGCAGTGGCCGGTGACCTCGGCAAGGCGTTCAAGCCGGATCGCGTGATCTTCGTGTCGGCCCTGCCGAAGACGCGCAGCGCGAAGATCGTCCGGCGGGCGGTTCGCGCACAGGCGCTCGGCTCCGACCCGGGCGACCTCTCGTCCCTGGAAAACCCCGAATCGCTGGAGGAGATCGCAAATGCCGTCTGATCGTGGAACAGCACTTGTCACCGGAGGCGGACGCGGAATCGGCGCGGGCATCGCCCGCGAGCTCGCGCAGGACGGCTGGTCGGTCGTCGTCGCCGCCCGGAGCCGCGACCAGATCGACGAGGTGGCCGACGAGATCGGCGGCCGTGCGATCGAGTTGGACGTGTCCGACCGCGAGGCGGTCGAACGCGCCGTGGCCGAGACGGGCGACGTCGAGCTGCTCGTGGCCAACGCCGGCGTCAGCGGCCCGGACGGCGCGACCTGGGAGATCGATCCCGCCGACTGGTGGCACGTGCAGGAGATCAACGTCCTCGGCGTCCACCTCTGCTGCCGGGCGGTGATCCCCGGGATGCTCGAGCGCGGCAGCGGCCGGATCGTGATCACCGGGAGCGGCGCCGCGTACCTCCCCGGCTCGAGCAGCACCGCCTACCCCACGAGCAAGGCGGCGGTCTGCCGCTACGGCGAGACGCTGGCGAACGAGCTGCGCGGGCGGATCCCGGTCTTCTTCTTCAGCCCGGGCCTGGTGAAGACGGCGATGACGGGCCACTGGGGCGACGACCTGCCGTGGACGCCTCCGGAGCTTGCGCCGCAGCTCGTGCGCGTCCTCGCGTCGGGCCGGGCGGACGCGTTGGCCGGGCGGTACATCCACGCGGAGCACGACGACATCGAGGATCTGATCGCCCGCGCGGACGAGATCGAGGCGAACGACCTGAACGCGATTCGCCTGCAGCGCTGACGGTTAGAGTATGTTTTAGACTCATAGTCGAAAACCTATGCGACTCGCACTCGCTCAGATCAACACGACGGTCGGGGACCTCGACGGGAACCGTGAGCGGATCCTCGCGCGGCTCAACGAGGCGAAGGAGGCCGGCGCAGACGTCGTCCTCTTCCCCGAGCTCGCGGTCACCGGCTATCCGCCGGAGGATCTCCTGCTCCGCCCCAGCTTCGTCCAGGCGGCGGAGAGCTCGCTCGCGCAGATCGCACGCGAGGCGCGCGGAATCGTCGCCTTCGTCGGCACGCCGCACCTCGACCGCGACCTCTACAACGTGTGCGCCGTCTGCGCGGGCGGCGAGGTGAAGGCGCTCTACCGGAAGCGCTTCCTCCCGAACTACGGCGTCTTCGACGAGCACCGCTACTTCGCGCCGGGGCGTGACCTCTTTCTCCTCGAACATGGCGACGTGCTGATCGGGCCGACCGTCTGCGAGGACATCTGGCAGCCCGGCCCGCCCGCGACCGAGCTCACCCTGGCCGGCGCGCAGCTGATCGTCAACATCTCCGCGTCGCCGTTCCACGTCGGGAAGGAGCGCGAGCGCGAGCAGATGCTGCAGACGCGTGCGCGCGACAACGTCTGCTACGTCGCGTTCGTGAACGCGGTCGGCGCGCAGGACGAGCTGGTCTTCGACGGGCACTCGGTCGTGCTCGACGACGAGGGCGAGGTGCTCGCGCGGGCGCCCGGCTTCGAGGAGGCGCTGCTCGTGATCGACGTCGCGCCCGAGGAGGCGGTCGGGCGACGGCTGCGCGACGTACGCCGGCGGTCGCTCGAGAGCGAGCGGGAGGCCGTCCCCGAGCTGCCGGTCGTGCACGCCGGCTCTCCGCGACCGCCTGCGGAGCGGAGTGTCTGGAACCGTCGCGCCGCTGCTCGACGATCTCGAGTCGATGCGGCTGGCGCTCGAGCTCGGCCTCCGCGATTACGTCGACAAGAACGGCTTTCGGGAGATGGTCGTGAGCGTGTCCGGCGGGATCGACTCGGCGCTGACCGCGGCGATCGCCTGCGAGGCGCTCGGCCCGGAGCGCGTGCACTGCGTGTCGATGCCGTCGAAGTTCAGCTCGGACGGAACGCGAGGCGACGCGCGTCTGCTCGCCGAGCGTCTGGGGGCCGACTTCCTCGAGCTGCCGATCGAGCCGCTCGTCGAGGGCTTTCTCGAGACCCTGGCCGAGCCGTTCCGCGGCCGCGAGCCGGATCTGACCGAGGAGAACCTCCAGGCGCGCATCCGCGGCGTTCTGCTGATGGCGCTCTCGAACAAGTTCGGCTGGCTCGTCGTCGCCACCGGGAACAAGTCCGAGCTCTCGGTCGGCTACGCCACGCTCTACGGAGACATGGCCGGCGGGTTCGCGCTCCTCAAGGACGTGTACAAGACGGACGTGTTCCGGTTGGCCCGGCACTTGAATGAGCGAGCGGGTCGCGAGCTGATCCCGGCCTCGACCATCGAGCGCGCGCCGAGTGCCGAGCTTCGCGCCGACCAGCTCGACGAGGACTCGCTGCCGCCCTACGCGGATCTCGACCGCGTGCTCGAGGCGTACGTCGAGCTCGACCAGTCGCGCGAGGACCTGACGAACGACGGATTCGACCCCGAGGTCGTCGACCGTGCGCTCGCGATGATCGACCGCGCCGAGTACAAGCGCCGTCAGGCGCCGCCGGGCGTGAAGCTGCGCCCGAAGGCGTTCGGCCGCGACTGGCGCTTGCCGATCACGAATCGCTGGCGCGGCTGAAATCTGGTCCAGCTGGGAATAGGCTTCACGATTCCCGCGAACGAGGAGGGACCATGGAGTGGATCGCGCTCATCGCGTGGCTTCTCACGGCGGTCGGCGGTTTCGTCCTGCTTTCGATCTGGGTCGCCCGCGGCGGCATGCAGCAGGCTCGGGAGCCCGGGTCGAGAATCCGGCCCGCGCTGATCCTCAGCCATTTCGCTCTGGCTGCGACCGGGCTCGTGCTCTGGATCATCTTCGTGGCGACCGACTCGAACGCGCTGGCGTGGATCGCGTTCGCGATCCTCCTCGTGGTCGCCGTTCTCGGCTGGACGATGTTCGCGATCTGGTGGCGGCGGCGGCAGCGTGCGGCCGTCGCGCAGGCCGTCGACCCCGGCACGCCTGCGGAGCAGCACTTCCCGGTGGTGGTCGTCGCGGGACACGGAATCCTCGCGGTGACGACGGTCGTGCTCGTGTTCCTGGCGGCGATCGGCGTGGGCGACTAGACGCCGACGTCGAACGGCTCCGCGGGAGGGCCGTTCACGCTCAGATCGCGTAGGAGCTGCGGAAGCCGCTCGGGGACGAGCGTTTCCGTGGTCGCTTCGAGCTCGTCCTGCGTCCACCACCGGACGTCCACGACGAGCTCGGCGGCGAGATCGACGCGCGGAGCCGGCTCGTGCTCGGGAGACCTCGACGAGCCAGATGCGCTCGCGCTGGCGGTGGATCGTGCCGCGCCACGCGAAGGTGTGCTCACGCGTCCAGAGCTCGGGGCCGAGCGCGAAGTCGTCCAGCCCGAGCTCCTCGGCGAGCTCTCGACGGAGCGCCGACTCGACGTCTTCGCCTTCGTCGATGCCGCCTCCGGGCGTCGTCCACCACACCTGTCCCTCGTCGTCGCGGAACTGGACGAGCAATGTGCGGCGTCTCTCGTCGAGCACGAGCGCCCGGACCGCGATCCGCTCGACGGGCTCGAGCCAGTCCCTGAGCGCGCGGAACCAGCGCAGCCGTTCGGCGTAGGGAACGGCTGCGTTCGCGGGCGAGGTCGACGGGAGGACGAAGAGGCCGACGTCGCCGATCGATCGCTCCTGTGGCCCGTGGTCGGCGCGCGTGCCGAACGCCCCGCGGTAGGCCTCCTTGCCGACGAACGCGATCGCTCGCGGGCGGAGCTCGAGGGCGATGTGCCTGAGGCGGTCGGCCGAATCCGCGAAGTCGGCGCGACGCAGGTCGCTCGACCCGGGGGTCGTGCGGGCGGCCGCGTTCGTCGCGCCGATGCCGTAGTCGAGCAGCTCGAACTGCTCGCTCGGCTCGAGCAGCCTCGGCGTCAACCCGGCGTCGTGGAGCAGGCGCCAGAAGTCGTTGCGCGGGTTGGCGAAGTGAGCGTGTGCGGCCGCCGACACGCGGCCCGGGTTGATGCCGCAGAAGACGACCTCGAGCCCGGGCCGCGAGCACGTCCGGGACCGCGCTCTCGGTTGGCGCAATGTCGACGCTGTTGCGTTTCCCACGCGTCACTGCTTCCTCGTTACGATCGCAGTGGGGAGGAGGTTGGGTGTACCTCGAAGGGAAACGCCAGGGCTAGGCGGCGGCTGCCGGCTTGTGGCCGTTCGACGCCGCGCCCGAGACCGAGTCCGGGACGGCCTCCCCGAGCACCTCGGCGATCGTGTCGTGAACCGGCTCCCGGCTCTGCAGCCTCGTCTCGAACGCGTGCCGGAGATCCTCACCGGACACGCCGCGGAACAGGCGCGGCCGCCGCGGCTCGATCTTGACGGAGAGCACGCTCTCATCGCCTTCGCCGTAACACCGCGCGTAAGCCTCGGCTTCACTCAGCGCGCGCAACCTCACGACGGCCAACCTACTCCCTTTCCGACAGCCCAGTCAAAAATCCACAGCCTGTGGACGGATAGCGTTCCCGCCATGAAGCTCCTGGTGCTCGGCGGGACGAAGTTCCTCGGCCGCGCGACCGTCGAGTCGGCCCTCGCCCGCGGACACGAGGTCACGCTCTTCAATCGCGGCCAGACGAACGCGGACCTGTTCCCCGAGGCCGAGAAGCTGCGCGGCGACCGCGAGCACGACCTGTCCGCGCTCACCGGCCGTACGTGGGACGCGGTCGTCGACCCGAGCGGCTACGTGCCGAGCGTCGTCCGCGCGTCTGCCGAGAAGCTCGCCGGATCCGTCGGCTTCTACCTGTTCGTCTCGAGCCTGTCGGCCTATGCCGACCGCAGCGAGGCGATGGTCGAGGGCAATGCTCTCGAGGAGCTCGGCGACATGCCCGACGACCGCCTGCTCGAGGACTTCTCGAACTACGGCGCGCTCAAGGCGCTCGCAGAGCACGCCGTCGCCGAGACGTTCCCCCAATCTCACGCGAACGTCAGGCCGGGGCTCATCGTCGGCCCGCACGACCCGACCGGGCGCTTCACCTACTGGCCCCATCGCGTCGCACGCGGCGGCCGGGTGGCGGCTCCGGCGCCGCCGGAGGAACGCGTCCAGTTCATCGACGTCCGCGACCTCGCGAGCTGGATGGTCGGCCTGTGCGAACGCGGCGGCGACGGCGGCGAACTGAACGCCGTGAACGAAGGAGTCAGCTGGTCCGACCTATTGGAGACCTGCCGCGACGTCTCGAGCTCCGACGCGAGCTTTGTCTGGATCGACGGGCAGTTCCTTCTCGATCAGGGCATCGAGCAATGGATGGGCCTTCCGCTGTGGATCGAGGACGAGGCAGACAAGGGGCTACACCGCGCCGACATCTCCAGGGCGGCCCAGACCGGCCTCACGCACCGGCCGCTCGCGGAGACCGTCAAAGCGACACTCGAGCTCGCCGAGACGACCGAGGCCGCCGGTCTCTCCCCCGAGCGCGAGGCGGCGCTCCTCGAAGCCTGGGACGGCCGGTAGCATCACGCCGGTGGAGGGGTTCGACTTCGTGCACCGCGAACAGGTCCGCTTTCGGGACGTCGACGAGATGGGGCACGTGAACAACGCCGTCTTCCTCACGTACATCGAGGAGGCGCGGATCGCCTACCTGCTCCGCTTCGACGCCCGCGTGACGGACATGATCCTGGCGCGCGCGGAGATCGACTTCCGAGCACCGCTGCGCTCCGGCGACGAGCTCGAAATCGGCGTCCGGCCCGCTCGCGGTCGGGACGAAGAGCTTCCAGCTCGAGTACCAGGTGCGAAGCGGCGACACCGTCGCGGCCGAGGCGAAGACGGTGATCGTGTCCTACGACTACGAGACCGGCCGCTCCGTCGAGCTGCCGGAAACCTGGAAGGAGGCGCTCGCCGCCTGATGCCCGTGTTCGAACGACAAACACTCTCCAACGGCCTGCGGCTCCTGACCGCGCCGATCGACCACGCCCAGTCGGTCTCCTGCTTCATCATGCTCGCGGCCGGCTCGCGCTACGAGACCGAGGACACGAGCGGGATCGCCCACTTCTCGGAGCACATGTTCTTCAAGGGCACCGAGAACCGCCCGACCGCACGCGACATCGGAAGCGAGATCGACGGCATCGGCGGCGAGTTCAACGCGTTCACGGGCAAGGAGTACACGGGCTATTACGTGCGTTGCGCGGGCGAGCACCGCGCGATCGCCTTCGACGTGCTCGTCGACATGCTCCGCCACTCGAAGTTCGACCCCGAGGAGATCGATCGCGAGAAGGGCGTGATCATCGAGGAGATGAACATGTACTTCGACACGCCGCGTGACTACATCGGCGGCGTCTACGACTCGCTCCTCTACGGCGACCGGCCGATCGGTTGGGACATCATCGGGCGCAAGGAGACCGTCCGCGGTGCCACGCGCGACACGTTCCTCGGCTACATCGACCAGTGGTACAAGCCCGAGCGCATGGTCGTGGGCGTGGCCGGCAAGCTCGACGCCGGCCTGCAGGCGGACATCGAGCGGCTCCTGGGCGACCTCGAGCAGGCCGAGACGGGCACTCCTGCTCCTGCGCAGTTCGAGGCGAATGGAGATGCGCGGGTCAAGATCTACACGAAGGCGTCGGACCAGGCGCACCTCATTCTCGGCGTGCCGAGCTACCCGCTCGACCATCCCGACCGCTACGCGCTCCAGTTGCTCTCGACGACCCTCGGGACCGGGATGTCGTCGCGGCTCTTCACAGAGGTTCGCGAGCGCCGCGGTCTCGCGTACTACATCTATGCGATCAACCACAGCTACACGGACATCGGCTCGCTGTTCTCCCAGGCCGGGGTCGACATCGAGCGCGTCGACGAGGCGATCACCACGATCTCGGACGAGCTGAAGAAGATCACCGACGAGGCCGTGCCGTCCGACGAGCTCGAGAAGGCGCGCAACGTCGCGAAGGGGCGGTTCGTGCTCCAGACGGAGAGCCCGCACGGGCTGATCATGTTCGGGCTGCGACGCGAGGTGCTGGAAGGACAAGCGGCCGAGCCGGAGGAGATCCTCGCCGGGCTCGACGCGGTCACGGCCGAGGACGTGCAGCGGGTCGCGCAGGACGTGATCGGCGGCCACGGGCTGAACCTCGCGCTCATCGGCCCGTTCGAGCAGGACCAGCAGGAGCGCTTCGAGAACCTCCTCTCGTAGGGGTCAGACCCCGTCACAAAGGTGTGACGGGAACAGAGGCCGAGCTACGCAGTTTGCGGGAGGTTTGCCGCTCGTCGTGGCAATCACGTCACAAAGACGTCACGCTTTTGGAGCGGGGTCTGACCCCGGTTAGAGGGTGGCGTAGTCCTCGTCGAAGTGCTCGCGGTCTTCTGGGTCGGCGATTGCGTCGCCCGCTTCGCGTGCCTTCGACTTCCACTGCTCCGCTTCGCCGTCGCCTGCGAGCGCATGCGCTCGGGCGAGCGCTTCGTACGCGTACGCGAGGTCCCAGTCGCCGATCCCGTTCGCCTCGCAGTGCTCGAGGCAGCGCCGCGCGTGCCAGATCGCCGGCTCCGGCCGCCCGAGAACCGTGTAGACGCGCGAGACCTGCCACTCGCCGCGCGCGAGGTTCTCCGGCTCGCACTCCTCGGCCTCGCCCCAGTGGTAGCGCGACGCATGCGCGATGTGGAGCAGCCGGTCGTCGTCCTCACGCGACTCCATCAGGCGCCATGCCTCGTTGAAGAGGTCGACGCCCCGCTGGCGCTCCTCGCTCATTCGTCCGGCGCCTCGTCGACGGCGCGGTCGCGAATCTCCTCGACCACGGTCGGGTCGGCGAGGGTCGTCGTGTCTCCGAGTGGGCGCTTCTCGGCGACGTCGCGCAGGAGCCGGCGCATGATCTTGCCGCTGCGGGTCTTGGGAAGCTCGGGTGTGAAGACGATGTTCGCCGGCTTGGCGATCGGGCCGATCTTCTTTCGCGACGTGCTCGCGCAGCTCGTCGAGCCCTCGACCGATCCTTCCTTGCCTCCCTTCAGCGACACGTAGGCGACGATCGCCTGGCCCGTAGCTCGTCCGCCGAGCGATGACGGCGGCCTCGGCGACCGCCTGGTGGTCGACGAGGGCCGACTCGACCTCGATCGTCGAGATGCGGTGGCCGGAGACGTTCATCACGTCGTCGACGCGGCCCAGCAGCCAGAAGTCGCCGTCCTCGTCGATCCGCGCGCCGTCGCCGGCGAAGTACGTGTCCGTGTACTTCGACCAGTACGTCTCGACGTAGCGGTCGTGCGTCCTTGTAGATGCCCCCGCAGCATCGCCGGCCACGGCTTGCGCAGCACGAGATAGCCCCCGCCGCCCGGGCCGACCTCGTTCCCCTGCTCGTCGTACGACCGCCGCGTCGATCCCCGGGAACGGCTTCGTCGCCGAGCCCGGCTTCAGCGTCGTCACCCCCGGCAGCGGCGTGATCAGGATCATCCCCGTCTCGGTCTGCCACCACGTGTCCACGACCGGCACCCTGTCGGCCCCGATCACCTCTCGGTACCAGACCCAGGCCTCCGGGTTGATCGGCTCGCCTACGCTTCCCAGAAGGCGGATCGAGGACAGGTCGTGCTTGTCCGCGAGCTCACGGCCCCATTTCATGTGCGAGCGGATCGCGGTCGGAGCCGTGTAGAGGATGTCGACCTTGTGCGCTCGACGATCGCCAACCTTCGGTCGCGGTCCGCGTATCCGGCACGCCCTCGTAAATCATGCACGTCGTCCCGTTGCAATCGGCCCGTAGACCATGTACCAGTGCCCTGTCACCCAGCCGAAGTCGGCCGCGCACCAGTACACCGAATCCGGCTTGACGTCGAAGATGTAGT
>CAWGVD010000056.1:0-304288 GCA_963825795.1 uncultured Actinomycetes bacterium | reverse complement strand
GATCGCGCTCCGATAGTCGGTCGACGAGGCCAGCACCTGGCCGGCCTCGCGCACGAAGTCGAGGCGCCGCTGCCGCTCCACGGTCCGGGCCGTGGCTTCGCGCTCGGCCGCCAGCAGTCGTTCGCGCTCCTCGTCGGCCCCGCTTGCGCTCGCCGATGTCGATCAGCAGCGTCTGCGTATAGAGGGGCTTCCCTTCGGGCCCGCGAACGGCGCCACCTCCTCGGCCAACCACGCGACTCGCCGCCGCGCCCAGAAGCCGGTACTCCTGTCCTCGGCGCCGCGCCGGTCAACTTCCGCTTGGCAGCGGCCACCGCCTCGTCCTTGTCGTCTGGGTGTAGCAGCTTGCCGAAGAGCTGAGGATCGTCCTGCCACTCGGCGGGCGAGTCGCCGAGCAGCTGCTCGACTGCGGGCTGACGTACTTGACCGAGCTCCGGTGATTCGGCGCCGAGATCAGGGTCACGGGCGGTAGGGCCTCGACGAGTGTGCGATACTGGCGCTCGGCCTGGTGCCCCCGTTCGGTTGCGTCGGAGACGACTGCGCACGCGGCGACGACTCCGCTGCCGTCGGTGACCGGCGCGAGCGACATCGAGACGACGAGCTCTTCTCCGTTCCGTCCTTTCTGAGGAAGGTGGCTCCGGTCGACCCGCTCTCCCTTGGCCACTCGCTCGAGAGCGGCGCGGATGTGAGCGGCATCCTCTTCGGAGCCGAGCAGCGTGATGTCCGCGCCTTCGACGTCCTCCGCACTGTGGCCGTAGATCCGTTCGGCCCCTCGATCCCAGCTCGGATCTTGCCGTCGAAGTCGAGACCGATGATCCCCTGGGCCGCATCGCCCCGGACAGCGTCCAGCTCACTCGCGTCGCGCCGGCGCTCTCTTTCGGCTCGTCGTAGGCGGTCGGAAACGAGCCCCGTCAGGACCGCCGCCGCGACCCACACGGGCAGCGCTACGAGCGCCCGCACAGCGTGGTCCACGACGAAAACGAAGAAGAGCGCCCAGCCTGCGGCCGCGACGAGGGCGCCCCAGCGCGGGCCCGACGAGGAACGCGACGGCTGCTGCGATCAGGAGGGCCAGCGCGGCGGACGTCTCCGGCGCAGTGACATCGAGCAGCCGCAAACGGAATCGTGGCGGCGGCCTCCAGCACGAGCCCGATCAGAGCCACGACCCAGGCGTGAGATCTGAACCACTTGGCCGTCAAACTCATGGGGCCGCAGTCGTTGGTTTGAGGAGCATGAACAAGTTCGGGCCTGAAAGCGAGAACCCTAGCCGCTGTTCACTGCTTTCGGCCTCGCGCGGCCGGTCACTCGGGCTCGTGCGTGACGGCCTCGATGTTGTTGCCCTCGGATCGAGCGCGTACGCCCCGTAGTAGTGCTCGTGATAGACGCGGCGGATCCCCGGCGGGCCGTTGTCCGTCCCGCCGGCGGCCAGTGCGGCCTCGTGGAACGCATCGACGCTCTGCCGGTCGGGGCTGCGGAAGGCGACGTGCACCGGCGAGCTCGGCTCGCCGCGCTGCGCGAGGAAGAAGTCCGGCTTCCCTCCGGCCGCGAAGCCGGCGCCCTCGACGAAGTCCATCGTCAGCTCGTAGCCGAGCGGGGCGAGCGCCTGGGCGTAGAACGCCTTCGCGGCTTCGACGTCGGCAACGTTGAGCGTTACGTGATCGATCATCGGCTGACATTCTTGCTGTTGTGATCCTCGAGAACGGGACGATCAGGACGATGGACGCGTCGATTCCCGTCGCGCGGGCGCTCGCGATCGCGGGCGAGCGAGTCGCCGGCGGCGTCGGCACGCACGAGACCGCGCTCGCCTCGCCGGATCGCGTCGACCTCGGCGGTCGCTGCGTCCTGCCCGGCTTCAGCGACGCGCACGTGCACTTTCCGACGTGGGCGGCTCGCCCAGCGGGAGGTGCGCCTCGAGGACACGGCCTCGCTCGACGAGGCGCTTGAGCGCGTGGCCGCGGCGGCCGGGTCGGTCGAGCCCGGGCGCTGGCTTCGCGGACGCGGCTGGCGCGAGCGGCGACTGGTCGCCCGCCGTCGAGCCGACGCGCCAGGCGCTCGACGCGGTCACCGGCGACACGCCGACCGCGCTCATGGCGCGCGACTACCACTCGCTCTGGCTCAACTCGGCCGCGCTCGCCCAGGCGGACGGCGATCTCCGGGTCGACGGGAGGCGTGGTCGAGGTCGACGGCGACGGCGAGCCGACGGGCGTCCTGCGCGAGGAGTCCGCCTGGCTGTTCCGCGACCGCTACCTGCTCGCGTCCGACGACGAGTTCGTGGACGCGATGCGCGAGGGGCTCCGCATCGCCGCGTCCCGCGGAGTGACCGCCGTGCACGACAAGGACGGCTGGCTCGGCGCGCCGCGCTTCTGGCAGCGGCTGGCCGAAGAGGGCGCGCTGACGCTGCGCGTCTGGCAGTCGCTGCCGTACGACTACGTCGGCCGGCTCGAGGAGCTCGGCTTCCGCGCCGGGCTCGGCGACGACCGGCTCCGCATCGGCTACCTGAAGGTCTTCATGGACGGGACGCTCGGCTCGCAGACCGCGCGGCTGCTCGACGGCTCCGGGGTCGAGATCACGAGCCGCGAGGAGCTCGCCGAGATCGTGCGCGCGGGTGCGCGGGCCGGCTGGCCGGTCGCCGTGCACGCGATCGGCGACCTCGCGAACCGCGACGCGCTCGATGCGTTCGAGGAGACCCGCGACGAGTGGGCGCCGCTCGGGCTGAGGCCGCGGATCGAGCACGCGCAGCTGCTCGCCGAGGAGGACATCCCGCGGTTCGGCCAGCTCGGCGTCAGCGCCTCCGTCCAGTTCAGCCATGCCCCGTCGGATCGGGACATCGCCGAGCGGAACTGGGCCGGGATGACCGACCGCGCCTACGCCTACCGGTCGCTGCTCGACACGGGCGCCGTCGTGGCGAACGGCTCCGACGCGCCGATCGAGGAGCTCGACCCGCTGGCCGGCATCCGCGCCGGGGTGCTGCGCACGCTCGACGAGCGCGATGCCTGGCACCCGGAGCAGGCGGTCTCGGTCGAGGAGGCGTTCGAAGCGACGATCCTCGCCCCGGCCTGGCTCGCGCGCGAGGAGCGCACGCGCGGGAAGCTCCTACCCGGGTACCTCGCCGACCTGGTCGTCCTCGACCGCGACCCGCTGGCGATCGAGCCGGAGGAGCTCCCCGAAGTCTCGGTCGTCGCGACGATGGTCGGCGGCCGCTGGACGCACAACCCGCCGCCCTGGGACTAGTCGCGCAGTAACAAGGGCCTGTCCCTTGTTAGGGCCTGTCCCTCGTAACGACGCGAGTTAGCGGAGCTCGCCGAGGGAGCGGAAGAGCTCTTTCGCCGTCTCGACGCCGAGCGCGATGTGGTCGACGCGGAAGCGCTCGTTCGGCGAGTGGATGTTGCCGTCGGGCAGGTCGAAGCCGGTGAGGATCGTCGGGATCTGCTTGCTCTCGAGCGCGGCCATCACCGGCAGCGAGCCGCCGATTCGGATCAGCAGCGGCCGCGCGCCGATCACGCGCTCGAACGCGTCCTGGCCGAGCTTGATCGCCGGGTCGTCGGGCCGCACGAGCGCGCCGGCGCGCTCGCGATCAACTCGATCTCGACGTCGGCCCCCTCGGGCGCGGCTTCGCGCATCAGCCGCTCCATCTCCGCCGCGATCGCCTTCTCGTCCTGACCGGGCACGAGCCGGATCGACACGTTCGCCTCGGCCTCGACCCCGATCACGGTCTTCTGGAGCTGCGGCTCGCCGCCGAGGACGCCGTGCACGTCGACGGCCGGCTCGACGCACGTACGCAGGTAGAACTCCTCCGCCGCGCGCGGATCGGCCGGACGCGCGCCCTGCGCGCCGAGCACCTCGGCGCCCGGCTCGAGCGCGCTCCAGCTCTCGATCTCCTCGTCGCTCGGCCTGACGATCCCGGCGCGCAGCGGCTCCGGCACGCTGCCCGTCCCGCGGCAGCACCGCACCGAGCACCTGCAGCAGCACGTGGCTCGCGTTCAGCGCCGCGCCCCCGAAGACGCCCGAGTGCAGGTCCTTCTCCCCGGTCCGCACCCGAACGTGGAAGTACGCGATCCCGCGCGTCGCGACGAAGAACGCGGGCTTGCCCGGCGCGAGCATGTTCCCGTCGAAGATCACGCACGCGTCTCCGCCGCGCTCGTCCGCCTCGAGGAAGTCGATGATCGAATGCCCGCCCGACTCCTCCTCGCCGTCGCACGTGAACCGCACGTTCACGGGCAGCTCGCCCTCGGCGGCGAGCAGCGCGGCGGCCTTGAGGAGGATGTAGAGCTGCCCCTTGTCGTCGGCGACGCCGCGTGCGTAGAGCCAGCCGTCGCGAACGGTCGGCTCGAACGGCGGCGACTCCCAGAGCTCGAGCGGCGCCTCCGGCTGGACGTCGAAGTGCCCGTACGCGATCACGGTCGGCGCGTCGTCGGCTCCTTCGGACGCGCGGAACTCGCCGATCACGAGCGGATGCTTCTCGGTCGCCACCAGCTCGGCCTCCCCGCCCGCGGCGCGGATGAAGTTCCGCACCCATTCGGCCGCGCGCACGACCTCGTCGACGAGCTCGGGGTCAGCGCTGACGCTCGGGATGCGCAGAAGCTCGTCGAGCTCCTCGATCCACTCCTTGGGCGGCTCCGCCATGGCGGCGGAGTCTAACGTGCTAGGCGACTTCGCTGAGTTTCTGGCAGTCCGCCAGCGCGCGGAGCTTCTTCAGGCACTGGTTCTCGATCTGCCTGATCCGCTCCCGCGTGACGTTGAACGCGCGTCCCACCTCGTCGAGCGTCCGCGGCTGCTCGCCGTCGAGCCCGTAGCGCATCTCGAGGATCTTCTGCTCCCTCGGCGAGAGCGAGCACAGGATCTGCTTCAGCGTGTCGCGGCGGAGCGCCTGCTCGGCCGACTCCTCCGGAAGCGGTGCGGTCTCGTCGGTCAGGAAGTGCCCGAACTCGGACTCCTCGTCGTCGCCGACCGGCTTCTCGAGCGAGACGGGCAGCTGCGAGCTGCGCCTGATCTGCTCGACCTCCTCGGCGCTCAGGTCGAGCTCGCGCCCGATTTCGATCGCCGTCGGCTCGCGGCCGAGCTCGCCGCGGAGCTTCCGCTCCGAGCGCACGATCTTGTTCAGCTTCTCGACGACGTGCACGGGCATGCGAATCGTCCGCGACTTGTCGGCGAGCGCGCGTGCGACGGCCTGGCGAATCCACCACGTCGCGTACGTCGAGAACTTGAAGCCCTTGCGGTAGTCGAACTTCTCGGCGGCGCGAACGAGGCCGATCGTCCCCTCCTGGATGAGATCCAGGAACGGCAGCCCCTGGTTGCGGTAGCGCTTGGCGATCGACACGACGAGGCGCAGGTTCGCCTCGACCATGCACTGCTTCGCGTAGTGGTCGCCGCGCTCGATCTTCTTCGCGAGCTCGACCTCCTGCGACGCGGTCAGCAGGTCGACCTTGCCGATGTCCTTCAGAAAGAGCTGGAGCGCGTCGGTCGAGACGTCCGGCGCGTCGAGGTCGAGCGGCTCCTCCTCGACTTCTTCCTCGCTGGGCACGACCTCGATGTGGAGCTCCTCGAGCACCCCGTAGAACTCGTCGATCTGCGCCGTGTCGAGAGACTGCTCGTCGAGAGCAAGCGTGATCTCCTCGGCCGAGAGCTTTCCGGCCTGTCGCCCAGCCTGAACGAGCTCCCAGAGCTCGTCGACTTCCAGGACACCCCCCGGCGTCCCAGCACGCGCTGTCACTTGCTCCCCTCCGCTCAACTCGGTTCCCCCTCCCCGGTCTCGCTCACGGTAGTTGCAGCTGTCGAAATGTCAACGTGTTCTCTAGGCCGCGGCAGTCTTTCAAGCGGTATAGAGGCGCGTCTATAGGCCGAAGGACCCATTTTACGGTCCATAAGTCCTATTCGTGACGAATTATTTTTCATACGCCCTCTAGACCGGCGAGGAGGCGCTTCGCTTCCCGGGCGAGCGGCGAGTCGGGTTGCTCCTTGCGGGCGAGGCGGAGCTGGCGCTTGCCCTCGGCGAGCGCACCGGGCTGGGACCGGGCCAGCCAGAGCAGCATGAGGCCGAGGTGGAACCGGACCGTGGCGGCGTGTGGGTAGCGCTTCGTGAGCGGGCCGAGGCGCGAGAACGCGGCCGACGGCTTGCTCTTGTCGAAGCGGCCGACGGCTGCGGCGACCTGCGTCTCCGGATCGCCGGGATCGAGTCGCACGGCTGCGTCGTACTGCCGCTGAGCCGAGATGCGGCGCCCGAGCCGCTGGAGCGCGACCCCGTACAGGAGCTTCGCGTGCGCGTCCTGCTTGGCCGCGTCCTTGGCCAGGAGCTCGAACTGGCGCGGCGGCGAGAGCCTGGCGAGGCGAGCCGGCGGCGCGAAGCTCGGGACGAACAGCGGCTCGCCGGGTGGGAATCCAGGATGCAGGGCATCGTCCGCACGTTGGGCCGACATGGTGTCCGGCTGGGCGGACGTCGCTCGCCGCCAGGCCGCGGTCGCCTGTTCGGTGTCTCCCGCCCAGAGGTTCGCGTAGCCGAGGTGGAGCAGGACGAGCGAGTCCTGCGGGTGCTCCTGCGCGAGTCGCTGGAGCGTCGCGAGGCCCGAGCCCGGCCAGGCGGAGAACGCGGCTCCGATCTGCGCCGCGGGCGAGTGGTACCGGCTGAAGATGCGACCGGCCGCGGCGCGCCGCTTGCTCGAGTAGAGACGCTCCGCCCGCCGCAGCGACGTCGCCTCGGGATCGGTGCGAACTCCGAGGTCGAGCGCGAGCGGAGGCGCACCGGACAGCGGGACGGGCTTGTTCTCGTTCCCGCCCTTGCCGTTCGACGTGATCACGGCCAGCGCAACCGTTCCGCCTGCGGCGAGACAGGCGGCGGCGCCGGCGATGACGATGATGCGCGCGCGGGGGCTCACTGAGCCCGGATTATCCTTGGGGCATGGCCGGCGACCGCGAGCTTGTCCTCGAAGTCGATGCGGAGCGAGCTCGAGCGCTGCTCGGCTCCGACGATCCGCCGGCCCTCGTCGACATCCGTGAGGAGTGGGAGCTCGAGTCGGGCACGATCGCGGGCTCGGAGCACATTCCGATGGGCGAGGTCGGTGCGCGGCTCGACCCGGAACGCGACCGGCACATCGTCCTCTACTGCGCGCACGGGAACCGATCGCTCCGGCTCGCGAAGGCGATGCACGAGCACGGCTTCGAGGATGTCGTCTCGCTTGCAGGCGGGATCGTGGCCTGGGCCGAGGCGGGCCTCCCGGTCGAGGTTCCCGGCGGGCTCGACGAGGCGCAGCGCGTTCGCTACAGCCGGCACGTCCTGATCCCGGAGATCGGCGTCGCCGGCCAGGAGCGGCTGCTCGCCGCGAACGTGCTCGTCGTCGGTGCGGGCGGCCTCGGCTCACCGGCTGCGCTCTACCTCGCCGCTGCAGGCATCGGCCGCCTCGGGATCGTGGACGACGACCTCGTGGACGAGTCGAACCTCCAGCGTCAGGTGCTCCACTCGACGGCCGCGCTCGGGGAGCCGAAGGTCGAGTCGGCCGAGCGGAGGGTTCGCGAGCTGAACCCGGACGTGGAAGTCGTCGCCTACCGTGAGCGGCTCAGTGCGGACAACGTCGACCGGATCCTCGACGAGGGCTGGGAGGTGATCGTCGACGGCGCCGACAACTTCCCGACGCGCTACCTGCTGAACGACGCCTCCGTCTGGCACGGCATCCCCGTCGTCCACGGCTCGATCTTCCGCTTCGAGGGCCAGGCGACCGTGTTCGCTCCCGGTTCAGGGCCGTGCTACCGCTGCCTCTTCCCGCAGCCGCCTCCGCCCGAGCTCGCGCCGAGCTGCGCCGAGGGCGGCGTGCTGGGAGTGCTGCCCGGGCGTGATCGGCTCGATTCAGGGCGCGGAGACGCTCAAGCTCGTGCTCGGGATCGGCGAGCCCCTCATCGGGCGACTGCTCCTCTACGACGCGCTGGCCGGCTCGTTCGACGAGGTCTCCGTCCGCCGCGACCCCGACTGTCCCGTCTGCGGCGACTCGCCCACGATCACCGAGTACGTCGACTACGCCGAGTTCTGTGCTGGTCCCGGCTGAGGTTCGGCGCGAGCTCGAGCGGCATGCGCTCGAGGAGGCGCCGAACGAGGCGTGCGGGCTGGTCGTCCTCCGCGACGGGCGCGCCGTCGGCTACGAGCGCGGGCGGAACGCGGACGCGTCGCCGTACCGGTTCAGGCTCGAGGTCGAGCCGGAGGTCTGGTTCCTGGAGGACGAGGGCTACGAGCTCGCCGTCTTCCACTCGCATCCGAGCTCGCCGCCGAAGCCGTCGCGGGCCGACCTCGAGCGGGCCGGCCTCTGGGCGGCGCGGCCCTGGCTGATCCTGCGCACCGACACCCGTGAGCTCGCGGCGTGGCGGCTCGACGACGGCGGCGCCGAGCCGATCGCACTTGCGTAGCGCTCGTCGTCGTCGGCGCGGGGATCTTCGGCGGCTCGCTGGCCCTGCGGCTCGTCTCGAGCGGCTGGGACGTCACCGTCGTCGAGCAGTACCCGCCCGGCCACGTGCGCGCCGCGTCGGGCGGCGAGTCTCGACTGATCCGCTTCGCGCACGGCGACAACGCCTGGTACACGGGCTCGGCCCGCCGCGCGCTCGACCTGTGGCGCGAGCTCGAGCGCGAGACGGGAACCGAGCTCCTCGTCCCGTCCGGCGTCGCGTGGTTCTTCACGGGCAAGCACGGCTGGGGCGAGGCGAGCGAGCGGGTCCTCAAAGAGCAGGGGATCGCGGTCGAGCTGCTCGCGCCCGAGGAAGGCGCCCGTCTCTTCCCGAGCTTCGACGGACAGGGGCTCGCGTCGATCCTGTTCGAGCCCGAAGCCGGAGTGCTCCGGGCGCGCGACGCGACGCGGGTCACGGTCGAGCTCGCGATCGAGCGCGGAGCGCACTTCGTCACGGGCACGGCCGCACCGGACGGCGATGCGGTGCTCGTCGGCGGCGACCGGCTCGAGGCCGACCGGATCGTCTGGGCCGGAGGCGCCTGGCTCGCCGGTCTCTTCCCCGAGCTCGTCGACCTGCGCGTGACGAGGCAGGACGTCTACTTCTTCGGCGCGCCCGCGGGCTGGCAGGCGCCGTCGATTCCCGGGTGGGTCGACTTCGACAACGGCGTCTACGGCGTCGGCGACCTCGACGGGCGCGGCTTCAAGGCGAGCCCCGACCGCGAGGGCCCTCCGTTCGACCCGGACGCAGGCGAGCGCGTGCCCTCGGAGGAGAAGGAACGAGAGGCGCGCGAGTACGTCGCGCTCCGCTTCCCGGCCCTGGCCGGTGCACCGCTCGTCGGCACGCGCTCGTGCCCGTACTCGCTGACCGAGGACACGAACTTCCTGATCACGCCGCACCCCGAGCACGAGCACGTCTGGCTCTTCGGCGGCGGCTCGGGCCACGGCTTCAAGCACGGGCCTGCGCTCGCGGAGTACGTGGAGAAGCTGCTCGACGGCTCCGAGGAGCCCGACCCGGTGTTCGGGCTCGGAGCGCGGTCACCAGGGGGCGGTTTGCGCGCCCCCTGGATCGAACGCTGACGCGCTAGGTGACCTTGAAGCTGCCCTTCATCACGGACGCGTGAGGGTCGCAGACGTACCTGTACGTCCCCTTCTTCAGCTTGACCGTGACGGTCTTCGTGCCCTTGAACGGCGTGGTCGTGATCATCTTGTTCACGCCCGGGCCGGTCAGGTGGAAGTCGTGGATGTTCGACTTGTCGTTGACGGTGATCTTGTACGAGCCGGCCTTGAGCGTCTTCACCTTGGCGGTGCCCTTCTTCAGGGTGATGGTGAAGCCGGGGCCGACGGTGCCGGTCAACTTCGTCACGCTGCTGGTCGCTCCGATCGGCGCGGCCAGCGCGAGCGCCGCCACGAGCCCGGCGGCGAGTAGTGCGATTCGAGACATCGTCCTCCTTTGGCGGAACATGGCTTCTTGCCTATACCCGTCCCACGATCTTTCTGGATTTCCGGGCCTGATACTAGAGACCGTTGGTTAGGCGCTCGTTAAGCCGCCCGGGGTCAATCCTGGAGCCAGAAGAGCCCGACCGTGCCCGGGCCGGCGTGTGTGCCGACGACCGGGCCGAGCGTGGTCGCGACCTCGATCTCTGCGTTCGGACGGACGTCGCGGACCAGCTTCTCCACCGCAGCCATGCGCTCGGGCGCGTCCGCATGGGCGATGCCGACGCGGAGCCCCGGCTCGTCGCCCGTCGCCGTCCGGAACGCCTCGGCGAACTCCTGGATCGCCTTCCGGTTGCCGCGCACGCGCTTGAGCGGGAGCACCTCGCCGTCCTCGAGCGTGAGGATCGGCTTGATGTGCAGGAGCTGGCCGGCCCAGCCGGCGGCGCGGCCGATCCGACCGCCCCGCGCGAGGAACTCGAGCGTGTCGAGCGTGAAGATCAGCCCCGCCTCGCGCTTGAAGCGTGCCACGAAGTCGTCGATCTCCTCGTCCGTCGTCCCGCGCTCGAGGCGCCGCTGGACGGCGAGCGCGAGCATCGCGATCGCGGCCGAGGCCGTGGCCGTGTCGATCACGCGCACGCGTCCGCCTGACTGCTCGGCCGCGCGCACGCGCGCTCTCGTACGTGCCGGAGAGCTTGGCCGAGACCGGAGAGCGCGAGGATGCGCTCGTATCCGGCAAGGTCGTCGTAGGCGGCCTGGAAGTCCTGCGGCGTCGGCTGCGAGGTGGTCGGGAGCTCCTCGGCCGTGCGCAGCCGCTCGTAGAACTCGGCCGGGCTGATGTCGACGTAGTCGCGGTAGCTGGTCGTCGCCGAAGCGGACGTAGAGCGGAACGACGCGCCAGTTCGGGAAGCGCTGCGGCGCGTCGGGGAAGTCAGCGGTCGAGTCGAGGACGATCGCCGTGTTCTCGGCGCTCAGCTCCACGTCAACGGTGGCCCGCGGCGTTGAGGATCGCCTCGATGATCGTGTCGAGGTGCTCGTCCTTCGTCAGGCACGCGACCGCGCCGGCTTCGAAGAGGGCGTCGACCTCGCGCAGGTTGGCCGAGGCCGTGAGGCAGATGACCGCCACGTCCGGGCAGGCAGCACGCAGCACCTCGTCGCCTCGACGCCGTCGAGCGCGGGCAGCCGGAAGTCCATCACGACCACGTCCGGGTCGAGCTGGAGGCAGAGGTCGGCGACCTTCGACCCGTCCCCCACCGAGCCGACCACGTCGATGTCCGAGCGCAGCCCGAGCAGGAGCTCGAGCGCCTCCCGGAAGACGTCGTTGTCCTCGACCAGGGCTACGCGGACGGGGGCGGCGGACACGCGCGCACTCTAGGGACGTTACTCGGCCGAGACCAAGAGCGGATAGTGCGGCTGGCCGCCTGGGTGCACCTCGAGCTCGAGGTCCGGGTGCTGCTCGGCGACGCGGGCGAGCAGCGGGCCGAGCTCGGGCTCGTCCTCGCCGGTGATCAGCGTGAGGACGTCGCGCGGCTCGGCGAGCAGGCGGTCGACCACCGAGGCGGCGACGGTGTCGAAGCTCGTCCCGCCCGCGACCGGGTCGCCGCCGACGAGGCCGAGGTAGGCGCCGCGCTCGACCTGCAGTCCATCGACGCTGACCGCTCGCGACGCAACCGTGACGCCGCCTGTCGCGATCGCCGTGGCCGCGTCTTCCATCGCCTTCGCGTTCGCCTCGGCATCCGCGAGCGGGTCGTACGCGAGCATCGCTCCGAGGCCGGCCTGGAGCGAGCTCGACGGGACGACGTGGACGGGCACGTTCGCGAGCCGCGCCGCCTGGCGCGCGGCGAGGACGACGTTGTCGTTGTTCGCCAGCACGACGGCCTCGGGCGCGTGCGTGCTCTCGATCGCTTCGAGCAGCTCTTCGGTCGACGGGTTCATCGTCTCGCCGCCGTCGACGATCCCGGTCGCGCCCATGCTCTCGAACAGCCGGCGGTTGCCCTCGCCGGTGACGACCGCGACGACCGCGGTCCGGCGATCGTCCGAGCCCGGTTGCGAGAGCCGCTCCTCGCGCTGGGCGCTCTGCAGGTGCATGTTCGCGATCTCGACCCGCTCGATGACGCCCATCGCCGTGCCCGCGCGCAGCGCCGAGCCCGGGTCGTCCGTGTGCACATGCGCCTTGAGCGCCGTCGCGTCGCCGACGACGAGCAGCGAGTCGCCGAGCGGCTCGAGCTCGCGCTCGAGGACGTCGCGATCGAGGTTCTCGCCCTCGACGACGAAGACCGTGCAGTAGCGGTAGCGCGAGGCCTCCTGGTGGATCGCGTCCGCGGTCAGCGGCACCGCCTCGACCGGCTCCGGCAGCGGCTCGCCGGAGACGTACGCCGAGATCCCGCGGAGGATCTCGACCAGCCCGGCGGCGCCTGCGTCGACGACGCCGGCCTTCCTGAGCACGTCGAGCTGCTCCTGCGTCCGCGCGACGGCTTCGTCTCCGCGTTCGACGAGCGCGTGCAGGAGCTCCGGCAGCTCGTCGTCGCGGCGCGACTCGGCCTCGTCGGCGAGCTCGCGGATCACGGTCAGGATCGTCCCCTCGGCCGGCTCGCGGACCGCCGCCCAGGCCGAGTCGGAGGAGCGCCTGAGCGCGGTCGCGACCGAGCCGTCTTCGTCGAAGCCCTCGACGGCGCCGCGGATGATCTGCGAGAGGATGACGCCGGAGTTGCCGCGCGCTCCGAGCAGCGCGGCGTGGGCGATGTCCGTCTTCCCCGCCTCGAGCGCCTCGCGGACGGCGCGCACGGTGAGCAGCATGTTCGTCCCGGTGTCGCCGTCGGGCACCGGATAGACGTTGAGGTCGTCGATGCGCGCCCGGTTGCGGTCGAGAGCGGATTCGGCCGCGCGGGCGAGCTCGAGCACGCTACCGCGCTCGGTCATCCGCGGCCGTTTATATCCGGGCCTAGAGAGCGCTTTTTCGACTTTGCCCGCCTTGAGACAGCGGGTGCAGACGTACGCGCGGGTCGGCCGTCCGTCGAGGAGCACGCGGACGCGCTGGAGGTTCGGGTCGAAGCGCCGCTTCGTGGCCACCATCGAATGGCTCCGGCTGTGACCGAAGGACGGCTTCTTTCCACAGACTGCGCAGACCTTTGCCATGGGACGGAAGAGTGTAGCGAGCGCTAGTGCAAGCCGCCCGCGGCCTGCGCCCGGAGCTGGGAGAACACGTCTGCCATCTCGAGCGCGGTCCGCACGGCGTCTCGCGGCGCGGTCGATCCGCTCCTCGGCCTGCTCGCGGGTGTCCACGGTCAGGACGCCGAACGAGACCGGAACGCCCGTCTCGAGCGCGGCCAGCTGGAGGCCGCTC
Organism: uncultured Actinomycetes bacterium; assembly: GCA_963825795.1. Classification (GTDB taxonomy): domain Bacteria; phylum Actinomycetota; class Thermoleophilia; order Gaiellales; family Gaiellaceae; genus VAXT01. The sequence goes on along the minus strand of CAWGVD010000056.1, from coordinate 291,100 downwards.
GCCGCCTCGCTCGCCACGTAGTCGAAGTGCGGCGTCTCGCCGCGGATCACGCAGCCGAGCGCGACGACGCACGCGTAACGGCGCGTCTTCGCGAGCGCCATCGCGGCCAGCGGGAGCTCGAACGCGCCCGGGACCGGCATCACCATGCACCGCGTCGCGCGTGACGCCGACCTCCTCGAGCTCCGCGAGCGCGCGCTCGAGCAGCCGGTTCGTGATCTCGCCGTTGAAGCGGCTGACGACGACCGCCACCGCGCGGCGCCCGTCGACGCCTCCGGCCAGGACGCTGTAGCCGTCCGGGACGCGGAGCTCGCCGGCGGCGTGCTGAGCGACGGGCTCGGCCTCGGGCTCCGCTGCAACGGGCTCGGCGGGCGCGTCGCCGTCGCGGGACTCGCTCCTGCCGTCCGGCGGAGGCCTGCATGTCGCGCAATCGCGACTCGATCTCGTCGATCCGCTCGCTCATTCGTCCTTGCCCTCGGCGAAGCGCAGATCCTGGTGGTGCAGCCGGTGCCCGAGCTTGTCGCGCTTCGTCTCGAGGTAGCGGCGGTTCTCGTCCGTCGGCGCGGTCTCGATCGGGACCTGCTCGACGACGGTCAGGCCGAAGCCCTCGATCCCGGTCAGCTTCTTCGGGTTGTTCGTGAGGATGCGGATCGTCGTCAGCCCGAGGTCGGCGAGGATCTGGTTGCCGATCCCGTACTCGCGCGCGTCCGCCGGGAGGCCGAGCTCGAGGTTCGCCTCGACGGTGTCGAAGCCCGCCTCCTGGAGCTCGTAGGCCTTGAGCTTGTTCAGGAGCCCGATGCCGCGGCCCTTCCTGGGTCATGTACAGCAGCACGCCGCGCTCCTCGTCGGCGAGCCGGGCCAGCGCCTGCTCGAGCTGCTCGCCGCAGTCGCAGCGGAGCGAGTGGAAGACGTCGCCGGTCAGGCACTCGGAGTGGACGCGGACGAGCACGTCCTCGGCTCCGTCGACCTCGCCGCGGACGAGCGCGATGTGGTGCTTGCCGGTCAGCTTCTCGCGGAACGCGATCGCCTGGAACTCGCCGTACGCGGTCGGCAGATGGACCGACGTCGTGCGCTCGACGAGCTTCTCGGTTCGGCGCCGGTACTCGATGAGATCGGCGACGGTGATCAGCTTGATGTCGTGGCGCTCGCAGAACTGGACGAGGTCGGGGACGCGCGCCATCGTCCCGTCCTCCTTCATCACCTCGCAGACGACGCCCGCGGGATTGAGGCCCGCGAGCCGTGCGAGGTCGACGGCGGCTTCCGTCTGGCCCGCGCGCAGGAGCACGCCGCCTTCGCGGGCGCGCAGCGGGAAGACGTGGCCGGGCTGGACGAGGTCGCCTGGGCCTTTGGTCGGGTCGATCGCGACCTGGATCGTGCGTGAGCGGTCCTGCGCGGAGATGCCAGTCGAGACGCCTTCCCGGGCCTCGATCGAGACGGTGAAGGCGGTCTGCAGCGGTGCCTCGTTCCGCTCGGCCATCTGGCGCAGACCCAGCTCGTCGCAGCGCTCCTCGGTCAGCGGAAGGCAGATCAGGCCGCGCGCGTGCGTGGCCATGAAGTTGATCGCCTCGGGCGTGGCGAACTGGGCCGCGATCGTCAGGTCGCCCTCGTTCTCGCGGTCGGCCGCATCGACGACGACCACGAACTTGCCCTGACGAATGTCCTCGATCGCCTCCTCGATCGTGGCGAAATGCCGCGTCTTCTCCGGCGCAGTCTGCGTCATAGCCCGAAATCGTATCCCGGTGGATGAGTTTCTCGACGTACTTGGCCAGTACGTCGACTTCGAGGTTGACCTCGTCTCCTTGCTCGCATGGCGCCGAGCGTGGTCACTTCGAGCGTGTGCGGGATCAGCGCGACCTCGAACGCGTCGCCTCGGAGGGCGGCGATCGTGAGCGAGACGCCGTCGACCGCGATCGAGCCCTTCTCGACGCAGTAGCGCAGAATCTCCGGCGCCGCCTCGACCCAGACACGTCCGTCGTCGACCGAGGCGATCCGCCCAACGGCGTCGACGTGCCCCTGCACGAAGTGACCGCCGAGCGGGTCGCCCGCGCGGGTCGCCGTCTCGAGGTTGACCTCGTCCTCGGGCTGCGAGCCGGCCGAGGGTCGTTCGGTCGAGCGTCTCCGCGACGGCGGTCACCGAGAAGCGCCCGTTCGAGACCGCGGTCGCGGTCAGGCACGCGCCGCTGATCGAGACCGAGTCGCCTACGCCGAGCTGCGAGGCGGTCTCCGGGGCGTCGATCTCGAGCCGCAGGCCCTCGGGCTCCTGCCGCATCGAGGCGACGCGCCCGCGCTCGCGGACGATTCCCGTGAACATCGCCGGAAGGCTAGATCAGACGCCCAGCGCGAGCGCCTCGAGGGTCTCGCGGGCGATCATCTCCAGCTCGCCGCGCTCACCCGGTGCGGCGCCTCTCAGGTGCTCGGCGAGCTCGTCCACGGCCTCGAGCTGGCCCGGCGCAAGCTCGGCGCGATCGCTCTCGGCGAGCCCGCGCTCGAGCTCGGCGTTGCCGATGTGCCTCGCGAGCCAGCGCGAGATGAGCATGATCAGCCGATCGTCGGCGCGTGGCTCAGGGCTCATGGACATAGGCGGTCAGGAGCACATCGTCGCCGACCGCTCGCGCGCTCTGATGCGTGAGCGCGACCTGCGCGGTCAGCCGGGGGCCTGCGCCCGAGATCGTCGGTGCCATGAAGAGCATCAGCTTGTCGACGAGGTCCGCCTCGAAGAACGAGGACGCGAGGGTCGGGCCACTCTCGAGCAGCAGCGATTGCACGTTCTCCTCGGCGAGTCGCCCGAGCTCTTCGTCGAGCGAGCCCGAGAGCAGCTCCAGGTCCGATCCGTCGGGGAGCGGCCCCTGTCCGAACGCCAACCGGCGCGGCTGGCGAACGACGTCGACGTCGCGCGCATCGAGCCGCGGATTGTCCGCGCGAACGGTTCCCATCCCGACCGCGACCGCGTCGGAGGCGGCCCGCAGCTCGTGGACGAGCCGCCTGCTCTCCTCGCCTGACACCCAGCGCTTGCCGGGCACCGTCATCCGCCCGTCGAGCGTCACCGCCGCCTTGTAGGTCACGAACGGCCGCCCGAGCCGCGCCCAGGTGAGCCAGGCCTCGATCTGCGCGCGCGCCGCCCAGAGATTGGCCAGCTCGACCTCGACGCCGGCCTCGCGCAGGCGTGCGATCCCGTCGCGCGTCGGATCCTTGGCTCCCACGACGACCTTTGCGATCCCGGCGGCGAGGATCGCGTCGACGCACGGCGGCGTCGTGCCGTGGTGGTCGCACGGCTCGAGCGTCGAGTACAGCGTCGCTCCACGGGCCGCCTCGCCGGCTGCCCCGAGCGCCACGACCTCGGCGTGTGGCCCGCCCTTCCGCTCGTGCCAGCCTTCGCCTACGACCTCGTCGCCGCGCGCGACGACCGCTCCGACGACCGGGTTCGGATGCGTCGTCCCTCGCCCGCGCTCGGCGAGCTCGACGGCGCGCTCGAGCATCAGAGCGCGGCGAGGTCGCGGTACGCGGCCGCGATGTCCTTCTGGCCGAAGACGCTCGTCCCGGCGACGAGCAGGCTCGCGCCCGCCTCGCGGAGCTCACGGACGTTGTCCGGGCCGACTCCGCCGTCGACCTGGATGTAGACGTCGTCGGGCAGCAGCTCGCGGAGCCGCCGCACGCGCGGGATCGACTCCGGCATGAACGGCTGGCCCGAGTAGCCCGGGTGGATGCTCATGCAGAGCACGAGGTCGACGAGACCGCCGGCGGCCTCGGCCACCGCGTCCGGCTCGGTCTCCGGGTTGAACGCGACGCCCACGCCGAGCCCGAGCTCTCGCGCCTGCGCGATCACGCCCGGCAGGTCGTCGCACACCTCGTAGTGCACGGTCACGCTGTCGCCGCCGGCCTCGGCAATCGCCTCGAAGTGCTTCTCGGGCGACACGATCATCAGGTGGCAGTCGAGGACGCCGCCGAGCTCGTGGACGAGCGGCGAGATCGACTTGAGGACGATCGGCCCGATCGTGATCGGCTCGACGAACTGTCCGTCGCCGACGTCGAACTGGAAGATCCGCGCGCCCGCGCTCATCACCGTCTCGAGCTGCTCGCCCGAGCCGCGAGAAGTCGGCGGCGTAGATCGACGGCTCGATCTCGAGCCCGCGCACCCAGTCGGTCCAACCCATGGTCAGGAGCGTAAGCCGCGGAGCCAGGCGTCGTAGGACATGCGGGTCCCGCCTTCCGGCTGCACCTCGAGCAACTCGAGGCGGTCGCCGTCGAGCCGGGCGCGCCAGACGATCACGCTGGCGGCCCTCGACCTCGCCGCGCGCGCCGATGTGCGGGGACAGCGCGCGGATCCGGTCGTGGAGCTCCTTTGCCGGCCGCGACCAGTCGAGCTCGCGGTCGGCCGGGCCGATCTTCTCGGCGTACGTCGGCTCTCCGACCTGCGGCGAGAAGGAGTCGTTGGCGAGCGCCTCGTCGATCAGCTCCGGCGCGAGGCGGGCAACCTCGGCGTACACGTCCCCGGCAGTCGTGTCGCCGCCGATCGAGAGGTCGTGCGAGGCGCCGATCGGCCCGGCGTCGAGCTCCTCCACGAGGCGGATCACGGACACCGCGCTCTCCTCGTCCCCGGCCATGATCGCGCGTTCGATCGGCGCTGCTCCGCGCCAGCGCGGGAGCCGCGACGGGTGCACGTTCAGCCAGTTCGCGCGGTCGAGCAGGCTCGACGGGATCAGCGCGCCGTAGGCGACGACGACGATCGTGTCCGCGCCGTCGAGCGAGAACGTCTCGTCGAGACGCTCGACCTGGCGGACCGGAATGCCCAGGCGAAGCGCCGCCTCCTTCGCCGGAGGAGCACCCACCTTGCGTCCGCGACCGCGCTGCCGGTCGGGGCGCGTGAGCAGGAACTCGATCTCGTGCTTCGCGGCGAGCCGTTCGAGGACGTCTGCTCCGAGCGGCGCGGTCGCCGCGACGGCCAGACTTCAAAGTGCCGCGGACTGGCGCAGGACCGCCATCGCCTCGCGCTTGCCCTCGGGCGTCGTGCGATCGAGGATCAGGACGCCGTCGAGATGGTCGAGCTCGTGCTGCGCGACCCGCGCGGGCAGCCCCTCGAGCTCGAGCGTCACCGGGTTCCCCTCCTCGTCGCGCGCCTCGATGCGCACGCGAACCGGGCGCTCGACCGGCACCACGACCCCCTGCATCGACAGGCAGCCCTCGTCGTCCTCGTCCAGCTCGTCGGAACGCTCGACGATCACCGGGTTGACGAGCGCCCTCGGCTCCTGCTCCTCGTCGGCCTGGATCACGAACACGCGGCGCAGGATCCCGACCTGGTTCGCAGCGAGCCCGACCCCGCGCGCGTCCTGCATGAGCCTGATCATCCGCTCGACGAGCTGCGCGAGGTCGCCGTCGAACTCCTGCACCTCCTGGGCCTCGAGGCGGAGCACCGGATCCGGGTACTGGCGGATCTGCGCGAGCGCGAGCCGCCTCGTCGCCGCGGCCTGCGCGTCGAGCTCGTCGTCGGTCTTGACTTGGCCCTGCTCCGCCATGGCTTCGAGTGTAGTCAGAGGCTCTGGGGGTCAACGTCGACGACGGCTGTCAGATCGGCCTCGCGCATCGCCCGGGCCGCGGACGCCAGCAGCCTTGCGGCCCGCGACGCAACCTCCCGCGGGCTCTCCGTCTTCGCGACGAGCTGCGCGCGGTGCCGTCCCCGAAGCCGGAACAGCGCGGCCGGGCCGAGGAGCTCGCCCGGAGCATCCGCGAGCCCGTCGGCGACCTCCGTCAGCGCGCGCATCGCGTCCTCCCGTTCCGGCCCCGAGACGAGGATGCGAACCAGGTGCCGGTAGGGCGGATAGCCCAGTTCGCGCCTGCGCTCGAGCTCGCCCGCGAGGAAGCCTTCGACGTCCTGGCGCGCGGCGAGCGCGACGGCCCGCGACTCGGGCTGGAACGTCTGGACGAGGACGCGCCCGGGCGCGTCCCGGCCGCTGCGCCCGGCAAGTTGCGTGACGAGCTGGAACGTGCGCTCCTCGGCGCGGAAGTCCGGCACGCCGAGACCCGTGTCGGCGTCGATCACGGCCGCGAGCGAGACGTTCGCGAAGTGGTGCCCCTTGGCGACCATCTGCGTCCCGACGAGCACTGCGCGCTCGGCGGCGGCGAAGCGCCTCAGCGTCGCCGCCGGCTCGCCGGGCTTCTCGGTCGCGTCGGCGTCGAGCCGAAAGCGCTCGAGCTCGGGAACGTGCGCCTCCAGCTCTCGCTCGAGCCGTTGCGTCCCGGCGCCGATCCGCGCGAGCTCGACCGAGCCGCAGGCGGGGCAGCTTCGGGCGACTGCGTCCGCGAAGCCGCAGTGGTGGCAGTGCAGCGCCTCGTCGCGGTGCAGGACGAGCGCGACGTCGCAATTCGGGCAGCGCCTCGTCTCGCCGCATGCGCGGCAGTGCAGCGCGGGCGCGACGCCGCGGCGGTTGAGCAGGAGGATCGCCTTGCCTCCGCCCTCGGCGAGCTTGCCGAGCTCCGCGAGGAGCGGCGCGGACAGCGGGTAGCCGGCCTCGCCGCGCAGGTCGATCGTGCGCACCGTCGGACCGCGGACGCCGATTCGCTCGCCGAGGTCGAGGCGCTCGAGCCGGTCCCAGCTCTCGGGGCGCGGCGTCGCGCTTCCGTAAATCGCGACGGCGCCTTCCAGCGAGGCGCGCTTCGCAGCCACCGTGCGCGCGTCGTAGCGCGGGTCGGACTCCTGCTTGTACCCGGCGTCGTGCTCTTCGTCGACGCAGATCAGGCCGAGCCGCGGAAGCGGGGCGAAGACGGCCGAGCGCGCACCGATCACGATCGGCGCCGCCCCTGACGCGATGCGCTCGCGCTCGTCTCGCCGCTCCGCCTCGCTGAGCGACGAGTGCAGGATCGCCACGCGGTCGCCGAAGCGTGCCCGGAAGCGGCCCACGGTCTGCGGTGCGAGCGCGATCTCGGGCACGAGGACGATCACGCCGAGGTCGCGGGCGAGCGCCGTCGGCCGCGGCCTGCAGGTAGACCTCGGTCTTCCCGCTGCCGGTGGCGCCGTAGAGGAGGAAATGGCCGCCGGTCTCGTCGTACGCGCGCCCGAGCCTGGCGAGCGCACGCTCCTGCGCGGCCGTCAGCGCCTGCGGCTCCGGCTCGCCTTCCAGAGCGTCCCGCTCGGCCGGCTGCGGCAGCACCTTGCGGCGCGCGCGCTTCGGCGGGGCGACGAGCGCGAGCGCGCGGCCGGGCGTCGAGCCGTAGTAGTCGGCGACCCAGAGCGCGAGCTCGACGAGCGGAGCGGGCAGCGACTCGACGACGCGCTCGATCGGGACGGCCTCGATCCCCGCCGGGGGCGAGTCCTCGAGATCGATCACAACCCCTCGCTGACGAGCCCCGCCGAGCCTGACCGAGACGACGTCCCCGCGTACGACATCCTCGGGCACCTCGTACGTGAACGGGCGTGCCAGAGCACGCGTCGTCACGAGCGGATAGACCGAGGCGTAGTGCGTCACGCCCCGCAGGCTAGTGGGACGGCGAGACATGCTTCTCGGTTTCCTGACGTGTCGCTGAGCGTCCGTATGCGAGTGGGACAGTGTTTGTCACACGGCCCGCTCGCGGGAGGGCGCTCAGCGGCGCGAGGCGGCCTGCGGAGCCCGGCTCCGCCGGGCGGGAGCGGGTCGCCGGTCAGGGAAGCGAGATCAGACTCCGGCGGCTTCGATGATGAAGTCGGTCGCGAAGCCGAGGAACAGCCCCGCGAGCAGCATCCAGGCGACGAGCGTCTTGTACCCGAGCTTCTGGTTGACGTTCATCAGCTGGATCACGACGTAGAGGATCGAGCCGGCCGCGAGCGCGAGGAAGGCGACCGACACGGTCTCGTTCACCCAGACGTGGCCGAGCAGCGTCCCGACGAAGGTCGGACCGCCGCCGATCAGCCCCAGCAGGAACAGGAACTTCCACGTGGGCCGCGTCTCGGAGCCCGAGAGCGGCGCGACGATGCCGAAGCCCTCGGTCGCGTTGTGCAGGCCGAAGCCGATGATGAGGACGAGCGCGAGCGTGACCTGGTCCTGGGCCGCGGACTGCCCGATCGCGAGCCCCTCGGAGAAGTTGTGCAGCCCGATGCCCGTCGCGATCAGCAGCGCGAGCCAGGCCGCGGGCGAGAGACCGGCCACCCACGAGCGCTCGAACTCCGCCGCGGACGCGGCGCCCGGGCCGAGCATCGCCTTGCTGCGCTGGCGGCCGAACCACCGGTCGTAGTAGACGAGGCTCATCATGCCGATCGTGGCGCCGGCTGCGAACGTCACCGCGAGCTGGACGAAGTCGACCCACGACCCGCCTTCGTCGGTCGCCGACGTCAGCGCCGCCTCGACGGGCTCGATGCCGTGGACGAGCACGTCCCAGAGCAGGAAGAGCAGGATTCCCGTCGCCATCGCGCTCAGCGCCGCCTTCAGCCGCGTGCTCGCGCTCTTGATCCGTCCGATCGGAAGACCGAGGAAGATCGTGAAGCCGGCGAGCGCGCCGAGGACGAGCAGCTGAGTTGTGGACATGCTTGGTCTGGGGCTCCTTCTTCGGTTTGTAAGGCGAACCTTACAAGCGGCTGCACTATATTCGAAGGCCGATGGCCGCGCGCCACTCAGTCGACGAGTACCTGGAGACGATCTACTTCCTCGCGTTCCCGATCGGCGAGTACAGCCCGCAGGCGAGCAGATCCTCCCCCACGCTCGCGTCGCGCGTCGCCGAGATGCTCGGCGTCTCGCGCGCCTCGGCCGGCGAGATGCTGAAGCGGCTCGAGAAGGAGGGCCTCGTCAGGCGCGGCGAGCACAAGGAGGCGCTGCTCACGCCCGCGGGCCGGAAACGCGCGGAGAAGGTCGTCCGCAAGCACCGCATCGTCGAGCGGCTGCTGACCGACTTCATGGGCTACACGGCCGCGGAGGCGCACGTGTACGCGGACGACATCGGCGAGACGTTCTCCGACGACATGGTCGAGCGGATGGAGGAGAAGCTCGGCTACCCGGAGCGCTGCCCGCACGGCTGGCCGGTCGACCCCGACTTCGAGCAGGCGGAGAACAACGAGCTGGCACCGCTCGCGGCGCTCGAGGCGCCGGCGAAGGCGACGATCGTGCGGCTCGCCGAGCACGACGGCGAGCTCCTGCACTGGTTCTACGACGAGGGCTACGTGCCCGGGACGAAGATCGAGCTCAGCGACGCGCAGCCCGCCGCCGGCCAGTTCACGGTGAAGGTCGACGGCCGCGAGCAGGCGATTGCCGAAAAGGCCGCTGCCGGCCTCTTCGTCAAGGCTCAGTAGGGGAGGGTCTGGGGAGACCCGGGAGGTCCCCCCAGACCGGGTGGGGGTTAGTAGCCGCCGCCTCCGTACCCGCCGCCGGACGACGGCGGTGGACTGGTCGGTGCGGCCTTGCCGGACACCGTGACGACCTGCCACGTGCCGACATCCTTGAAGCCGTTGCCCTTCATGTCGCCGGGCTTCTGGTCCTGGACGAACGTGTACAGCGGGCCGCCCTTGTAGGCCACCTGCGACCGGCCGTCGGGACGCCTGACGGTGCCGAGCGACTTGGCGCCGGTCGGTGTCACGCCCTTGGCGACGACGAGCGGGTGCCACAGCGCGAGGCACGCCGAGTTCTTGCAGATGAAGTGCCCTTTCCGCTCGACGCTCAGGTGATAGAGCGTCAGGCCGCGACGGTTGACCAGAAGCGTCTTCCCCGAGACCATCCTCGTCTTGACGACGGCCTGCTTGTGGCTGTCGCTCATCGACCGCGCGGCGAGCGCACCGATCAGCGCTGCCACGGCTAGCACGAGGATCACGGGCACGATCAGTTTCGCATTGCGCATTTTGGCCCTCCTAGAGAGTGAGTGCCGAGCCTCCGAGTGGTCTTCCGTGGGGCTCGTCACCGGGAAATACGCGTGCGAGAGGCGCGCGGATTGTCAGCGCGGACGACGCTTAACGCGAGGTCAACAGACCGCTAGGCGGTTGCAGGCTCGCCGATGCCGGCGGCCTCGCGCAGCGCCTCGGCCTTGTCGGTCCGCTCCCACGTGAAGTCGTGGTCGTCGCGGCCGAAGTGCCCGTACGCAGCCGTCTTCGAGTAGATCGGCCGCCGCAGGTCGAGGTCGCGGATGATCGCGCCCGGCCGCAGGTCGAAGTGCTCCTCGACGAGCTCCTCCATGCGTGAGGCCGGGATCTTCTCCGAGCCGAACGTCCGCACGGCGATCGAGACCGGCCGCGCGACGCCGATCGCGTAGGCGACGTTGACCTCGCAGCGGTCGGCGAGCCCGGCCGCGACGAGGTTCTTCGCCACGTAGCGGGCCGCATACGCCGCCGAGCGGTCGACCTTCGTCGGGTCCTTGCCGGAGAAAGCGCCGCCGCCGTGCCGTGCAGCGCCCCCGTACGTGTCGACGATGATCTTCCGGCCGGTGAGCCCCGTGTCGCCCATCGGCCCGCCGAGGACGAACTTCCCCGTCGGGTTGACGTAGACGAAGTCGCGCTCGTGGAGGCGCTTCTCGTCGTACAGGTGCCCGGGCAGGATCGGACGCAGGACGCGGTCGATGATGTCCGGCTTGATCAGGTCCTCCGAGCTGATCCCGTCCGAGTGCTGCGTCGAGACCAGGATGCGCTCGAGCTCGACCGGCTTCTGAGCGCCGTGCTCGTCGACCTCGTAGCGGACGGTGACCTGCGCCTTGCCGTCGGGGCGCAGGTACGGCAGGTCGCCCGCCTTGCGCACCTCGGCGAGCCGCTTGCAGATCTTGTGCGCGAGCATGATCGGAAGGGGCATCAGCTCCTTCGTCTCGTTCGTCGCGTACCCGAACATCATCCCCTGGTCGCCCGCGCCGAGCTTGTCGAGCGGGTCGTCGTCGCCCGGGTCGTGCTGCACCTCGTACGACGAGTCCACGCCCTGCGCGATGTCCGGCGACTGCTCGTCGATCGCGACGACGACGCCGCACGTCGTCGCGTCGAAGCCCCACTCCGAGTGGGTGTAGCCGATCTCGGAGATCTTCTCGCGGACGATGTGCGCGACGTCGACATAGGTCTCGGTCGAGATCTCGCCGGCGACGACGACGAGCCCGGTCGTGATCAGCGTCTCGCAGGCAACGCGGCCGTTGACGTCGTCCCGCAGAACGGCGTCGAGCACCGAGTCCGACACCTGGTCGGCGATCTTGTCCGGATGGCCCTCGGTCACGGACTCCGAGGTGAACAGAAACTCGCGGGACGACATCCCGCGAGAGGCTACTTGATCGTCAAGAAGCCCGAAATGGTCGTCCGGTCGCCGTCCTGCTTCGAGTAGAGAACCGTCGAGCGCAGCGGCGCGGTGTTGGCGCGCACGTCCGTCGGAACCGAGCCCGATCCGACGAGATGGAAGACGTAGGGGATGCCCGACTTGAGGTTCAGGTAGACGAGCGACGACATCTCGCGTGGAGCGCCCGACGTGTCGAGCGCCTCCTGGTAGACGGAATCCATGGCGAGCTTCTCGCCGTTCCCGAGCGCCTGGTTGACGAGCGCCTCGTCATTCGAGAGGACCAGCTTTCCGTCTGCGACGACGACCGTGATCGAGAGGCCCGTCGAGGAGGATCTGCTTGCCCTCGACGCCGTGGATCATTACCGGTCGCACATGCTGGCCGCCGAGTGACGCGAGCGCGGCGAAGCGGTCGACGATCTTGCGCGCCTTCGCCTCGTCCGGAACCTGGAGCACGACGAGCACGTTCGGGGTCTCCGCCCCGCCCCGGTAGACGGCGATCGCGCCCTCCTTCGAGAAGAGCGGGAGGAGGTCGGACTTGATCGAGAAGCCGAGCGCCTGCTCGAGCTCCGTGATGTTCGTCTTCACACCGGGGAGGTTCGCGTCGCTCGAGAGCAGGGCGTTGTCGAATGCGTCCTCGAGGTTGCCGAACGCGACGTAGGCGAGCGCGTCCGCCGGAAGGACCTGGTCCAGCTGCGGCGTGAAGCTGCCGGTCGTCGGCTGACCCTTGCTCTTGTACGCGGCCTGGACGGCGACTCCGTCGTCCTCGGCGCCGGCGGAGAACGAGACCGACTCGAGCTTGCCGAAGCTCTCCGAGAACCGCTCGAGACCGCGCGCGTCGGGGCTCTTCGCGGCTTCCTGCTGGATCAGCTGGTAGAGACGCTGCCCGCTGACATAGCCGCGCAGGACGGCGTCGTCGGGCTGGTGGCTCATCGCGTCCTGGAACGCCGGCTCGTCGGCGAGCGTGTCGCCGGACTCGCGGGCCTGCTCGAAGTTGTCGAGCGCCCGGCGGTTGTCGGCGAAGACCGTCCAGCCGTCGATCTCGCGGTGCACCTGCGGGTCGTCGCCGGTCTCGAGCAGGTGGTCGAACTTGGCCTGGTCCTTCGGCTTCGTGAAGAAGACGTAGTTGTGCTCGGCGTCGTTGAAGTCGAGCAGCGCGAGGTCGAGCTCGGCGCCAAGGGCGGGCTTCACGTCGCGCTCCCAGGTCAGGCCGTCGTCGAGCAAGTCCTTGCGGGCCTCGGCGAGCAGCTTCTCCCGTCCCGGAAAATGGCCGAGCAGCTCGTCGGCCTTCGCCCACTGGCTCGAGGCCGGGTCCGTGACGCCGGTCACGTAGACGGCGGTGCTCGCCGGGGCGAAGTCGGCGCCCTCGGGGGTCGAGGCTGCCTGCCTGGCCGTACCGCAGCCGGAGACGGCGATCGCAAGGACCGCGAGCAGGGAGATCCGCAGGAGCCGAGTGACGCCCATGGACTCGGACATCGGCCCACGAAAGTCGAACCTTGAGCGCTGCCATTTCGCTGCGCTCGGGGCCTCAGCCCCAAGCCGAGTCGGTCTCGTTCAGCCCGAGCCGCCCTCGCCTGGAACCAGGCGCCGAAAGGCCCGCCGCACACGCCCACGATGCGCAGGCGCGGGTGCGTTTGTTGTTCTCTCGCGTGAGACGCTCGGCCGGCGGCTGAGCTCGAAGCGATTCTCGGTCCCGGACAAGAGTCGACCGATGTTCGCCCGGTGCAGGAGCAGGATCGCGAGAGCAGCACCTGCGGAGAAGATCACAACCAGGGTTGAGGAGCCGAAGGCGAGCGCGAACAAGGGCAGCGCGAGAGCGGCCAGCATCGACGCGACCGATGTATAGCGCGTGAGGAGAAACGCGACCACCCAGACCCCCCCGGTGGCCAGAGAGGCGAGCGGGGCGAGCGCGAGCGCAACGCCGCCCGTCGTCGCGACGATCTTCCCTCCCTTGCGGAGGCCCATGAAGAGCGGACGCCAGTGGCCGACCATCGCGGCGATCCCAGCGAGAAGACCGGTGAGCTCGTCTCCGGCCCACAGGCCGAGCAGCGCGGCCGTGAAGCCCTTGCCGACGTCGAGAACGGCGACGGCGAGACCGGCCTTGAACCCGAGTGCGCGCCAGACGTTCGCGGCGCCGAGATTTCCGGAGCCGACCGTTCGGATGTCGACACCACGCAGAAGCTTGGCGACGACATACCCGGAGGGGATGCTTCCGATTAGATAGCCGGCGGTAACGAGGATGAGGTCGCGCATACGGTCGGGGTGGAGCTGGCTCGATTCTACGATGCGCAGCCGTCAGACGGCTGCCCTGCGAACGAGGCCCTCCGCCCTAAACCAGTCGATCGTCCGGCGAAGGGTCTCCTCGACCGGCGTGTAGCCAACGCCGAGCTCTCGTGCGGCTCTCGATCCATCGTAGGCATGGCCGTGCAGCGCCGTCCGCACCAGCTCCCGGCAGATGGGCGGGTTCCTTCGACGGAGCCGCGCACCCGTCTCGACGGCCATGGCCGCGGCCAGGGCGAACGCTGGCGGCAGCGAGCGCACCTTCCGCTCGACCCCCGTCAGGCGCTCGAGCAGCCGGATGCCGTCCAGGACGGAGATCGTGGCACCACTGAGCACGTACCGCTCGCCCGGCTTCCCGCGAGCCTCCGCGCGTACGTGACCCTCAGTGCAGTCGGCGATATCGATGAGGCTGATCGTCGAGTCGACGACGACCTTCAACCTCCCATTCAGATAGTCGAGCAGCAAGCGCGCGGTGCCCGTAGCCCGACCGGGGCCTTGAACAGAAGCCGGGTTGACCGACACGACCTCGATTCCCCGCGCGTGCGGCCGCCGTCATGACTGCACGCTCCGCCTCGAACTTCGAGCGCTCGTAGCTCGAGAGAAACGACCCGCGGTGGGGCGAGCTCTCGCTTCCCTCGCTCCCGCGCTCCTCCCCGAGCGTGGCCGCGGACGACGTGTAGACGATGCGCCTGACACCTGCATCGGCAGCTGCGTGGACGGCGTTCACAGAGCCGCGTACGTTCACGTCGAAGAGCGGCGAGGTGTCGCGAAGACAGAAGGCGTTGACACCAGCGGCGTGGTAGACGACTCCGCAACCTCGCATGGCCTCCAGGAGCGTTCGTCGGTCGAGGACGTCGCCGCGCACGGGCTCGGCTCCCAGTGCACGTAGTGTGCGCGCGCCGTCGTCGGAGCGTGTGAGCGCCTTGACCGCGCAGCCGGTCGAGACGAGGCGTTCGACGATCGCGCCCCCGACGAAGCCGGTACCCCCGGTGACGAATGCCGTTTCGGGCACCTGCAGCTAACTCGCGCCCTTGATAGCGGATGAGAAGCGCGTCAGGTACTCGACGGCGGACATGACCGTGACCACTGCGGCGACGATCATCGCCCACTCGTCGAAGTACAGCGGCCCGATCGGGTCGCCGAAACGCAGGATCGCGAGCAGAATCGCGACGAACTGGACGTTCGTCTTGAGCTTGCCCCAGATCGAGGGTGCGAAGACGGTGCCCTCGGCGGCTACGACGCCGCGGAGACCGAGAATCAGCAACTCTCGACCGATGATGATCACCGCTACCCACGGAGAGGCCCGACCAACGTCGACGAGAGCGATGAGCGCGCCTGAGACGAGCAACTTGTCGGCCGTCGTGTCGAGAAACGAGCCGAAGGTCGTGGTCCGCGCCCAGCGGCGCGCGAGGTAGCCGTCGATGAAGTCCGTCGCCCCGGCGACCGCGAAGCAGACCGCGGCGACTGTGTATGCAGTGCTCCGGTCGGGCCCGAGCAGGATCAGCGCCATGACGACCGGCACGAGCAGGATGCGGACCCACGTGATGCCGAGCAGGATGGAGACGTGAGCGCCGGGCTGTGCGATCACGGCGCCGCCTGCTCCGACCTGGCGATCGCCGCTGCTTCGCCGGCGAGGAGCGCGCGAACCTCGTCGGCGGACGCCAAGCCCAGCGCCTCGCGCGCGAGGGCCGCCGCGGCTTCGGAGTCGACCTGACGCACCGCTTCCTTGACCGTCGGGATCGCCGGCGGGTTGACGCTCAACTCGGTGACACCGAGCCCGACGAGCGCCGGCACCGCCAGCGGCTCCGACGCCAGCTCACCGCAGACGCCGACCCACTTCCCGTGCCGCTGAGCCGACTCCGTGACGGCCTCGATGAGGCGCAAGACGGACGGGTGGAGCGCATCGGCGAGGTCGGCGAGCCGCTCGTTTCCGCGCTCGGCCGCGAGTGTGTACTGCGTCAGATCGTTCGTCCCGATCGAGAAGAAGTCGACCTCCGGTGCGAACGCTTCGGCGGCTAGTGCAGCCGCCGGAACCTCGACCATGATGCCGACTTCCAACTGCCCGGCCGTCTCCCCCGCGTGCTCGAGTTGTTCACGCGCGCGCTCGAGCACCGACACGGCCTCGCGGTACTCGGCGAGCGTCGCGACCATTGGGAACATCACTTTCAGCGGGTGTGCCGCCGCAGCCCGCAGCACCGCCCGCAACTGGGCCTCGAGGAGCTCCGGCTGGTCGAGCCCGAGCCGGATCCCGCGTACGCCCAAGAAGGGGTTCGCCTCGGGCCTGCTCGGCAGGTACGGGAGCGGCTTGTCCGCACCGACGTCGAGAGTGCGGAGGACCAGGGGCAGTCCCTTCAGCCGTGCCGCGATGTCGTCGTAGGCGGCGAACTGCTCCTCCTCCGAGGGAAGAGACTCGCGTTCGAGGAACAAGAACTCCGTACGCAGGAGACCGACTCCCTCGGCGCCGTTGGCGACTGCTAGGTCGACGTCTGCCGGCGACCCGACGTTGGCCACGACTTCGATCCTGCGCCCGTCCAGGGTCTGCGCCGGCTCGCCGCGCCGACGCGAGCACGCGGAGCGCCGATTCTTCCCGCTCGGCCTGGCGACGCTCGTAGTCGCGCACGACCTCCTCCCCGGGGTCCACGTAAACGGCGCCCGCGTCCCCGTCCAGGACGAGTGGCGTCCCCTCCTGAACGTCGAGCAGGTCTTCCCCGACCCCGACCACCGCCGGGATCCCGAGCGAGCGGGCCAGGATGGCGCTGTGCGAGGTTGCGCTGCCGTGCGCGGTGGCGATTCCCTGGACGAGCTCGCGGTCGAGTGCCGCCGTGTCGGCCGGCGTCAGATCGGGCGCGATCACGATTCCGCGCTCGACCACGGCCCGGCCGCCTCGATCGCCGCCAACGAGCTCGGCGACCACCTGTCGAGCTACACCCGTCACGTCTTCCGCCCGCGCCCGGAGATAGTCGTCGTCGAGGCTCCGGTAGCCGGCTGTCACGGCCTCGGTAGCCGTGTGCCACGCCTGCGCCGCGTTGAGCCCGTCCTCGAAGATGGCCCGTCGCGCAGGCTCGAGCAGCGCTTCGTCATCGAGGAAGAGGAGATGAGCGTCGAAGATCGCCGCGTTGTACTCGCCCGCCCGGGCGGCGACAGACTCACGTGTGGCCTGGATCTCCTTCCGCACGCGCTCGAGGGCGCGCTCGAGCGCCTCCCACTCCGCGGCCGGATCGCTCGCCGGACCGGTCGGGATCTCCGGCTCCGCCGCGCGAAAGTGACGGGCGGGTCCAAGCGCCGCTCCGGGCGCACCGGCGAGCCCCTGCAGCGAGCCGTCGCCGGAGCGTGCGGATGGAGAGGAACGGGCCGGCGGCGGCGCGGCAGCGGGCTCTTGCCGCTCGTCGAAATCGCGCTCGGCCAGCGCGGACAGCGCAGCAAGGACCTCATCTGCCTGCGCCCCGCGCGCCGCGACGAGCACCTCGTGGCCCTGCCGCACCCCGAGCGTCGCCAGCTCGTTCAGACTCCGCCCGCTCGCGGGCCCACGGCCGGTCGTCACATTGGTGGCGGTCACATCGGCGTCGAAGCTCCCAGCGGTCTGAACGAAGCGCGCTGCCGGGCGCGCGTGCAAGCCGAGCGGGTTCCGCACCTCCAACGTGACAGTCGCGGATTCGTCATCGGAGCCTGGTTGGACCGGTGCCTCCTCCTCGCCGGTGCCGAGATGGGCGATCTTCGGTTGGAGCGAGCCGCGGGCCTCGGCCGCCACCTCCTCCAGCGAGGCGCCGAGCTTGGCCGTGACGGCAGCCGCGACTGCCCCTTCAACTAGTGGCGCTTGGGTGAGCAGCACACGCGCGCGGCGCTCCGCCGAAATCATGTCGAGCGCCATCTCCGCGCTCAGCACCGCGCTGCCGAGATCCATCAGTACGAGGACTCCGTCACCCTGGTCGGCCCGCTCGATCGCCTCGGCCACGCGGACGGCGTCGGTGCCGAGCCCGGGCTCCGGGGCGTCGATCCCGCCGGCAAGCTCGATCGGGACGTCACCGCCCATACCGCGCGCCAGCTCGGCAACGCCTGCGGCGAGCGTCGCGCTGTGGGTGACGATGACGAGCCCGACCACCGGTTAACCGGCGGCGCCGTTGGGACCGAGCCCGTAGGCGCGATGCAGAAGCTCGACGGGATGGACGGCGTGGACGGCGGCGCCGTGCTCGATCTGCCACCGACACGTCTCGCTGTCACAGGCCGCGAGATCGCCGCCGGCCTCGCGCAGAGCGCTGAACAGCGGCTCCCCGACGGCCATCGAGATCTCGTACTTCTCTTTCTTCAGGCCGTAGGTCCCGGCGATCCCGCAGCAGTCGGCGTCCAGCTCGATGACCCGCAGATCCTGAATCAGCGCGAGCAGGTCGAGGGCGGGCTTGCCGATTCCGTGCCCTCGCAGCTGGCAGGGCGCGTGGTAGGGAACGGTCAGCGCGAGGGGTTGCAGGTCCGTTCGCAGCTCTCCGCGCTCGTGCAACAGGAGCAGGAACTCGCACACGTCGTACGTCGCCTCGCTCACCACGCGGACGTCTTCGTCGCGGACGCCGAGAATCTCACGCGCTTCGCGCTTGAGCATCAGGCTGCAGCTCGTCGCGTTCGCCACGATCGGCAGGCCGTCGCGGGCGTACCGAGCCAGATTGGCCACGAGGTGCCGCACGTAGACGCGTGCGGCCTTGAAGTTGCCGTTCGACTGCAGCGGGAGCCCGCAGCAGTCCTGAGGCGGGACGAGGACGTTGAACCCGTTGTGCTCGAGGACTTCGACGACCATCTCCCCGACGCCGGGCTCGTAGTAGTTGGTGCCGCACCCGTGGAAGTAGACGACGCTTCGCTCGGCCACCGGGCTGCGGTGCTCCCGCGCCCAGTCCTGGAAAGTCCGGCCGGCGAACCGGGGCACGGGCGCGTCGCGATGGATGCCGAGCACGCGCTCGGCGAGCAACCGCAGAGGTCGTGCCCGAAGCGTCCAGTTGGCCAGGGGTGCAACAGGAGTCCCGAGGCGGCCGAGCACGCTCGGCCTGGCGATCACCTGGTTGCGGAGCGGAATGCCCCGCTCCTCCCAGAGCCGAGCTCGGGCCTGAGAGTTGATTTCCGCGATCTTCACGCCCTGCGGGCAGACCTGCGTGCAGATTCCGCAGCCCGAGCAGTAGTCGACCGATGCATCCACCGAGGCCCCGGTGCCGCGATACCGCTCCGCCTGCGGCCCGACGTACTTCGGGCCCGGAAAGAGCGGCGTCACCTGCGAGTACGGACAGAACGTCTCGCAGATCGTGCATTTGACGCAATGGTCGAGCGAGTCGCGGACGAGCTCTGTCATGAGGCCCCTTCAAGAATCGCTGCGGCGGCAGCGTATCCCGTCGCCAGGCTGAGCCCGTTGCCGGAGGCCTCGCGCCATGGGCAGGCGCCGGCGACGGTCGCGCCGCTCGCATGGAGGTTCTGGTAGACGGGCCGGCCGTCCGCGCTGATCGGCCTAAGTCGGTCATCGACTGCGACTCCGACGCGATTCAACGGATGCTCGGCGAAGTAGTCCGGCAGGAAGCGCGTTCCGCCCGGGAGCGGCGTGTCGACGAGCGGGAGGCCGAAGACGCTTTCCGACACCTCCCCGTAGGAGTCGACCTGGAGCCCGCCGGACGCAAACCCGCCCGTCGCGAGCACGAACGAGTCGGCGCGGTAGGTCGTCGCCCGCGCCGTCGGCTGGGTGATGACGGCTTCGACCCGCCCACCGCTGGTCTCGGCCCCGACAACCGGCTCGCCGACGTGCACCCGGCCACCCGCCTCGCGCAGCGCAGAGCTCATCGCGTTGTACAGGCGGATACCCGACATCGAGGGCGGCAGGGTCGCAACTTCGAACACGGGCCGCGCCAGTCTCGCCTCGAGCTCACGCCAAACCTCGCCCGCCCGTGCGAGGCCGAGCACCGCGGGAAAGCCGACCCGTTCGTCCCGCTCGAGCTTCGGGGTCAGCTCACGGACGAGCGCGTCACGAACTGACGGCTCCTCGAGCAGCCTTGCAAAGCCGGCGCTACTCCGGTCTGGCCTGCCCGCGAGCGGCAGCGACACCTCGATCGCACGGGCAGAGACTGCTTGGCCGTCGAGCCGAGCATGCGCGAGGTTGTCCGCCAGGTAGGCAGGGTAGAAGTCCTTGAGCCCGAGCCCGACGAACACGCATTGGCCACCGGCGCGAAGGTCACCTGCTGCCATCGTCTCCGGGACGAGCGCGGACGGCTTCACTGCGCCGACCGCGGTCGGGAGAAGGAAGTTCTCCTCCAGGCCGCCCTGGTAACCGATCGCCGGCAAACGTTCCTTGAACCACTCGACGCTTGCGGCGATAAGCCCGGGCTGGAGGCGGGCGTACGGATGCTCGGGGTTCGCGGCCGTGAAGGCGGGCAGCGCCTCCGCGGGCCTCGCCACCGGTGCGGGATCGAAGCCGAGGACGTCGATCGTTGCCGGAGCGAGGTGCGTTGAACCGACGCCTTTCGCCGTCACCAGCACGCGCTTGCCCTCGTCCGCCAGGCGCAGCGCCGCGGTCAGACCCGCGACGCCGGCGCCGATCACGATCGTGTCGTACGTCACGTCGGCAAGTGCTGCACGCCGAGCAGGCCCTGGAAGATCCAGTCGTCGAGCCAGGCCTGCCGCACCTGGTCGCCGTAGAGGATCGGATGGACGCCCTTCCAGCGTTCCTCCAGAAACGAGACCAGCGAGGCGTTCGCAGCCCGGTGATCGAGCCGCTCCACCGCGTGGAGGATCCCGGTTGCGCGGTACGTGCAGAAGCCGCCCTGGCAGGGGCCCATCCCGAGCCGCACCGTACGGCGGATGTCGTCGAGATTCGCGGTGCCGCGCCGGCGCATCGCCTCCTCCAGTCGCTCGCGAGTGATCAACTCGCACTCGCAGATGATCTCGTCCGTCTGCGGAACGGGCTCACGCGCGCGCAGGCGCGAGCCGAGGAAGTAGAACCGCCCGTCCTCCGAGCCCGGGAGCGGCTCCTCGGCCGTCCGCGACGAGCGATCGACGCCGAGCTGTTCGCACGCGGCATCCACGGCCGCCTCGGCCATGAGCCGAAACGTCGTCGTCTTGCCGCCGGTGATCGTCACGAGCCCGTCGACGCCGTCTCGCTCGCGGTGGTCGAGAAGCGCGTGTGACCGCGTCACCTCCCGTGTGTCCGAGACTTCCTCGAGCGAGAAGAGCGGGCGCGCTCCCGCCCAGACGCGAAGCGCGCGTGCTTCGCGGAAGCCCGGGACGAGCTTCTCGCCCTCGTCGAGCATCTCGCCGATCTCGGACTGCGTGACCTCGAGCTCGTCGGGATCGGCGACCCGCGTATCGGTCGTCCCGACGACGCAGACCGTCCGGATCGGAACGATGATGTCTCCGTCCGCCGGCATCTTGCAGCGGTTGACGACCGTGTTCACCAGCCGGTGGTTCATGGCGATCATGATTCCCTTGCCTGGAAGAACGTTGACGCGGCAGCCCGCGAGCTCGGCGATCTGCCCCGCCCAGGCTCCCGCCGCGTTGATGACGACGTCGGCGTGAATACGTAGCTCTTCGCCCGTCAACTCGTTGCGGACGAGCGCGCCGGTCACTTTTCGACCGTCGCGCTCGAGCTCCAGCACCCGGTGGTAGAGCAGGATTCGGGCGCCGTACTCCTCCGCGGACCGGGCGCATCCCCAGACGAGCTTCCAGGCGTCGATCGCGGCGTCGGGAACCGTGAAGGCCCGCGAGGTGCGGGGGTGCAAGCGCGGTTCTCGGCGCAGTGCCTCCGCGGCCCGAATCTCCTCGACCGGAACGCCCGTCGCTCGACAGCCTGCGACGAACTCGTCGCCGAAGGCAGGATCGTCCCACGGCGTGCAGACGAACAGACCGCCGGTGTCCTCGATGCAGTCGGAGGCGGTTCGTCGCAAGATGACGTTCTCCGCGATGCACTCCTTCGCCGCGTCCGGGTCCTTGACCGCGTAGCGGCCGCCGGAGTGGAGCAGCCCGTGGAAGCGGCCGGTGGTGCCGTCGGCCAGGTCCTTGCGCTCGACGAGCACCGTCCGCAGGCCGCGCATGGCCGCGTCACGCGCTACGCCGGCGCCGGTCGAGCCACCACCGATCACGAGCGCCTCGGTCTGGAGAGACGCCACGCTACCCGCCGAACTCGATCATCAGTGCCATAGCGAGGCCGTTCGAGTATCGCAGTCGCGACCCGGTCGCTGGAGGCCGTGATGCGCTTGTAGACTCGTACCGTCGACCGGGTGCCCGGCTGGCGCCCCGCAGGAGGAGACGAAATGGGGAACGAGAGCCACGAGCACGAAGGCAGCTTCGCCGAAGGGGTCGAGGAGAGCGAGCACCACCCCGAGTCCGATAAGGGCGACTTCGCGGAAGGCGAAGAAGAATCGGAGCATAGGCACGAGGGAAGCTTCGCCGAGGGCGTGGAAGACGTCGAGCACCACCCCGAGGACGAAAAGAAGGGCGACTTCGCCGAAGGGCAGGAGTCGGAGGACTAGGAAGGGCCCGGCAGCCGCTTCGCGCCGGGCCCTTCTCTTCAGGTCTCGGCTATTCGACCCAGTCGAAGGTCCTCGTGACGGCCTTCTTCCACAAGCGGTACTCCTTCTCCCGCTCGCTCGGCGTCCATCTGAGGCTGCCACTCCTTGTCCTTGCCCCAGTTGGCGCGCAGGTCCTCGACCTCGGACCAGAAGCCGACCGCGAGGCCGGCGGCGTAGGCGGCGCCGAGCGACGTCGTCTCGGCGACCGTCGGGCCGGATCACCGGCACGTCGAGGACGTCGGCCTGGAACTGCATCAGCAGCTCGTTGTAGACCATGCCGCCGTCGACCTTGAGCGACGTCGAGCTCGACGCCCGAGTCGGCGTTCATGGCGTCCACGACCTCCTTGGTCTGCCACGCCGTCGCCTCGAGCGCCGCCCGGGCGATGTGGCCCTTGTTGACGTACCGGGTGAGGCCGGCGATGACGCCGCGGGCGTCGCTCCGCCAGTACGGCGCGAACAGGCCCGAGAACGCCGGCACGAAGTAGATCGCCGCCGTTGTCATCGACCGTCTTCGCGAGGTCCTCGACCTCCGGGGACGCCTTGATCAGGCCGAGGTTGTCGCGCAGCCACTGGACGAGCGCGCCGGTGATGGCGATCGAGCCCTCGAGGCAGTACGACGGCGGGCTGGTCGCCGATCTTGTAGCCGAGCGTCGTGAGCAGGCCGCTCTTCGACTGGACGGCCTCGGTGCCCGGTGTTGAGGAGCAGGAAGTTGCCCGTGCCGTAGGTGTTCTTCGCCTCGCCGACCGAGAAGCAGGTCTGGCCGAAGAGCGCCGCCTGCTGGTCGCCGAGGTCGCCCGGCGACGGGAATGCCGGCCAGCCCGTTCCTGGCCTCGCCGTAGACCTCGCTCGAGGCCCGGATCTCGGGCAGCATCGCGCGTGGAACGCCCAGGATCCCGAGGATCTCGTCGTCCCAGTCGAGTGTCTCGAGGTTCATCAGCATCGTGCGGCTGGCGTTGGTCACGTCCGTGACGTGAACGCCGCCGTCGGTCCCGCCGGTGAGGTTCCAGATCACCCAGGTGTCGATGTTGCCGAACACCACGTCGCCGGCTCTCCGCCCGCGCGCGGACGCCGTCGACGTTGTCGAGGATCCACTTGATCTTCGGACCGGAGAAGTACGTCGCGATCGGCAGGCCGGTCTTCGCCCGGAACCGGTCCTGCCCGCCGTCGGCCGACAGCTCGTTGCAGATCTGGTCGGTCCGCGTGTCCTGCCAGACGATGCGCGTTGTGGACGGGCTTGCCGGTCGTGCGGTCCCAGACGACGGCCGTCTCGCGCTGGTTCGTGACGCCGACGGCCGCGAGGTCGTCGCCGATGCCTGCCTTGTCGAGGCCGCCGCGCGAACGACCTCCTGCGTCCGCTCCCAGATCTCCATCGCGTCGTGCTCGACCCAGCCCGGCTTCGGGATAGATCTGCTCGTGCTCCTTCTGGTCGACCGAGACGACCTGGCCGCCGTGGTCGAAGACCATGAAGCGGGTGCTGGTCGTTCCCTGGTCGATCGCTGCTACGTACTGAGCCATTCCGCGGCACCTCCTCCTATCGAATCGTCTTCCCCTATCCCGCTCCAGACCAGGTCTCGGCGGCAGTCTTCGAGCAACAGGTACGAGGACGTCGCTCCGGGGTCCTGGTGCCCTGCGCTGCGCTCGCCGAGGTAGCTCGCGCGTCCCTTCCGGGCGACGAGCGGGATCGTCGACTGCATCGCCCTCCTCCGCGGCCGCCGGCCGACCTGTCCGAGGGCGTCCGCGAAGGACGCCCCGTCGGCCAGGGCCGCACGGAAGGCGTCTCGGGCCGGGATCAAGGCGTCGATCATCGTCTTGTCGCGCGAGCTCCGCCTTGCCCGCGCACCTGCACGCCGTCGACCGCCGCCGTCGAGGGCGGCCGCCCAGTCCTCTGGCTCGAGCTCGCTCTTGCCCGCGGTCGCGGTGCCCATCTGCAGGAAAAGCGTTCCGTACAGCGGGCCGCCGGCGCCGCCGACGCGTGGACACGAGCGTCATGCCGACGGTCTTGAGCAAGCCGCCGACGTCGTCCCCCTCGCAAGCCGTCGAGCTTGGCGAGGACCGCCTGCATCCCGCGGTCCATGTTGATGCCGTGGTCGGCGTCGCCGATCGCGGAGTCGAGCTGCGTGAGGTACTCCCTGTTCTCGGCCACGGTCGACGCGCGAACTCCTCGATCCAGCCGACGACCTCGGCGTACGGGAACAGTCACCCGCACAGCCTCCACCGCACTACGTGCCCCACCGGAGGCCCGGCGTGCGGACCGGTGCGTCCCACAAGCGGGTGAGCTCGTCGTCCAGCTTGAGCAGCGTGATCGAGCATGCCCGCCATCTCGAGCGACGTGATGTAGGACCCGATCAGGTTCCGTGCGATCTTGATCCCGCGTTCTTCGAGCAGCTTGTGGAGCTCGTTGTAGACGATGTAGAGCTCGATCAGCGGGAGTGCCGCCCATGCCGTTCACGAAGGCGAGGACCTCGTCGCCTTGCTCGAACGGGAGGTCCTCGACGATCGGAGTCGCGAGGCTCTCGACGATCTCACTCGCCGGGGCCAGCTTCCTCCGCTCGACGGCCCGGCTCGCCGTGGATGCCGATGCCGATCTCGATCTCGTCGTCGCCGAGCTCGAACGTGGGCTTGCCTGCGGCCGGGACGATGCACGACGTGAGGGCCATGCCCATGCTACGGCCGTTCGCGTTCACCTTGCGGCAGAGCTCGGCGACCTGCTGCAAGGACTGTTTCTCCTCGGCCGCCGCGCCGCAGATCTTCTCAGCGAGGACCGTCGCGCCCACGCCGCGTCGGCCGGCGGTGTACAGGCTGTCCTGCACGGCGACGTCGTCGTCGATGACGACCGCCTCGACCTCGATGCCCTCGCCGCGGGCGAGCTCGGCGGCCATCTCGAAGTTCATCACGTCGCCCGTGTAGTTCTTGACGATGTGGACGACGCCGGCGCCGCCGTCGACTGCCTTCGTTGCATCGATCATCTGGTCCGGCGTCGGCGACGTGAACACCTCGCCGGGACAGGCGGCGTCGAGCATGCCCATCCCGACGAAGCCGCCGTGCATCGGCTCGTGCCCGGAGCCGCCGCCCGAAACGAGGGCCACCTTGCCCTGGACCGGGGCGTCGGTCGCGGACGATGTAGTTCGGGTCGAAGTTCACCCGTGATGAGATCGGGGTGCGCCGCGGCCATGCCCTGGAGCGCCTCGGTGACGACGTCCTCGGGCTTGTTGATCAGCTTCTTCATCTCACCACCCCACTAGCCCTCTGATGGCACCGAGCACTTCGAGGTTGCCCGCGCCAGGTGCGAAGAGCGCCTCGTAGGCCAGAGCGCCGAGGCACGCCACCGATGATGCGGGCCGACGACGGGAACCCACGAGTAACCCCAGTCCGAGTCCCGCTTGCCGGGGATCGGCAGGATCGCGTGGATGATCCGCGGTCCGAGGTCACGGGCTGGGTTGATCGCGTACCCGGTGGGGCCTCCGAGCGAAAGGCCGATCCCGAACACGAGCAGACCGATCAGGAGCGGCACGATCGACGTGCCGAAAGCCGTCGCCAGCGCCGCTTGCCCAATGCCGCCCGTGACGGACGCCGCGAAGTGCCCGACGATCGCGAGCACGCCGAAGACGAGTACGAAGGTGCCGATGATCTCGGTCACCAGGTTCTGCCCGTAGTTGCGGATCGCCGGCGCTGTCGAGAAGACGGCGAGCTTCAGCCCTGGGTCCTCCGTCTCCTTCCAGTGCGGCGAGGTACGCGAGGTAGACCAGGATTGCACCTATCCCCGCCCCGGCGAACTGGCCGGCAATGTACTTGGGCACGTCAGACCACGGCGTGATGTCCACCAGCGCGAAGCTGATCGTTACCGCCGGGTTGATCTGCGCACCGCTGAACTGGCCGACCGCGTAGATCGCGATGGCGACCGCCATCCCCCATCCAAACGTGATCACGATCCAGCCCGCGTTCTGCGCCTTCGAGTGAGCGAGCAGGACTCCGGCGACGACCCCGTCTCCCAACAGGATCAGGATCGCCGTCCCGATCAGTTCGGCTGTGAAGATGTCCATGAACACCCCCTTCACGTAGAGAGCCGAATTCGCTGCTGAAGATCTCGGACCGCGGACGCGAAGTCAACGCGTCTACGCGTCGGAGGCGTTTACAAAAGTGACACGTCGACGACGTAGCGTGCGCGTAGCTCGCGCGCGATCTGCTCGTCGCCGCCGATCACGAACAGCTCGTACGGGTAGGCGTACTGGGCCCGGTAGCCCCGTTCACGAGCGAGAATCCTCCCCCAGAGCGAAACGGAACCGAGGGCGATCGGGCGTCCCTGCCTGACCGGAGGCAGCTCCTGATACTCGCGTCCATAGCGATGCCTGACGCCCGTGTAACGACGGAGCAGCTCCTCTGCGAGTGCACGCGTCTTGAACGCGTAGATACCGCACTCGTGGTCGCAGACGGGAGCGTCGTCACGGTGGACGGCGCACCTCGGCCTCGAAGCGGGCTCCGGCGGGCCAGCTCACGTGGTGCATCGTGAACGACTCGAGCCGATGCTCGCCGGCGTGGAGCCGCACGTGCCAGAGCCGCCAGCCGAGAATCGGGTCGGTCGAAGTCTGGGTCACGCCGGCACCGGCTCGTCGGCCGGCGCTTCGACCGGCGCGGGGGCCGGGACGGGCTCTTCGAGCGGGACGACTTCGATCTCGTGCTCGGTTTCCGGAACGCCGATGTCCATCAGCTGCTCTGCTCCAGACTCGAGGGTGCGTTCATCGGTCTCTTTTCGGCCGGTGGGGCCGCGAACTTGAGGCAAACGCTACAGAGTGAGTCGGACGATTCAGGCCCGGCGCACGAAGTCGATCGACACCGGCACGCCCTCGAGCTCGAACCGGTCGCGAAGCTGGTTCTCGACCCAGTAGCCGTAGTCCCGCGTGATCAGTCCGGGGTCGTTGACGAAGAAGCGGAAGCGCGGCGGGCGCACGGTGGTCTGGGTTCCGTACAGGAGGTTGAGGCTCTTTCCGTTTCGGGACGGAGGCTGGCGGACCTGCCGCAGCTCGCTCAGGAAGCGGTTCAGCTCGCCGGTCGGGACGCGCGAGGTGTACTTGCCGTAGAGCTCCTCGACCCGGTCGAGCACCTTGCCGACCCCGCGCTTCGTCTTCGCCGAGGCGGCGACGACCGGCGGGCGCTGCCTGAGGCGCGGCGCGAGCCGCTCGCGCACGTCCTCGATCCCGACCTCCGCGATGTCCCACTTCGAGAGCACGACGAGCGTCGAGGACATCGACTTCCGGGCGATGTCCGCGATCGACAGGTCCTGCTCGACGACGCCCTCGCTCGAGTCGACGAGGACGAGCGCGACGTCGGCCCGTTCCGCCGCCTGGAGCGCGCGCAGCTCCGAGTAGTACTCGATCCCCTGCCGCTGCCTGCGCTTGCGGCGGAGGCCCGCGGTGTCGACGAGGACGAACGTCCGCTCGCCGCGCCGGAGCACGGTGTCGATCGAGTCGCGAGTCGTTCCCGGCTGCTCCGAGACGATCACCCGCTCTTCGCCGAGCAGCGCGTTCAGCAGGCTCGACTTGCCGACGTTCGGCCGCCCGAGGATCGCGACGCGGATCGCCTCCTCGCTCGCCTCGGCCGGACCGCCGCCGGGGAGCCGCGCGACGATCGCGTCCAGCAGGTCGCCGGTGCCGTGGCCGTGCACGGACGAAATGGGAATCGGGTCGCCGAGCCCGAGCCGGTGGAACTCGAACGCCTCGGCCTCGCGCCCCGGCTCGTCGATCTTGTTCGCGATCAGGAAGATCGGCTTGCGGGAGTGGCGCAGGATCGCGGCCAGCTCCTCGTCGCCCGGCGTGATCCCGGTCCGCGTGTCGAGCACGAAGAGCACGAGATCGGCCTCGGCGATCGCGCGGCGCGCCTGCTCGGCGACCTGCTGCGTCAGCGGCGACGGGTCGGCGATGTCGACGCCGCCGGTGTCGACGAGCAGGAAGCGCTGGCCGGCCCACTCGCAGACGACCTCCTTCCGGTCGCGCGTCACGCCGGGCGTCTCGTGGACGACCGCCTGGCGCGAGCCGGTCAGCCGGTTGACGAGCGTCGACTTGCCGACGTTCGGGAAGCCGACGACCGCGACCGTGCCGAGCAGCTCGTCGGTGCTCACGGCGGGGTCGCGTAGTCGGGGCGGCCGTTCTCGTGCAGGCCCCCGAGCCAGCGCCAGAGCCGGTGGATCTCGTCCTGGATCAGCGCCGAGCCCTCCCGGTAGCCCTTGCCCGTGCGGGGAATGCCCTCGAACCGCATCGGCTCGCCCCAGGCGATCGAGACCGGATGGAAGTTGCCCAGCTGCCAGAACTGGCTCCCGTAGATCGCCGCCGGCACGACCGGCACGTCCTCCTGCAGGGCGACCATCGCCGCGCCCGGCATCGCTTCGCCCGGCATCCGGTTCTTCTGCCGCGTCCCCTCGACGAAGAGGCCGAGCGCATCTCCGTCACGGACGATCTCACGCATCGCTCGAATCGCTTCGCGGTCGGACTCGCCCCGGCGCACGGAGCGGGCGCCGAACGCGCGGATCAGGTGCCCGAGCCCGAAGTGGCTGTGGATCTCGCTCTTCGCGAGGTAGTGGATCGTCCGGGGACATGCCGACCCGAAGGCGGGCGGGTCGATCCACGAGAAGTGGTTGAAGGCGAGGACGACCCCGCCCTCGAGCGGAACGCGCTCGGCTCCGTAGTTCCTGAGGGGCGCGAAGAGCCTCGTGAGCGGCTCGATCGTCATCCGCCCGACCACCCAGACGGCGTCGACGTTGTTCATGCTAGGCACCGCTCGCGGTGCCGTTATCAGGACGCGCGGGCTCCGCTCGTGCGTCCGTCGGAACTGACCGGTCGACACGACCGTCTGGAGCCAACCGCTCTGAGCGGCTTCGAACGATGGCCTCGATCCGGTCGACGACGTCCTCGACGTCGAGGTCGCTCGTGTCGATCTCGAGCGCGTCCTCGGCCGGCTGCATCCGGGCGCGGTCGCTGTCGTCGCGGGCGCGCAGGTCGGTCGCGAGGGCGTCGGCGCCGATGTCGGGACGCTCCGCCTGCCGCCGCTCCTCGCGCACGCGGCGTTCGGCGACGAGATAGACCTTCACGTCCGCGTTCGGGCAGACGACCGTGCCGATGTCGCGCCCTTCGATCACGGCGTCGCCGAGCTCGGCGAGCTCCCGCTGGCGCTCCCGCATGACCTCGCGCACCTCGGGGTGACGCGCCACCACCGGCACCATGCGGTCGATCCGTGACTGGCGGATCGCCGAGGTCACGTCGCTGCCCGCGATCGAGACCCGGCCCGCATCGTCCAGATCGACCCGGTCCTTGCGCGCGAGCTCCCCGAGCTTCTCGCCCTCGCCGAGGTCGATCCCTTCCTGCATGGCGAGCCAGGTCAGCGCGCGGTACATGGCGCCGGTATCGAGGTAGCGGAAGCCGAGGCGCTCCGCGAGGCGGCTTGCGACCGTGCTTTTGCCTGCCCCTGCGGGCCCGTCGATGGTGACGATCATCTCTGAGTGATCGACTCGAGAACGTCGAAGAATCCGGGGAAGCTTATCGCCACGGCTTCGGCGTCCTCGAGCCGCACGCCTTCGCGCGAGACGAGCCCGGCGATCGCCCCGAGCATCGCGAGCCGGTGATCGCCGAACGAGTCCATGCCCCCACCCCTGGGGCGGGATGGGACCCCTCTCACCCTGAAACCATCATCGCTCGCCGCGATCCGCACGCCAAGGCCTTTCAGCGAAGTTGTCACGGTTTCGATCCGGTCCGTTTCCTTTACGCGGAGCTCTCCGGCGCCGCGGACGACCGTCTCGCCGCGGGCGAGCGCGGCTGCGAGCGCGACCAGGGGCAGCTCGTCGATCAGGCGCGGCACCTCCCCGGCGTCGACCTGCGTCGCGGTGAGCGGCGCCGAGCGCACTTCGAGGTCGGCGACCGGCTCTCCGCCTTCGGTCCGCCGGTTGAAGACGGCGATGTTCGCGCCCATGCGCTCGAGCACGTCGAGGAATCCCGTGCGCAGCGGATTGACGTTGACGCCCTGGACGAGGAGCTCCGACCCGCTGAGGAGCGTCGCGGCGAGGACGAACGGCGCGGCCGACGAGAAGTCGCCCGCGATCCGGATGTTGACCGGCGGCAGGCTGTCGACCGGCGAAACGGAGATCTCGGAGCCGCGCCTCCGAACCGACACACCGAGCTCGCGGAGGAGGCGCTCGGTGTGGTCGCGCGTCGGATTGCGGCTCGACGACGCGAGTCGCGCCGCCGTCCGCGAGCAGCCCGGCGAGGAGCACCGCCGACTTGACCTGCGCGCTCGCCATCGGCGGCTCGATAGCGGATCGGCTTCAGGCCCCCGCCCTCGATCACGACCGGCGCGTGCCCGTCGGTCGTCTCCACGCGGGCGCCCATCTGCCGCAGAGGCTCGGCGATCCGCTCCTGGGGCCGGCTCGAGAGCGACTCGTCGCCGACGAGCTCGAATCGCCCCTCCTGGCCGGCCAGGATCCCGGCGGCGAGCCGCATAACCGTCCCGGCGTTGCCGAAGTCGAGCGGGGCATCCGGCGCGCGCAGCCCGTGCAGGCCGACCCCGCGGACGAGAATCGTCTCCGAGCCGTCGTCGTCGACCTCGGCCCCGAGCTGCCGGACGACCGAGAGCGCCGTCTCCGTGTCGGCAGCGCGCCCGAAGCCGTCGATTCGGCTCTCGCCGTCCGCGATCGCGCCGAGCAGCACCGCGCGCTGGGAGATCCCCTTCACCCCCGGAACCGCGATCGCGCCCTCGATCGACGCCGCGGGCTCGATCTTCATTCGTCGATGATCGGGGACACGACGACCCCGTAGCCCTGCTGCTCGAGCAGCTCGGCGGCCCGGTTCGCCTCCCGCTCGCCGCTGATCAGCAGCATGAGCACGCCGCCGCGCTCGGGCGAGAGGTGCTGCAGCTCGAAGTCCTCGATGTTGATCCGCTCCGCGCCCAGGCCCTGCGTGATCGCCGCCAGCACGCCGGCCCGGTCGGGCACGTGGACGCGCAGGCGGTGCAGCGCGCCCGGGTCGGGATATGCGACCTCGAGCATGCGCCGCCGGTTGCCGGACGCCTCGCCGATCCAGCGCGCGACGAAGCCCGCGTCGCCCGCGGCCAGCGCCTCCTCGAGCTTCTCGATCCGGCGCCGGTGCTCAGCCAGCGAGTCTCTCAACGGCTCCGCGTTGTCGAGGAAGATGTCGACCCAGATGCGCGGATTGGCGCCGGCGACCCGGGTCATGTCGCGCAGCGAGCCGCCCGCGGACAGCAGCGGGTCGTGCCCCTCGACCCTCGTCGCTCCGGCCTGGTTGACGATCAGGTTGGCGAGCGCGTGCGGGAGGTGGCTCGTCAGCGCGACGATCCGGTCGTGCGCCTCTGGGTCGACCGCGACCGGTGTCGCGCCGAGCCCGGAGACGAACGCGTGGACGAGCCGGTAGCGCTGGGCATCGGTCTCGGGGAGCGGGGTCAGGAACCAGGTCGCACCCTGGAACAGCTCACCGCTCGCGTGCTCCGGCCCGCGCGCCTCGGAGCCGCACACCGGGTGGCCGCCGACGAAGCGCGCCGATCCAGCTCGCGCCCGCGCAGACCGCGGACTTCGTCGAGCCGACGTCGGTCACCGTGCATTCCTCGGGAGCGGCCGCGAGGACCGTCGTGACTTCGCGGGCCAGCTGCGCGACCGGTGCGGCGACGACCGCGAGCTCCGCGCTCTGGAGCGCGTCCTCCCGCGACGGAGCGGCCTCGTCGACCGCGCCCTTCTCGACGGCCCCCTCGAGGGCATTCGGGTCCGGGTCGAACCCGACAACCTCCGCACCGGCCTGCTTCGCGGCCAACCCCACCGAGGCGCCGATCAGCCCCGTCCCGACGAGCGCGACGCGCACTACCCGATCTCTTTGCCCATCAGGGCGACGACCGCGGCCACCTCGGCCGCGAAGTCCGCGAACTGGCTCGTCGGAATCTGCTGGGCGGCGTCGGAGAGCGCCTCCTCGGGATGCGGATGCGTCTCGACGATGATCCCGTCCGCTCCGACCGCCGCGGCCGCGCGCGAGAGCGGCAGCACGAGGTCGCGCCGGCCGGCAGCATGCGACGGGTCGACGATCACCGGCAGGTGCGTCTCGTTCTTCAGCACTGCCACGGCGCCGAGGTCGAGCGTGAAGCGGGTCGCCGTCTCGAAGGTCTTGATCCCGCGCTCGCAGAGGATGATCCGGTCGTTGCCCTCCTTGGCCACGTACTCGGCGGCCATCAGCAGCTCCTCGACCGAGCTCGAGAGGCCGCGCTTGAGGAGCACCGGCTTCTCGGCGCGCCCGACCTCGGACAGGAGCAGGAAGTTCTGGCTGTTCCGCGCGCCGATCTGGATCACGTCCGTCGCCTCGACGACCTCCTCCACGTGCCGCGGGTCCATCAGCTCGGTCACGATCGGCAGGCCCGTCTCCGCCTTCGCCTCCTTGAGCAGCTCGAGCGCCTCGAGCCCGAGCCCCTGGAACGTGTACGGCGACGTGCGCGGCTTGAACGCTCCGCCGCGGAGCATCGTCGCCCCCGCGGCGGCGACCACCCGTGCCGTCGTCAGCGTCTGCTCGCGGCTCTCGACGCTGCACGGCCCGGCGATCAGCCCGAAGTACGTGTCGCCGATGCGGCGGCCGTCGACCTCGATCACGGTCGGGTCGGCCGCGAGCTCGCGCGCGACGAGCCGGTACGGCTTGGTGATCGGCACGACCTGCTCGACTCCGGGGTAGCCCTCGACCGGGCAGGGTGGCCAGCAGCTCGCGGTCGCCGATCGCTCCGATCACCGTCGCCTCGCGGCCGCGGGACACGCGCGCGTCGACTCCGGCCTCCTCGAGCCGCGCGACGACGTGGTCCGTCTGGTCCGGCGTCGCCTCCGGGCCCATGACGATCAGCAGCTCGGGCGAGCCGTTCGTAGCCATCGCATCGCTAGTCTAGATTCGCCGTGCCCGATGACACCGACCCAGTCATCCAGCAGTTCCGCGACAAGATCTCGGACAACGACCGCGCGCTCGTCGAGGCGGTCAACGCGCGGCTGCGCCTCGTCGCGCAGCTGAAGGCGTACAAGGAGTCGCGCGGAATCGACTTCGTCGACCCGGAGCGTGAGGAGTGGATCCTCCGCGACCTGGTGCGTGCGAACCGCGGCCCGCTGACCGCAGACGGGTTGCGCTCGTTCTACGAGGAGATCTTCGCGCTCACGAAGCGCGAAGTGGCACGTGACGCTTGACGCTTGCCCGTCGTGCGGCCTACCCTTGAGCCAATGACTCTCCCGACCTCACTCTGGGCCTGGACCTGGCGCCACGAGCGGGGCGGGAGCGTCGCCTGATCTGATTTAGGCGACAAGCCCGTTCCGCTCGAAGACCTCCAGCCGGAGGTCTTTTTGTTTGCCGAAATGAACGCAACCACCGTCATACCCACAGATCTCGTCACTCCTCTCGGGGCCTACCTCCGCCTGCGCCCCGAGGACGGCGCCGCGTTCCTGCTCGAGTCGGTCGAGCACGGACGCATGGGCCGGCACTCGTTCGTCGGCTACGGGACGCGGATCGTCGGCTTCGAGGAGGCGGAGGCGCTCGACGAGCCCGTCGTCGGCTACCTCGGCTACGACCACATCGCGAAGCTCGAGCCGACCGTGCCGCTGCCCGACACCGGGCCGGCCTTTCCCGAGAGCCTGTTCGTCGTCGCCGACACGCTCGTCAAGTTCGACCACGTCCTGGGGATGGCCGAGATCCTGCGCGGCGACCCGGTCGAGGTGGCGGAGCGGCTCGACGGGCCGCTGACCCGGCTCGAGGCGGGCCGCAACGGGACCGGCGGACGGACACGCCGCTCGCCGGGACGGTTCGAGTACGTCCGCGGCGTCGAGCGCGCGAAGCAGTACATCCGCGAGGGCGACGCGTTCCAGATCGTCCTCTCGCAGCGCGCCGAGCGGCCGACCAGGGCGTCCGCGGTCGACATCTACCGCTCGCTGCGGCGCGTGAACCCGTCGCCGTACCTGTTCCTGCTCGAGCTCGGCGAGCTGGCGCTGATCGGCTCCTCGCCGGAGACGCTCGTCAAGGTCGAGGACGGCCACGCGAGCGTGAACCCGATCGCAGGGCACGATTCCGCGCGGGCCGGGCGACGTCGAGAAGCTCCTCGCCTCCGAGAAGGACCGCGCCGAGCACGTGATGCTGGTCGACCTCGGCCGGAACGACCTCTCGCGCGTCTGCGAGGCGGGGACGGTGCACGTCGAGCGCTTCCTCGAGCCGGAGCGCTTCTCGCACGTGACGCACCTCGTCTCCGAGGTCGTCGGCGAGCTGCAGCCCGACGTGAGCCCGTTCGACCTGCTGCGCGCCTGTTTCCCGGCCGGGACCGTCTCCGGCGCGCCGAAGGTGCGGGCGATGCAGATCATCTCCGAGCTCGAGCAGTACCGGCGCGGCCCGTATGCGGGGGCGGTCGGCTACTCGCTGCCGGGCGGAATGCTCGACACGTGCATCGCGATCAGGACGATGGTCCTCTCCGACGGCGTGGCCTACCTGCAGGCCGGCGCGGGGATCGTCGCCGACTCGGTTCCGGCGCTCGAGCACGACGAGTGCCTGAAGAAGCTCGCGGCGATCGAGCGCGCGATCGAGCTCGCGGAGGCTCGCCTGTGATCCTGCTGGTCGACAACTACGACAGCTTCACCTACAACCTCGCGCACATGATCGCCGAGCAGGGCGTCGAGGTCGTCGTGCGGCGGAACGACGAGATCGACGCGGACGAGGCCGAGCGGCTCCGGCCCTCCCACCTCGTCATCTCGCCGGGCCCGGGGCGGCCGAGCGGGTCGGGGAACACGCTCGAGATCGTGAAGCGCCTGTCGCGCGGGCCGACCCTCGGCGTCTGCCTCGGGCACCAGGCGATCGTCGAGGCGTTCGGCGGCGAGATCGGGGCCGCACGCGTGCTCGTCCACGGGAAGGCGACGACCGTGCGCGCCGACGGACGTGGCCTCTTCCACGACCTGCCCGAGGAGTTCGAGGCGGGGCGCTACCACTCGCTCGCGGCGACCAGGGTCCCCGACGAGCTCGAGGTGGCCGCGACTGCTGCGGACGGCGAGATCATGGCCGTCCGCCACCGAGAGCTGCCCGTGCACGGAGTCCAGTTCCACCCGGAGTCGGTGCTGACGCCGATCGGCCCGCAGCTGATCCGCAACTTCCTGGAGGCCGCGTGATCCAGACGCGCCATCGCCGAGTTGATGGACGGGCGCGACCTGAGCCAGGAAGACGCGCGCGAGGTGATGAACTCGATCATGGCCGGCGAGGCGACGCCCGCGCAGATCGGAGCGTTCCTCGTCGCGCTTCGGATCAAGGGTGAGACCGCCGACGAGATCGCCGGTTGCGCCGAGGCGATGCGCGAGCACGTGCTCGTCGTCCGGCCCGCGCGCACCGATCTCGTGGACACGGCCGGGACCGGAGGCGACGGCGCCCGGACGTTCAACATCTCGACCGCGGCCGCCCTCGTCGCCGCAGCTGCTGGCGCCGGGGTCGCGAAGCACGGGAACCGCGCCGTCTCCTCGTCGTCCGGCTCGGCTGACGTGCTCGAGGCGCTCGGCTTCAACCTCGAGCTGCCGCCGGAGACGATCGCGCGCTCGATCGACGAGCTCGGCTTCGGCTTCCTGTTCGCCCCGACGCATCATCCAGCGATGCGGCACGCGGCGCCGGTTCGCCGCGACCTCGCAACGCGGACGGTCTTCAACGTGCTCGGGCCGCTGACGAACCCGGCCGGCGCTCGGGCGCAGGTGGTCGGCGTGTACGCGCCGGAGCTCGTCCCGACGATCGCGGACGTTCTCGCCCGTCTCGGCGCGGAGCGCGCGTTCGTGGTCCACGGTGCGGCCGGCGTGGACGAGCTTTCGCCCGCAGGCCCGAACCTCGTCTGCGAGGTCGCGAACGGACAGGTGCGACGCCGTGAGATCGATCCGCTCGACCTGGGCATCGACCGCTGCGCTCCCGAGGAGCTCGGCGGCGGCGATCCTGCCGACAACGCCGAGACGATTCGCCGCATCTTCTCGGGCGCGGAGGGCGGGAAGCGCGACGCGGTGCTGCTCAACGCAGCGGGCGCGATTGCGGCGGGTGGGCTCGCGACGCGACCTCGGAGAAGGCGTCGGGCTCGCCCGCGAAGCGATCGACTCCGGAGCGGCCGGCGAGCGGCTCGAGGCGCTGATCGCGTTCTCGCGGGAGCCGGTGGTGACGGCGTGAGGTTCCGCGACGCACTCGCCCAGCCCGGTCTCTCCGCGATCGCCGAGATCAAGCGCCGCTCGCCGTCTGCCGGCGACCTGCGCCCGGATGCCGATCCGGGAGCTCTGGCCGCGCGAGTTCGAGCGGGCGGGAGCCGCGGCGGTTTCCGTGCTCGTCGACGAACGCTTCGCGGGCTCGGTCGACGACCTGCGGGCAGCGCGGGCCGCAGCGTCGCTCCCGCTCCTCGCGAAGGGGTTCTTCCGCGACCCGGACGAGCTGGCCGAGCTGAAACGGAGCGGCGCGGACGCCGTCCTCTTGCTGTTGCGAGACCTCGACGACGAGCACGCCGCACGGCTGATGACGTCCGCCACGCGAGCTCGGGCTCGACGCTCTCGTCGAGGCCCACGACGCAGACGAGCTCGAGCGGGCGATCGCCCTCGGCGCGGACCCGATCGGGATCAACGCCCGCGACCTCTCGACCTTCGACATCGACCGGAACGCGCAACTCGACCTCGTCGCCCAAGCGACTTTGCAACACAGTGTTACTAAGTCGGAAAGGGTCGTGGTTGCCGAGAGCGGGATCGAGTCGCGCGCTCAGGCTGCGGCTGCAGAGCTCGCCGGGGCGGACGCCGTGCTCGTCGGGTCGGCGCTGATGCGCGCGACGGATCCGGCGGCGAAGCTCCGCGAGCTGATCGACCGGCCGCTCGTCAAGATCTGCGGGCTGACGCGCGAGGAGGACGTCGCCGTCGCCGCCGAGTCGGGCGCCGACCTTGCCGGGTTCATCCTCGCCCGCGAAAGCCCGAGGCGCGCCGAGCGCGTCCTGCCGGTGCCCGAGACGATGCTCTCGGTCGCGGTCTTCGTCGGCGAGCGGTCCGACGCCGGCTCCGACCTCGTCCAGCTCTACGAGCGCGAGAACGGACACCGCGGCCGCGATGCCGTGCTCCTGCGCGGCGACGAGCCCGTCGCCCGCGTGCTCGACCTGCCGTGGGAGCAGCACGATCCCGGGCATCACGCGCGCGCATCGGCACAAGAGGGACGGGTCGTGCTCGCGGGCGGTCTCGCTCCGGAGAACGTCCGCGAGGCGATCGAGACGGTCCAGCCGTGGGCGGTCGACGCGAGCTCGCAGCTCGAGCTCTCGCCCGGAATCAAGGATCACGACCGGATCCGAGCCTTCGTCGAGGCGGCGCGAACGTGAGCGTCGGCGTCTACGGCCAGTACGGCGGGCGCTACGTGCCCGAGACGCTGATTCCGGCGCTGGACGAACTGGCCATGGCCTGGGACCAGGTCCGGGGCGATGTCCAGTTTCGACAGGAGCTCGAGGACCTGTTGCGCACCTACGCGGGCCGGCCGACGCCGCTCACGCTCGCCGAGCGCTTCGCCCCGGGCAAGCGCCTCTACCTGAAGCGCGAGGACCTCCTCCACACCGGCGCGCACAAGCTGAACAACGCGCTCGGCCAGGCGCTCCTCGCCAGACGGCTCGGCAAGCCGCGGATCGTCGCCGAGACCGGCGCGGGCCAGCACGGCGTCGCCGCCGCGACCGTCTGCGCGCGCTTCGGCCTCGAGTGCGTCGTCTACATGGGCTCCGAGGACATGCGCCGGCAGCGGCCGAACGTCGAGCGCATGCGCCTGCTCGGCGCGGAGGTACGCCCCGTCGAGCTCGGGACGAAGACCTTGCGTGAGGCGACGAGCGAGGCGATCCGCGACTGGCTGACGAACGTCGAGACGACCCACTACCTGCTCGGCTCCTGCGTCGGCCCGCATCCGTATCCCGAG
Source organism: uncultured Actinomycetes bacterium (assembly GCA_963825795.1). Taxonomy (GTDB): domain Bacteria; phylum Actinomycetota; class Thermoleophilia; order Gaiellales; family Gaiellaceae; genus VAXT01. Next base: position 253,188 of record CAWGVD010000056.1, on the reverse strand, counting down.
CTCGTGCGTGAGCTCCAGGCTGTGATCGGGCGCGAGGCGCGCGAGCAGATGCTCGAAGCGGAGGGTCGGCTTCCGGAGGTCGCGGTCGCGTGCGTCGGCGGCGGCTCGAACGCGATCGGCCTCTTCGCCGGCTTCCTCGACGACGCGGACGTTCGGCTCGTGGGCGTCGAAGCCGCGGGCGCCGCGAGCCTCGGAAGCGGGCGCACAGGAGTCCTGCACGGCGCGCGCTCGTCGATCCTCGCCGACGAGGACGGGCAGGTGCTCGACGCGCACTCGATCTCGGCCGGCCTCGATTACCCGGGCGTCGGCCCCGAGCACGCGTTCCTCCGCGACAGCGGCCGCGCCGAGTACGTGACCGCGACCGACGCCGAGGCGCTCGCCGCCTTCCGCGACCTCGGCCGAACGGAGGGCATCCTCCCTGCGCTCGAGCCGGCACACGCGCTCGCGCGCGCCCGCGAGCTGGACGAGGAGCTCGTCCTCGTCTGCCTGTCCGGGCGCGGCGACAAGGATCTCGCCGAGGTGGTCGGCCTGTGAGCGCGCTGGTCATCTACCTGATGTCCGGTCCGGACACGCCCGAGCTCGCGGAGGCCGCGGTCGAAGGCGGCGCCGACCTCGTCGAGCTCGGCTTCCCGTTCTCGGACCCGCTCGCCGACGGCCCGGTGATCCGGCAGGCGGCGGAGCGGGCGCTCGCACAAGGAATGCGAACGGCTGCCTGCCTCGAGTGCCTGGCGAAGACGCGCGAGCGCGTCGACGTGCCGCTCGTGCCGATGACCTACGCGTCGCTCCTCGAGGCCTACGGCTACGAGCGCTTCGCAGCAGACGCAGAGGCGGCGGGAGCGACGAGCCTGATCGTCGCCGACCTCCCGGCGGACGAACGCCCCGACCTGCGCCGCATCCAGCTCGTTGCACCGACTTCCACCGACGAGCGATTGGAGCTGGCCGCCGACCAGACGGACGGCTGGCTCTACCTCGTCACCCTCACCGGGACGACCGGGGCCCGCGATCGACCTCTCCCCTCACCTCGCGGGCCTCATCTCCCGGGCTCGGGCGCTGACCGACGTCCCGCTCTACGCCGGCTTCGGCATCTCGACGCCCGAGCACGCGCAGGACGCCGCGGCGCTGGCCGACGGCGTCGTCGTCGGCTCGCGGGCGGTCGAGGTCGCCGAGGACGGGCCGGCCGCGCTGCGCGACTACGTCGCGCTCGCTCCGCACCGCCATCGACGCCGCCGTCCCGGCGATAATCGACTGAATGCGGATCTTCTCCGGCATCCGGTCCTCGGGCGACAAGACGCTCGGCAACTACAGCGGCGGGTTCCGGCAGTACGTCGCCACCCAGGAGCAGGGCGACGCGTTCTTCTGCGTCGTCGACCTGCACTCGATCACGACGCCGTTCGAGCCGGAGGTGCTGCACGAGGCGACGCTCTCGGTCGCCGGCTGGCTGTTCGCGACGGGCCTCGATCCCGACCGCTCGACCGTCTTCGTCCAGAGCCACGTGCAGGCGCACGCCGAGGCCGCGTGGCTGCTCGGCGCCGTCACGAGCTTCGGCGAGCTCCGGCGGATGACGCAGTTCAAGGAGCGCTCCGAGGAGCAGGACTTCGTCTCGTCCGGGCTCTTCAACTACCCCGTGCTCATGGCCGGCGACATCCTGCTCTACGAGGCCGACATCGTCCCGATCGGCGACGACCAGCGCCAGCACCTCGAGCTCGCGAGGAACATCGCCGAGCGCTTCAACGGGCGCTTCGGGGAGACGTTCAAGGTTCCCGAGGCCGTCTACCCCGAGGAGGGCGCGCGGATCAAGAACCTCCAGGAGCCGGAGCGGCTGATGTCGACCACGCGCGGCGCACCCGCGGGCGTCGTCCGGATGATCGACCCGCCGGACGAGGTGCGGAAGAAGTTCAAGACCGCGGTCACCGACTCGGGGACCGAGGTGCGCCACGATCCTGAGGAGAAGCCCGGCGTCTCGAACCTGATCGAGATCATGGCCGTCTCCACCGGGAGCTCGATCTCCGAGGTGGAGGCGCAGTTCGACGGTCAGGGCTACGGCGCGTTCAAGGAGGGCGTCGCCGAGGCCGTGGTCGAGCTGCTCGCGCCGATCCAGGAGCGCTACAACGCGCTCCGCGCGGACGAGGGCGAGCTGCGGCGGATGCTCGCGCAGGGCGCGGACAAGGCTCGCGCGGCGAGCGCGCCCATCCTCGAGACGATGTACGAGCGCATGGGCTTTGTTCGGCCTTAGCGGGCGGACTGCAGGACTCTTCGCCGGGATTCTCGGGCTGTGCGTCGTCACCGGCGCGCTCCATTTCGCGGACGTGTCTCCGGTGGCCGTGTTCCTCGTGGCGGCCGCGGCGCTCGCCGGGCTCGCCTGGGTGATCGGCCTCGCGACGGAGGCCGTCGGCACGCGCTTCGGCGCTGCAACGACCGGCGTGCTGCAGTCGACGCTCGGGAACCTGCCCGAGCTGTTCGTCGTCCTCTTCGCGCTCTCGGCCGGCGAGGTCGTCGTCGCACAGACGTCGATCCTCGGCTCGTTGTTCGCGAACGCGCTGCTCGTGCTCGGCCTGGCGATCGTCGCGGGCTCGTTCTCGGCGCGAGACGGCGTGATGCGCTTCCGGAAGCGACTGCCGAACGACACGGCGACGCTGCTCCTGCTCGCCGTCTTCATCATCGTCCTGCTCGGGCTCTCCGACACCGTCGGCGACCGCGCGAGCGAGCATGCGGTCGCGATCTCGGCCGTCGGCGCCGTCCTTCTGCTCGCCGTCTACGGCGTCTGGCTCTGGGGCTATCTGCGGAGCGATCGCGGTGAGCCCGCGCTCGAGGAGGGCGCGCATGTTCCGTTCTCCTTCGCGACCGGGCTCGTCGTGCTCGCGGTCGCCGGCGTCGGCGCCGCGTTCGTGTCCGACTGGTTCGTGAACGCGCTCGATCCCGCGGTCAAGTCCCTGGGCATCTCGAAGGCGTTCACGGGCATCGTGATCGTCGGGATCGCCGGCAACGCGGTCGAGAACATCGTCGGCGTCACGCTCGCCGCCAAAGGCCGCTCCGACCTCGCGATCTCGGTGATCAAGAACTCCGTCGCCCAGATCGCCGCCTTCCTCTTCCCCGTGCTCGTGCTGGTCTCGCTCTTCTTCGACCACCGCCTGACGTTCGTGCTCTCGCCCGTCTACATCGGTGCGCTCGCGTTGACGGCGATCGCGGTCTGGCAGATCACCGGCGACGGCGAGGCGGTGGCGTTCGAGGGCTGGGCGCTCGTCGCGATCTACATCGTGCTCGCGGTGCTCACGTTCTACGAGTGAGCTCACGGAGCGACGCGACCTCCTCCTCGGTCAGCTCCCGCCAGCGACCCGGTTCGACGCCGTCGACCGTGAGCCCCGCGTAGCGGCTGCGGTGCAGGCGGGTCACCGGGTGGCCGACCGCTTCGAGCATGCGCTTGACCTGGTGCTTGCGGCCTTCGTGAATCGAGAGCTCGATGCGTGACGGGCCGAGCCGGCGCACATGGGCGGGCGCGGTCGGGCCGTCGTCGAGCTCGACGCCGCGCTTCGAGGGCAGCGAGCGCTTCGTCTGAGGTCTCGCCTTCGACCTCGGCCTCGTAGACCTTCTCCACCTCGTAGCGCGGGTGCGCGAGCCGGTGCGCGAGCTCGCCGTCGTTCGTGAGCAGGAGCACGCCGGTCGTGTCCGCGTCGAGGCGGCCGACCGGGACGACGCGCGACTCGTGCTCGACGAGCTCGACGACCGTGGGCCGCCCGTGCGGGTCGCTCGCGGTCGTGACGACTCCCGCCGGCTTGTGCAGGAGGACGTACGCGAGCGCCTGCGGCAGGAGGAGCCGCCCGTCGAGGTCGACGACGTCGCCCTCCTTGACGAACGTGTTCAGCCCCGCGTAGACGCCGTTGACGCGCACGCGGCCCCGTCTTGATCAGCTCGTCGGCGCCGCGCCGGGAAGCGACCCCGGTGCGCGCGAGGTAGGCGTTCAAGCGCATACCGGAAGTTTCACTGCACCAGAAGGTGGGCGTAGCTGTACGTGCGACCGCGACTGAGGCCTTCGTCGACGATCTCGAGGCCTTCACCCTCCAGCCACGCCGAGACGCGATCGGGCGGCGGGTAGTAGTGGTAGCCCCCGCGCCGAAGGTTCTCTCCGTACACGATCGGCAGCCCTTCGGCCCTGGCCTCCGCGAAGACGTCTGCGATCTCCGCCTCGTCGACCTGCTCGATGGTCAGGTAGATGAGTCCACGGCCGCGCACCGCCTTGTGCAAGTTGCCGAGAACCAAGGGCCAGTCCTCGGGGAAGACGTGCTCCATTGCGTCGATGCACATCGCTCCGTCGAAGTCGTCCTCGAAACCCAGTTCCTGCAAACTGAGTTTCTCGAGAACGACCTCGGGGTGCTTTGCCCGCGCTCGGGCCAACATGCCTGCCGACTGATCGATGCCGACCACCGTTCGGCCGGCCGCCAGCACCTTCTCGACGTAACGACCGGTGCCACACGGCGCATCGAGGATCGCGCCGCCCGGCGGGCACGACTGGATCACTCGCTCGACGAACTCCAGATGAGTCGAGCTGATAGGAGCGTCGTCGTCGAACGTAGGTGAGTACAGCCGGTCGTACCGTTCCTCGACACTTGCGCGCAGACCGTCGAGCCACGCTTGTCTGTCCATGAGCCGCGCCTCCTTCCGCTTCGTCCTGTCGGACGGGGAGGGAGGGGTTCCCTTCCGATCATCTCACAACTCGACTCGGAGCGGCCCTATGGGACGCTACGTACCAACTGTGCGGAGCGCTTCCGTCGACGGGACGAAGTAGTACGCCCCGGAGAGCGGTCGCGTGTAGCGCGTGAGAGCGTCGCGAACGCTGTCCCCGACCCCGGCCATGCTCTCCAGCATCGTCACGAGCGGCTCTTGCTCGGCGCTGAAGCCGACGAACATCGTCCCGTGCTCGCCGACCGTCCCGAAGGGCGTGTTGCGGCGGAAGATCTTCCCGAATTGATCCTGATCCGTGGTCGCGACGTGGGAGTCGGCGGGCTTGGGGTCGAGCTCGACGCTGTCGAGCTTCGTCCGCCCGATCACCTGCTCCTGCTCGGTGTCCGTCAGCGCCTTCCCAGGAGGCGGCGTCGTGAAGCCACTTCTGCAGCAGGAGGATCGTCCCGCCCGCGCCCGGAACGCCCTCGGGGACGAGGACCAGCTCCGGAGCATCGATCAGATCAGGATTCTCGCTTCCGTCGATGAACCCGGTCAGGTCGCGATCATGCCGATACGGCCAGCTCGAGGTCTCTTCGTCCAGCGATGCCAGTTCTCGGAGGCTCGTGACCGCGGCGCGCGCGACGTCGAAGATCACGTCGTACGCGCTTCCCGACAGCCAGAGCACGGCGTCGTGCTGGGTGGCCGGCATCACGTAGCCGTCCGCGCCGACGAGGTCTTCGTCGAAGCCGCCGAGCCGGGTCGGCAGCTCGCCACCGGAGACCTCCCGCCAGAGCTCCGGCCTGAACCCGACGACGAGATTGACGCCGCCCATCGTCGTCCTCGGCTCGCGCAGCGCCGAGATCGTGCGCACGAGCTCAGCGCCGCTGCTCTTGTCCCTGACGCTGAACTCGAGGTACGCGTGAGACGCCGTTCCAAGCGCGAAGATGCCACCCTGCGGAGTGTTCATGCCTGTCCGCGCTGAACTATTTCGCATCGTCCTCCGTCACGGTATCGAGGTCGAGAACGCACTCGAACCGACGCTCGAGTTCCTCCACGCGTACCCGAGCACCGTTGCCGAGGAGGCCTCTCCGACCGAGTCGTTCGGCGAGGACGATCTGAGACGGGCAAACCGTGGCGGTGCGCGCATCTCGGCCGCCGAGATCGCAGCGGTTCTCGAGCGCAAGGCCGAGATCGAGCGGTGGTTGCGAGAAATCTCCGCCCGACGCGTCTTTGGCGGGAGCGGCACGCTCGATCCCCTGGAGCGCGCTCACCGGCCTCTTCGAGGCGTTCGCGGGCATTCGCGGCATCGGGCTCTCGAAGGTGACCAAGACGCTGCACCCGAAGCGGCCCGCCCTCATTCCCATGCTCGACAGCGTCGTCCGGGCGTACCTGGAGAAGGACGACCTCGGCGGCTCGGATTCCTTCGGGGAGCACGCCACGGCGCTCGTCCGCGGCTACAAGGACGATCTCGACCGTAATCGAGGTCCCTTGCGGGGGCTCCAGCGCGAGCTTGCCGGTCGCGGGTACCAGCTCACCGAGGTGCGGATCCTCGACATCTTGATCTGGTCCGTCTTCGCGGATCGCGCGCGTTAGCGCAGACGGAGTTTCACTCTTGCCACGGTCCCGTCACCCACCCGTGCGAATTTGCCGATTAGGATCGCATTGGGGAGGAGGTCGGGGGTACCGCGTACGAGAGGCGTTTGGCGGGCGTTAGGCGGGGCGGCGCTCGGCCAGCGACTCGAGCCGTCCGCGGAGTTGCTCGGCGTCCCCGCCGAAATCGTCCAGGCGCGGTAGAGCCGCGAGGCTCTCGAGGCCGAAGACTCGTTCGAACAGAGGCGTGACGCGATAGCGCACGGCGCCCAAATCGCCCCGTCCCGCCTCCGCGATCAGTCCGCGCTCGACGAGCCCCGCCACGACCGAGTCGACCGCGACGCCGCGCCAGCGCGCGATCTCCGGCCGCGAGCACGGCCCCATGTACGCGACGACCGCGAGCGTCTCCAACGCCGCCTGCGAGAGGTTGCGCTCCACGGGACGCTCGAAGAGCCGCCCGCACGCTTCGGCCGCCTCGCGCGACGCGCGGAACGCCCAGCCGCCGGCGACCTGCTCGAGCACGATCCCGCTCCGGCCCTCGCGATACCGCTCGCCGAGCAACCCGAGCGCGGTCTCGACCCGCTCGACCTCGTCGGCGCACGCCTCGACGAGAGCGTCCACCGTCAACGGCTGCGAGGCGACCACGAGCAGCGCCTCGATCGTCCGCGCCAGCGAGTCGAGCGGGTTGGCCTGGATCAGGCGGAGCGGGCGTTCCATGCAACCTCCTCGTCGACGACTCCCGCGGGACACGCGAATCGGGGCGAACGGCGCCGCCTGCTCGAGCGTGATCTCACCGGCCCGCCGCAGCTCGAGCAAGGCGAGAAACGCGACCGCCTGCTCGACCCGCGTGAGCCCCGCCACCTCGTGGTCGAAATCGAACCGCTGGCGCCGCCCGAGCACGGCCCGGAACTGCTCGAGGAACCGCGACACCGGCGGGAAGCGCAGCTCGAGATGCGCAAGCGACACCTCGGGCGGCTCGGCGACCAGGGCCTGCAGCAGAGCTGCGAGCGCCGCCGGATCCTGATGCGCCAGCCGCCGCTCCCCGCGCGGCGCCAACGGAGCCGGCCCGAGCCGGAAGAAGCGGTCGCCGTCCGACGCGAGCCGCTCGGCCAGCCACTCTGCGGCGCCCTTGATCCGCCGGTACTCCTCGAGCCGCCGCGCAAGCTCCTCGGCCGCCTCACCGGGCTCGAGATCCTCGAGCTCCGCCTCGCCTGCGAACAAACCGCGCGCCTTCAGCTCGAGCAGCGCGGCGACCAACACGAGGAACTCACCGCACGCGTCGAGATCGAGCTCCTCCCGCTCGGCGAGCCGCTCGACGAACGCGAGCACGATCCCCGCCACGTCCACCTCGGCCAGCGGCAGCTCCTCCCGCAGGACCAGGGTCAGGAGCAGGTCGAAAGGGCCCTCGAACGCGTCGAGGTCGAGCTCGAGCTCGCGGACGCTCATTGCGGGCGGAACGCTAGTTTCCGGGTCGGACGCGGCCACGTGGAATGGCCATCTTCGGCCCGCGGTCGCCTTCCTCCTCCGAGCCGCCACTCCGCCACGACTTGAACTTCCCGCCGAAGAACTGCCACCAGATGAAGAACGCCGTCGACAGCACGAACAGGATCAGCGACACCCACGCGTTCAGCCGCAGCCCGGCGATGTGGTGCGCGGGGTCGATCCGCAGCAGCTCCTCGAAGAACCGCCCGAACGTGTAGAACGACACGTAGAGCGCGAACAGCCCGGGCGCGCGGATCCGCCAGCGCCAGTCGATCAGGAGCAGCACGCCGACCATCGACAGGTCGTAGATCAGCTCGTAGAGGAAGGTCGGCTGGAAGGTCGAGTACTGCTCGTAGCCCTGCACCCGGTGGTCGATGTCGATCTTGAGCCCCCACGGCAGGTCGGTCGGCTTCCCGTACAGCTCCTGGTTGAACCAGTTGCCGATCCGCCCCACGCCCTGCGCGAGCAACAAGCCGGGCGCCACCGCGTCCGCCATCTTGCTCACGCTCTCGCCCGAGCGCTTGACGACGATCGCGCCCACGACACAGCCGAGGAAGATTCCGCCCCAGACGCCGAGGCCGCCTTTCCAGACCTCGAAGATGCCCTTCCACTTCGGATCGGGCACCTCGTTCCAGCTCGTCAGGTCGTGGTAGAGCCGGGCGCCGACGATCCCGGCCGCGACGCCCCAGACTGCGACCCGGAATATCAGGTCCCAGTCTCCGCCGCGATTGACCCAGCGCACACCGGTCAGCGCAACGCACCCCGCGATCGCCACGAGGAGCATCAGCCCGTACATGTGCAGTACGAGCGGACCGATGTCGATCGTGCCGGTGTGCGGCGAGGGGATCGAAGCGATCACGGGCAGGGATTCTGCCGTGATGCCTGGATGCCTGCTAGCTAGAGCAGGATTCTGAGGGCTAGATCCGTCGGGCAGCCGCGCTCGAGCAGGCCGACCGCGACATGAAGATCAACGTCATGTCTCAGTGCAAGTCGACCAGCCGCACGCGGCTCGTACCCGGCGCGCTCGAGCTCTTCCGCTCGCCACCGCTCGATGCGCTCCATCTCAGTTGGATCCGCCAGGGTGATGTCAGTGACCGCCACGCTGTCCTTTCTCGCCGATTGCTCTCATTGTTCGGTCAGACGACAGAAGCGGATCTCCCTATAGGGGGTGATTTGCACCTTTCACAAAAGTTTTACGAGGCGGTTCGCGCGATCCGCAGCGCTTCGTCCTTCGTGAGGCCGCCCTCGAGCCGGAGCGTGATGTCGCCCAACTGCCAGACGAGCGTGTTCCGGGCCAGGCGCGCATGGCTCTCACGGAAGCGGCCGTCGCGGTCCTGGAACATGACCACGTGCGGGCCCTGGAACCAGGCGCCCGCGTCGCCGATCTTGACCCGCTCGACCTGCGTGTCGCCGTCGATGACCTTCTCGATGTAGGTGCGGCCCGTGAACTCGGTCAGCAGCAGGCGCACGTTCGACGGCGTCCCCCAAAGGAGGGAGACCTTGCCGCCGGGGAGCGACTTGTTCACCCAGACGCTGTCCGGCGTGCCGTCCGGAACGAGCAGCCACGGCGCGCGGCGCTTCGCATCGTCGAGCGTCACTCGCTGACCGAGGTCGAGGTTGCCGTGGGCCGGCACTGCGGGCAGCTTCTCGACGCGGACGACACTGACATTTCGCAGCCCGAGCCAGTCGAGGATCGCCGTGCGCGCCTGCGGGACCGCGAACACGGCGCCGATCGCGACCGACGACCACGGCCACGAGCGCGATCGCGACCCGGCGGCGCCGGAACCGCGGCCGATCGAGCTGCCCGCGGATCGCCGACGCGAGATCCGGGGTCGGCGGGAACGCGACCTCGCCGCCGAGTTGACGAAGCGCTGTCTCGAGCTCAGCCATACGCCTCCCTCAGATGCTCGAGCGCCCGCGACGTGCGCGACTTGACCGTCCCGAGCCGAACGTCCAGCGCGGCGGCCGTCTCCTCCTCGGACAGCTCGAGGAAGAAGCGGCACGCGATCACGAGGCGCTCCTCCTCGCGCAGACCGTTGACCGCCTCCAGCAGCCGCTCCCGGTCCTCGCCGGCGAGCACGACGCCCTCGGGGGACGGAGCCGCGCCCCCCGAGGATTCTTCGGCCGCGGCGCGCAGCGAGAGGGCCGCGCGGCGCCCTGCGGAGCGGCGGCGATTCCGTGCCTCGTTGGCGACGATCCGGAGCAGCCACGGCCGAAAGGGCGAGCCCGGGCGGAAGCGCCCGAGCGCCCGATACGCCTTGACGAACGCCTCCTGAGCAGCCTCTTCCGCGTCGCTCGCGCTCCCTGCGATGACGTACGCGGTGCGGAACGCGATCCCCTGATATGCACGCACGAGCTCCTCATAGGCGTCTTCGTCTCCGCGACGAGCCCGCTCCACGAGCTCGCTGTCTTCTAGGTGGTCGGCTCACCAACTTTTGTTGGTAGTACACCGCGATCCCTATTAGGGTTCCTCGTATGTTCGCCAGAGTCGCACGATACGAAGTGCAACCCGACCGGACGCAGGAAGCGATCGAGGCGTTCCACGACGCCGTGGCCCAGCTCGAGGGCACGAACGGGCTCGAGGGCGGCTACGTCTGCGTGGATCACGAGGACGGCGCGATCATGTCGATGACTCTGTGGCAGAACCGCATGGCGATGGACGAGAGCGAGCGGAAGGCCGCAGGCTTGCGGCAGGACGCCGCCAAGCGGGTCGAGGGCAGGGTCGTCTCCGTGCAGTCGCTCGACGTCGCGATCGAAATTGGCGTAGGCGTCCGCAGCTAGTCGGGCACAACCGAGACAGCGGCGTTCAAGCGTTCGTGTAGTCGAACGTGGAGTAGACCGCGTGGCGCTGCGCGAGGTCCCAGCTCATCTCCGGGAGGTCGATCTGGAACCGTTCGCTCTCCGCGATCTCGCCGTCGCGCCAGATGAAGCCGGTCGCCTTGACGATGCGCACGTCGTTCTCGTCGCCGGTCACGGGGTTCGTCAGCGGCGTCATCTGGTTCTCGGTCACCCCGTCAACGACTACCCGTGAGCGCTTGCCGTCGACGGTGATGTCGAGCGTGGCGCGCTCGACCGCGGTCGGTTCGTCCAGCGTCGAGTTGAAGATCTCGAAGAGTCCCCAGCCCTCCTCCCCGCGCCAGATCCTGGACAGCGCCTCGTACTGCTCGTCGGTCGCGTCGATGTATGCGTGCCCGCGGCCGCCCTTGTCGTGGATCGGGCCGGGCCACCAGAGCGCCCACGAGACCTTGGCGCCGGCGAGATCGAGCCCGTCCCGCGAGCCCTTCTCGATCACGTGGCTGATCACGGCCTGGCAGTTGCCCTCGGGCGAGGTCGGAAGCCCGCGGAAGTTGCAGCCGCATCCGGGATCGCAGTTGCAGAACTCGAGGTACGTGCCGCGGATCCGCCACTCGGCCACGCCTGGATTATCCACGCGAGGGCGAGTGGCTGCGCGGGTCATGGCGGTAGCCCGCTCGGCTACGGAAGAGCGTGTGACGCAAGCCGCTCTTCGACGAGCGCCTCCCCTGCGGCACGTACACCCGGATGGCCCGTGACGGCCGCGAGGAAGTCGTCACGCTCCAGCGCCCACACCTTGGAGTCGACAACCGCCGTCACAGTCGCCGTTCGCGCGATGTCCCGGAGAAGCGCTATCTCGCCGAAGTGGTCTCCCTCGTGCGCCCGCGCATGAAGGCCTTCGGCGGAGATCTCGAACTCGCCTTCATCGACGATGTAGAAGCGATCGCCCGGGTCTCCCGCAGTGATCAGGATCTCCCCGGCAGCAACGGCAACCGGAACGAGCGATGACGCCATGTGCTCCTTCGCGGCCAGCGGCAGCGGCGCGAACATCGGCTCCCCCGCGATCAGCGCGAACTCGGTCGCCGGTGCCGCAGCCGAGCGGTCGATCTCGACCAGCCGCCGCCACGTGAGCAGCGTCAGCAGCGGGAGAATCGCGCCCACGGCGACGAACGCCGCTCGAGGCCCGATCGCCGACACGAGCGCAGGCGCGGCGAGCGATCCGAGCGCGACGCCGCCCATCGCCAGCCCCCAGAGCACGCCGAGCACACGGGTCAGGAGCTCGTCCGGGACGATCCGCTGGATGAGCGTGAACATGGCGACGTCCTCGACGCTGTTGGCCGCGCCCACGACCGCGAGCGCTACGAGCGCCACGGCGAGCTCTGGCCAGGGAGCGAGGAGCACGATCGGGATCCCCCAGAACACGAGTGCGAAGCCGAACGTTTCCGCCAGTCGCCGCGACTCCAGCGTGACCGCGCCGACGGCTCCGATCAGGCCCCCGACGCCGATCGCCGCAGTCATGTAGCCGACTGCCCCGGCTCCTGCGTCGAACACGCGGAAGGCCGCGACGACGATCAGAACGTTCAGGCAGCCGCGGACGAAGGTCTGGGCGAGCACGAGCCCGATGACGAGGCGGGGCTTCGGGCTGCGGGCGACCGCGCGAAAGCCACCGAGCAGCAGTCGAACCGTGCTCTCACCGGCCGCCGCCGTCACGCGAATGCGCCCTTCGACCCTCACCCGCGCCAGGAGCAAGGCCGCGACGAGGAACGCCACAGCACCGACTGCAAATGCGAGCCCCACGTCCACGAGCGACACGAGCACGCCGGCCACGAGCGGTCCGACCAGCGTGCCAAGGCCCTCCAGCGTCGAGGTTGCGCCGTTGGAGGCAATCAGCTCTTCCGGCGTTCGGGCCAGCGAGGGCAGCAGTGCCTGCAGCGCCGGCCGAAACAGGGTGGAGGCCAGCCCGACGACGGCGGCGAACGCAAAGACCAGGACCACGCTTCCGGCAAGAAAGGCAACCGTCGAAGCGGCTAGGGCGGCGCAGCCGACGAGCGCATTCGCAAGCAGGAACCGCTCGCGGCGAAAGCGGTCGCCGAGCGACGCCGCGAACGGCGCGACGATCGCAGCGGGCAGCATCCGCACGACGCCGGCGATCCCGACGGCGACCGCCCCGCCTTCGTCGTACGCGAAGATTCCGAAGGCGACGAAGTGCGCCCACTCAGCCGCAATCGCCGCTCCCCAGGCAAGCTCGACTCGCCGCAGGTTCTCGTTGCGTAGAACCTCGCGCAGCCCAACGAGCGCATACATGGCTCGCCCCACGCACTCGATTGAAACCGACTTCGGGCCTGAGAGCAACGAGCGGGGCCAACCGCTTCGTGCTGCCCCTAGGCCACGGCGGCTTCGCCGAGGAGCGACTTGATCTCGGCGAAGAAGTCCGGCTCCGGCTTGACGCAGTAGTCCGGGCCGAGGGCGAGTGTCGTCTCGCCGTGCGAGGTCGAGATCGCCACGACCACAGGAGTCTCGCCCGGGAACTCCTTGACGACCGATCGCGAGCGACCGGACCAGGCCCGCCGGCGCCTTCGTCGCGTCCACGCGCAGCACGACCTCGCGCCGCTCCGGTGTCGCCTCGAACGGCGTCACTTCGATCGCGATCAGCTTCGTCTCACCCTCCTGCTTGTGGTCGACCCGCCCCTTGACGACGAGCACCTCGTCCACCTCGAGCAAGTCGCGAGCCGCCCCGTAGACCGAGTTGAAGACGACGACCTCGGTCGAACCGGTCAGGTCGTCGAGCCGCATGAAGACCATCGGCTCGCCCTTCTTCGTCGTCAGCTGCTTGATCGCCCCCACGATGCCGCCCACGGTCACGACCTCCCCGTCGCGCCGGCGCTCGATCTCGGCCAGCGGAGCGTCCGTCTTGCGCCGCAGCTGATCGCGGATCGCCTGCAGCGGGTGCTCCGAGACGTACACGCCGAGCGTCTCCTTCTCGAGCCGCAGCAGCTCGTTCTTCTCGTACTCCTCGCCGGTGATCGGCGGATGCTCGACCTCGAACATCGACTCCTGGCCGAACAGCAAAGCCTCCTGCCGCGCGGCGCCCGACCCCAGCGCCTGCTCCAGCGCGTCGAACATCCCCTTCCGCGAGCCACCGGTCGAGTCGAAGGCGCCGCACTTGACCAGAGCCTCGAGCGCCCGCTTGTTCACGACCTGCGGATCGACCCGCTCGGTGAAGTCCCAGAGCGACGCGAACGGCCCCGACTTCCGCGCGTCCACGATCCTCCGCGCCGCGGAGTCCCCCACGTTCTTGACCGCGTTCAGCCCGAACCGGATCTTCCCCTCGACGACCGCGAAGTCGCACTCCGACTCGTTCACGTCCGGCGGCTCGACCTCGATCCCGAGCTCGTGGCAGGCGCTCACGTAGAACGGCACGCGGTCCTTCGTGTTCATCACGGACGAGATCAGCGCGGCCATGTACTCGCGCGGGTGGTTGGCGCGCAGCCAGGCCGTCCGGTACGCGATCAGCGCGTAGCAGGCGGCGTGCGACTTCCCGAACGAGTAGTCCTGCGACGACTCCATGTCCTTCCAGAGCTGGTTCGCGACGGCCGGCGTCGTCCCGGTCTGCGCGCAGCCCTCGAGGAACTTCTCCTTGAGGGACGCCATCAGCGCGTGGATCTTCTTGCCGATCGCCTTGCGCAGATCGTCCGCCTCGGCCGGCGAGAAGCCCGCGATCCGCTTCGCGATCTCGAGGTACTGCTCCTGGTAGATGCAGATCCCGTGCGTGACCCCGGTGATCGCCTCGAGCCGCGGGTCGATGAACGAGACCGCCTCCTGCCCGTTCTTGCGCTTCGCGTAGGCCGGGATGTAGCCCATCGGGCCCGGCCGGTAGAGCGCGACGAGGGCGATCAGGTCCTCGAACTCCGTCGGCCGCACCGAGCGCAGCGCCTCGCGCATGCCCGACGACTCGAACTGGAAGACGCCGATCGCGTCGCCGCGCGCGAGCATCTCGTACGTCTTGCGGTCGTCGAGCGGGATCTTCGCGATTTCGAGCCCGCCGCCGATCAGGCCGAAGGCCTTGTCGATCACGTCGAGGTTGCGCAGCCCGAGGAAGTCCATCTTCAGCAGGCCGAGCTCCTCGACGTCCCACATCCCGAACTGGGTGACCGTCTCCTCGCCCTCGCCCTTCCGCTGCAAGGGCACGACGTCGGTCAGCGGCCGGTCCGAGATGACGACGCCCGCGGCGTGGATCGAGTCCTGCCGCACGAGCCCCTCGAGCGGCTTCGCGAGGTCGACGATCTCGCGCACCTGCGGATCCCCGTCGTACGCCGCTTTCAACTCGGAGCCCGGCTTCAGGCAGTCGTCGAGGTAGACCTTCACGCCCTCGGGGATGAGCTTCGCGACCTTGTCGACGGTCCCGTATGGAACCTCGAGCACGCGCCCCGCGTCGCGCACCGCAGCGCGCGCCATCATCGTCCCGAACGTGATGATCTGCGCCACGCGGTCGCGCCCGTACTTGTCGGCGACGTAGTTGATCACCCGGTCGCGGCCGGCGACCGAGAAGTCGATGTCCATGTCCGGCATCGACTTGCGCCCCGGGTTGAGGAAGCGCTCGAAGAGCAGGTCGTACTTCATCGGATCGATCTCGGTGATGTCGAGCGCGTACGCGGCAAGCGAGCCCGCCGTCGAGCCGCGGCCCGGGCCGACCGAGACGCCGTTCCGCTTCGCGAAGTTGACGAAGTCCCAGACGATCAGGAAGTAGTCCGCGAAGCCCATCTCGCGGATCGTCTTCAGCTCGAACTTGAGCCGTTCCTGGATCTCGGGCGTCACGTGGTCGTAGCGCTTCTCGAGGCCCTTCTCGCAGAGCTCGACGAGATAGTCGAACGCGTCGCGGCCCTCGGGCACCGGGTACTTCGGGAGGCGAATCGTGCCGAGCTCGATCTCGACCGAGCAGCGCTCCGCGACCTCGAGCGTCGTCGCGAGCGCAGCCGGGTACTCGGCGAAGTCGGCCGCCATCTCCGCCGGCGTCTTGAAGTAGAACTGGTCGGTGTCGAACTTCCAGTGATTCGGGTTCTTCAGCGAGTCGCCCGACTGGATGCAGAGGAGCGCCTCGTGTGCGCGCGCGTCTTCATGGAGCAGGTAGTGCACGTCGCCGGTCGCGACGAGCGGGAGGCCCGTGCCCTGCGCGAGCTTCGCGAGCTGCGGGTTGATCCGCGCCTGCTGCGGCGAGCCCCGCGTTCTGGATCTCGACGTAGGTCGACTCGCGTCCGAAGACCTGGACGAGCCGGTCGAGGTCGGCCGCGGCGTCGGCCTCGCGCGACTCCTCGAGCGCCTTCGAGACGCGTCCCGAGAGACATCCGGAGAGCGCGATCAGTCCTTTCGAATGCGTCTCGAGCAGCCCCCAGTCGACGCGCGGCTTGTAGTAATAGCCCTGCAAATAGCCGGCTGACGCGAGCTTGATGAGGTTCCCGTAGCCCTCGTTCGACTCGGCGAGGAGCGTCAGGTGCGCGTAGCCCTTCTCCTGCTTCGAGGCGTCGTTGCAGACGTAGACCTCGCAGCCGATGATCGGCTTCACGCCCTGCTTCGAGGCCTCCTTGTAGAGCTGCACCGCGCCCGCGAGCGAGCCGTGGTCGGTGAGGCCGACGGCCGGCATCTCGAGCTCTGCGGCGCGCGCTGCCAGGGCCGGGATGCGGCAGGCGCCGTCGAGGATCGAGAACTCGGAGTGGACGTGCAGGTGAACGAACTCGGCGGCCAAGGACGGCCCATTCTAGGAGCGGCGCAGGACGCCTCGGCGATCCCCCAAACCGGCCGAGCGGCATAGTGAGCGTGCGGCCGCTCGTTCGCCACTCGGCCGGTGGGGTCGGGGAGAGGAGAGGAGAAGTCTGGTCGGTCTAACCTTCGGTCGCGGACTGATCGTCGGTTGCCAGGAACAGGACCGGGACGAAACCGACGGGCAAATCTCCGCCGTCGGCGAAGCCATCGGGTGGGACCCAGGCGAGCACCGGGACGAGGCCGTCCGGGACGAAGCCGTCGTGCCAGAACCCGTCGCCGACCGGCTGGGCGAGCGCTGCGATGAAGCCATCGGGCACCGGCGCGTCTCCCCCGTCCGCGAAGCCGTCCGGGACGACCCATTCGAGCCCGCCTGGACCGTCGCCGCCGTCGGCGAAGCCATCCGGCGCAGGAGGAACGAAGACGACGGTCATTCCCGGGGGCACACCCGTCGGGTCGGTGAAGTCGAACGCCTGGGCCAGCACGGGGACGGGGACCGGAGTCGACGCCGGACCCTCGGCATGTGCGCGCGCAGCCGTCCCGCCGACGACGACGAACGCGGCGAGTAGGACAGGTGCGAGACGGGTCTTCATCAGAAGCGGAAGTCCTGGAGGGTCTCCGCCGCCCGGCGGTACAGGCTCAAGGCGGTGTCCTTGTCGCCGCGTCGGACGCTCAGGTCGGCCTGCGCGGTCCAGGCGGCGGCCCGGTGGCTCCCGGACGAGAGCTGCTCGAACGCCGCCTCGGCGGCGGCGAGCGCGTGTTCCGACTCCTCGAGCTTCCCCTGCTCGAGCAGTGCGCGGCCGAGCACGAGCTGGGCATTTCCCTGCTCGTCGAGGAAGTCGACTCTGCCATCGAGCAGGCTCAGAGCCTGGCGCGCCTGCTCCTCGGCCAGCGCGACATGGCCTGTTCGGAGATTGACCTGGGCAAGAGAGGACACGGCCTGCGCGGCATCGGGCTTGCTCCCAACCTCGAGCGCGACCGCGAAGGCCTCCTTGAGGAGCTCGGCCGCCCGGTCCTGCGTCCCCGAGCAGGAACGTGAGCCCCCCGAGGTTGTTCAGGAGCCGGCCGACGTTGAGTCGGTCCTCCTGCTCCTCGTAGAGCGCCTTGGCCCGTTCGGCGTAGGAGCGCGCGAGCACCCAGTGGCCCCGCCGCTCGGCGATGATCGACGCCTGGAAGTACCCGTGCGCCAGGGCCTCTCCGTCACCGAGCCGTTCCGAGAGCTCGAGCGCAGCCTCGACGTCGCCGCGAGCAGCCTCCCAGTCGCCCTGGCGCCGGTAGCAGCGGGACCGCCAGCGGAGGATCCGGCAGCGAAGCCGGTCGTCGATCGCGTCCGAGTGGCGCATCAACTCGAGCGCCTCTGTGAAGAGCGCGACGGCCGTAGGCACCGATGAGAGCCGGTAACGGCATTGCCCGATATGGAAGAGGACGTTGGCGCGATCGACGTCCGTGAACGAGTCGTCGTCGACGAGGTCGCGTGCCCTGATCAGCACCGAGAGCGCCTCTTCGATCCGCCCCAGCTCGAAGCGCGCCGTCGCCCCGGCGAGCACTGCCCGCAGCTCGAGGTCCGGCTCGAGGGCCACGCTGGTCTCACCCAGACCGTCGAGGCTCGCGATCGCCTGGTCGAACTCTCTCGCGGCGATCGCCGCTTCCGCTTGCGAGATCACGCTCGCCGTGCGCTCGTGCTCGGGTGAGGAGACGCCGGTCTCGAGAAACCGCCGTGAGACTCCGAGCCGTTCGGCGAGCCACTCGAGAGCAGCCTCGTTGGGCCGGACTCGTCCCCGCTCGATCTGGCTGACGTACTCCTTCGAGAAGCGGCCGAGCCCGAGCTTCGTCTGCGTCAAGCCGCGCGCGATGCGCAGTTGCCGGATGCGCTCGCCGAGCGCAGACGGCGCCGACGCGTTGGCCGGCCGGGTCCGTGCCTCCGCTGAGATTCCTGAACGCTAATTCTTTCCGCGGGAAAAGTGAAGCTTTCGCACGAAAAGAAAAGCTTTGGCCGCCAAGTGAAGCGGCCAGGGGATCCCCCGAAAGGGTTATTGGTCAACCACTGCCGCACTTGGTTGAGTTCAGGCGAGGCGCCACGGGGTCGGGGAAGGGCGTCGATGCTCAGGCGAAACTCGCGCGACATGCGGCCCGCGACGAGTTTCGCTGTGCGTGGTCCGTCGGACGGGGCCAGCGTGCGCAAAGCGTCGTGGGGGCCGCCCCGAAGGCGGCCCCCACAAGCGACGAACTAGTGGCCGTGCTTGAGCTCGAGCTTCCAGGCTCCGAGCCCGTGCGAAGCCGCGTAGACGATGCGGTCCGCGTGATGCCCGTGGCCACTGCCGGGCACGTAGGTCAGGCCTGCGACCTCGACGTTCGGCATTCCCGGGGCCGCAACCGTCCACGGCCCGCCACTGGACTTCAGCACGCCGAAGTCGGACGAGACGTACACGTCGCCGCTGTCGGCGTCCTGCACGACGTCGGTCAGCGGCAGGTCGCCGAGCGAGCCGTCGAGGCTCGTCCAGGTCGCCGTGCCGTTGCCCGGGTTGTAGGTCACCGAGAAGATGTGACCCGGAGTCGACGGCGTTGCCGCGGTGAACCCGCTGTACGAGAGCCAGGCGTGGTTCGCGTTGTCCGGGTCGATGAAGATCCCCGTCACGTACCGGCCTGGACTGTTCGCCGCCAGCGAGTCGAGCCGCACGAACGCGACCGCGCTCGCGGGATCGGCGTCCGCGTTCGACGTGATGAACACGCGGCCGTTCGTGGTCGCGGCCCACAACGTCGACGTGTCCGTCGTCGCTCGCTCGACCGCGGCCATCGCACCGCCTGCGCGGTCGCCCCAGCCCGCGGCCGTCAGAGCCGGCGAGCCGAGCTCGACCCAGTCACCGCACCGAACCGCGAAGTCCCCGGTGAACTCGTTGCAGTGCTGCCTGAACTCGGCCAGCGTCATCGAGCCCATGCCGTGCGTCTTCGTCCGGACGACCGTGTTCCCGCCGGACGTTGCGGTCCCGGCCCCGGCGTACATCGTCCGGTGGACCACCGGGTCACTGATGACCGCGCTGTAGAACTGGTTTCCGGTCCCGAAGATCGGGTCGTAGATCACGTTCCAGTCCGTGATCGCGCCGTCGGAGAAGTTCACCTCGGGCGACGCGTCGAAGAACGTGTGGAAGCGGAAGTGCGAGTCGGTCGCGTCGAAGCCCGACTGACCGCCGTCGCCCCAGAACGTCTGGAGCCACGTCTTCTTGTTTCCGAAGTTCTCCCACGTGCCGTTGTCCTGGGTTCCGCCCTGGAGCTCTTTGCGGTCGAACGGGCTGACCGAGAGGCTCTGGAACTGGAGCGTGCCCAGGCCTCGGTTCATGCTCTCCAACCGGGTCGGAATCGCGGACAGGAGCCCGTGACAGCGGCTCAGGTACGGCTCGGCGAGCCCACGCGAGTCGCAGTCGCTCGACTTGTCGACGAACTGACCGGTGTTCCTGATGATCCCGCCGTCCGACGCCTCGAAGAACTGGCCCGGATTCCGCGGGTTCGTGACCAGCCGGTGCTGGTCGGGATGCATCCCGGTCGGGTGGTCGACGTCCGTCGCGTCCATCGTCATGTCCGTGAAGCTCTCGCCCGCGTTCGTCGAGCGCAGAACCGCGCGGTGGTTGGCGACGTACGGCAGCGTCACGCCGTCCTCGTCGTACTGGTACGAGCCGCCGATGTAGATGATGTCCGGATGCCCCGGCGGCGTGTAGACGAAGTTGTCGTACCAGCACTGCCCGGTGCAGAAGTTGAACGTGTCCCAGGCCGAGGTCGCCGGGTCGTCGCTCGTGATCTGCGTGAAGACCGGGCTCCCGGTCGCGACCTCGTCGCTCCGGTAGAGCCGGCTGTACTCGGCCGCGCTGGTGTGGCCCTCGCCGACGTACATCCTCGTGTTGCCGTTCGGCAGACGTGGTGACGGCGATGTCGGGCCTCGTGGTGCCGATCGCCGCGTTCAGCGACGGCTTGATCTGCGTCCACGTCGTGCCGCTGTCGCTCGAGCGCCAGACACCGCGCGCGTACGAGGCGGCGTAGACGATGTTCGGGTTCGCTCGGGTCGATCTCGATGTCACGAACGCCACGCGGTGAGCAGGGCGTCGTGTTGTTCGCGATCGCGCGCGATGTCCGTGCCGCAGTCGGAGGGGCTCGTGGAACCGTTGTGCACGAGCGTCCAGGTCGTCCCGCCGTCCGTGGAGCGGTAGAGGCCCCACTGCGGCGCGCCCGGGATCAGCGCCCGGTACTGGGTGACGCCGCCGTAGCAGCACACGGACGAGTGCCCGCGCACGGCAAACGCGGAGCCTGCGTAGATCGTGTTCGGGTCGCCCGGCTTGACCCTGATCGTGCCGACACCGCGGGCGTTGAACGCCGAGGTGCCGTACGGGCCCGACCAGTGGTCGCCGCCGTCGGTCGTCTTGTAGAGCCCGACGCCCGCGACACAGCCGCTCCCGCACGTGTTGCCCTCGCCCGTGCCGACCCAGAGCGTGTTCGCGCTCGGATCGTTCGGGTCGATCGAGATCGTCCCGGCCGCGTTGATCCCGAAGCTCCCGCCCAGGTACCTCCACTTCGGGTTCGGAGCGAGCGCGTTCTCGGTGCGCCACACTCCGCCGCCTGCGGGCGTGATCCACATCCGGCACCGATCGTGTCCGTGACCGCCCCAGGCCTGATGCGAGCCGCAGTTCGGATCGATTGCCAGATCGGTCGTCCGCCCGGCCATCGCGAACTCCGTTGGCACGTACGAGCGCGCCGTGCGGAACGGCGTGAACTGGTACAGAGCCGTGTCCGGACCGACCTGTTCCCACTCCGGCTGATTCCTCGCCGGAGCGGCCCCCGGAGTCCGCGCCCTGGCAGTTCGGAACGCACTGCGCGCGGCCCTGAGGCTCGATAGCGGGATGTCCTTGTTCGGATACGCCATCTGGGCGAACTCCTCCAGGCTGGCGGTCGAGCTGCCAGGCCCGCCCGCGCTCTCCCCGGCGGGCTCTCCGCCCTTGCCCGGGATCGTCTGGCTGAGCTTCGCCAGATGTTTCGCCATTGCAGGTGTCAGGTCGCCGTCGCTCGCTCCTGACAGCAACCTTCGCCGTGCTCTGGTTCGAGGACCCGCCTGCGGCAAACATCGCGCCGACAGCGACGAGCCCAACCGCGGCCAGCGCTAACGCCAACCGCGTCCGTCGGTCTCTCATAGGTTCCTCCTCCCCTAGTAAGAACCAGTACCTATGTGAGGACGCCGGGGAGTATAGGAAACGCGGATTTTCCCTGCTCAGCGGCCGCTCAGGCGCTGAAGAGCTCGAGGCGCCAGTCGTTGCAGCGCAGGATGTTGCCCGAGTCGATCGGGTACTCGTACTCCGTCACGCCGACGAGCTCGAAACCGAGCTTCCTGCAGATCGCGTTCGACGGCGCGTTGTCCACCGAGGGATACGCGTACAGGTACCGGTGCTCGCGCTCCGCCCGGAGAGGTCGATCACCTGCGCCGTCGCGTCGTCGCGATGCCATGGCCCTGGAATGCGGGCAGCACCGCCCACCCGGTCTCGCAGGCCAGGCCCTCCGGCGCCTCGCGCTCCCAGTAGCCGACCGACCCGACGCTCTCGCCCGTCGCCGCCTCGACGATCGTGAACATCTTCGCCGGTCCCGTCTCCGGCAGGTGCAGGTAGCGCTCGTGCCGCTCCGCGATCTTCTCGGGGCTCTCAGGGCCGCCGAGGTACTCCGTCATCGCCGGGTCGCCCATCAGCCTGCTCGCAGGAGCGGGAGGTCGTCCTCGCCCCAGGGCTCGATCCGGTACTCGGGCTCGCTCAATCGATCAGCTTCCGTTCCATGGCGTGAATCGCCATCCGCCACATGAGCAGGGCGAACAGGATGAGGTAGCCGACGCGGAGCAGATCGTTCCACTCGAAGCCGTAGAGCACCGCCGCGCGGACGAGCTCGACGCACTGGTGAAGCGGGTTGAACGCCGCGAGGATCTGAGCCCATCTCGGCAGGCCGCTGAGCGGGAAGAACGTGCCGGCCAGCAGGAAGAGCGGCGTCAGCACGGCGCTGACGATGTAGTTGAAGTTCTCGATCGCCTTCGCGTAGCCGGCCGTCATGATCCCGAAGTTGGCCCAGCCGAGCCCGGTCAGGAAGCCGATGAACGGCACCGTGAGCATCCCCCAGGCCGGGTCGAGCCCGAAGAAGATCGCGACCACCATCGGCACGCAGCCATAGACGCCGGCGCGACAGGCGATCCAGAGCGACTCGGCCGTGACGAGCTCCTCGGTGTCGACCGGAGCGGCGAGGATCGCGTCGTAGGTGCGCTGGAACTGATACTTCACGAAGGTGCCGAACATCGCCGCGAAGGCAGACGAGAAGAGCACGGCCGTGGCCACTGTCCCCGTCCCGACCCACTCCACGTAGGGGACGCCGTTGATCGTGCTGACGAGCGAGCCGAAGCCGAAGCCGAACGCGAGCAGGTAGATCGTCGGCTCGACCGTCGAGGAGAACGTCGCCGCGCGCCAGTACGACGAGAAGTTGACGATCTCGCGAACGAGGACGCCGGTGATCGCAGGTCGCTCGAGACGGCCGATCTTCGCCGTGTGCGCCGCGGTCGCCATCAGCCGATCTCCTCGCCGGTCAAGAGCACGAACACGTCCTCGAGGTTCGCCTGCCTGCGCTCGCCCTCGTACTTGAAGCCGTTGCTCCCGTCGAGCCCGAGCACCGAGATGCTCGTGCCAGTGCGACGCGTCTTCAGGCCAGACGCGCCTCGCTTCGGACTCCACTTCCGCGAGCCGCTTGGGCGGCCCGTAGACCTCGAGCACCTCGCTCCCCGCGTACTCGCGGACGAGGTCAGCAGGCTTGCCGCGGGCGACTGCCTCGCCGTGGGACATGATCAGCACGGTGTCGGCGAGCCGCTGCGCCTCCTCGATGTAGTGCGTCGACATGAGGATCGTCGTCCCCTCGTAGCGCAGCTGGTCGATCAGCGCCCACAGCTGCTGGCGCACCTGCGGGTCGAGGCCGACGGTCGGCTCGTCCATCAGCACGAGCCGCGGCTGGTGCACGAGCGCGCGGGCGATCAGCAGGCGCCTGCGCATCCCGCCGGAGAGCTTGTCGACGCGCGTCTCACGCCGGTCGACGAGGTTCGCCAGCTCGAGCGAGCGCTCGATCGCCTCGTGACGGTCGTGGCGGCCGATCCGGTACAGATGCGAGAAGACGAGCAGGTTCTGCTCGACGGTCAGCGAGACGTCCAGGTTGTCGAGCTGCGGCACGACGCCGCACTCTGCGCGCGCCTGCTTCGACTCGCGCGGCAGCTGAGAAGCCGAGCACCTCGAGCTCGCCCTCGTCGGCGATCGCCTGCGCGGTCAGCATGCGCATCGTCGTCGACTTGCCCGGCGCCGTTCGGTCCGAGCAGCCCCACGCACGTGCCCGTCGGCACGTCGAGGTCGAGATGGTTGACCGCGGTGATCTCGCCGTAGCGCTTGACGACTTCGCGCAGCCGGATGGCGAGGCCCTCGGTCACGCGGTCAGGATGCCAGCAGTCGGGCTGGGTGCGCTAACGACCGGCTCGGTGGCGCCGGCGGGCGCGCAAGGGCGGGTCCTCCTCGACGAGCACGCTCCCGACGGCCTGGCGGCCGTTCATGCTCGTTGCGATCTCGAACTCGACGGCCAGTCCTGCGCACCGTCCCTTCGGCGCGATCCCGTCGCGGAACCCGTGCTCGGAGACGTAGAGCCGTTCGCCCTCCTCCGTCGAGATGTAGCCGTGGCCCTTCTCTTCGTTGAACCAGACCATCGTGCCGCGCATCACGGCTGTTCCGTGCTTTCCGGCTGTTCCGTGCTTTCGGGCTGTTCCGTGCTTTCGGGCTGTTCCGTGCCCTCGGGCTGTTCCGTGCCCTCGGGGCCTCGGATCGTGTCCTCAGGACCTCGAAGGTGTCCGTACATCTCTTCGTGGGCCTTCGCCTGGCGCTCCCGGGCGGCCGCGTACTTCTTCTCGAGCTTGAGGGCGGCCTTCTCCTTCACGGCCTGCTCGCGGTTGCGCTTCGCCATTGTCTGCTGGCGCTTGCTGGTTGATGCCATCGGCTTCCTTTCTTTCGGAGATGTGAGTCGACGAAAGCGGAAGGCGGGAGCGACCGGATTCGCGTCTGACGAACACATTCTAGCTGGGTGGCTCAAGGGGGCTGTCTGGAAATGGGCGGCTGCTACTGTGTGCGCACGGTCGGCAATCGCGCCGGCCGGTGAGATTCGCTTCTCGTTCCTCCTTCGGGTGTTTCGAGGTCAGCAAGTCTCGAACCCGTAAAGGAGTCGAACACAATGTCCAAGTCCTTCCGCGAGCTCGGCGTGTCGCGCCCTGTCGTCGACGCGCTCGCAGCTCGCAAGATCGAATCACCCTTCCGCATCCAGGAGCTTGTGCTCCCGGACGCCCTCGCCGGGCTCGACGTCCTCGGACGCTCGCCGACCGGTTCGGGCAAGACGCTCGCGTTCGCCGTGCCGATCGCAGAGCGGACGTCCCGCGACGCCGGCTTCCCGTCGGCGCTCGTCCTCGTCCCCACGCGCGAGCTCGCGGCCCAGGTGACCGCCGAGATCGAGCCCCTGGCCAAGGCCAAGGGCCTGACGGTGGTCGCCGCATACGGCGGGCTGCCCCTGCACGCGCAGGCGAAGCGCGCAAAGCACGCGCACGTGCTCGTCGCGACGCCTGGACGCCTCGAGGATCTCGCGCAGCGCCGGCTCGTCGACCTCGGCGGAGTCCGGATCCTCGTCCTCGACGAGGCCGACCGGATGCTCGACATGGGCTTCAAGCCGCAGGTCGACAAGCTCGTGCGGCGCATGCCGAAGAACCGCCAGACGATGTTCTTCTCGGCCACGCTCGACGGCGAGGTCGGCAACCTCGCACGCGAGTACACGAACAGCCCATCCCGCTTCGAGGACGACGCCCTGCCGGACGACCCCGGCGAGATCGAGCATCACTTCGTTGCGGTCACGACCGATTCCAAGGTCGAGACGCTCGTCGAGCACCTCCGCGGGTCGTACTCGACGCTCGTCTTCGTCCGGACGAAGCGAGGCGCGGAGCGGCTCGTCACGAAGCTCGCCCGCCACGGAGTGAAGGCGTCCGCGATGCACGGGGACATGTCCCAGAACGCGAGGCAGCGGGCGCTCCGCCAGTTCGAGTCCGGGAAGGTCGCTGTGCTCGTCGCCACCGACGTCGCCGCCCGCGGGCTCGACCTCGACGACATCACGCACGTGATCAACTACGACCCGCCCGCCGAGGACAAGGGCTACGTGCACCGCACCGGCCGGACCGGCCGCGCAGGCCGGAGCGGAACGGCGATCACGCTCGTCCTCCCCGACCAGCAGGCCGACACGAGCCGCGCCGCTCGGCGGCTCGGACACGGCGAGCGGTACGAGCAGAGCGGGCTCGAATCCGCCCGCGCGAAGGTCGTCTACACGAGCCGCAGAGGCCGCCGCTCCAAGTGGTAACCGGCGGCTACCGGAGGTCGACGTCCTCCGGGAGCAAGACGAACCGCACCTGATCGTCGCGAAGTCCCTCTCGACGGAAGCCGGCTTTCTCGATCGCCCGGATCGAAGCGACGTTGTCGGCCGCGGCCTCCGCGACGACACGGCGCAAGCCAAGCTCGCGTAGACCCCAGGTGGCGGCGAGTCGCATGGCCCGCGACGCGATTCCCCGCCCACGCTCCTCCGGGAACACCGAGACAGCGACCGTCGCGTCCTCGCCGAACTGCAGGTTGACGAGCCCGAGCGCGCGGTCGTCGCCCGCGTCTGCGATCACGAACGGCGCGCCGCTGCCCGAGCGCCACTGTTCCTCGGTCGCGCGCAATGCTCTCTCGTTCTCGATCCGGCGTGAGCGGTTCGTCGTCCAGCCGCCGCCGGGTCTCGGGGTCGTGCGAGGCCGCCGCGATCAGCGGAACGTCCTCGGCCCGCCGCACGCGCAGGACGATGTCGCCGTCGGTCAGCGGCGGATCAGGAGGGACGCGGAGGTTCCCGGCCAGGCTCCGGAAGCTACCAACGCCCTAGAAGCTGGTCGGGCCGGAGGACTTCTTGGCCTTCTTCTCCTTGCGCTTCTCCTTCAGCGACTTCTGCGGCACCTTCTTGCCGAGCTTCTTCGGCTTGTCTTGGCCCTTCATGATTCTCGAATCCTAAGCGGCCCGGCCGACGGGCCGACTTGGAACAGGCGCGCCGGGCTGATCGCGGTCAGCAACAGTTAGGCGATGACCTCCGACCTGCGCCGGCGGGCGCGGCTCTTCCGCATCGGGCGGATCGCCGTGCTCGCGCTCATCTTTTTTGGATCGCTGCGCTCTCGTGATCGCGTACTTCCTGCTGCCCTACGGCGTGCGCTCGTGGTTCCCGGTCTGGCTGCTCTTCCTGCTCGCGCTCGGGCTCGAGATCGACTTCTTCGTCGGCGGCTGGCTGCAGACGAGGCGCGGCGCGCCCGTCGTCGCCGAAGCGGCAGATCGCGGACCGCAGGAGCGTGACCTGTCCGAGCTCGGCAGCTGGGGCTACTGGGACCCGTCCGAGCCGACGCCTCCGATCGCAGCCGAGCCCGCCTTCCGCTGGCTCCACGTCGTCGAGGCCGTGGCCGCGATCGCGATCGTCGGCACCCTTCTCTACTTCGCCGCGCGTCCGAACGGCTGGAACGCGGTCTCGACCGAGCGCCAGGCGCAGACGGAAGCGATCCTGTCCCGCGAGGCGAGCGCGATCGCGCACCATCCGGCCACGGTCACGTGCGACAAGAGCGGCGACTACGTCGGCTTCGTCCAGGACGCGGACGGCCTCGCGGAGGTCGGCGGCGACCAGGCGTTCCTGACGCCGGCGATCTGCGACACGCTGTACCAGCTCGCGATCAAGCACCGGGTGGAGTCGTTCTCGCGAACGGCGCGCGCGATCGCCGTGCTCGGCCACGAGTCGTGGCACCTGCGGGGCGAGCGCGAGCGAGAGCCTGGCGAACTGCTACGGCTTCCAGAGCGGCGTCGGCATCGGCGTCAACCTCGGCCTTTCGAGAAGCCGAGCCCGCGCGATGATGCAGGAGCAGCTCGCGACGAACGCGTCCGACTCAGGCCCGAACACCCAGTACCGCGTACCGAGCGACTGCCGGGTCAGGTGACGAGGTTCCCTACTTCTCGGTGGCGGTCTTCGGCGCCCTGAACGGGGCGTCGACGGCGCGTACCTGGCGGAAGCTCGCACCGTGGCCGGAACGCCAGAGCGGCCGGGTCATGAACCACACGATGCCGAGAACGATCAGGCCGAGCACGCCGATCGCGCCCGACGATATTCCAGGCCCGCCGATAACCATGAACACCACGATCCCTGCGCTCCAGAGCACGAGCGCCCAGGTCATCTTGCGCCAGTACTTGACGTTCTCCATGCCAACACCACCTTGTCTTCGAACGACTCACCTGGAGAGCGGATCGCTCTCCCCTTGCACTCAGGCCCGGTTCGGGAGTCGAGGAGGTAGTGCGGTGGTGCCTCGGCGGCTACCGCGCAAGGTCTACGCGCTCGCGGGAGTCTATCACCGATTTGTGCCACGTGTTACAAATATCGCCTACAGAGACTGACGCCGGCGGCCCTGGAGCAACGCGTGGTTGAGCATCGTCGCGTGATCGTCCTCCCGCGCGATGACGACGGCCTTGTGCCAGACGCCGGCGTAGTCGACTCGATCGCTGTACATCTGAGTCCTGAAGCCTTCGTAGGTCTCGGGGAGCGCGTCCCCGGGCCCGTACATGCGGCGGCCGCCGTCGCTGCCCCGGATCACCGCGACGAGCTCGTGTGACTCCTTGTAGTCGTCGGCCGCGAGAAACTCGGCCAGCGGCTTCTGCGGCGCGCCACTGCTCAGGAAGGCGACGACGTACTTTCGGTCTCGCCCCCACTTCTTCTTGCGGGTGGTCTCGCCGAGCCCGATGTGCACGACGCCTTCGGAGCGTGTCGTGCCCATGAACACGCGGTAGCGCGAGTAGCGTTCGCGCGCCTCCGGCCATTGGTACGACTCGCCCTCCCGCTCTCGTACGAGGCTCCAGTCATCCGGGAGATCGGCCTTCCGCCCTCGAGCAGAAGCGGCCGCCTTGCGAGATCCAGCCCGCGCGCGAACCGGCTTGATGAGCGGATTCTCGAAGCCCGCGTCCGCGAGGTGCGTGAGCAGCGGCCCGAGCTCGCGATCCGGAACGTGCTCCAGGGTGACTGAGAACGGAGACAACGTATGAAAACGTAGACACGTCGCTCACACGTTGTCAAGAAGTATGTTAGGGTCCGATGTGCAGGAGGGCTCGACTCGAGCTTTCCGCCCTGTACGAAAGACGTTAGGAGCACGCTATATGCATGCCACTATTCGACGGTACGAGGGCATCGACAAGGCCCGCACGGAAGAGCTGACCAAGAAGGTCGGCGAGAGCTACCTCCCCCGCGTGAGCAAGTTGGACGGTTTCCGCGGCTACTACCTGATCGAGACGAACGACGGCGTCATGAGCTCGATCAGCTTCTTCGACACGATGGCACAGGCCGACGAGTCGACTCGCCTCTCAGCAACCTGGGTGCGCGATGAGAAGCTCGACACGGTGCTCCCGAATCCGCCGAAGGTCACCGGCGGAGAGGTGATCGCGAACAAGGTTGTCGAGAAGGAGCTCGTCCACGCGTAACAGCCGCCTGGACGCTCGAAGTAGAGGGGGCCCGCTTGCGGGCCTTCTTTGCGTTCAGAT
This sequence comes from uncultured Actinomycetes bacterium, assembly GCA_963825795.1. GTDB lineage: Bacteria > Actinomycetota > Thermoleophilia > Gaiellales > Gaiellaceae > VAXT01. The sequence goes on along the minus strand of CAWGVD010000056.1, from coordinate 224,260 downwards.
CGATTCGCGGAGGGCGTTCGCGGCAGCTTGAAGCCGGTCGCTGACCTCGGCCAGCTCTCGCGCTGCGAGGTCGATGCGCTCCTGCTGGACCTCCGAGCGCTCTTGTTGTTCGTCGGCCCGCTCGCGCTCGCTGTCGGCGCGATCGCCGAGCGCCTTCAGCTGGGCGGCCATGCTCTCGACGGTCCGGGTGAGCTCGGCCAGTTGCCCGGCGATGATCTCCGTGTCCTCTTCCATGGCGGCGTCCCAATCTTACGCCGGTGGATCGGTCTCGAACGGCTCCGACTCGAGGATCCAGATCGTCCCGTCGGCGGTCTCGACGGCCGGCGAGCCGTCGCCCGGATCGGTGAGGAGCGTGCGCGTCACCTTCACGCGCTTGCCGTCGAGCTCGGCGAACGGCCCCTGCACCGGCCCCATGCCGAACGTGTAGTCCACGCCCGCACCTGGTTGTGGATCTCCCGCGCCGTCTGCGCCGACCAGTCGATCGTCGCGTAGTCCTCCTCGAACATGCCGCCCCAGGACGCGCCCTCGGTGCCCTGCGGGTCGCCGGGATCCCCGGCCGCGAGCCGCTCGAAGACCTGCGGAAGCAACGCGAGCCCGGCCGGGACGATCCTCGGCCCCGTCTCGAACATCGTCGTCTCCTCGTCGAGGATCGGGATCGAGGACTGCGCGAGGATCGCGCCTGTGTCGAAGTCGGCGTCCATCCGGTGCCAGGTGACGCCGAAGACGGGGTCGCCCTCGCGGAGCGCCCACGAGAGCGGGATCGGCCCGCGGTGCCGCGGCAGCAGCGCCGGGTGCTGGTTGACCGCGCCGTAGCGGGGCACGTCGAGCGCCTCCTGCGGGATCCTCCAGGAGAAGCCCCAGCAGAGGACGACGTCGGGCTCGAGCCCGCGCAGGAGCGGAGCGAGATCCTCCTTGCCGCGCGCCCAGATCAGGTTGACGCCCTGCGGCGCCGTCTTGTCGCTCGTCTCGCCCCAGGGCGGCGGCGGCAGGTCGCGGGACTCCGGGCGCCTCGTCATCAGCCAGGCGACGACGTCGTGGCCCATCTCCTCGAGCTGCCCGATCAGCGCCTCGGCGATCGGCAGCACGTTCGCGATGACGACGATCCGCCAGCCCTGCGGTTGCTCCGCCATCTAGGCCGGCTCGGACTCGAGGATCCAGATCTTCCCGTCGCCGGCGTCGACCGCCTGCGAGCCGTCGCCCGGGTCGCTGAGGCTCGTCCGGTTGACCTTGACCCGCTTGCCGTCGAGCTCCGCCGATCGGGCCTTGCACCGGGCCGCCGTCGAACGAGAGGTGCCACGCGCGCACCTGGTTGTGGATCTCGCGCCGCGGCTTCGACCAGTCGATCGTCGCGTAGTCCTCCTCGAAGTACCCGGCCCAGGACGCGCCTTCGGTCGCCTGCGGATCGCCGGGATCGCCGGCCTCGAGCCGCTCGAAGACGCGCGGGAGCAGCCCGATCGAGGCCTCGAGCATCTTCGGCCCAATCTCCCAGATCGTCGTGTCCTCGTCGAGGATCGGCACGATCGTCTGGGCCAGGATCGGCCCCGTGTCGAGCTCGGCGTCCATCCGGTGCCAGGTGATGAAGAACTCGCCGTCGCCCTCGCGCATCGCCCAGGACATCGGAATCGGGCCGCGGAAGCGCGGCAGCGGCGCCGGGTGCTGGTTGACGATTCCGTGGCGCGGCACGTCGAGCGCCTCCTGCGGGATCTTCCAGCCGAAGCCCCAGCAGAGCGCGACGTCGGGCTCGAGCCCGCGCAGGAGCCCGGCGAGGTCGGCCTTGTCGCGGGCCATGATCAGGTTGACGCCTTGCGGCGCGGACTTGTCGGTGATCTCGCCCCACACCGGCGGCGGCTTGTCCCTGTCCTGCGGGCGCCTCGCCGTGAGCCACGCGACGACGTCGTGCCCCATCCCCTGCAGGCTCGCGATCACCGGCTCGGCGACGGGCAGCACGGCAGAGATGACGACGATCCGCCAGGGCTTCATGCGATCAGTGTTCCGGAAGGACGAAGAACGCGACCGCCGAGTACTGGCAGGCGACGGCCGCGATCACGAGCACGTGGAAGACCTCGTGGAACCCGAAGACGGCCGGGCGCGGGTCGGGCCGCCGGAGCGCGTAGACGAGCGCGCCGGCCGTGTACAGGAGCCCGCCGGCGAGCACGAGCAGCATCGCGCCGACCCCGATCTTGTGCAGCAGCTGCGGGAAGACGACGACCCCGATCCAGCCGAGCGCGACCCCGATCACGGCGGAGATCCACTTGGGCGCGTCGAGCCAGGCGAACTTGAAGACGATCCCCGCGAGCGCGCCGGCCCAGACGATGCTCAGGACGACCCAGCGCCAGTAGCCGCTGAGGGCGAGCAGGCCGAAGGCCGTGTAGGTGCCGGCGATCAGCCCGTAGATCCCGGCGTGGTCGACGCGGCGCAGCCAGCGCTTGGGCGCTTCGGACCAGTTCGGAGAGTGGTAGAGCGCGCTGGCCCCGAACATGGCCGCGACCGTGGCGGCGAAGACGATCGCCGAGAGCCGTCCGCGACTGGTCTGCGCCTCGAGGATCAGCGCGAGCCCGAGCGGCACGGCGGCCACGAAGGCCACGGCGTGGGAGTAACCACGGAGGCGTGGCTTGAGCGCCGTCACTGACAAGACCTTAGCCCGTCCTTGACCGGCTCAGACCTCAACGCCCCTCCGAGGGCTACGCCGCGAAGTCGAGGAAGCGCGTGAACCTCACATCAAGCCGCTCGCGATCGGGACGATCGGCTGCGCGGGCCGGAATGTGGAGCGGTATGTCATGGGAGCCTTTCAGCAGGTCGAGCATCGGCCCGTCCTCGTCTTCCAGAAGCTTGCGCGAGACCTGGACGACGTAGTCGGGCGAGACGCCGACGAGGTTCTGGTCGAACGCACGGTGGTGGATCGCGCAGAGGCTCAGGCCGTTCTGAATCGTCGGCTCGCCCGCTTCGAGGACGTCGCTCAGGATGTGGGCCGCATCAAGCAGGCGTAGTTCCTTCAGCCGGCAGATCGCGCACTGGCTGCTGTACGCGGGGACGACTCGGCCGCGGAAGCGAGCCTGGTGCAGGCGCACGCGAGTCTCGCGCACCGCATACCGCCGTTCAATCGGATCTTCGAGCGGAACGGGTTCGGGCTCGTCCACCGGCCCACGGAGGGCGCCCGGCGCGACCAGAACCGTCCGCGCCGCAGGATCGTCTTTTCGCACGAAGCAAGGGAAAATCGGCTTGTACCAGCCTGGCCGTGTCCCGATGAAGTAGACGATGGGGACCTGAAGATCGTGGGCAGCGCGAAGAGCGCGATTGTCGGGTTGGTCGACATCACCCGCGCGGTACGCGTAGAGGAAGCCGTCGGTGACAACTTCGTCGTCGTACGGCGACTTCGAAGAAGTCTGGATCGAAAGCGCCGCGGGTCCCGTCTGAACGGCAGCTCGATAGATGCCTTTCTGGTAGTTCAGGAACGGCACGCGACGGCCCCGGAAGGGGAATCCGTTGGCGAGCGCGCCGACGTACGGAATGTCCTCGCCGAACTCCGCGACGAGCAGGGAGAGGCGAGCCATGCACGCCGTCCTAACGTCCTCATCTCGCAACGCTGCGGATTATCCCGCTGCGGCGGTCGTTTCTCCACCAGCCACGCCCCTTTTGGGGAGACATGTCCCGAACGGAGCTTCAGCGCTGGGAGACTTGCGTATCGCGGGGGTTAACGGCGCTCGACGTCCAGCGCGTCCACGAGTGACTCGTCCTGCAGCGTCTCCTGCGACGGCTCGACCAGGGCGTCCTGGATCTGCGCGGCCAGGTCGCGGAGGCTCTCGAGGACGCGCTGCTTTCGCTCCTCGAGCATCTTCATCTCCCGCTGGAGGGTCTCGTGGCGCTGGACGACCGTGCGCTCGAGCTCGTCGGCCTTCGCCTGCGCCGTTTCGAGCTGCTCCTTCGCCTTCGCCTCCGCGTCGGCTAGGAGCCGGCGGGCTTCCTCCTCGACCGTTCGCCGGTGCTGCGTGCCGTAGGAGTCGGCTGCTTCGGTCATGTCGCGCGCGTACTGGTCTGCTTCGGTCTTGGCCTGCGCCGCCTCGCGGGTCAGCTCCGCGATCCGCTCCGACGCCTGCTGCTCCGCCATCCGCAGGATGTTGTGCGCCTCGAGGCGCGCCTTGTCGGTGATTTCCTGGGCGGCAGACTCGGCCGCCGCGATGATCGCGTTCACCTTGTCGCCGACGGACGGCTGGGCTACTGCCTGCTCTTCCGCTGGACGATCACTCATCGATCCTCCTTTGTTCGAGCCACAGGGGCGCCGAGGTTAGTGGCTCCACGCACGATTTGCAACTTGTAACGCGGAAACTTCGCGCCGGAGTCATACGATCGGGCGGTGCGGCCTCCGCCCCACCGGCTCGATCGGCTCCCGCAGCAGTACTTCACCGCGCTCCTGGCGAAGGTCTCCGAGCACGCTGCGCTCGACGGGGAGCCGCTCGTCGACCTCGGGCGCGGGAATCCCGAGGTCGGGCCGCCGCAGCACGTGATCGACGCGCTCGCCGAGGCGGCGAACCAGCCGTCGGCTCACGGGTACCCGCCGTTTCGCGGGTTGCCCGCGCTGCGGGAGGCGATTGCGGCTCGGTACTCCGAGGTCTACGGCGTCGAGCTCGACCCGGACACCGAGGTCACGATCATGCCCGGGACGAAGACGGCGATCTGCGAGCTCGCGCTCGTCACGGCTGAGCGCGGGCAGACGATCGTCCTGCCCGACCCCTACTACCCCGACTACCCGTCCGGGCCTGCGCTCGCCGGGGCCGCGACCGGGTACGTGCCGCTCGATCGCGAGGCCGGCTGGGCTCCCGACTTCGACGCTGCGCCGCGCGACGACGTTGCCGCGCTCTTCCTCAACTTCCCGTCCAACCCGTGCGCGGTCTGCGTGCCCGACGGGACGTTCGCGGCCGCGGTCGAGTACGGGAACCAGACCGGCGCGCGTCGTCGTCCACGACTTCGCGTACGGGGACATCGTCTTCGACGGGCGCGTCCCTCGAGTCGTTCCTCGCCGAGCCGGGCGCGAAGGAGGTCGGCGTCGAGATGTTCTCGATGTCGAAGACCTACGGGATGGCCGGCTGGCGGCTCGGGTTCGTCGTCGGCAACGCGGAGATCGTGGCGCGGCTCGACCTGCTCGCCGACCACGCGCGCGTCGGGATCTTCTCGCCGGTGCAGCAGGCGGGGATCGCGGCGCTGACCGGGCCGCAGGACTCGGTCGCCGAGCGCGTCGAGACCTACCGCCGCCGGCGCGACCGCGTGCGCGAGGTTCTCCCCCACATCACGGCCGAGGGCTCGTTCTACCTCTGGTGGGAGCTGCCCGACGGCCTGACGCCGGAGCGGCTGCTCGAGCACCGCGTCGCGGTTGCGCCCGGCGAGGGCTTCGGCCCGCGCGGCGCGGGCTGGGCTCGGCTCTCGCTCGCGGTCACGGACGAGGTGCTCGAGACCGGGCTCGAACGGCTGAGGGGTGCAATCGGCTGAGCAGCCGTTCGCTACGCTCTCAGCGGTGTTGACGAATCGCTCCGCACCCCCCGCCACCGTGACTCCGGTGCTCGTCTACCCCGACGTGCGAGCTGCGGTGGAGTGGCTGGAGTCCGCCTTCGGATTCGCGGAGCGGGTGCGGATCGGAGACGCGCACCGCGCTCAGTTGCGTGTTGGATCGGACGGCGCCGTCGTCGTCGCCGACGTCCATGGCGATCACGTGGCGCCGGGTGCGGGCCTCGTCACGCACGTCGTCAAGGTGCGCGTGCCGGACGTCGACGAAGCTTTCGCTCAGGCCCGCGATTTCGGCGCCCGCGTCCTCCAGGAACCACACACATGGGAATACGGCGAGCGTTCGTGCTTCATCGAGGACCTGGGCGGTCATCGCTGGGAACTGAGCCAGACGGTGCGTGACGTCGAGCCCGAGGAATGGGGCGGCACTACGGTCGCACCCTGGTAAGGCCGGCCTCTCGGGCAGATCAGCACTGAGGAAAGTCGATGCGGTCTCTCTCGCCGATCTCGCGGATCACGCGGGCAGGGACGCCGGCCGCCACCACGCCGGGAGGCAAATCCCGTGTGACGACCGCGCCGGCGCCGACCACCGTGTCGTCGCCGATCGTCACGCCGGGGCAGACGATGACGCCCCCGCCGAGCCACACGTTGTCGCCAAGAGCGATCGGCTCACCGGACTCCCACCCGATCCGCCGAGGTTCGGCGTCGATCGGATGAGTGGCGGTGAGGAACTGCACGCGTGGAGCGATCTGGCATGCACTCCCGATCGTGATCGCCGCCTCGTCGAGCATGAGGCAGTCGTAATTGAGGAACGTCCGAGCGCCGATCGAGACCCGCGTGCCGTAATCGCAGCGGAACGGCGCACGGACGTGGACTCCCTCGCCGACATGCCCGAGGAGCTCTCGGAGGATCTCGTCTCGCGTGTCTTGCTCCGCGTGAAGGGTTCGGTTGTACGTCGTCGAGTTCCTGGGCACGCGAATCGGCCCTTCGTCGTGATCCCCCGATGTAGAGGCCGCGGAGCATGCGCTCCTTCATCTCGTCCTGATTGAGGCTTCCACGAGCCGTCGCCGAGGACACGATTCGGAAGCTCCGTCGACCCGTCGGCCAGAGCAACAAGCTATGACCTGGGCGAGATACCCGTTAAAACCTCACGCAGCAACCGATCATCCGCGAGAAGCTCATGGAAATCGGGGCGTGGGCAGTTCCTTCGAACTCCACAACCTCCACGCAGCAGCCGATCATCCGCGAGAAGCTCGGGGAAATCGGGGCGTGGGCAGTTCCTTCAACCTCCACAACCTCCAGGCCGACCCCCGTCGTCTCCAGCGACGACGGCTTCGACTGGAACAACGCGGGAATCGGAGCCGCGTTCGTCCTCAGTGCCATGCTGCTCGGGGTCGCGAGCGTCGCAACGAGACGCCGGCACCACCGGCCGGTCGCCCACTAGCCGAGCAAGCGCCAACCTTCGAAGAGGCCGCTGGGGCGGCCTCTTCGACTGAGGGCTGTCCCCGTTCCCGGTGTTTGCGGCGGTCTTGGCCGTGTTTCCTAGCGGCTTATGAACCGCCCGCGCGAGCGTCCTCTCGCCAGGTCCCGGTACTCGGGGACTACTGCTACTCCGTAGTCACAGCCGAGATGTTCGAGACGCTCGCGCGACGGCTCTCAGGACTCGCAGCCGACGCCGTCGCGGTTCCCGTCGAAGTGGTGCGGGTCGGGATCGGCGACGTCCCAGCGGACGCGGAAATTCGTGTACGGGATGTCCGCGCAGTTCAGGTCCGGCGGTGGCGGTGGGATGCAGACCGTCGGATACGACGCGGCGCAGTTCCTCCGCTCGGTGGCGGTGGCGGCGGCGCCGGGGCTCCTCCGCAGCGGCCGCTGAAGCTCACGACCGGGTGGAGCTCGATGCCGTTCGGGGCGACGCCCGTCTGGCCGTGGATCTGGTCGAAGAAGCCGACGCCCGAGATCGTCGCCGTGCCGCTGAGCCTCCTGAACGAGCTCGAGGGCGAGCCGCACGCGGCGATCAGCGCGTTTCGCGCGCTGCGCATCTTGAGTCGAGCCCTCGGCGTCGCGCGCGCCGTGCAGGACGCGAGCGGGAACTCGGCGATCAGCGTCGCGCCGGTCCTGGTCGGATCGGCGATCACGAGATGGATGTCGCTGTCGGCCTCGAGCTTCATCTCGACGAGCTTCGCGCGCACGCGAAACGTCGTCCGCTCGACTCCTCGACTGCGCCGCAGGCCGAGATAGCCGGGGACGGTCCTGTTGCGCAGCGCGCGGATCGTCGTCGCCTTCGGGCTGAGACTGAGCGTGCGGCCGGCCGGATCGGCGAGCGTCTTGACCGACCAGCGCTCGATGCCGCAGCCGACCTGCTTCGAGCTGGGCGCGGTCGTCTTCGCGGGCGCGAGACCGACCCACGCGAAGGGAACGACCGTCAGGCCGAGGATGGCTAGTGCCAGCCCGGTGCGCTTGGAGATCGGCACATGACCATTGTGGACACGTCTCCGGCCACCGGCAATGGCCTATCTGGAGCAGGCTTTACTAGGACTCGCAGCCGATCCCGTTGCGATCCCGGTCGAAATGCTGCGGGTCGGGACGCTTGACGTTCCAGAGCACGCGGAAGTTGCTGTACGGGATGTCCGAGCACTCCAGGTGCGGCGGCGGGAGCGGGATGCAGACGTCCGGATACGAGGCGGCGCAGTCTCCAGCCGGTGGCGGAGGCGGTGCCGGGACAGCTCCGCAGCTCGACGCGCTGAAGGCCACGACCGGGTGGAGCTCGACGCCGTTCGGGGCGGCGCCCTCCTGGCCGCGGGCTCGGTCGAAGAAGCCGACGCCCGAGATCATCGCCGTGCCGCTGAGCTGTCGGTACGAGCTCGTCGGCGCGCCGCACGCAGCGACGACCGCAGCCCGTGCCCGGCTCATCTTCGCCCTCGCCTTCCGCGTCGCGCCCCGCGTACAGGAGGCGCTCGGGAACGCGGCGATCATCGTGCCGCCGGTTCGCGGATCGGCGATCACGAGGTTGATGTCGAGGTCGTCCTCGAGCCTCATCTCGACGACCCTGCCGATCACACGGAACGTCGTCCGCTCGATGCCTCGACTGCGCCGCGGGCCGAGATTGCGGGGAGCCTTTGCGCGACGCAACTTGCGGATCGTCGTGGCTTTCGGCTTGAGACTCAGCGCGCGTCCGGCCGGATCGGCGAGCGTCTTCACCGGCCAGCGCTCGGTGCCGCACCCGATCTGCCTCGAGGCCGGAGCAGTCGTCTTCGCCGGCGCGAGGCCAACCCAGGCGAAGGCAATGATCACCAGGCCGAGGGAGGCGGCGGCCAGCGCGGTTCCTCTCGAGATCCGCACCATATGTCCATTGTGGACGCTGTCTGAGCACGCCCGATATAGCCCATTTGGGGCAGCTTCCCAGGCGCTGAGGCTTACAGTACGCGGGCGATGGAAGGTTCTACGCGCGAGACCGACTTCGTTGCGCTCGGCCAGCCGGGCTCCGAGGCGTTCGCCGGGATCGAGACCTTCCCCAACCCGGGCGTGTCGCACGTCGAGATGACTTCCGATGAGCTGACCGCCCTCGGGCCGGTCAACGCTCAGCCCGACCTCTACGTCGCGAAGCTCGAGTACTGGCCCGGCCCGCTCTGCATCGAGTCGAAGTCGCTCAAGCTGTACCTCAACGGCTTTCGTAACGAGGAGCAGTTCGGCGAGACGCTGGCCGTTCGCATCCGCGACGATGCGGCGCAGGCGCTACAGCTTCCACCCGACAAGGTTCGCGTCACGCTGAGGCAGAAGTCGCGCGGTGGAATCGTGATCACCGCAACCGCCTGAATGCGGCCTCGATGAGCGCTGCGCGCCGGCTCGCGCTCAGCCGGCTCGCGTCGCTGACCGCGGGCTCGGCGGCGTACATCGCGCTGATCTCGGCGATCTACAACGAGACCGGGTCGGCGCTCTGGGTCTCGGCGGCGCTGTTCTTCGGTGTCGTCGGCTCGGTGATCGGCGCGCCCGCTGCGGGCTGGATCGGGGACCGGTTCGAGCGGCGGCGGGTGATGGTCGGCTCCGATCTCGCGGCGGCCGTGGTCGCCGCGGCGATGGCGCTGACGGTCGACTCCGCGCTCGCGCTCGCGCTGCTCTTCGGGCTGCTCGCGGTCGTGCAGAGCCCGTTCGAGCCCTCGTCGGCCTCTGCGATGCCGAACCTCGTGCCGGCGGAGTCGCTCCCGCGCGCGAACGCGCTCGTCGCGGCCACGTCCTCGGCCTCGTACCTGCTCGGGCCGCTCCTCGGCGGGCTGCTCCTCGGCGCGGGCGCGTCGGCTCCGGAGCTGCTCGCGGTCGACGCGGCGAGCTTCGTCGTCTCGGCCGCGCTCGTCGTCTCGATCCGGCGGCCGTTCGGGCTCGGCGGCGGGACGGAGTCGGAGCCGGGAGTGTGGGCGGGCGTGCGGCTGATCGTCGACGAGCCCATGCTGCGCGTGCTGATCGCGGCGTCGATCGTCTCGCTGCTCGGGATGGGGATGGTGAACGTCGCGAACTACCCGCTCTCGATCCACCTCGGCGGCGGCACCGAGGGCTACGGCGCGCTCGAGGCGCTGCTCGGCGGCGGCGGGCTCCTCGGGGCCGCGATCGCCGCGCGGATGCTGAGCGCGAGCCGTGCGCCGCTGATCGTCACGATCACGTTCGCGGTCTCCGGGCTCGGGCTCCTGCTCGCGGGCCTGGCGCCTGTGCTCGCCGTCGCGCTGGCCGGGATGGCGATCGCGGGCGCGGGGCGCGGGCTCGGCGACGTGGCCGACACGACGCTCGTCCAGGCGCGCACCGACGACGCCCGCCGCAGTCGCGTCTTCGCGGCCCAGGACGGCGCGGCGCACGCGGCGTACAGCGCGGCGATGCTCGTCGGCGGCCTGATCGTGACCGCCGCCGGAGCGCGCGCAGCCGTCCTCACCGCCGGAGCCTGCGGGCTCGCAGCATCGCTCATCGCCTCGCGGATGCTTAGGTCGGGCCCCTTGACTCGATCGAGAACCGGTTCCCGTCCGGATCCCGTGCGTCGAACACCCTGAGGCCAGGAGCGGGCTCGCGGATCTCCGTCACCCCGACTCCAGCCGCGGCGAGCCGTGCGCGCTCGGCTTCCAGATCGGCGACCGCGAAGGTCGGATCAGGCGCCTCTGAGCCCGCATGCAGGGCAAGCGTGCACGAGCCGGTGCGGAACGTCGTCCAGTGCTCGCTCTCGTAACTGGGCTCGAGGCCAAGCATGTCGCGGTAGAACGCCGTGGCGCGCTTCATGTCCTGCGTGTAGACGACGACCTCGACAAGGTCCACGCGCGGGAGCCTACTCAGCCGGCCGGGCCGCTCGACATCGATTCGCTCGGATCGAAGCGCGCAAGCGGACATGCAGCCCACAGGCCCTTCCGATCCGACTGAGCCTGCTCCGCGGCGCTGAGCAGCTCCTTCGCGTAGCGCCCGCGCCGTGCCGCCGAAGAACCAGACGCCCGCGGCGCCGTCGCGGACGAGCGTCACGTTCACGTCCTCGCCGCCCTTCCAGACGTACGCGAGCTTGCGGCGGTAGCGGTCGACCTGGTCGAGCTTCGGATCCTGCTCGATGCGCACGTGCGTGCCGGCCGGGATCAGACGCTGCGTGAGTGCGCTCGCCGCGTCGCCGTAGCACTCGACGTGCTTCTCGGGCGTGTCGATCTGGACGAGCCGGACGCGCTGGCCGCCGACGAGCTCGATCGTGTCGCCGTCGATCACGCGGGCGACGACGGCGTTCTGCTTCGCGTTCCCGCGCGTGAGGAAGGCGAACGCGGCGAGCGCGAGCACGCCGAGGACGATGACGGCAAAGAGGGCTCGCGACATGCGTCTGAGAATCGCAGAGACCCCGGCTCACGACCGCTCTCGTGCACGTTTTGTGGCAATCCGAAGCTATTCTCGGTACATCGCCGCGCGAGTCCTGTACCCGTCACCGTTGCTGATTCCGGCCGGCGCCGCGCTGATCTACGTCGCCAGCCTGACCGTGATCGTCGTCCAGGAGTGGAACGAGCCGAAGCTGCTCGTCGTCGCGTGCTTCGCGCCTTCGGTGCTCGTCGGCCTCGTGGTCAAGCGCTTCTCTGCGCTGCTCCTGCCGCTGGCCGTGATCGCGATCTCGCGGCTCTGGGTCCCACTCGTCGACGAGGACCCGATCGTGGCGATGCTCGGGGGCCTACTCGTCGGCGTCGTGCTCGCTCGCGTCCTCGAGCGGACGCCCCGGCCCGCACAGGCCGAGCCGGAGCAGACGGACGCGCGGGCGCACCGCTGGCCGGGGCTCAAGCGCGTGGCGAAGCGGCTCGTCACGCGGGAGGGCGTCGACTCGGTGCTCGACCACATCCGATTCCGCATCGACACGTTCCCGCACGGCGTCTACCAGCCTGTGCAGTCGCTTCCCAGGGGCCGCGCCACCCGCGGCGGCGGCTCCGAGTCGCGCTGGGAGGCGATCCTTCCGGTCGTCCGCGAGCAGGCGGTCGAGTCCGCGGTCGACATCGGCGCCTGCGAGGGCTACTTCTCGATCATGCTCGGCGAGGCCGGAATCCCGACGATCGCGCTCGAGGGAGCTCCCGGCGCCGCGCGCACCGCGATGTTCGCCGTTCGCCGGAGCGGGCTCGAGGACGTCGGCGTGCTGGCGCTGGCACTCACCCCGAGCAACGTCGTCGCCGTTCCCGCCTCCGACTGCACGGTTTGCCTCTCCATCTGGCACCACTTCGTCCGCTACTACGGCCTCGACGCGGCGACCGGGATGATGGCGACGATCTGGAGCCGGACCGGCAAGGTGCTCTTCTTCGACACGGGCGAGAACGAGATGACGCCCGACTACGGGCTGCCGGAGATGACGCCCGACGCGCGCTCCTGGCTCAGCGCCTATCTCGCCGAGACGTGCGAGGGCTCGCGCGTCGAGCACCTCGGGACGCATGCGGCGTTCGACCCGTCGGGTCGGACCGTCGAGCGGAACCTGTTCGCGGTCATCCGCGTCTGAGCACCAGCGCGAGGATCGCCCCCGCGGCGACGAGCTGAGCCCAGGCGGGGACGCCGCCTTCCCGGTGCCAACCCCGGAATCCGGTGGCTCGGGAAGAGGTCGCGCTCGCTGAGGCGCGGCAGGACGTGCTCGAGGTCGGGCGCCGAGGCTGCGAGCGCGCCGATCGTCTCGGGGCTCGTCGGGCCGTGGCGCACTGCGACCGCAAGCGCGCACGCGACTCCGCTCGCGACCTCGAAGCGCCGGGACGGGATGTCGTGGTGCGGGATCGCGTCACCGGCCGCGTGCAGGACGGGCCCGAGGAGGGCCGCGGCGAGCCGCGAGCGCGTGAGGGCGCCGGCCGCAGCGCCTGTTGCCACGTGGAGCGAGACGATCAAGAGCGCAGGGGCGCGTCCTCGAGCCGCGGCGCGGGATGGCCGTTCTCCACACGCAGCCGCTCGATGAGCTCGGAGGCGGCCCCGCGCGACTCCGGGAACTCCTCTCCCAGTCGCTCGCAGAGCGCCGCTGCAAGCGCATACACCTGCCGAACCGTGGGCTTGCCGGCCTTCTGCACCGTGACTATCAAAGCAGCCGACGGCGCCGGGCGTGTGCCGATACTGCTCCAAGAGTCGCGCGTCGTCGCATCCGCGCCTAAGATATCCCTGAAGGCGAAAGGAGATATCTCAATTGGACAAGACCTCATTGGTCATCGACCGGGTCAAAGTCGCTGAAGCACGCGAGATCCTGGGCACGAAAACGCTCGCCGAAACGGTCGACGCGGCACTCGAGGAAGTCTTGAGACTCGACAAGCGGCGCCGCGTCATGGACCGGATCCGCAAGCAAGGCGGCCTCGGGCCGGATCCAGCGGAGCTTCGTCAGCTGCGAACTCGCTAGTGACGTATTACCTCGCGGACACGAGCGCCTGGAATCGGAGCGGGCGGGTTTTCGGCCGCTGGTCAGAGCTCGTCGAAAGTGGACGGCTTCTGCTGTGCGTTCCCGTCAGGCTCGAGCTCTTGTACTCCTCGCGAAAGAACGACTATGACGGCCTCGCTCGGGACCTCGACGGCTTCACACACCTACCGCTCGACGCGAGAGCCGAGGCAGCGGCCCTGCGAGCCCAACAGAGGCTCGCGACGACGAGCCAACATCGAGGGCCGGCGGTCACCGATCTCCTGATCGCCGGAATCGCAGAGGCAAACAACGTGGCCTTGCTCCACTACGACCGCCACTTCGACATGATCGTGCGCGCCACCGGCCAGCCGGCGCAATGGCTGGCCAAGCGCGGCAGCCTCGACTGAGTTCGTCACACTCTGCTCGTGGGGAGAGTGAACAGGGCGCGCGAGTGGCTGCAGGGCCACCGCTGGGCGGTCGTCGCGATTCAGGTCACGGCGCTCGTCATCCTGTTCGCCTTCTTCTACTGGGCGTTCCGCGACGCCTGGCACGAGGCGAAGCCGCTGCTGCGCGAGGCCGACCTCAGCGACGTCTTCATCTCGATGGTGATCCTCGCCGCCTACTACCTCCTGTTCGCGGTCGCGTGGCAGCGGATGCTCGCCGCCTGGGGGCTCGAGATTCCGTACCTGGTCGCGCTCCAGGCCGAGATGGCGTCGATCCTCGCGAAGTACGTGCCGGGGACGGTCTGGATCCCGGCCGCACGGATTGCGGCGCTGCGGCGGTTCGGGGTACGCGACACTCCGCTCGTGCTGGCCTCGATGCTGCTCGAGGCCGGGCTCTCCGGGCTCGCGGGGGTGCTCGTCTTCTTCGTCAGCCTGACCTCGGTCGGCTTCAGCGCGGCTCCGGCGCTGCCGCTCCTGTTGCTGGGGGTGATCGTGGCCGTCGGGCTGCACCCGCGGATCTTCACGCCGGGGATCCGTCGACTGCTGAGACCGTTCGGCGGCGCGGACCTGCCGCCTCTCCCCTACTCGACGCTGGTCGGCCTGCTCGGCTACTACTGCCTGACGTGGATCATCGGCGGCGCGGCGCTCTTCTTCCTGATGCGCTCGCTCGGAGCGAATCCGTCGCTCGCGGACATTCCGTATCTGGGCGGCGTCGCAGCCGTCTCGGCGATCGTCGCGTTCCTCTCGCTGATCACGCCGTCAGGGCTCGGAGTGCGCGAGGCGTCGATGTACGGGCTGCTGCTCGCGATCACGACGAAGGGCGTGGCGCTCGGCGTGACCGTGCTCAACCGGTTGACGATCACGGCCGTCGAGGGGCTGCTGTTGCTCGCGGCGGCGCTGGCGTGGCGGTTCTTGCCGCGCCCGGAGCCTGAGACCGACCCTTGACGGCTCGCTCGCACAAATTTGCCCGCTGGACGCGGGCAAATTTGGACCATAAAAATTCGCCGAGCCGGTTGCGCTTTCGTCCACTCAACCGTCTGACTTTGGGCTTCCGCCTACAGCCTTGCGGTTCAGTTTCGATCTACTTGCGCTCCGTGCTCGGCGCAATCGGCAACCTATAGGCGCTGAGGGATCTCCTGCAAGGCCCTCCACGAAGAAAGTTCTCGCTCTTTGCGAGATCGCGAAAATCGCGGCCGACGAACTTGTCGCAAAGAGCGAGGATCAGCTCTCGTCGTCGGAGCCGGATTGGCGCCGCAGGAACCACAAGGCCCCGCCCACGGCGGCGATTCCGGCCGCGACAGCCTTCTTGTTCGGCACGTGCGAGTCGTCGGAGCGGCCGGCGGACTTCGCCTTCTGCTTCGCCATCCGCTTCGTGGTCGTCCACACGACCCAGCCCAGGAGGGCGTTGCGCTTGTTCATGACTCCCATGCCGCGAGCGTACCCGACTGCGATTGCATTCACACGCGCGTGTCCGGGTCGAACGAACGGAGCGTGTTAGGCAACGAGATGTCTGCGAGGGCGCGCAACGCCGACTGCTGGGCCCGCTGACTGCGTGCGAGGCGCTCGCACGGATCGCAGGCTCGAAGGTGCGCATGCAGGGTGCAGCGGCCGAGATCGTCGAGTAGCGCGTCGAGATCGTGCGAGATCGCGCGCTCCGCTTCGCGGCACGTGAGCAGCCGCCGTGTCACGAGGGGTAGATGCCGCCCGGCGGCGGCTCTTGCGCCTAGTGCGGGAGCGGGAGAGGCGGCGGTGGCGGGAGCGGACGGCGAGCGACGGCGGAAGCTGGACGGGCGGAACCTGGATCGGCGGGAGCTCCGGGAGCTGGATGGGCGGCGGCGGTTGTGGCAACGGCAGGTGCAGGTTGAGGGGCGGCGGTTCCGCTACGGGCTGCTGTGCGCCGCCGCTCGGTGTGCTCGGCTGGACGACCGGCTTCGATTCTGCGGGCTCGGCCGTTGGTGTGCGAGCGGCCGAGTGCGATGTCGTGTGCGCGGTCTTGCGGGCGTGGGCGTGCCCGGCCTTGCGCTGGCTACGGTGCGATCGAAGGGCTCTCGTAGACGTCGACGAGGAGGACTCGGCCCGGGCGATCGCGTGCTGCTTCGCCGCCGGCGCGCGCACGTCCGTCGCCCGTGCCTTCAGCGGCTCGTGTCCGACGCTCGTGACGAGGAGCCCGGCTGCGAGCACCGTCGCCACCTTGGCGCCGACGCCGAATCCGCCGACAGCGACGCCGCCGCCTGCTCCACCGCCGAGGAACGTGGCGAGCGAAGCGGGAAGCGGGACCGCGCCCAGATGATCCAGCGCGGACCGTTGTGCGCGCTGACGGCGCTCGAGGGTCGCGCAGTCCTTGCATTCGCGGAGGTGCGCTCGCAGCGCTCCGCGATCCGCACTCGAGAGCTTGCGCTTCTGGAGGCCGGCGAGCGTGTTTTCCGCTTCGTCGCAGGTGAGTCCGCCCTCGAGTTGCTCGCGAAGAGCTCGGCGGGCGCGGAACATCAGGGTCTCGACCGCGGCGACCGAGACGTCGAGCACGTCGGCGATCTCGGCGTACGAGCGGCCTTCGAGCTCGCGCATGACGAGGGCGGCGCGCTGGTTGAAGGCGAGGAAGCCCAGGGCGCGGCGGATCTCGTCCGCGGTCGGGACGTCGGGGTTCTCGGTTGTCGCGGGTGCGTGCGAGTCGTCGAACTCGACCTCGCGGGGGCGGCGCGACGTGTCGCGGAAGCGCTGGCGGCAGACGTTGTGCGCGATCTTGATCAGCCAGTTGTGCGGCGTGTGCGGGCGCTCGCCTCGCTGGAACGCGCGGTAGGCGTTGAGGAAGGTCGTCTGGGTGACGTCCTCCGCGTCGGCCTCGTTGTGGAGGACGGCGAGGGAGTAGCGGTAGACGGCGTGGACGTGCTTGCGGTAGAGCCGCTCGAAGGCGCGGTCTCCGGTGCGACGGCGTGCTGCGAGGACAGGGGTCACCGCTCGCCTAGATGCCGCTTGTGCGCCGATCTTGCGGTTTGCGCCGGGCCACCATTTGTGGGTGAAAGCCGCTATGCCGTCGTTTTCCTTCCCATTTGGCACAGTCGCGTAACCCTTTCCGCGGTAGGCTCGAAACCGGGTGGCGGGTGGAGCTCCTCATCCCCTCCCAGGGTGGGGACGTGGGGGTTGGTTGGTTCTCGCGGGAAAGCGCGCCGAACCCAAGGCGGCGCCGTGCTAGGTCGTCGCCGCCGCGCGGCGCTTCGGGGGCAGATGGATCGCCCGCCCGAGCGCGACGAGACCCGCTTCCTTGACCGCCTCGGACAGCGTCGGGTGCGCCGCCATCCCGTCGGCGACCGTCTCCACCGTCGCCTCGGCGTCGAGCGCCACGACGCCCGCCTCGATCAGATCGGTCACGTGCGGCCCGACCATCACGATCCCGAGCAGCTCGCCGTACCGCGTCTCGTGGATCGACTTCACCCAGCCGACGGTCTCGTTCTGCATCACGGCCCGCGCGTTCGCGACCCACGGGAACATGCCCGTCGCCACATCGTCGCCGTACTGCTCCCGCGCCTCGGCCTCGGTCAGCCCGACACCCGCGATCTCGGGATCCGTGTAGATCGGCCGCGGCACTCCCGCGGTTGTCGACGACCGCGTCGTGGCCCATCGCGTTCTCGGCCGCGACCTCGCCCTCGCGGAACGCCGTGTGCGCCAGCTGCCAGTACCCGGCGCAGTCGCCCACCGCGTAGATGTGCGGGACGGTCGTCCGCCGATGCTCGTCCGCCGCGATCCCCTTGCGCCGGTCGAGCTCGACGCCGATCTCCTCGAGCCCGAGCCCCTCGACGAGCGGCCCGCGCCCGACCGCGACGAGCATGAGATCCGCATCGACGGTCTCGCCCTCGCCGAAGTGCACGCGCAACCCGTCGCCGGTCTCCTCGACCTTCGTGCACTGCTTCTCGAGATTGAGCGTGATCCCGCGCCGGCCGAACTGCTTCGCGAGCTCCTTGGCCGCGTCGTCGTCCTCGGCCGGGATCAGCTTCGGCAGCATCTCGATGATCGTCACCTCGGAGCCGAAGCGGTTGAAGATCGACGCGAACTCGCAGCCGATGATCCCGCCGCCGAGGATGACGAGCCGGCGCGGCACCTCCGTCTGCCCGAGCAGGCCCTCGGAGTCCACACAGCGCGCGGAGTCGATCCCCTCGATCGGCGGGCGCAACGGGAACGAGCCGGTCGCGACGACCGCGCTCTTGAAGGTCACGTCCTCCCCACCCTCGACCGCGATCGTGTTCGCGTCCTTGAACCGGCCCAGGCCCTTGACCCACTCGACGCCGTTCGCCTTGAAGAGGCTCGCGACGCCGTTGACCATCTGCTTGACGACGCCCGCCTTCCACTCGTTGGCCGTCGCGAAGTCGAGCTGCGGCGCGCCGACCTGGACGCCGAGCTTGGCGAACGTGTGCTCGGCCTCCTTGATCGCGAACGCGGTCTGCACCCAGGCCTTCGTCGGGATGCAGCCGATGCGCAGGCAGGTGCCTCCGAGCTCGGGCTCCTTCTCGATGCAGACCGTCTTCGCGCCCAGTTGAGCGGTGCGAATCGCGGCCGTGTAGCCGCCCGGGCCCCCTCCGAGAACCGCGACGTCGCAGTCCATGCGCTCGATCCTATCGATCGAGCGGCGGCAGCCCGAGTACGTCGACGGCCCACGGAAGAGCCACCTCGAGCTGCGCGAGCTGTACCGCCCTCACCTTCGGCGCTCCGTCGGGTGGCGGGAGCCCTGCGATCGGCGCGAAGAAGCCGCTGACGACGGCGGTCAGATCGCCCGCATCGGGCATCAGCTCCGCCGGGGACGGCCCGCCTTCGAGGCTCACGCTCGCCAACCAGAAGGCGAAGTCGACCCGGGGATTGCCCACGCTCGCCCAGTTCCAGTCGACGAGCTTCGCCCGCCCGTCTGCGATGCAGATGTTGTCGCTCCGCACGTCGAGGTGGACGAAGGCTCCACCGCTGATGTCGCAGCGGTCGGTCGCGGCGATCAGCTCGGGCAGTGCCTGCTCGAGCCACTCGGCGGAGCAGAGGCCCAGACCGAGGAACGGCTCGGGAGCCTCCTCGACCTCGCGCCACGTGTGGAGGTCGTCCGCGACGAGCTTTTGCAGCCCGTCCGGGGGCGGCAGCGCATGGATCTCCGCAAGCGCCTCTCGCGACGAGCTCGATGTCGCCCGGACGCCAGGGCGGAGGCCAGTACGCGCCGGTCAGGTCCTCCAGCAGAAGGATCGGACGCGCGCCGTCGTCGTCCCAGCCAAGGAACCGCGGGAGAAACGGAGCCTCGAGGACGGAGTAGATCCGGTGCTCGTCGCGGAGGAACCCGGCAGTCGGCTCGTCGACGGCGACCTTCGCGAAGGCGCGCGTCCCATCGGCGAGCTCCACGAGCCAGTGCTCCATCAGCGTGTAGCCGCCGCCGAAGATCCGGCGCACGGGCTGCGCGCCGAGCCGCTCGGCTAGAAGGTCGCCCGCATCGTCCATGCGCCGTCGCGCTCGTCGAGCTTCTCGAAGCCGTACCGCTCGTAGAGGTGCACCGCGGGGCTGTCCGAGGCGACGCTGAGGCTGATCGCGTGGTACCCCTCGGCGCGGGCGCGGGCGAGGAGCGCATCCATCAGCTCGCCGCCGAAGCCGTGGCCGCGCTGACTGGGGACGACCGCGATCGCGAGCTCGGGCGTCTGCTCGTCGACGAACCCGTAACCGGGCGCAGACTGCTTGAACAACCGGTACCACGCCGCCCCGACCGGGAAGCCCTCGTCGAGCGCGATCACCGCCGCGTCGCCGGGACGGCCCCAGTTCTCGACGTAGCGCATCGGGTGCAGCCCGGTCTCGTCCTCGTCCTTGCCCGAGCGCCAGTAGTAGGCGTGCCGCAGCATGTCGCGGAGGAAGCGGGCGTCCTGCGGCGTGCCCGGCCGGATCATGGACGTGAGTCTATGTAGTGTCGATTCGTGTCGAAACCCGTGACGATTCGGCCGTTCGAGGAGCAGGATGCGTCCGCGTGCCGCGCGCTCTGGGCCGAGCTGACGCGGTCGCACCGCGCGCTCTACGACGACGCGTCGATCGGCGGCGACGATCCCGGCTCGGGCTTCGACGCCTACCTCGGCGAGTTCGCCGGCGCGCGGAAGTGGGTCGCGGAGCGCGGGAGCACGGTGATCGGCTTCGTCGGGCTGATCATCCGTGGGAAGCAGGGCGAGATCGAGCCGGTGGTCGTCTCCTTCGACGCGCGCGGGCAGGGGATCGGCCGCTCACTCGTGCAGACGGCAGTCGACGCGGCCCGGGCCGAGGGCGTCGACCAGCTCAAGGCGAGCCCGGTCGCGAGGAACTCCCACGCGATCGACTTCTTCCACTCGCTCGGGTTCACGGCACTCGGCCATGTCGACCTGCTCATGGACTCGCGGCACCCGGCTAGCTACTGGCAGCGTGGCGAGCGACTCGCCGGCAGCGACTTCGACGTCTAGCCGTCGCGGAGCTGCTGGACGAGCTGGAGGCGGTTCCCGTCCGGGTCGTAGACGTCGACGATTCGCACCTCGTCGTGCAGCTCGAGGACGGTGCCGATCTCGACCTGCTCGTCGCGCAGGTGGTCGGCCTCGGCCATCACGTCGACGACGTCGATGCTCGCGACCGGCCCGTCGAGGAACGGCTCGCCCTCGGCGAGCGCGATCTTCATTCCTTCGCGCTCGAGCTCGGCCCAGTCGTCGTCCGCCCCGGTCTCGGTGAAGCCCAGCTTGCCCGTGTAGAACGCCCGCGCCGTGTCGAGATCGGTGACCCGGTACCAGATGCGCGTCACAGCGCCAGGCCGGGCTCCTCGAGCAGCGTCTTCAGCTCGCGGAGGAACTCGGCGGCCTTCGCGCCGTCGACGGCCCGGTGGTCGCAGGTCAGCGTCATCGCCATCAGCGGGCGGGCGACGAAGTCTCCGTTCGTCGACGACCGGCTTCTCCTCGATCGCGCCGACCGCGAGGATCGCGGCCTGCGGCGGGTTGAGGACGGCCGTGAAGATCTCGACGCCGTACATGCCGAGGTTCGAGATCGTGAACGTGCCGCCGTCGAGGTCCTCCTGCGAGAGCTTGCCCTCGCGCGTGCGCTGGACGATCTCCTTCCGCTCGGCCGCGATCTGGACGAGCGACTTGCGCTCGACTTCGCGCTGGACCGGAACGATGAGGCCGCGCTCCGTGGCGACCGCGAGCCCGATGTGGGCGTTCGGGAAGATCCGGAGCTCGTCGTCGGCGAAGTGCGCGTTCACTTCGCGATGTCGAAGGAGCGCGATCGCTGCGAGTTTCGTGAGGATGTCCGTCACGCTCACGCCCTGCTCGCGAAGCCGCGCGTGGAGCTCCTGCGCGCGCGTCATGTCCGCGGACATCGAGATCTGGAACGCGGGCGCTTGCCAGGCTTCGGTCAGGCGGCGCGCGATCGTCTTGCGCAGCGACGTGAGCGGGACGACCTCGGCCTCGAGCGGTGCGGCGCCGGCGGGTGCGTGCGCGGGAGCTGCCGCGGCGCGCTCGACGTCCTCGGCCACGATCCGGCCGTCCGGGCCGGTTCCTCTGAGGCTCGCGAGGTCGATGCTGCGCTCGCGCGCGATCCGGCGCGCGAGCGGCGACGCCTTGAGCCGCCCGTCCGCGCGCGCGGTTTCCGAGGGCTGCGGCTCCGGCTCCTCGGCCGAGCCTCGCGCCCGCGCTCGCGTTCCTCGGCGCGGGCCGGCTCGGGCGCCTTCCTCCTGCTCTCGTCGGCACTTCGTCGGCCGCCTCCTCGTCCGGCGGGCACCTCCTCGCCCTCCTCGCCGATGACCGCGATCCGCTTGCCGACCTCGATCTCCTCGCCCTCGCCGGCGAGGATCTTCAGCAGGACGCCGCTCGCGTCGGCCTCGACCTCCTGCGTGACCTTGTCCGTGTCGAGCTCGTAGAGCGCCTCGCCCTTCTCGACCGTGTCCCCTTCCGACTTGAGCCAGCGGACGATCGTGCCGGCCTCCATGCCCTGCCCGAGCCGCGGCAGGCTCACATCAGTAGCCAAGTTGTTCCACTTCTTTAGCGGGGTCTGACCCCGTGGCTTCGCGGGAAACGGCGTGGTTGCCACGAGAATCGTGTCCGGACGGGGTCAGACCCCGGGCTTTGCGCCGGAGAGCGGTCATGTCCCGTTCCGCCCGACCGTGCGCATGATCGCCTCGTAGACCTCGGCCTGGTGCGGAACGACGAACTCCTCCATCACCGGCGCGAACGGCAGCGGCACGAACTTCGCCCCCACGCGCTCGACCGGAGCGTCGAGCCAGTCGAAGGCCTGGTGCTGGATGACCGCGGCAACCTCGGCGCCGAAGCCCATCCGCGTGACGGCCTCGTGCGCGACGACCGCGCGGTTCGTCTTCTTGACCGAGTCGATGATCGCGTCCTCGTCGAGCGGCTGCAGCGTGCGCGGGTCGACGACCTCGACCGAGACACCTTCCTGCTCCGCCTGCTCGGCGGCCGCCAGCGACTCGTGGACGAGACGACCCGTCGCGATCACGGTCACGTCCTCGCCCTCGCGGTGCACGCGCGCCTTCCCGATCGGAATCGGCTCCAGCTCCTCCGGCACGTCCTCCTTGAGCCCGTACAGCGTCCGGTGCTCGAAGAAGACGACCGGGTTGTCGTCGTAGATCGCCGACCAGAGCAGGCCGCGGACGTCCGTCGCCGTCGACGGGAACAAGACCTTCAAGCCCGGGGATGTGCACGAACCAGGCCTCGAGCTGCTGCGCGTGCTGCGCGCCCGGAGACCAGCCCGCACCACCCTGAGTCCGGATCGTGACCGGCACCTTCAGCTGACCGCCGGACATGTACCGGTGCTTGGCGGCCTGGTTGACGATCTGCTCGGTCGCGAGCGTCAGGAAGTCCTCGTACATGACCTCGGCGACGGGCCGCATGCCCTGCATCGCCGCGCCGATGGCCGTCCCGACGAGCGCCATCTCGGAGATCGGCGTGTTCCGCACGCGCTCCGGGCCGAACTCGTCGAGCATCCCCTGGGTGACGCCCATCGAGCCGCCCATCTCGGCGATGTCCTCGCCCATGATGAAGACGTCGTCGTCTTTGCGCATCGCCTGCGAGAGCGCGTCCCGCACGGCTTCTCGGTAGCTGAGCTCAGGCATAGAGGTTCTTCAGCGCGTCCTCGGGCTTCGGGTCGGTGCCCGCCTTTGCGAACTCGACGGACGCCTCGACGAGCTCGTGCGCCTCTCGGTCGGCCTCCTCGAACTCCTCGTCGGAGAGGCCGAGCTTCTCGCGCAGCTGCGTGATCGGGTCCTGCGTCTTGCGCAGCTCCTCGAGCTCGCCCTTCGGTCTGTAGACCTGCGGATCGCCGATGTAGTGGCCGGTCAGCCGGTACGTCTCGAGGAGCAGGAAGACGGGACCGCGTCCCTCGCGCGCGTGGTCGAGGGCGGCCAGCGCTCCGCCGTATACCTCCTCGACGTCCTGGCCGTCGACGCGGATCGCGGCCATCCCGTACGCCGCTGCGCGCTCCGTGAGGTCTTCGATCGGGAGCTGCTGCTTCGCCGGCGTCGACTCGGCCCAGTGGTTGTTCTCGCAGACGAAGACCGCCGGCACCTGCCAGAGCTGGGCGAGGTTGAGCGACTCGTGGAACGTGCCGATGTTCGTCGCGCCGTCGCCGAAGAAGGCGACCGCGACCCGCGGCTCGTCGCGCATCTTGAACGCGAGCGCCGCGCCGACGGTCGCGGGCAGCCCACCGCCGACGACCGCGTTCGCGCCGAGGTTCCCGCGCTCGACGTCGTACAGGTGCATCGAGCCGCCGTAGCCGTGCGAGGTGCCCTCGAGCTTCCCGTAGAGCTCGGCCATGACCTCGTTCGGGTGCGTGCCCTTGGCGAGCGTGTGCCCGTGGGCGCGGTGCGTGGATGCGATCACGTCCCGGTCCTCGAGCGCCCTGCAGACGCCGACCGCGCACGCCTCCTGGCCGATCGCGACATGGAGGAACCCGGGCAGCTCGCCCGCGCGGAAGCGCTCCTCCACCTTCTCCTCGAACCGGCGGATGAGCAGCATTTCCCGGAAGAACTCGCGCAGCAGCTCCTCCGAGACGGCCCCCTTCTTCTCGACCTTCGCCACGGGGTTGCAGTGTACGCTCGGGCAGATGAGTCTCGCCGCCGACTGGGACGAGCTACAGCAGGGCCTGCCCGAGAACTGGGCAACGGCCAATCTGCGCCTGACGGTCCCGGACGAGGGCCGTCGGCGAGCGGGCGGCGGCGCTGCTCGGGCCGACGAACCCTGGGCGGCGCGGGAGCGTGATCCGGTTCTACGCCGCGCGCCGCGGCGAAGGGCACTCGCCGGAGATCATCCGCAGGCTCCTCGAGCGCATCGACACGGATGGGATCAAGGGCGTGCTCGACGTCGTCGGCGGCGACGAGGCCGAGGCGGCTCAGCAGGTCGCCTTGCCCAAGCTCGTCGACGCGTGGGACACGGCCGTCGCCGGCTTCCCGCCCGACTGGACCGACCTCTACGCCGAGCTCGAGCTCGAGTCGAGCGACTGGCTGGAGCGCGCGGCGCTGCTGATGGCGCCCGTCAACCCCGCGCGCTACGGCGAGGCGCCCGGCTTCCGGTTCCGGGTCGCGAGCCGCTTCGGCTACGGGGCGTCGCCGGCGATGACCCGGCGCTGCCTCGAACGGGTCGACGCGGAAGAGCTGCGCGGAGAGCTCACCATCCTGCGCGTGCTGTCCGACACGCACCCGGTCGCGACGCAGGGGCCGGTCTGGTACGTCGAGGGGCACTCGGTGTGAGCGATCCCGTCTCCTGGTTCCTGATCGAGCCGGGCTGGGAGGTCGTCGGCGCGGACGGGGAGAGCGTCGGCAAGGTGCACGAGGTGGTCGGCGACCAGGAGCGTGACATCTTCGACGGGCTTCAGGTGACCGCCGGGCTGGTCGGCGAGCCCCGATACGTCCCGTCCGAGGAGGTCGGGGCGATCACGGTCGGGCGCGTTCAGCTCACTGCACGGTGACGAGCACGCGCTGCACCGCGTTGTTCACGTAGCCGCCCGTGTTCCACTCGGCCTCGTCCGGCTGCGTGTTGCCCGCGCCGTCGGTGGCCCGTGAGCAGAGCTCGTGCTCGCCGGGCGTTGCGTCCCAGTCGAAGCTCCAACCTCGCCAGCCGAAGTCTCCGGTCGGCTCGCCGAGCTCGGCGTCGTGCCACGTGTCGCCGCCGTCGACGCTGACCTCGACCCGTGCGATCGGCGCCCAGCCCGACCATGCTCGGCCCTCGAGCTTGCACGGGCCTGGCTCGAGGAACCGTCGCCGGTCGGGGAAGTCCGGGGATGCCGGGTGGGACGAGCAGCGAGCGCGGGTTGATCCTCGTCACCGGCTCGCCGGGGTCGTCCTCGTCTCGCTTCGTGCGGTACTGCTTGGCCTGCTGGTAGCCCTCGAACGGCTCGGTGATGGCGGTGATCCGCTCGAGCCACTTGACGTGGGTCATGCCGTACCAGCCGGGGACGATCAGGCGCAGCGGATAGCCGTGCTGCGGGGGGAGCGGCTGGCCGTTGATCTCGTAGGCGAGGAGCATCTCCGGCCTGAGCGCTTCGTCGACCGGGAGGCTCCGCTCGTACGCGTGCTCGACGTCGCCCTGGACGCCTCGGTCGAGCCCCGTGAAGAGGATCTCGACGGCGTTGTCCTTGATCCCGGCTTCTTCGAGCAGCGGCGCGAGCGGCGTGCCCGTCCACTCGGCGTTGCCGATCGCCTCTTCGAGCCACGGCTGGCTCAGCGGGCGAGGCGTGAGGCGGGCGCGGCCGTTGCCGGCGCACTCGAGCGTGCAGGCGACGCTTGCTCTGGGGCGTTGTTTGATCTCGTCGAGCGAGAGCGACAGCGGGCGGTCGACCTCGCCGCCGATCTCGAGCCGCCACGTGGCCGCATCGACGAACGGGATGTCGAAGTGGATCAGGAGGTAGTGGAGCCCGATCGGCGTCAGGTCGTAGCGGAGCGACTCGAGCGGGAAGCCGTGGTTGCGGGTCGCGAGCGCGAGCTCGACGGTCGAGAAATCATCGACCGCGGACTGCTTGTCCGATTCGACCGCCACGCCGAAAAACGGTACGTCCTCGCGCGCAAGCAGGCAACCCGAACGGGACATGTCCAAGTGCCAGGCACCTGGACATGTCCGGTGTCAGGCCCTGCAGGCCGTCTCCGGCTGACGGAGCCAAGCCGAGCACTGGACGCAGCGACAGGCCCGCTTCGGACACGTCCGGTGTCAGACGCTGGACATGGCCGTGTGCCTGGCACTGGGACAGGTCCGTTGGGGCTAGGTGGCGGCTAGCTCGTAGTGGATTCGCCGTAGGCGCTGGTTTCGATCGCGGAAGACCTCGACGACCTGCGGGTCGAACTGGCGACCGCTTTCGCCGACGATCTCGGCCGCGGCGTGCGCCCACGTGCCCGCGCGCCGGTACGGACGGTCGCTCGTCATCGCGTCCAACGCGTCGGCAACGGCGAACACACGCGCGCCGAGCGGAATCTCCGCCTCCCCGATCCCGTCCGGATACCCGGCGCCGTCCCAGCGCTCGTGGTGGTGCCGAACGACCTGCAGCCCCTGACCCTGGAGCAGCGCCACGCCGCTCATCAGCTGCTCGCCGAGCACCGTGTGCGTCTCGAGCAACCGCCGCTCGGACGGCGACAGCGAGCCCTTCTTCTGCAGGATCTTGTCCGGGATCCCGATCTTCCCGATGTCGTGGAGCAGGAAGCCGTACTCGACGCTCTCGTCGTCGAGCAGCGACGGCTCGAGCCCCCGCGCAAGCTCGACCGCGTACTTCTGCACGCGCTGCGAGTGCTGCCCGGTGCCCATGTCCTTCGACTCGAGCGCCCCGGTCAGTGCGCTCACCGTCTCGCGATAGGCCCGCTGGATGAGCGAGCGCTGCCCCCGCTCGACCTCGAGCAGGCGCCGCAGGTCCTGCGCGTACAGGATGAGCTGCTCCTCAGGCGGTGCAGCCGCGGCTCGATACGGCCCCTCGTAGAGACCGCCGGCGATCCGCTCGACCGCGTTCAGCAAGCTCGAGCGGGCTGAACGGCTTGCGCAGGAACGCGTCCGCCCCACTCGCCTGCGCCGCGAGCTCGGTCCCGCCCTCGGACCCGGTCAGCAGCACGACGCCGATGTGCGCCGTGGCCGGATCGGCCTTCAACTGCCGGCAGAACGTGAGGCCGTCCGTGCCCGGCATGCTCACGTCGAGCACGACGACGTCCGGGTGGCGCTCGGCGATCCGCTCGCGCGCGAGATCCGCCGAGTCCGCCTCGTCGACCTCGATGTCGACGACCTCGAAGGTCGTGCGAAGCAGGATCCGCAGCCCGGGATCGTCGTCCACGACGAGCAGCCGAAGCCCGCGCTGGCTCTTCGCGGGATCGGCCACGAGCCGAAGCTCGGGAACGGGCCCTTCCTGCTCCTCGCGCTCGCCGGTGAAGGTCTGCACCCGGTTCTTGCCGGCCAGCTTCGCCGCGTAGAGCGCGATGTCGGCCTTCCGCTGCAGGTCGACGGCCGAGCCGGCGTGGTCGGGAATCGTCGCGACGCCCGCCGAGACCGTCGGCAGCCGGCGCCCGCGCCGCTGCTGGCCGACGGCCATCCGCAGACGGTCGGCCACCTCGGCGGCCAGGTTCGAGGGCCCGTCGACCACGAGCGCGAACTCGTCGCCGCCGACGCGGAAGATCTCGTCCTCCGAGCGAACGACGCGCAGGAAGACGCGCCCCACCTCGCGCAGGATCTCGTCGCCGACGACGTGCCCGTGCTCGTCGTTCGCGCGCTTGAAACCGTCGAGGTCGAAGTGCACGAGCGAGACGGGGCCGTCGGTCGGCCGTCGCTCGGCGATCCCGCCCAGGAGCTCGTCGAATGCGCGCTTGTTCGCGAGCCCGGTCAGCGCGTCCCGACGCGCCTCCGCGTGCGTCATCGCGATTCTGCGCTCGTTCGCCAGCGCGGCGGACGCGAGATCGGCGACCGCGGACACGAGCTCGGGATCGCCGGTCGCCTGCACGCTCGCGGGCAGGGCGACGAGCAGCGCGCCCAGGACCTGCCCGTCGACGACGAGCGGGGCGGCAATCGCCTCGCCGCAAGCGGCGCCGAGCCGGTAGAGCTCCCCCAGCTCGTGCGTGTCGGCTTGCGCGAGGGCCAGCTCGGAGAACGCGCGCTGGACGACTCCCGGCGCCGAGTGCAGCGACTCGGGAGCGCCGGGCCCGGAGAGAGCCGCGAGCGAGAGCGAGGTGTCGGCCGAAGCGAGATACGTCGCCGCGAACGCCGCGCCGGTCAGCTCCGCGAGCTCGCGCGCGACGAGCTCGGCGGTGCCGCCGCCGTTGACGGAGCGCGCGATCGCATGGGCGAGCCGAACGAGCGGGTCGCTGGCCCCGGCCACAGCGCGCTCGAGCTCCCAGAGCGGCGCGCCCTTCAGGCAGTACGCGTCGGCGCCCGCCTCCATCATCGCCATCACGTCGCCGGCATCGCCCGAGCCGGCGTAGGCGACGATGCGCGTCTGCGGCAGCACCTCGCGGATCCGCCTCGTCGCGGCCACCCCGTCGAGGACGGGCATCTGCACGTCCATCAGCACGACGTCCGGACGATGCGCGACGGCGAGCGAGATCGCCTCCTCGCCGTTCTCGGCCTCGGCCACGACTTCGATCCCCGGCTGCGCCGCGAGGCACGCGCGAAGACCCTCCCGTGCGTCGGGCGCGTCGTCGCAGATCAGCAAGCGAAGCATCGACCCACTCCCAGACGTTGGCGGCCTCCAGAACCTGACGGTGTAATCGGCGTTTCACTTCAGATGTTGACACGCAAGAAAAGAGCAGATTCGAGCAGATTCGAGTCGCGTTGTTGCGCCAAAACGCCGCCGATCCGGAACGCCAGGCCGGCGAAAAGTTCACCCCATAGGGTGAGAAACCGCTCAGCCGACGAGCTCGTCGAGCTCGCGGGCGAGCGCGACCGCGTCCCGGTTGGTGCGCGCGATCGCGACGCAGGTGTCGTCGCCGGCGATCGTGCCGACGATGCGCGGGTGCTCGAGCCGGTCGATTGCACGTGCCACGGCCGGCGCGGAGCCGAGCTCGGACTGGACGACGACGATGTTCTGCGCAGCCTCGACGCGGCGCCCGAACTGCGAGAGCACGCCTGCGAGCGCGTCGCGGGGATCGGCGCTCCGCACGGCCTGCGGCGCCACGTAGCGCGGACGGCCGAGCACGTCGTGCGTCTTGTCGAGGCCGAGCTCGCGGATGTCGCGGGAGACCGTCGCCTGCGTCACGCGGCAGCCGGCCCGGGCGAGCGCGTCGAGGAGCTCGTGCTGCGTCCCGACCCGCCTGCGCGTGACGATGCTCGTAATCAGCCTCTGACGCTCCTCTTTCTCGAGCGGACGCGGCTCTCTTTGCATACGAGAAAGCATAAATATGCGGCGCTTCGCCGTTTCGCGAAGCCCGCTTCGCGGTACGCTTCGATTGATGCTGCGCAAGCTGCTGTGGACCGGTCTCTACGCTTCGCTCGCCGCTGTCGCCACGCTGGCGGCCCGCAAGACGGCCTCGGCGATCTGGCGCGTCGCCACCGGCGAGGAGCCTCCGGCGAAGAAATGACGACGAAAGCCGATCAGGTCGTGGACAAGGCCGCGGACCACCTCCAGGAGATGGCCGACAAGGCCGCCGCCGAAGGCGGGGTCGCCGCGAAGGTCGCGCAGCCGCTGGCCGACGACGCCGAGTTCCTGCGCAAGCTCAAGCCGAGCCTGATCAAGGCGCGTGCGAAGGGAATGGCGCCGACCGAACCAGAAGCCCGGCCACGGAAGCGTCAATCCAACCGGGAAGCGCCCGGGCAAGGGCCGCGGCCCGAGCCCGTTCCTCATCATCGGCATCGCCTTCGCAGTGGGGATCGCCGTCGCGAAGATGATCGACTGGAGCAACGATGCAGACGCAGGAGACTGACAAGAACTCGGCCTGGGGGCGGTTGCCCGCCAGGTCGCCGAGCACACGAGCTCGCTCTTCCGGCTCGAGCTCGAGCTGGCCCAGCTCGAGCTGAAGAAGAAGGTCACGAACCTCGGCGTGGGCATCGGCCTGGCCGTCGGCGCCGCCGTCTTCGCCTTCTACGGCCTCGGCTTCCTGTTCGCGACGATCGCCGCCGGGCTGGCCACGGCGATGTCGACGTGGCTCGCGATCCTGATCGTCACCTGCGGCCTCTTCCTCGTCGGCGCGATCCTCGGCCTGATCGCGGTCAACCGGATCCAGAAGGGAACGCCGCCGATCCCGGAGCAGGCGATCCTCGAGGCGAAGCTCACGACGGAGGCGTTCAAGTCCGATGGCGACTAGCACGAACCACCGGACGCCCGACCAGGTCCGGCACGAGATCGAGACCGAGCGCGCGCAGCTCGCCGGCGCCGTCGACCACCTCCGGGACGAGATTCGCGAGGCGACGGACATCGGAGCGAAGGTGCGCGCGAAGCTGCCGGTGATCACCGCGGGAGCGCTGGCGGCCGGGTTCGTCATCGCCGGCGGGATCGGCGCGACGATGCGGCTGATCGGCCGGCATCGCGAGGGGAAGACGAAGGCCCGGTTCGGCCGCTTCTCCTTCGTCGACCGCGACTGACGCTCGACCCGCCGAGCGGCCTAGCCGGCGGCCTTGACCGTGAACGTGCCGCGGAGCTTGCGGCTCTTGTCCGAGCGGTACGTGTACTTGCCCGGCTTGAGCGTGAGCGTCCAGGTCGCCTTCGCCCTCGCGGCGACGCCGGTCTTCTTGTTCACGCCCGGCCCCTTCAGGTGGAAGTTCTGGGTCTTCGACGTGTCCGAGACGGTGAGCTTGTACTTGCTCGCGGTCAGCGTCCGGACCTTCGAGCCGGAGCCCGTCTTGAGCGTGATCGTCTTCGTCGTCACCTTGCCGCTCAGCTTCGCCGGCAGGCGGTGGAGGCGGCGGAGGCGGCGGAACGTTTCCGGCCGTGAAGCTGCCCTTCATCTGCGTCGGATGGGCGTCGCAGATGAACGTGTAGGTCCCGTCCGTGATCGTCACCGTCCAGGTGACGGTGCCCATGCCCTCGACGTCGGTTTTCTGATCGACGCCGGGGCCGCTCAGGTGGAAGTTGTGCTCGATCGAGTTGTCCGTGACCGTGACGTCGTAGGTGCCGGGATCGAGATGTCTACACCCCCGTGCCGTCCGGGTTCTTGAGCGAGATGTTGAAGCCCGGCCCGACGACGCCCGTGAGCGTCACGTTGGGCTCGCCGGTCGCAGCCGCCGGAATGGACACGGCCGCGACCGCCACGATGCCTATGAGCAGCGTTCGAAACATCAGACCCTCTCTTCGCCTTCTTACGCGCGAGCGCGCGGTTCGGTTTTCGGTTACGCGGGCGGGCTGCCCGCGACGATGAACGCCCCCGACAGCCCCTTGTTCCGGTCGGAACGGTAGCTGTAAGAGCCGGGCTGCAGGTAGACGCGACCAGGTCCTGGTCGTCTGCGCGGCGATCTTCGTCTTGGCGGTTCACCTTCGGGCCGACGCAGATGGAAGTTCTGCTTCACGGTTCGGTCGTGGACGACGATCAAGTACAGGTTCGGCTGGAGCACGCGGACTCGTTTGCCGTTCGGCGCCGACGAGCGTGATCGACTTCGCGGTCACGTTCGCGGTCAGCTGCGGGACGATCGGACTGCCGCTCGCACCCACGGGAAGCGCGAGCACCGCGAGCAGAGCCGCTGCTAGTAGCGGTCGCAACATTGTCGCCTCCTTTCTACCATGACTGTCTTACCCACTTCTCGCGCTTTAGACTCACGCCGTGCGCTTGCGGAAGGACGCGAAGGTCGAGTTGCTGCGAGGAGATACCGCTGTTCGCGCAATGCTCGAAGCGCGACCTCGGCGCGATCAGCGGCATCGCGGACGAGATCGACCTCAAGGAAGGGAAAGAGCTGACTCGGCAGGGGCGGATCGGGCGAGAGTTCTTCGTCCTCGTCGACGGCTCCGCCGACGTCGTGAAGAACAGCCGCAAGGTCGCCTCGCTGAAGGCCGGCGACTTCTTCGGAGAGATCGCGCTCGTGCACCACGCACCGCGGACGGCGACCGTCAGGGCGAGCTCGCCCGTACGGGCGCTCGTGATCATGGAACGTGACTTCAAGCGGCTCCTCGACGAGCAGCCGGAGATCCAGCGCAAGGTGCTCGTGCGCGCTCGCGGAGCGGCTCGAGCCGACGACTCTCTAGGCGCGAAGCTCGGCGCCGAAGCGCTTCGTCGAGCGCGTTCACGATCTTCTCGCGCAGGGCGGCCGCGTCCTCGTCGGAGAGCGTGCGCTCGGAGGACTGGAAGCTGACCGCGAAGGCGATCGACTTTCGGCCCTCGCCGACCTGGTCGCCGTGGTAGACGTCGAAGGCGCGCATCGCGCGTAGCTCGGGGCCGGCGGCTTCGTGCGCGGCTGCGACGAGATCGCCGGCCGCGACGTCGTCGGCGACGGCGAACGCGAGGTCCTGGTGGACCGCCGGGTACGTGATCACGTCCGTGTAGCGCAGCTCGGTCGTCGCCTCGAGCAGCTTCGCGAGGTCGAGCTCGAAGACGCCCCAGGCGCCATCGAGCACGCCCGGGTGGAGCTCGCCGACGATGACCGGCTCCGACCGAGGCCGCCTTGCCCGGATGGAGCAGCTCGTCGGTCGTCCGCTCGAACACAGGCTCGACCTTCACCGCCGCGTAGAGCGCCTCGACGATTCCCTTCGCGCGCGACCAGCCGCCCTCGACGATCCCGGCCACGTGCGTGTGCTCGTCGGGCAGGCCGGAGTCGGGCAGGTAGACGCGGGCGACCTCGAACAGCGCGACGTCGTCGGCGCCCAGCTCGCTGTTTCGCCGCGCGGCCTCGACGAGGCTCGGCAGCAGGCGCGTGCGCAGGACGGCGAGCTCGGCGGAGACGGGCTCCGGGAGCGTCAAAGCCTGCGGGTCCGGGTCGTCGGCGCGCAGCGACGGCGTGTACGTCTCGGCGAGCCCGAGGCCGGCCAGGACGTCCTCGACGCGACGCCGCAGCTGCTGGATCGGCGTCAGCGCGCCGAACATCTCCCTGCGCGCGGGCAGCGTGAACGGGACCTCCTCGAGCCGGAAGCGCGCGACCTCCTCGACGACGTCGACCTCGCGTGTCACGTCCCGCGCGCGGAACGTGGGCACGACGACGTCACCGTCGCGGCTGTCGAAGCCGAGCCGCTCCGAGCCAATGCGTCTGCTCGGCCGGCGGCGTCTCGAGGCCGATCAGCTCGTCCGCGCGCTCGGGCCGGAACGAGATCACCGGGCGCTCGGGAAGCTCGCCCTTCACGTCGACGTGCCCGATCCACTCGGCGCCGGCCGTCGAGACGATCAGCTCGGTCGCGAGCTTTGCCGCCTGCTCGGCCAGGTGCGGGTCGACGCCTTTCTCCCAGCGGTTCGAGCCCTCGGTGCGCAGGCGCAGGCGCTCGGAGGTGCGGTAGAGGCCGGTCGGCTCGAAGTTCGCCGCCTCGAGCAGGACGTCGGTCGTCCCGTCGCCGATCTCCGTCTCCTCGCCGCCCATGATCCCGGCGATCGCGACGGCCCGCTCGGCGTCGGCGATCACGAGGTCGGACTCCTCGAGGCGGCGATCGACGCCGTCGAGTGTCCGGATCGACTCGCCCGGCTGCGCGCGGCGCACGATGATCTTCCCGCCTGCGAGCGTGCTCAGGTCGAATGCGTGCAGCGGGTTCCCGAGCGCGAGCATGACGTAGTTCGTCGCGTCGACGACGTTCGAGATCGGACGCATGCCTGCGGCATTCAGGCGCGACTTCAGCCACACGGGCGACGGGCCGATCGTGACGTTCCGGAAGAGCCGGCCGATGTAGCG
The DNA here is from genome assembly GCA_963825795.1 of uncultured Actinomycetes bacterium. Classification (GTDB taxonomy): domain Bacteria; phylum Actinomycetota; class Thermoleophilia; order Gaiellales; family Gaiellaceae; genus VAXT01. The sequence continues at coordinate 190,766 of CAWGVD010000056.1, read as the reverse complement.
CGGACAGCCTTCGAGGTCGTCGACGGCGATGTCCACGGGCTCGGCTCCCGCCGGCTCGGGATCGACCCCGGGCGGCGGTGCGAGCTCGAGGTCGTAGAGCGCAGCCACCTCGCGCGCGATGCCGTACACCGAGAGCAGGTCGGGACGGTTGCCGGTCGACTCGACGAGGAGGACGTCGTCCGCGAGCGGGAGCACGTCGACGAGCGGCGTCCCGGGCTCGGTCTCGGGCAGCAGCATGATCCCCGAGTGGTCGGTGCCGAGCTCGATCTCGTCCTCGGCCAGGATCATCCCGTTCGAGAGCTCGCCGCGAACCTTGCGCTGGTCGAGCTTCAGCCCGCCCGGGAGGACCGCGCCGGGCAGCGCGACGGCCACGGTCGCACCCGCGCCGAAGTTCCAGGCCCCGCAGACGATCTGGCGCGGCTCGCCCTCCCCCACGTCGACCCGGCACAGCTGGAGCCGGTCGGCGTTCGGGTGCTTGTCGGCCGCGAGCACCTTGCCGATGCGGAAGAGGCCGAGGTTCCCGTCCTCGTCGGACACGCCGCGGCGCTCGATGCCCTCGATCTCGGCGGTCGAGACCGAGAGCCGCGTCGCGAGCTCGTCGAGCGGCATCTCGATCGGGACGTAGTCCCTCAGCCAGGAGACCGGGACTCTCAAAACTGCCTCAGCACGCGGAGGTCGCCGTCCCAGAGCGGGCGGATGTCCGGGAAGTCGTACTTGAGCTGCGCGACGCGCTCGATCCCGCAGCCGAAGGCGAAGCCCGACCACTCGTCGTGGTCGATGCCGACGTTCGCGAGGACGCGCGGGTCGACCATGCCTGCGCCGCCCATCTCGAGCCAGCCGGAGTGCTTGCACGTGCGGCAGCCCTGCGCCGCCGCAGATCCCGCAGGAGACGTCGGGCTCGATCGAGGGCTCGGTGAACGGGAAGTAGTGCGTGCGGAAGCGGACGCGCCGGTCCGGCCCGTAGAGCGCGCGCATCACGTGCAGGAGCGTCCCCTTGAGGTCGGCGAGCGTCAGCCCGCGGTCGACGGCGAGGCCCTCGAACTGGTGGAAGATCGGGTAGTGCGTCGCGTCGATCGCGTCGCGCCGGTAGCAGCGCCCGATCGAGACCATGTAGATCGGCGGCTCGCGCTCCTCCATCGCGTGGATCTGCGACGGCGACGTCTCCGTGCGCAGGACGTGGGTCTCGTCGAAGAAGAACGTCGCGCGGTGCGAGCGCGCCGGATGCCACAGGGCGAAGGCGAGCTTGTCGAAGTTGTACTCGGTCGTCTCCACTTCGCGGTCGTCGCGCACCTCGTAGCCGAGGCCGAGGAACGCGTCCTCGATCTCGCGGCGCGTCTGGGTGATCGGGTGCAGGTGCCCGAGTGGGAGCGTGTCGCCGGGGAGGGTCACGTCGACGACGTCCTCGGTCAGCGCGCGGTCGAGCTCGACCCGCTCGAGCTGCGCCTGGCGGGTCGCGACCGCCTGCTCGATCGCCTCGCGGGCGGCGTTCAGGGCCATGCCGGTCTCGCGGTCGCGCACTTCGCGGAGCGCGAGCTTCAGGTCGCTCGAGCGGCCGAGGTAGCGGACGCGCAGCTCCTCGAGCTCGTCGGCGGTCGAGGCGGCCTCGATCGCGCTCAGGGCCTCGCGCTGGAGCGCTTCCGCGTCCACGCGCGCGACTGTATCGCCTTCACGAGACAAGGCCCCGACTCCTTGCTGAGGATCCGGCCGCGCGCTAGCGCCGGTCCCCGGCGAGAAGCCGAGGCCCGGGTAAAGAAAGAACGTGCGCGCGCGGTCATCGACCACACGATAGCCAGAATGCCGCCATGGACGAATACGCGGCCTTCGCAGCGATCTACGACGACTGGGCGTCGCACATGACCGAGGACGTCCCGTTCTACCTCGAGCTCGTCCGCGAGGCCGACGGGCCTGTCGTCGAGCTCGCGGTCGGGAACGGACGGGTTGCGGTGCCGATCGCGCAGGAGACCGGCAAGAAGATCATCGGCATCGACCGCTCGCCGGCGATGCTCGCGCTGGCGAAGGAGAAGGCCGCCGAGGCGGGTGTCGAGCTCGAGCTGCACGAAGGAGACATGCGCGACTTCGCGCTCGACGAGCCGGCGGCGCTCGTCTACTGCCCCTTCCGCGCCATGCTGCACCTGCCGACGTGGAGCGACAAGCGGCGTGTCTTCGACCGGGTCGCCGCCGCGCTCGGTCCCGGCGGCCGCTTCGTCTGGAATTCGTTCGTCTTCAACCCGCGGATCGCAGCAGCGAACGACGGGGTGTGGGAGGTGCAGCACGGCATCCGCCACCGGGTCGACCACTTCCCCGGGGACAACCGGCTCGACATCACCCTCGAGTCCGGCGGCAGCGTCTCGCTCTGGTGGGTGACGAAGAGCGAGTGGGAAGGGCTGATCGACGTGTCCGGGCTCGAGGTCGAGGCGCTCTACGGCGACTTCGAGCGCGCGCCGTTCGACGAGCAGAGCGGCGAGTTCGTCTGGGTCGCGAGGAAGCCGCGGTGAAGGCGAGCCCGTACGACAGGATCGCCGAGCTCTACGACCCGTGGAGCCGGAGCGTCGTCGAGGACGTCGGCTTCTACGTCGCGGAGGCGCGCAAGTCGGGCGGAACCGTGGTCGAGCTCGGGATCGGGACGGGCCGGATCGCGATCCCGATCGCCGAGACCGGCAAGCGCGTGATCGGGGTCGACTCCTCGCGCGAGATGCTCGCCGCGTGCCGGCGCCGCGCCGAGGACGCCGGCGTCGCCGAGCTCCTCGATCTGCGCCTGGGCGACCTGCGGCACCCGCCGCTCGACGAGAAGGTGCCGCTCGTCATCTGCCCGTTCCGCTCGTACCTGCACCTGGCCGACGACGGCGACCGCGCGGAGGCGCTCGCTGCCGCGCGCGACACGCTCGTCCCCGGCGGGCGCCTGATCTTCGACGTCTTCGCGCCCGGCGACGACGACATCGCGGCCACCCACGGCCGCTGGCTCGAGCGCGAGCCGGACATCTACGAGCGCGCGGACTGGGACACCGACTCGCGAACGCTCACGCTCTCGGTCAAGGGCCCGGAGGGCGCAGCGACGATGGCGCTCTCCTGGATCTCGCGCGGCGAGTGGATCGACCTGCTCCAGGAAGCGGGGTTCGCGGTCGAGGCGTGCTACGGCTGGTTCGACCGCACGCCGCACCGCGGCGGCGAGGACATGATCTTCGTCGCCAGACGAGCCTGAGCCCGAGCGGGGTCAGACCCCGCTACAAAAGCGTGACGATCTCTCCACAGGCGCTCGGAGCCAAGCGGTGATGCCGTCCCGCATCGGCCCGTTCGGACAGCCGATTTGTAAAGGGGTCTGACCCCGTTCGGGCGGAATCGTTAGAGCAGCTCGATCTCGTCGCCGACGGCGACCTCGCCGCCCTCGACGACTCGCGCCAGCATCCCGCGCTTGCCCTCGAGCTCGGCGCGCAGGCCCTGGCGCAGCTCGTCCATGCGGTGGCACGGATCGCAGACCATCGTGATCTCGAACACGGCCTCGCCCGCGCGGACGCGCTGGCCGATCGGCCACTGCTCCACGTCGTCGCCCTCGACGGTCAGGTTCTCGCGGATCGCGCCGGGCTCGACGCCGACCGAGTCGAGATGCTCCTTCGAGACGAACAGCACCTCTCGCTTCGGCGGATTCGCGTGCGCGCAGCCCTCGAGCCCCTGGCCGACGATCGCCAGCCTGCGGTCGTGCCCGTCCGAGCGGCCGCTCTTGCGGCCGGGTGAGGTCCAGACACCGACGATTCTGGCCACGGCTCGACTCTACCGAGCGCGCCGGTGCTCGTAGAGCGCGATCGCGCCCGCAACGGCCACGTTGAGCGATTCCGCGCCCTCGGCCAGCGGGATCGTCGCCGTCTCGTCGCAGGCGGCGACGATGTCCTCCGGAAGCCCCTCGCGCTCGGCTCCGAGGACGTACGTGACCGGAACGCCCGGGTCGAGGCGCGCCAGCGGCAACCCGTCGTGCGAGACGAGCGCCACGCGCTTCCCGGACGGCTCGTCGAAACCCGCGAGCGGGACGCGAAAGATCGCGCCGGCCGAGGCCCTGAGCGCCTTCGGCCCGGTCGGATCTGCGCAACCGCGTGACAGTGCGACCGATGCTCCGAACGCGTCCGCGGCCCGCAGGATCGTGCCCAGGTTCCCCGGGTCGGCGACGCGCCAGAGGGAAAGCGAGAGCGGCTCGACGCCGCGCGGCAGCGACTCGCGCCGGAAGAGACCCATCACGCGGGGCGGGTACCCCATCGTCGACACCTTCGCGAGGAGCTCCGGCTCGACGTCTTCTCCGGCCCGCAGCACCTCGACCGGATCGACACCCGCATCGTCCGCGGCCTGGACGAGATCCTCGCCCTCTGCGACGAACAGCCCCTCCTTCTCGCGCTGGCGCCGCGACTCGAGCAGCCGGTGGAACAGCCGCAGCTTCGGGTTGTGGGCCGACGTGATCACAGTTCCCACTGCAGCCACGAGCCATGGAAATCCGCGTGGCCCGCGAACTCCCGCTCTCCGCCCGGCCAGTAGACGAGTCGCAGGCCCCAGCAATGCTCCTCCGGATCGCGCGGCTTGCCCGTCGAGATGAATGCGAGCGGCCGCTCCCGACCGGCCTCCTCGAGCACCGCGCGCACGCGGGCGCGACCCTCGTCGCCGATGTAGCCGAAGGATGCCGTCTGGAAGACGACCGTCAGGCCATCGCGGGGCTGCGCCGCGAGCACGCCCGGCAGCTCGTCGACGTAGTCGCCGGTCACGAGCTGCGGCGGATCTTCGCGAATCGCCTCGATCGCCCGGTCGAGCCGCTCCATCCGCCCCTCCTGGCCGGCCCAGACGAACGAGCGCAGCAGCCGCGCGCCGTCCTCGGTCGTGACGTCGATCGGCGAGCGGTCGATCCCGACCCGCCCGCGCACCTCCACCTCCAGGTCGAGCAGCTCGCCCGGAACGGCACGGCGCTCCTCGCCCTCGAAGCCGAGCACCGCGTCCTCGCGCCCCCACTCCCCCGCCTCGTAGCGGTAGCGGTAGCGATCCCAGACGAGATTGAGCCCGGCGCTCGGCCCGAGCTCGACGAGATCGAACGTCTCCGCGTCCATCCGCTGCGCGACGCGGAGCAGCAGCGGGACGAGCACCCACGAGCGCTGCACCTCGTTCGTCTGCACGCCCTGCGTCGCCACGAACTCGCGCAGGAACTCGGCGTGCTCGGAGAGCGGATCGTCCCAGCTCGCCTCGCCTCCGAGAACGAGGTAGTGCAGCCCGCCGATCAGCCGCAGCGGCGCGTCCCAGGCCGGATCCGGCCCGACGAGCTCCGCCGCGACGGGATCGTCCGCCCACGCGGTCAGGAGGTCGACGTACAGCTGCGAGCGGCCCTCGGACGAGGCCGCCTGGTTCAGAAAGACCTGACTAGTCGTCCGTGTCGGAGCCAAGCGCCGACTTCGCGTGCTCGGCGATCTTGCCGAAGGCCGCAGGATCCTCGACCGCGATGCCGGCGAGCACCTTGCGGTCGAGCTCGATCCCGGCCTTGCGGCAACCGGCGACGAACTGGTTGTACGAGAGCCCCTCGGCGCGCGCGGCCGCGTTGATGCGCATGATCCAGAGCCGGCGCATGTCGCGCTTGCGGCGCTTGCGGTCGCGGTAGGCGTGGACGAGCGCGTGCTCGACCGCCTCGTTCGCGACCTTGTAGCGGGAGTGCCTGGTGCCGACGTAGCCCTTCGCTGCGTCGAGCACCTTCTTGCGCCGCTTGCGCGACGCGACCGAGCGCTTCACGCGGGCCACTAGCGCCCACCTCCGAGCAGGCGCTTGACCTCGCGGGTATCCGAGGGGTCCACGTCGTGCTGCCGGCCGAAACTACGCTTGCGCTTCGCGGACTTCTTCCCGAGGTAGTGGCTTCATCGCTTTCCGGCGGAGGAGCTTCCCCGTCCCGGTCACCTTGAACCGCTTCTTCGCTCCGCTGTGTCTCTTCTGTTTTGGCATCTCTCGAAACTCCTGCGTTCTTCGTCGGCCCGAGCATCATGACCATGTTCCGCCCGTCGAGGAGCGGCGGCGACTCGACGAGCCCGATCTCCTTGACGTCCTCGGCGAGACGCATCAGTAGGTCACGTCCCCGCTCCGGATGGCTCGTCTCGCGGCCCCGGAACATGATCGTGACCTTGACCTTCGCCCGCTGGTTGAGAAAGCGGACGACGTGGCCCTTCTTCGTCTCGTAGTCGTGGTCCCCGATCTTCGGCCTGAGCTTGATCTCCTTGACGTTGATCGAAATCTGGTGCTTCCGAGCGAGCTTGGCCTTCTGCTCCTGCTCGTAGCGGTACTTGCCGTAGTCCATGACCCGCGCGACGGGCGGATCGGCCTGAGCCGCGACCTCGACGAGGTCGAGGTCCTTTCCGTGCGCGTAGTCGAGCGCCTCCTTGATCGGCTTCACTCCGAGCTGGCCCCCGTTCTCGTCGACGAGGCGTACCTGGGAGACGCGAATGTCTTCGTTGATCCGGCTGTGCGGGATGACCGGCCGGGTGGGTTCGACCCGACGTCGTGGCCTCAAAGGCGCTTCACCAAGCTGTCAGCTTCCTCCTTCTTCGAAACGACAAAAACCGCTGCACAGCAGCGGCCTCGAACCCTCCAACCTTTCTCGGTTGAACCCCCGACAGGCTCTGAGCCCCGGAGGTGAGGAACGTGTCGCCCCTGCTTTGCAGACCTCACACGTTAGCAGCCTGGCGCAACTCTCCAAGAAGCTCGTCGAGGCTCTTCGTGGACTGCTCTCCGCCGTGCTCGCGGACGGCGATCGCGTCCTCCGATTCCTTGTCGCCCCAGACGACGCACGTACGGGATCTTGTCGACCTCCGCGTTGCGGATCCGCTTGCCGACCGTCTCGTCGGAGTCGTCGACCTCGACGCGGAACTCGACGAGCTTCTCGGCCAGTGCGAGGGCCGCGTCGCGATGGTCCTCGCCGACCGGGACGATGCGCACCTGCACCGGCGCGAGCCACACCGGGAAGGCGCCGCCGTAGTGCTCGATCAGGATGCCCATGAAGCGCTCGAGCGACCCGAACAGCGCGCGATGGACGACGTACGGCGTGTGCTCCGCGTTGTCCTCGCCGATGTACGTCAGACCGAACCGCGCCGGCATCTGCGAGTCGAGCTGGATCGTCCCCATCTGCCAGGAGCGGCCCGAGGACGTCCGTCATGTGCAGGTCGATCTTCGGCCCGTAGAACGCGCCGTCGCCTTCGTTGATCGTGTAGTCGATCTCGCGTCTGTCCAGCGCCGATTTGAGGGCGCCCTCCGTGAAGTCCCACTCCTCGTCCGTGCCGAGCTTGTTGTCCGGGCGCGTCGACAGCTCGAAGCGCGCCTCCATGCCGAACAGGTCGTACAGGTACGCGGCGAAGTCGAGCGCGCCGAAGATCTCCTCCTCGATCTGCTCGGGGGTGACGAAGATGTGCGCGTCGTCCTGCGTGACGTGCTGGACGCGCAGGAGTCCGTGGAGCGTGCCGCCGCGCTCGTTCCGGTGCAGCGTCGACGCCTCCGCGTACCTGAGCGGGAGCTCGCGGTAGCTGCGGAGCGCGTTTCCGAACAGGAGCATGTGCCCCGGGCAGTTCATCGGCTTCAGGCCGAGCGTCCGGTCCTCGCCGTACGGCAGCAGGAACATCTCGTCCTTGAACTTCTCCCAGTGGCCCGACGTCTTCCAGGTCTCGACGTCGTACATCAGCGGCGTCTTCACCTCGACGTAGCCGCGCTTGAGGTTCTCGCGGCGGCGCAGGTCCTCGAGCACGTTCCAGAGGACCATGCCCTTCGGGTGCCAGAACGGCATTCCAGGCGCGTGGTCTGAGAGGTGGAAGAGGTCGAGCTCCGTCCCCAGCCGGCGGTGGTCGCGGCGCTTCGCCTCCTCGAGGCGCTCGAGGTACGCGTCGAGGTCGGCCTGCGAGTAGAAGGCTGTGCCATAGATCCGCGTCAATTGCTTGTTGTGCTCATCGCCGCGCCAGTACGCGCCGGCGAGGCCCGTCAGCTTGACCGCCTTGATCGGCTTCGAGTCCTGGAGATGCGGGCCGCGGCAGAGGTCCGTGAAGTCCCCCTGGGTGTAGAGCGAGATCTGCCCCTCGGCCGTGTCGACGAGCTCGACCTTGTACTCCTCGCCCTCTTTTGCGAAGAGCTTCTTCGCCTGCTCGGCCGAGACCTCCTCGCGCGCCCACTCGCGGCCCTCGTCGAGCTCCCGCTGGATCTCGGCTTCGATCTTCTCGAGCGCCTCCTCGCCGATCGGCTCCGGGAACTCGAAGTCGTAGTAGAAGCCGTTCTCGATCGGCGGGCCGATCGCGATCTTCGTCCCCGGATAGAGCCTGCGGACGGCCTCGGCGAGGAGATGCGCCGTCGAGTGGCGGAGGACGTAGAGCGCGTCCGGATCGGACGTGTCGCGCGTGGTCAGGATCTGGATCGGCTGCCCGTCCTCGAGCGGCAGCCTGAGATCCTGGACGTGGCCGTTCGAGCGCACGAGGACGGCTTCCTTGGCCAGTTTCGGGCCGATCGCGGCAGCCGCGTCGAGGCCCGTCGAGCCGTCTGGAAGTTCCAGTTCCGTCGAGTCGGGAAGAAGAACTCGCATGGAACGAGAGGATACGGCCCGCGGGAGGCCCGCAGGCCGTGTGGGGGTCGCCGACGTGCTCCGGGACTGGAGCGAGGGGCTCTGCTTCGTGACCGACCTCACGCCCGCCGCGATGGCGCACGCGATCGGGGCGGCCGAGCCGGTGATGGACGGGCTCGGGCACGGTCGCATCGAGCCGCCGCCGTACGGGCTGAGCTACGTGCTCCTCGTCGGCGGGCCGGTGGCGCACGCCGACATCGGGCTCGACCGGCGCGTCGTCGACCGGGCCGCGCTCGACGCGCGCTTCGGCACCGGGCGGCCGTCGCCCCGCGTCGACTACGACCGGCCGTACGTCCTCGCCTACGACGTCTCCGTCGCGGGAGCGCCCGCGCGCTGCTCGGTGTTCGGCCGGTTCGACGACCAGCCGACGACGGGAATCGTGGAGGCGAGCGGAATCACGTTGCGGATCGATCCGGCCTGATCCAGATGAAGCATCACGTGACGGGTGGCGGGGCAGGTCCGCCACCCGTCAAGCCCGTCTACGGCCAGACCGGGCCGTAGGCGAGCAGCGCCGCGAGCACAGCCAGGGCAGCGCCGAGCAAGGCGTAGCGCAGCTTCATCGGGACCTTCCTTTCACGTTTGACCGCTTGGACAGGCCCCGAGCGCTCGAGTGCGCACTAGTATAGGAAAGTCCCCGCGCATGCCACGACGTAAGTCAACACATGTCGACAACCCGGTCGAGGTCGGTCGGCGCCTCCGCGAGGCCCGCGAACGCGCGGGTCTGAGCCAGCGCCAGCTCTCGTTCCCGGGCTGCTCGCCCGCGTACATCTCCCGCATCGAGGCGGGCGACCGCATTCCGTCGCTCCAGCTCCTGCGTGAGATGGGCAGGCGCCTCGGCGTCAGCGAGGACTACCTCGCGACCGGCACCGAGCGGCACGACGAGAACGCCGTCCTGGTCGAGGCCGAGATCAGCCTCCGCCTCGACGAGCGCGAGGAGGCGGCGAGGCTGTACGGCGAGGCGCTCGAGCAGGCGACGACGAGCGACGAGCAGGCCCGCGCGCTCGCCGGCCTCGGGCAGCTCGCCTATCGAGAAGGAAAGCCGCGTGAGGCGATCGCCCGACTCGAGGAGGCCCGCACCGTGGGGCGCGTCGAGCTCGCCGACCACCCGAGCTGGGCGGACACGCTCGGCCGCGCCTACGCGTCGGTCGACCAGCTCGACGCCGCGGTCAGCCTCTTCGAGAGCTCGCTCAAGTCGGCCGAGGACCGCAACGACGCGGTCGAGGCGATTCGCTTCGGGGTCCTGCTCGCGAACGCGCTGATCGACAAGACGGACTTCGACGCCGCCGAGCAGCAGCTCGCCAGGATCGTGGAGCTGACCTCCGATTCGAGCGACCCCGTCGTCCGCGCCCGCCTCTACTGGTCGCAGTCGAGGCTGGCCGCAGCGCAGGAGGATCACCAACGGGCCGCCCGCTACGCGAGGCACGCGCTCGACCTGCTCGAGCTGACCGAGCACACGTACTACACCGCTCAGGCGCATCAGCTGCTCGCGCACATCGAGCTCGACCGGCAGCAGCCGCGCGACGCGCTCGACCTGCTGGAGAAAGGTCTCGCCCTGCTCTCGGACAGCGGTACGCCCGTCGACGTCGCGCTGTTCAGGCTCGAGGAGGCCCGCGCTCTGATCCAGCTCGAGCGGCCCGAGGAAGCCGCCTCGCTGGCGATGGAGGCGACCGGACTGCTCGCGGAGGCGAGCCCGTACGACGCGGGGCGCAGCTACTCCGTCGTCGCCGACGTCTACGCCGAGCTCGGCGACACCCCCAAGGCGATCGAGCTCTACGAGCTCGCGACGGAGCGCATGTCCTCGCACCCGAGCCGGTACCTGATGGAGACCTACGAGAAGCTCGCCGCGCTGCTCGAGGACGACGGTCGCAAGGACGAGGCGCTCGGCGTCCTGAAGAAGGCCGTCGCCGTCCAGACGCAGCCGGCCTGACAGACCCTTCGAGTCGCTAGGTAGCTAGGTCGGAGACGTCTCGGACCTGATGCTCCACTCGGCGAGGTCCCTGATGCTGACGATCCCGACCGCCCGCTCGTTTTCCACCACGGGTAGGTGGCGGAACCCGCCGTCGAGCATGATCTGAACCGCCTCGACCGGGTCCGTCGACTCGGAGACCACCTTCGGATCGGCGGTCATCCATTCGCGGACTCGGGCCTCGCTGGAGTGGACGCGGCCGGCGACTGCGCGCGTCAGGTCACGTTCGGTGACGATCCCGATCAGGCGCCCGCCGTCGGAGACGACGATCGCGCTCACGCCCTCGGCGACCATCTTCTCGGCGGCGTGCCCGATCGTGTCGAACGGCTCGATCGTGATCACGTCGCGCGACATCACTTCGCCTAGTGTCGCCATGGCGCCGAGCATACTTGGCCGCGCTCGTGCGGCGCAGGGCGTCTTAGGGGTTCGAGTAGAACGAGCCCTGCACGCGACGCACGTAGGCGTCGAACTCGCGCTTGCGGCGATCGACGATCTCCTCGCGCTCCGCCAGTTCGGCCGACCGCTGCTCGAGCTCCTTGCGGGCCTCGGTCAGCTCCGCCTCGCGCTCCTCGACGGATGCCTCGCGCAGATGTGATCGCCGCTCGAGCTCGGTCACGTGGATCGCGCGGCTCTCGAACCTGCGCTTCTCCTCGGCCGTGTGGAGCTCGGCGATCTCGATCTGGCGCTCGCGCTGGTCGAGCTCGGCTTCGCGGGCCTTGAGGCGCTCGTCGGAACGCGCCTCGAGCTCCTGGGCCAGGTTGTCGAGCTCGGCTTCGCGGGCGCCGAGAACGTTTTCGCGTTGGAGGAGCAAGCTGTCGGAGTAGCGGAGCTCGCCCTCGCGGCCCTCGAGGATCTCGATGCGGCGCTCGACCTCGCGCTCGCGGGCGGCGATCTCGTCGCGGAAGGTCTGTTCCCGCTCGGCGATGCGGACGCGCTCGACCTCGAGCTCGGCGACCACGCGCTGCTCACGGTCGCCGGCGTCGGCTGCGGCCTGGACGAGCTCCTCTTCGAGCTCGGCGATCCGGGCGCGGGCCTTGTCGAGCGCCGCGTTCCGGTTGTCGAGCTTCTCGACGAGCTCCTCGGTGCGCTGCTCGGCTTCCGCGGCGCGCGGGCTGTAGCCCTCGAGGTCGTGCAGGACCTCGGCGAGCTCCTGGCGACGCTCCTTGGACAGGTCGTCGACGACGTCGCTGGTCTGGCGGACGACGTAGTTCTCGAGGCGGTTGCGCAGCTTCGACATGGCCGGTACCTTCAGGAATCGGCTGCGGGAGCAGAAGCTTTAGCGGCGGCCGACGACGAGCGTGACGCGGAAGTTCCGCGACTTTCGCGCTCCGGCCTGCGGGCTCTGGCCGATCACGCGGCCGACGAGCCGTGAGCGCGACGCGGCGCACGCGTCCGACCGTGCAGTGGGCGCGGCGGATCTTCGTCTTCGCGCGGGCGAGCCGGAGCCCGATCACGCGCGGGACGACGCATTGCGCTGGTCGCCTCGGTGGCGGAGGTGGCGGTGGCGGTGGCGGCGGAGGTGGCGGCGGCGGTGGCGGCGGTGGCGGTGGCGGTGGCGGCGGAGGCGGCGGCGGAGGCGGAGGCGGAGGCGGCGGAGGCGGCGGCGGCGGAGGCGGAGGCGGCGGTGGAGGTGGCGGAGGCGGCGGCGGAGGTGGAGGCGGCGGAGGCGGAGGCGGCGGCGGAGGTGGCGGAGGCGGCGGTGGCGGAGGTGGCGGATCGCCCCGGTGACAGTGAAGGTTCCGAACATGAACTCTGGTGCGGGTCGCACTGATACGTGACCGAGCCCGGCGTGAAGTTCACGGTCCAGGTCTCGTGCCCGGTGCTCTCGACCTCCGATGCACAGCTCTGCTTTGGGACGCAGGAGACGGATCCGCCGGTCAGATGGAAGTTGTGGAACGTCGAGTTGTCGTCGAGCTCGAGCGTGTAGGCGCCCTGCGGGCAGCGTTCCGCCGTCCAGGTTCTGGCCGTTCGGGTCCTGCAGCTCGATCGTGAAGTCGTCCTCGACGTGGGCGGTCAGGACCGGCAGGTCGTACTGCGGCGTGCAGAACTGCGCCGGGCGGGTCCTGCTGCCGGATCCGGAACACGTTGTGCGCGCTGCCCTGGCCCATGACGTACATGTGCCCGCACGCGTCCTCGCCGAACGAGGTCGGGTTCGGGACCTGATGCGAGATGTCCGTCTCCTCGCGGTTGTCGGTCGCGTCGGGAATCGCGAGCAGGTTCGACCAGATCTGCCCGCTGCAGTAGTCCGCGTAGACGTACCTCCCGAGCAGGCTCGGAACCTCCTGGTCACGGCCGACGTAGCCGCCCGTGATCGAGCACCCGCCGATGTTGTGGTTGTACTCGTAGACCGGCAGCGTGTCGTTCGGCGGCTCGGGGCAGTTCCCGTACAGGTGCCGCGCCTCCATGCAGCTCCAGCCGAAGTTGACGCCTCGCCCCCACCCCTCGCTGATCGGCCGGTAGTCGATCTCCTCCCAGGTGTTCTGACCGACGTCGCCGAGCGTGAAGTCGCCGGTCACGCGGTCGAACGAGAAGCGCCACGGGTTGCGGACGCCGTACGCCCAGATCTCCGGCTTCCACGGCGCCTGGCCCACGAACGGGTTGTTGGCCGGCACCGTGTACGGCTCCCCTCCGTTCTGGCGCGGGTCGATGCGCAGGATCTTTCCGCGCAGGTCCTGGAGGTTCTGGCCCGTCCGGAACGGATCGCCGCCGCCCCCACCGTCGCCCGTTCCCATGTAGAGCATCCCGTCGGGGCCGAACTCGAGCTGGCCGCCGTTGTGGTTCGACTGGCTCGGGTGGGGCACCGTGATCACTGCCCGGCGCGTGCTGGGGTCGCCGAGGTCCGGATTGGACGCGTCCCGATGGAACTCGTCCACCTGGATGTTTCCGTCCGGGCTATGCGTGTAGTAGACGTAGAAGAGGCCGCTCGTCGCGTAGTCGGGCGGGAAGGCCAGAGAGAGCAGGCCGCGCTCGCCGCCGTCGTAGAACACGTTCGGAACCGTCATGAACGTGGTCGTGCCGGTCGACTTGACGAGCATGATCTGACCGGGCTGCCGGACGACGAAGAGCCGCGACTCGTCTCCCGGCGGCGACGTCACGAATGTCGGGTGATCGAAGGTGCCGATCGGGTCGAGGAGCAGCAGATCCGGGGCGGTGGTCTTCGCGCCGCCGTTGCCGACGACCGCGAGCAACTGCCAGCCCGAGCGCAAGCGCCACGAGCCCTCCCCGAGTCCCCCTCATCGCCGGGAGGATACGTCCTCGCGCGCGGATCGACAAAGCTCGATCCGCGCTCACGCGACGGCGGCTGTCACGAGCTCCTGGAAGCGCGCAACGAGCTGCTCGCTCTCCCCCAGGAGCTGTCCCTCCGCGACGATCCCCGAGCGCACGCCTTTCTGGACGCGCTCGACGAGAACACGGTCCTCGGCGCCCACCTGGCGGTCGAACTCGAGCAGGTCTTCGACCCACGCGGGGTCGGCGTCCTGCGCGAAGAAGTAGTCGAGGAAGCCGGTCGAACGCTCCGGGCCGGCGGGCAGCAGCGGCCCGATCGAGAGGTTCGGCGTGCCCGCGTAGGCGTTCAGCCTCAGGTTCGGCCAGACGAAGTGGAACTGCGCCTCGCCCTCGCGGCGCGACTGCGCGAACTGGGACAGGACGTGCTCCGCGATCGGCTCCAGGCGGTACTCGTCCGGGTCGACGTCGTAGGCGGCGCTGAAGCCCTTGTGCGCGACCGGGCAGTGGTAGCACTCGAGGTAGTTCTCGCAGGCGATCTTCCAGTTCGCCTCGAGCTCGGAGTCGTCGCGCACGTGGAAGACGAGGTCGTCGACCGGGACGAGCTCGGTGACCGGGCCGAGCGTGTCCGCGAGCGGCGGCGCCTCGTCGTCGGGGTTCACGAACAGGAACGGCCCCCAGGTCTCGAGCCGCATCTTTACAAGGGACAGGCCCTCGGTTTCGAAGTCCGGCTCGCGGTCCGAGCGCGGGGCGGCGCGCAGCGACCCGTCGAGGTCGTACGTCCACGCGTGGTACGGGCACTGCACCGACTTCCCGGTGCCTTCGCCGTCGACGAGCAGCGAGCCTCGGTGGCGGCAGACGTTGAGGAACGCGCGCACGCCGTCCTCGGCGCGCACCACGAGCACCGGGATGTCGCCGGCCCAGGCCGCGAACCGGTCTCCGACCTGCTCGACGCGCCCCGTGTGGCCGACGTACTGCCACGCGCGGCGGAAGATCCGCTCCTGCTCGCGCCGCAGCACGTCCGGGTCGGAGTACCAGCTCCAGGGCAATGTCCGGGCTGCCGCCATCCCGCGACCCTATCCCGGGGACAGTCACAGTGACAGTCACTGTGACTGTCACTGTGAGGTGGTTGGCTACTCCGCGAGCTCGGGCAGCTCGCGCATCTTCGGAATCGGCGACGGCAGGAGCCAGAGGAAGCCCGCCGCCGCGCCGACGACGCCGATCCAGAGCGTCGTCTGGAGCCCGATCGCGGTCCCGAGGAAGCCGCCGATCAGCGAGCCGACCGGTCGGACGCCCATGTTCACGACCATGTACGCGCCCGACACGCGCGAGCGCAGCCGGTGCGGAACGAGCGCGGCGAAGATCGACGCGGCGCTGATGTCGAGGATCATCACGCCGAGCCCGGCGCCGAACTCGGCGAGGAACAGCATCGCCAGGATCAGCCAGTACGGCCCGCCGGCGAGCGGCACGAGCACGAGCGGCACCGGGAAGACGATGCAGCCGAGGATGTACGTCGGCCCGATCCCGATCCGCCGCCCGAGCCGCGACGTCACGACCGAGCCGATCAGCCCGCCGATCGGCCCCGGCACCGAGGACGATCCCGAGCGTCGCCGGCCGCACGTGCAGCGAACGCACCGCGTAGAGGATGAACAACGCGTGGAAGACGAAGTTGAACAGGTTGATCGTCGCCGTCGCGAGCAGCGAGGAGCGCATGACCGGCGACGTCACGATGTAGCGCACGCCCGCCACGACATGGCCCTTCTCGGCCTCCTCGACCTCCGGCTCGACGGGGTCGATCGAGGCGAGGAACGCGGCCGAGAAGAGGAACGAGATCGAGTCGACGAGTAGCGCGTACGGCGCCTTGAGCAGCTGCACGAGGATGCCCCCGATGCTCGGCCCGGCGACGAACGAGAACGCGCGGCTGCCCGCGAGCACAGAGTTCGCCCTCGACGTAGTCCTCCCGCTCGACGAGCGCGACGAAGAGCGACGAGTAGGAGACGAAGAAGAAGACACTCATCGTCCCCACGAGGAAGGCGACGACGTACAGCTGCTGGATCGTCAGCTCGCCGAACGCGTACGCGAGCGGAATCGTGGCGAGCAATCCGGCGCGGACGAGATCGGTGAAGATCATCGTCTGCCGCCTGTTCCCGCGCCTGTCCACCCAGGCGCCTGCGTGGAGCGCGAAGAACAGGTTCGGCACGAGCTCGGCGGCGATGAGATAGCCCATCTGCTTCGCGTTCGCGTCGAGCACGAGGACCGCGGTCAGCGGGATCGCGATCATCGAGATCTGGTCGCCGAAGAGCGAGATCGTCTGGCCCGACCAGACGCGCCTGAAAACGAGGTTCTCGCGCAGAACGCGCGGCACGAATCGCTTCACGGGCGGCGCAGCGCCGCGAGGGCGACGCGGGTCGCGAGCAGGTCGCTGAGCGAGCCGACGCCCCGGCCGTTCCACGTCAGTACCGCAATCGACGAACGCGCCGTGAGGCGTGTAGAGGAGGCCGCTGTCGTGGCGCGCCTTCGTGATCCAGCCCGCCTTGTGGAGCACGGTCGCGCCGCCGCGGGCTCCGTTCAGGCCGCCGCGCGTGCGCGAGTGCGCGAGGAGGTACATCAGGTAGCGCGCGTCGGCGGGCGTGAAGGCGCCGCGGAAGCGCCAGATCAGGGCGCCGCGGGCTCCGGCGGCGAGATGGAGGGCGCGTTCGAGCCGCGCGAGGTCCCAGGCGGTCGTCGCCTTGCCGATGAACGACGGCCGTCCGCTGATCTCGAGCGGGATCGCCGAGCGGAAGAGCGAGTCCTCGATCAGGTAGCCGCCGTACATGTCGCTGTCGGCCAGGTCGAGCGCGCGCAGCATCGAGTTCACGCGCGCGGAGCCGCCGATCGTCGAGCCGCCGAGGACTTCCAGGAGCTCGTTGGCCGAGCGGTCGTCGGAGTAGACGAGCATCCGCCAGAGGAGCGCCGCGAGCTGCGAGCCGGGCGGAGGCACGCCGCGCAGCTCGCGCATCAGCTCGACCGCGATCGCGAGCTTCAGCGTCGAGGCCGCCGGGAAGCGGGCGCGCGCGTTCCAGGCGGCGCCGGCTCCGGTGCGGAGGTCCTGGACGAACAGGCCGCAGATCCCGGGGAAGCGGCGGCCGAGCGAGCGGACGGTTCTCGCGAGCGCTGCGTCCTCGTGGCCGCGGAGGGCCGGGATCGGCCCCGAGTACGGCGCGCCTCCACGCGGGAGGCCGAACACCGGGCCGACGAGCGTCGACGCGTGCCGCCCGCGCCCGTCGATCGCGCTGACCCGGATCGTGACGTCGCGCTGCGGAAGCGTCACGACGAGCGCGAACCGCGGGCGCGTCACGGTCTTCGTCGCGACGAGCCTGCCGTCGACGCGGACGCGCACCTCGCTCGTGCCCTTCGAGACGCGGCCCTCGATCCGGCCGAACGAGACCTCCCGCGGCGCGGGTGCGTAGATCGCCGGCGGGCGAGGCGGCGCCGCGTCCACTAGCGGCGCTCGGTCGCGAGCCGGAGCCCGAGCGCGACCAGCACGGCGCCCGTGACCGCCTCGATCGCCCGCTTCACCCATGAGCGGCTGAAGAAGTCGCCGGCCCGCGCGACCGCGACCGCGTACGCCGTCAGCCAGACGAGCGTCAGCAGGCAGAACACGAAGCCGAGCGCGAGCAGCGCCGAGAACGAGTGCGCGAACTGCGGGAGCAGGCTCGGGAAGAAGGCGGCCATCTTCGGGTTGCCGAGGTTGCTGAGGAGGCCCTGGCGGAAGGCCCTGCGCGGCTCGAGCGTCTTCGATCGAGGCGCCTCGGCCTCCTTCCGCCGGCCGCGAACCGCTGCGGCGAGCGCCTGGAGCCCGAGCCAGATCAGGTACGCGGCGCCCGCGACCTTGACCGCGAGGAACGCGGGCTCGGAGGCCGCGAGCAGCGCAGCGATCCCGACGGCCGAGGCGAGTGTCCAGACCGCCTGCCCGCACGAGACCCCGAGCGCCGTGAAGATCCCCGCGCGCCGGCCGCCCAGCAGCGAGCTCCGGATGGTGAGCGCCGTGTCAGGCCCGGGCGTGACGATCACGATCGCCGACACGCCCAGGAACGCAACCAGCTCGGTCACGCCCGCAGTCTCGCAGTTCCGTATCGTCGCCCCAAGATGCGGGCCGGACGGACGTTGACCGTGGTCGGCTGCCACGCGGGCGGCGAGATCGGGAACGTGATCGTCGGCGGCGTCCTGCCTCCGCCCGGCGCGACGGTCTTCGAGCAGATGGAGTCGCTCCGGCGCGACGGCGACTGGCTGCGCCGCGTGCTCCTGCGCGAGCCGCGCGGGAGCGTCGCGTGCCACGCGAACCTCGTCGTGCCGCCGACGCGGGACGACTGCGACGCCGGCTTCATCATCATGGAGCCGACCGAGTACCCGGCCATGTCCGGATCGAACACGATCTGCACGACGACGGTGCTGCTCGAGACCGGGCATGGTCGAGATGCGCGAGCCGGAGACGGTCGTGCGGCTCGAGGCGCCGGGCGGCGTCGTCGAGGCGCGCGCGGCGTGCCGCGACGGCAAGTGCGAGAGCGTCGAGTTCACGAACGTGCCCTGCTTCGTCGAGCAGCTCGACGCGGAGCTCGACGTCGAGGGCCTCGGCCGGATCGCGGTCGACGTCGCCTACGGCGGCATGTGGTACGCGATCGCGGACGCGAGCGCGCTCGGCTTCGAGCTCGTGCCCGAGGAGGCGCGCGACCTCTCGCTCGCCGGCGAGGCGATCCGCGCCGCGGCGCGCGAGCAGCTCGAGTGCGTCCATCCCGAGAACCCCGCGATCGCCGGCGTGAGCATCGTCCAGATCGCGGAGCCCTGGCGGGGCGTCGGCGAGGTGACCCGGAACGCCGTCGTCGTCGCGCCCGGGAGGCTCGACCGCTCGGCCACCGGCACCGGCCTCTCGGCGCGGCTCGCCGTCCTCCACGCCCGCGGGCTGATGAAGCCCGGCGACTCGATGACCCACGCGTCGCCGCTCGGCTCCACCTTCGAGGGCCGGATCGTCGAGGAGACGCGCGTCGGCGACCGGCCGGCGATCGTCCCCGCGATCCGCGGCAGCGCCTGGATCACCGGCGTCACGCAGGTGCTGATCGACCCGAGCGACCCGTTCCCCGAGGGCTATCTGCTCTCGGACACCTGGGGCGTCAGCGGCCTCGACAGCCAGTAGCGTCCGCACCGCCCGGGACACTCTTCGGACGTGATCCGCGCGGAGTTCCAGAACCTGCGGGGCTGGGAGGACCACCACCACCGGCTCGTCGCGCGCCTCCTGCTGATCCTCGTCGGGACGGTGATCGTCGACGCGGTCGGGACGATCCTCATCTTCATGACCGAGCGGCACGCGCGCGGAACCGACATCCACACGCTCGGCGAGCGCGTTCTTCTTCACGACGGTGCAGCTGCTGACGGTCTCGTCGCAGATCAGGAATCCGTTCACGCCGCTAGGCCGCGCGATCGACATCGCGCTCGAGATGTGGGCGGTGCTCGTCGTCGCCGGCTCGGCAGGCGCGTTTGCAGCATTTCTGCAGGATGCAGACCGGCCGCGCTAGACTCTCGCAAGCAATAGAACGTGTACCGGTGGCGCTCCGCCTCCTTGTGCGTGTTCGTGAGTGGTAAGGGAGGTGGAATTAGATGGCAACCGGAACCGTGAAGTGGTTCAACGACGCGAAGGGATACGGATTCATCACGCCGGAAGACGGCGGTAAGGATCTCTTCGTGCACTTCTCGAACATCTCGGGCGACGGGTTCAAGACCCTGACCGAGAACGCGAAGGTCGAGTACGAGCCCCGCGAGGGCGAGAAGGGCCCGGAGGCGACGAACGTCGTCCTCGTCGGGTAAGACCGAAACGAGCTTCCCGCGCCGTGGGCTCGACGTCCGCGGCGCGGGGATCCATTGAGGAGCTGAGATCGCAGGCAAGGAAGACAAGATCGAGTTCGAAGGGGAGGTCATCGAGGCCTTCCGCAACGGCATGTACAAGATCCTCCTCGACAACGGCCACGAGACCCTCGGCTACACGGCCGGCAAGATGCGGCGTTACCGGATCAAGATCCTCCCCGGCGACCGGGTCAACGTCGAGCTCTCTCCGTACGACCTGTCGCGCGGCAGGATCGTCTACCGGCACCGGTAGACCGCTGATTTACTAGCGCCCGATGGCGCTCTTCTTCATCTTCGCGTGGATTGCGAACATCGCCGCGCTCGCGGTCGCCGACTGGCTCTTCAGCGGCGTCTCGATCGACGGCTGGGGGCCTCTGCTGATCGGCGCTGCGGTGCTCGCGATCGCGAACACGATCGTCAAGCCGATCCTGACGCTGCTCACGCTGCCGCTCGTGATCATCACGCTCGGGCTGTTCCTGTTCGCGATCAACGTCGCGATGCTCGCGCTCGCCGAGTGGATCGCGCCGGACTTCTCGATCGACGGGTTCTGGACGTACGTCGGCGCGACGATCGTCGTGTGGTTCGTCAACTACGTGCTCTACGGCCTGTTCGGCCTCCGCGAGGGCTCCAAGGCGCCTCGCTACGCCTCTTAGAGGCTGAACCAAGACTTTGCCTTCGCATAGCCCGCGCCTAGGGCGGGCGTCACTAGCTTCGTGCTGTAGCCAATCTCAAGGAGGCAGTCATGAAGCGCACAGTCATTCTCACGGTCTCGCTCCTCGCTCTCGCGGCGCTCGCAGTTGCCGCTCCGGCGGTTCAGGCGAAGGGCGGGCCCGGCACGCGGATCGCGCTCAAGTCGTCCGGAGCATTCCCGGGCGCGAGCGGCAAGGCGAAGTTCCAGAACGAGGGTCAGCGCGAGCTCGAGATCGAGGTCGAGCACGTGCGGCGGCTCGCCGGCAGGCGCGTCAACTTCTTCGTGAACAGCACGAAGGTCGGCTCGGCGCGGGTCAACCGGCTCGGCGCCGCGCAGGTCAACCGCCGCGGCGCGAGCTTCCCGGCGATCAACGCCGGCACGCGGATCAAGGTCAAGACCGCCGCCGGCAGGCTGATCGTCTCGGGCAGTTTCTAGAGCCGACAGGTCCCTGAAGGACATGGCCCGGTGCCTGGCACTGGGCCATGTCTCGTTGGGGCAGGAGTAGGCTCCGCCCATGAGCGAGAGGGAGCGCCGGCTCGCCCTCAACGAGGCGATGTTCCGCGAGGTCAACGAGCGCGTCGAGGACATGACCAAGACGTTCGACTCGGACACCGGGACGTTCGAGATCGTCTGCGAGTGCGCCGACAAAGCCTGCACCGAGCGCCTCTCGGTGCCGACGAGCGTCTACGAACGAGTGCGCTCGGACGCGACGCACTTCCTGCTCAGCCCCGGCCACGAGGACCCGACCGTCGAGCGCGTGATCGAGACCTTCGACTCGTACATCGTCGTCGAGAAGGAAGGCCGAGACGTGGAGCGCCGTGGTCGAGCAGACCGACCCGCGCAGCGAGTAGACGGCCGGGAGGCCGACGGCGCGCGCCGGCCTCCCGTCCTCGGTGCCGCCTATGAGCTAGAAGCGGGCTCGTGCTCGCCGACGTGGTTCGCCGGCGTAGCCTCGACCTGTCCGAGCGACGAGTTGCCGCGGGCGCGGATCCGGACGCTGATCCGGTCGCCGACGGTGAGCTGGCTCGGAGAGATGAGCGTGGGCACGCGGCCCTGCCACCTGATGAACACCGTGCGCCGGCCGTAGGAGAACGACTGGTCCTGCGCCTGGCCGAGCATCGCCTTCAGCGCACGATGGTTCCCGTCCAGGACGTGGACGCCGAGATGACCGTTCGCGGCGGGCGCGTTGAGCGTCCCCTGGAACAGCCACAGCGGCCTCGCGGCGCGGCCCGGAGTCGGGCCGTGATCGGCGACGACTGCGGCCGACGACGCTTCGACCTGGGCGAGCGAAGAGCCGCGCGGCGCGCGGATCCGGACGACGAGCTGGTCGCCCTCGGCCAGGTTGCTCTGGCTCGACGACCGTCGGCACGCCGTGCACCCAGCGCAGGTACTCGGTGTTGCCGCCGACCGCGAAGGCCTGACCCGACGGCTGGCCGACCAGCAGGCGCAGCGCGCGCTGGTTGCCACCGGCGACGTCGACGAGCAGCGAGGAGGAGTTCGGCGGCGGAGTCGCTGCCAGCTCCCCTCGGAAGATGTACGCGACAGAAGCCTGCTTGCCGGCCGCGATCGAGCCGGTTGCCCCGAGGCCGACTGCGGCGACTGCCGTCAGGGCGAGGAAGACCATGCGGAACCTCATTTGCACCCTCCTTGGGCGTAAGAACTGCATGTCTCGCCAATGGTCGGACGCAAACGTCAGCAGTCCGTGCGCTGCACGTAAGAGGGGCGTAAAGATCTTCGGTCAGGTCGTGCTCAGGTTTTTCGTTGCACTGTGAGCCCGATGACGAAGCCGACTCGCGAGGAGCTCCGCGCCGACCTGCGCTGGATGCTGAACAAGGTTCCCGAGGTCACCCTCTACTTCTGGGTGATCAAGGTCCTGTGCACGACCGTCGGCGAGACGGCGTCGGACTACCTGTCGGACAACGTCGGCCTCGGCCTCACGAAGACGACGTTCATGACCGGCGCGCTGCTCGTCGCGGCGCTCGTCGTCCAGTTCCGTGCGCGCCGCTACGTGCCGTGGGTCTACTGGCTCGGCATCGTCCTGATCTCGATCGTCGGAACGCAGATCACGGACAACCTGAGCGACAACATGGGCGTCTCGCTCGTGATCACGACGGTCGCGTTCGCGATCGCGCTCTCGGTCACGTTCGCCGTCTGGTACGCGAGCGAGCGGACGCTTTCGATCCACACGATCTACACGACGCGGCGCGAGAGCTTCTACTGGCTCGCAGTCCTGTTCACCTTCGCGCTCGGTACCGCGGCGGGCGACCTGACCGCCGAGCGGCTGAACCTCGGCTACCTCGTCTCGCTCGCCCTGTTCGCCGGCGGCGATCGGCGCGGTCGGGGTGGCGCACTACCGCTTCAACCTGAACGCCGTCGCCTCGTTCTGGATCGCGTACGTCCTCACCCGGCCGCTCGGCGCGTCGCTCGGCGACTACCTCTCGCAGCCGCGCGCGGACGGCGGCCTCGGACTCGGGACGACCGTGACGAGCGCGCTCTTCCTGGGCGCGATCATCGTCGTCGTCGCGTACCTGAGCCTCACGCGCACGGACGCGACCGAGTCGCGGTACGCGCAGCAGCCGACGCACGCCGACGTGCTCGTCGTCGCCCACGAGACGGCCGCGACGCCGGCGCTCGTCCAGGCCGTTCGCGAGCGCGTGCTGCGCGGCCCCGCTCGCTTCCATCTCCTGATTCCGAACCTCGCCGAGCACGCTGCGCTGACCGAAGCCGAACGGGAGCACCGCCAGGCCGACGGAGAGCGCATGCTCGAGCTCGCGCTCCCGGTCATCCAGGACGCGGCCGGCGGCGCGGCTGACGGCTCGGTTTCCTACCGGCACGACCCCATGGACGCCATCGAGGAGGCGCTGCACGACGGCGAGTTCCACGAGATCATCCTCTCGACGCTGCCGCACAGCGTCTCCAGCTGGCTCCATCTCGACCTTCCGCATCGCGTGTCGCATCTCGGCGTCCCGGTGACGACGGTCGTTGCGCAGGAACGGTCCCAACCGCCGCGGAGCACCAGCCTGCCGGCGCATGAGCTCAGCTGACCGCCCGCCACGGGCATCATTGGCGGCGGGCTTGACACCCGAGCGATGACGAAGGCGACGATCTCAGGGCGATCCGTTCTGCTCGTCGAGGACGACGAGGAGCTGCGCGGCGTGCTCGGGCGCGGGCTCCGCGAGGAGGGTTTCTCGGTCGACTCCGCCTCGACGGGGGCGAACGCGCTCGAGGCGGTCGAGCGGTCGGTGCCGGACGTGCTCGTGATCGACATCGGCCTGCCGGACGCGGACGGGCGCGACCTGTGCCAGGCGCTCCGCGCGCGCGGGGTGCAGACGCCGGTGCTCTTCCTGACCGCCCGCGACGCGGTCGTCGACCGCATCTCCGGCTTCGACGCGGGCGGCGACGACTACCTCACGAAGCCGTTCGCGTTCGTCGAGCTCGTGGCGCGGCTCCAGGCGCTCCTGCGCCGCAGCGGCTCGGACGGCGCGCTCGAGTCGGGCGGGCTCCGGCTCGACCCGCTCACCCATTCCCTCGGCGACGCGACGACGGGACGTGCCCATGACGCCGACGGAGTTCCGGCTGCTCGCGAAGCTGTTCGCGGCCTCCGGGCAAGCCGTGCGTCGCCGCGACCTCGTCCGGGCCGGCTGGCCGCACGGCGCGATCGTCCGCGAGAACACGCTCGACTCGTACGTCGCCCGGCTGCGGCGCAAGCTCAAGCAGTTCGAGCAGGCGCCCGAAATCTCAACCGTGCACGGCGTGGGATACCGACTCGGATGACACTCGGGATCAGGCGACGACTGCTGCTCGTCGTGATCGCGGCGGTCGTCGTGTCCGTGGCCGGGCTCGTCGCAGGCTTCAACATCGTCCTCGGACGAAGCCTCGACCGCGACTCCCGCGACCTCGTCCGCTCCCGCGCGGCGGCGGAGCTCAGCTCGGTCGGCGTTCGGAACGGACGGCTGACGACGAGCGAGACCTCGGACGCGCGCGCGAGCGACGCATTCATCTGGGTCTTCGAGGGACCGCGCCTGCTCGAGCGGCCGCGCACCGAGGCCGCAGTCGACCAGGCGGCGCGCGCGCTGGCCACCGGGCCGTCGCGCTTCCACGACGTCCCGGAGTCCGACGCGCGCCTCTACTCGATCCCGATCGTCGACGGCGGCAAACGCGTGGGCACGGTCGTTGCGGGAGTCTCGCTCTCGCCGTACGAGGCGACGCGCGGCGCGGCGCTGATCGCGTCGATCGTGTTCGGCGTCCTCGTGCTGATCGCCGTCGCGATCCTCGTCCGCTGGCTCGTGACGGCCTCGCTGAAGCCGGTCGTCCGCATGACGCGGCAGGCGGCGGAGTGGAGCGACCACGACCTCGACCAGCGCTTTGCCCTCGGTCCGCCCCACGACGAGCTGACGGAGCTCGCGGCGACGCTCGACGGCCTGCTCGACCGGGTGGCGGCCAGCCTCCGGCACGAGCGGCGGTTCTCCGCCGAGCTCTCGCACGAGCTCCGCACTCCTCTCGCGCGCGTCCTGGCCGAGTCGGAGCTCGCGCTGCGCCGCGATCGGGAGCCCGAGGAGTACCGGGAAGCCCTGGAGGTCGTCCGGCGGAGCGCCGACCAGCTCTCGCGAACCGTCGACGCGCTCGTGGCAGCGGCGCGCTTCGAGGCCGGCGGCGACGTGGGCCTGGCGAACGCCGGAGAGGTCGCCGCCAGCGCAGCAGCCGCCTGCGCGGGCCTCGCCGCGTCGCGCGAAGTCGCCGTCGAGGTCGTGCCGCACGCCGGAGCGCTTCGCATCGGCGTCGACCCCGACCTCGCGGAGCGGATCCTCCAGCCCGTGGTCGAGAACGCGTGCCGCTACGGCTCGAGCCGCGTCCGGGTCGACGTGGCGCGGGAGAACTCGTCCGTCGTGTTCGCGATCGACGACGACGGCCCCGGTGTCGCGGACGACGAGCGCGAGCGGATCTTCGAGCCGGGCGTCCGCGGTCAGGGCGCGAACGGCAGCGCTGGAGCCGGGCTCGGCCTTGCGCTCTCGCGCCGTCTGGCGCGCAGCGTGCACGGCGACGTGTATGCGGAGACGTCAGCGGACGGCGGGCGCTTCCTGATCCGCCTCCCGGCCGCCTAGGCGGCCCGCGGCCCTGAGTATGCGGAGCGCGTTCAGCGTCGTCATCTCGCTCGGCCCGCGCCCGCCCCAGTCGACGACCTCGACGTTGCTGCCCGGAGAGCCCGGCTTGCGCCACCAGGACGGGCCCTTGTGCCAGCAGCCGTCGGCGCGCTGGAGGCCGAGGAGGATGTCGATTCCGTCCGCGGTGCGCGGGTCGTCGAGCTTGCCGGTGCGGGAGAGGATGAGCAGCGCCTGCGGGACCTCGTAGTGCCAGTACGGCGGGTAGTGCGCGACGAGCCATCCGGGATGGATCGGCTCTCCGGTCGCGAGCGCGCGGAACAGGTCGTGCTCCAGGAAGAGCTCCGCGGTGCGGTCCGCGCTCTCCTTCGCCGCCTGTCTCGCCGGTCGCGGCCCAGTACTCGTGCAGGCCCCACATCGGCGGGAGCGACTCGTTGAAGGAGGAGCGCCGGCCGCTCGCCTTCTTGTCGCAGTTCCAGCCGCCGTCGGGCCACTGCCACTCGACGAGCGAGCGCGCCAGGAGCTGCACCCTCGGGTCGTCGGCCATCCCGAGCCGGCAGCAGACCGCGAGCGCGTTCCCCTCCTGTGACCCGCAGCGCCGCGTGAGGCCGTCGATGACCTGGATGCCGCTTGCGGTGCCCGTCGCTCGTCAGCCAGTCGAGCACGGTCTCGGCGGCCGCGAGCAGGCGATCGTCGGCCGGCACGCCGAGCTCGACGAGCGAGACGAGCCGCCAGTGCGCGCCGCCCCACTTCTGGTACGGGTGCCCGCCGAAGCCCGCCGTCGCGCTTCTGGCCGCGGAGGAGCCCGCGCACGAGCGGCCCGGAGAGGAGCTCGTCGCGGTCGGCGGTCACGTCCTCGCCGAGGACGTCGCGCCGCGTCAGGAACCGAATCGCAGGCTCGCGCGACCCGAGCAGGAACTCGACCGCCGCCTCGCCGCTGTGCGACGGCCACGCTAGGCCCAGGGCAGGCGGTCCCAGTCCGGGGGCCGCCCCGGCCGTGCCCGCTCGAAGTCCGCGTACGCGACCTTCGGGTCGGACGTCTCCTCCTTGGCGCTCGCGCCGTATTGCGCTGCGAGCTCCGAGACCGGGTAGAGCAGCTGCTCGTCCGGCGTCCGGGCACCGACCATCAGGATCACGCACGGCGCGTCTCCGGCGCCCACGAAGACGTGCTGCGTGCCGGCGGGGCAGTGGAAGAAGTCCCAGGGCTTCAGCAGCCGCTCCTCGCCGTCGACGAGCAGCTTGCACTCCCCCGAGAGCACGAGGAACGCTTCCTGCTGCGACTCCGAGTGGTACAGGCAGTTCGGCTCGCCCGGGCCGAGGACGCTGATGTTGATGCCGACCTGAGCGAACAAGTTGTCGTCGCTCTCGAAGACGCAGGCAGAGCCGGTCCCATCGGACGTGATCCACGCGGTATCGCGCACGTTGACGACGAACCAGCCCTCACTGGCGGGCGCGAGGCCGGAGCCGGAGTCTTCGAGCCTCGCCTCGGGCACGGGGCGAGTCTAACGACTCGCGAAATGGGCAAGCCGCACCGGGAAGCGATTCCCGATTAGATGCCAGCCCATGGCTCTGGAAATGCCGTGACCCGGTTCGTCATCGACTGCGAGACGCTGCTCGGGATTGCGGCCGGCGAGATCGAGGTCGCGCCCGAGCACAAGCTCGTCGCGCCGACACTCGTCCGCTCGCAGGCGCTGGCGGCGCTGTACGAAGCCGCTCGCCGCGGTGAGATCTCGGCCGCCGAGGGGATGGAGCGAGTGACGAAGATCAACTCGCTCAAGGTGCGCTTCCTCGGCGACAAGGTGCTCCAGCGGACGGCGTGGAGGGTCGCGGATCAGCTCGGTTGGGAGACGACGTTCGACGCCGAGTTCGTGGCGCTTACGCAGCTGCAGGCAGACGCCTTCGTCACGTCCGACAGCAATCTCGCGCGTGCGGTCTCCGGCCTCGTCGAGACGGCGACGATCGACGCGCTGACACGCAAGCCCGATTAGCCTACGTGCGCGGCGTCGCGATGCGAAGCCTGTTGCCATCAGGATCGTCGAGCTCACACTCCCGCCCGGCGAGACCTTCCTCATCGACAGCCACTCCGAACTCCGCCGCTATGTCATCGACGTTTCTGACATACAGGTGAACGAGGGTGTTGGGTGTTGCGTCGCCGGTGTGCTCCGAGAGATAGAGCCGAACATCGCCTCGCGCGACCGAGACGAACCATGGGAAACCCGGCTCGAACTGGTGCTCCCACTCCTTCTCGAAGCCGAGCCGGCGGTACCAGTCGATGGCGCGAGCAGCATCTTCGACGCGGAGAACCGGCACGACGTCTTCAACCATCTCGATCGACTCTAGCGGCGGTCGGACTGCAGCTCCCATGCGGCGATGACGGCATCTTCGATCGCATCTCCATTGCCGTTCTCGAGATCGGCGACGACCATCATGTGCTTCGCGAATCGCTTTGGCACCGAGAACGTCTCGGGGAACGACTGGAGTAGGAAATCTCGGACGTCGAACGACGCACGAATGACGATGTGGCTGTCGTCGAGCTGCCGCGCGATCAACCGTCCGCGATACCGCCAGTCGAGCAGACCGTCACGGCTGCGCTCGGAGACACCGTCAAGCTGAGCGGCCAGCTCGCTGAGGTCGGCAAACCTCATCCGGTCATTCTCGCTGCTCTTGAGAAGAGTTCAGGCCGTCCTTTGGCGGCCCTCAATCTCGGTTTCCTGGCGCGTCGCTGCGTGCCGCCCGCCGGTGGGACAGTGTTGGCCACATAGCCCGCGCCCCGTTCCTCAGCCCTCGGATTTGTAGCGGGCGCTCATCGGCGGGGTGTGCAGGCACTCGGCGAAACTGAAAGGCCGCGTGACGAGCGGTGGCACTCGCGCCGCATCGGGGTGAGCAGGGTTCATCATCACCACGTCCGCCTCGGGCAGGACCTTCGAACGCACGGCGGCGAGCAAGGAGCGGCGCTCCTCCAGCCAGCGGGTGACGAAAGCGCGGCTCGCCTGCTCGCCGTGCTCGTCCGGGACGCGTTCGGGAGTGGCATCGACCTCGGTCCACCCGAGCACGTAATCGTCTAGATCGCCGCTCGGATCACCCGGCAGGTACCGCAGTGCAACCAGGACGGCGAGGCCGGCCTCCGAAGCGAAATTCACTACCGGCACCCCCGGCGGCGAATAACGCCCGCCGTGCAGCAGCGTCCCCGCCCCGTCGAGCGCCGTGTGGCCCGCGCGGATGAGACGCCAGAGCTTCATCCCCCGAGTTTGAACGACACGAAAAGGCCCCGCGCCGTGCGGGCTTTCCGAGATGGGCGGTACGAGCCTGAACCACCCTGCAAGCGGGCACCTTTGCTTGCCCGGGCTCTACTGTGTGCGGCGCGCGGTGCTGCTCTTTGCTTCACTGCCATAGTGACGCTGGCCGCCTGGACCTCCGACGAGCTGGACAGGATCGCGGACTCCGAAGAGCTCGAGCTTGCCCCGGCACGGGCCGACGGCAGCCTGCGCAAGCCGGTGACCGTCTGGGTCGTTCGCGACGGTGACGACCTCTACGTCCGCTCGGCGTACGGGCCGGGTTCGAGGTGGTACAAGGGCGTCCAGGAGCGCCACGAAGGCCACGTCAGCGCCGGCGGAGTCGAAAAAGACGTTCGCTTCGCGGAGCCCGACGGCGACGTCAATGATGCCGTCGACGACGCCTACCGCACCAAGTACCGGCGCTACGACGCCAGCGTTGTCGATCCGATGGTGAGGCCGGACGTGCGTGCAACGACTCTCAGGCTCGTGCCGCGCTAGAAGGACGCCCGTGGTTCCCATGGGCGGGCCGCGTCGGACAGTGAAATGGGCGGTACTGGGCTCGAACCAGTGACCCCCAGCTTGTCGAGCTGGTGCTCTCCCAACTGAGCTAACCGCCCTGGTCGGCGGATTGTAGCCTCGTCGCTGGCGGGGCGCTCTCCCGGCGCAGCCGGGCGGTCTAGCCGTCGTCGCCGCCACCTTTGCCGCTGTTGCCCCCGTTGTCCTCGCCCGTGGTGGTGCCTTCGTTCTCACCGGTCGTGGTCAAGCCCGTGGTCGTGTCCTCGGTGCTCGTGCCTATGCTCGCGGTCGGGACCGTCGTGCTCGTCCCGCCGCCACCGTTCTCCTTGTCGTCGCCGCAACCGGCTAGCCCCAGAGTGAGACCTGCGAGCCCGGAAGCGACGAGCATGAGTGGTTTCTTCATGCCCGCCGAGGTTCCCCAAGCGCATACGACTCAAACAGCACTCGGTTCGCGCTTGCGCCCGCCGAACGACTCCCTATTCTCTGCCGAGAGTGAGCGAACCGCGCGACACCGGCTGGGCTCGTCTCTCGAGCGTGCGGATCGGCGCGGTGGTCGCGATCGCCCTCGCGGCGGGCTTCGTCGTCTGGCTGCTCGTCCGCGGGAACGACGATTCGTCCAGCTCGTCGAACGCGACGACGACGGCGGAGACCGCACAGCCGATCGGCCCGGTCGCGGCCACCCCGGCCGCGCTGCGCTCGGTCTCCGCGAAGGCCAAGCGCCCGATCTACTGGGTCGGGCCGCGCTCGGGTCAGACCTACGAGTTGACCCGGACGGCCAGCGGGCGCGTCTACGTCCGCTACCTGCCGCCGGGCGCCAAGATCGGCAACCGGCGCGCCGACTACACGATCGTCGGCACGTACCCGACGCCGAACGCGCTGAACGTCCTGCAGGATCTCGCGAAGCAGCCCAACGAGAAGAGCGTGCCCGCGCCGGGCGGCGGCATCGCGGTCTACGCCACGAACGCTCCGACGAACGTCTACGTCGCCTTTCCAGGCTCCGACGAGCAGATCGAGGTCTTCGACCCGTCTGCGAAGCGGGCGCTGCGCCTCGTGACGTCGGGTCGCGTCGCACCAGTGGGATAACCGCTGGCCCTGTTCGTCGCCTGGGTCGTCTTCCCGCTCGTCCTGGCGGGGCTCTCGTTCGGCTGCGGACGGCTGGTCGAGCTCGCCGCGGGCGAGCGGCTGCCGGGACCGCTCGTGCTCCCGCTCGGGCTCGCGCTCGTCATCCTCGCCGGCGAGTTCGCGACGCTGACCGACACGACGGCCGAGCTGGCGGCGCCGCTCGCGGCCGGGCTCGCGATCGCGGGATTGCTGCTCGGGCCGATCAGGCGCAGCCGTCCCGACCTGTGGGCGCTCGGCACCGCAATCGCAGTCTTCGCAGTCTTCGCGGCACCGGTCGTCCTCTCGGGCGAGGCGACCTTCGCCGGCTACATCAAGCTCGACGACACCGCGACGTACTTCGCGATGACCGACCGCGTGATGGAACACGCGCGCGACCTCGCCGGGCCTCGCGCCGTCGACGTACGAGGCGACGCTGGCGACGACGCTCGCGGTCGGCTACCCGACGGGCGTCCTGATGCCGATCGGGATCGGGCACGCCCTCGTCGGCTACGACCTCGCCTGGATCTTCCAGCCGTACATCGCGTTCCTCGCCGCGATGCTCGCGCTCTCGCTGTACGCGCTGCTCGAGCCGCTCGTCCCGCTGCGGCCGATGCGAGCATTCGCCGCCTTCGTCGCGGCGCAGCCGGCGATCCTGTTCGGCTACTCGCTCTGGGGCGGGATCAAGGAGCTCGCCGGAGCCTGGCTCTTCGCGCTGCTCGCGGTGCTCGTGCCCTGGACGCTCGGGCCGCGCTCGTCCGCTCGAGCCGTCCTGCCGCTCGCAGCCGTGTGCGCGGCGATCGTCTGCGTGCTGAGCCTGCCCGCGGCCGCGTGGCTCTTCCCTGCGGCGGTGATCGCGGCGGTGCTTCCTGTGTGCGCCGGCCGGTCCGGTCGATTCCGGTCAAGCTCGGCGTCTTCGCGGCGGGCGTCGTCGTGCTCGCGGTGCCGGCGATCGTCGCGGCGATCGACTGGC
Source organism: uncultured Actinomycetes bacterium (assembly GCA_963825795.1). Classification (GTDB taxonomy): domain Bacteria; phylum Actinomycetota; class Thermoleophilia; order Gaiellales; family Gaiellaceae; genus VAXT01. The sequence goes on along the minus strand of CAWGVD010000056.1, from coordinate 159,453 downwards.
TGCCCGAAGGTGTCGTCGTTCCGGGCGGAGTCCGAGCTCGGGAACCTCGTTCGGGCCGCTGAGCAAGCTCCAGGCGTTCGGGATCTGGCCCGTCGGGCGACTTCCGCGTCCGTCCGCACGACATCGCGCCGACCTACGTGCTGATCGCGGCTCGTGGTCGGCGCCGGGCTCGTCGGGCTCTGGTGGGCCTGGCGGCGCGGAGCGTGGGAGCTTCCGACGTACCTCGGCGATCGTCGCTGCTCGGTTCGGGCGCGGTCGTCGCGGTCAGCTCGCCCTGGGTGAGCGGGAAGGCGATCGCGATGGCGTCGCCGGCTTTCCTGGCGGCGGCGCTCGCGGGGTGCGCGGCGCTCTTCGGGCTCGGACGGCGCGTCGAGGCGGCCGTCGTGGCAGTTGCGATCACGGGCGGCGTGTTCTGGTCGAACGCGCTCGCCTACCACGACGTCTCGCTCGCCCCGCGCGGGCAGCTGCACGAGCTCGAGACGATCGGACATAGCTTCGCCGGCCAGGGCCCCGCGCTGATGACGAGCTACGAGCCGTACGGGGCGCGGCACTTCCTGCGGCGCGAGGATCCCGAAGGCGCCTCCGAGCTCCGGCGCCGCTTCGACTACCTGCGGAACGGCCAGATGCTCGACAAGGGCGAGTCGGCGGACATCGACCGGCTCCGGCTCGGACGGCATCCTCGCCTACCGGACGCTCGTGCTCCGGCGAGGGCCGGCGGCGAGCCGTCCGCCCTCGGTCTACCGCCTCGTGCGGAGCGGGCGGTACTACGAGGTCTGGCAGCGTCCCGCGTCCGGCGGGCCGACGATTCTCGAGCACCTCTCGCTCGGGCGACGCGACGTCAGGCCGCGGCGGTGCCCCGTTGTTCGGACGTGCTGCGGCTCGCGCGCAAGGCCGAGGCAGCTTCGGGCTACCTGGCGACTGCGACGCGCCCGCGAGGCGATCCCCGTCGTCACGCCGTCCCTGACCGGGACCGCCTCGGCGCGGATCAACGCTCCCGAGGCGGGCCGTTACACGGCCTGGCTCGCCGGCGACTGGTTCGGGAAGTCGTCGGTCGAGGTCGACGGGCACGAGGTCGGCGCGAAGCGGGCGGAGCTGAACTGGCCCGGGCTCTACACCGACCTCGGGAGCGTCGAGCTCGGAGCCGGCCCGCACACGGTCGCTGCTCACGTACGACACGGGCGGCCTGCACCCGGGGAGCGGCGGGCCGCCGTTCTCGTTCGGCCCGCTCACGCTCAGCCGTGAGGATGCGCGCGAGCCCGTCCAGACGGTTGCGCCGTCCGCCGCCCGCGCGTCTCTGCGGCCGGCGCCTCGACTGGATCGAAGCGGTTCGCTAGCTGACGCCGCTAGGGCAGCGGGATCGCCATGATCGTCCGGTTGGCGAAGGTGCAGGTGGCAGCGCCGCCACCCGACACCTTGTACTTCGCGGTGAGGGTGCGTGGCTCGCCGGGGTTAGCCCGATGAGGACTGCTGTGGCGCTGGCGCGCTGCTGGGCGGAGCCGGCCACGACCAACGCGTTCGCATCGAGCGGCAGTGATGCTGTTGGCGCCCGTGCCGGCGAACGACATGAAGCATGAGGTCGAACTGGCGTTGCCGATCTGGCAGCTGTCAGAGAAACGAACACTCTCCCGGAGGCGGGAATCGTCACAGTCGATTGTTGGCCCGACGGTCGTCAGGTCGATGTAGGCCAGCGAGGTCGTCGATTCCGTCGCGGCAGTGTTGGCGGCGACGGCTCCGGCGGTGCCCGCCGGCCCGGTCGGGTCCGCGCACCCCAGTCGTGCCCTTGGCCCCGGTCGGGCCTCTGGCACCGGTCGGCCCTCTCACGCCGGTCGGGCCCCGGACGCCGGTTGCCCCGCGCGTCCCGGTCGCGCCGCGCACGCCCGTCGGGCCGCGCGTGCCGGTCGTTCCATTGGTGCCGTTCTGTCCGGTCGCGCCCTGAGCTCCGGTCGCTCCGCGCGCGCCGGTCGGGCCTTGTGCCCCCGGCGGGCCGGTTACTCCGCGGCCCCGGTCGTGCCGCGCGCTCCCGTCGCTCCGGTCGCTCCTGTGGTTCCCTCGGCGCCGGTCGCACCAGTCGCCCCTGTGGCGCCGGTTGCGCCCGTGGCACCGGTTGATCCAGTCGTTCCCTGAGCGCCCGTCGTCCCTGTTGCGCCACGAGCACCGGTCGTGCCCGTAGCGCCCGTCGTCCCGGTCGCGCCGGTCGTGCCGCGGGCACCGGTTGTCCCCTGGGCGCCGGTGGCACCTGTGACGCCGTTCGCACCCGTTGCGCCCGTAGCTCCCGTCGAGCCCGTCACGCCGTTCGCGCCCGTCGCTCCTTGTCGCGCCCGTCGGGCCGCGTGCTCCGGTCGGGCCGGTCGCACCCTGAGTGCCGGTGGCACCCGTCGCGCCAGTCGCACCCGTCGCCCCGGTCGTACCCGTCGCTCCTGTCGTTCCAGTGGCTCCGGTCGCACCTGTCGCGCCTGTAGTGCCGGTGGCGCCGGTCTGCGCCGGTTGCGCCCTGAGCGCCGGTCGGGCCGCGTGCTCCGGTCGGGCCGGTCGCGCCCTGAGTGCCCGTGGCACCCGTCGCGCCAGTCGCGCCCGTCGCGCCAGTCGCACCCGTCGCTCCGTCGCTCCAGTGGCTCCGGTCGCACCTGTCGCGCCTGTAGCGCCGGTCGCGCCGGGCTCCGGTTGCGCCCTGAGCGCCGGTCGCGCCACGCGCTCCGGTCGGGCCGTCGCGCCCTGAGTCCGTGGCACCCGTCGCGCCAGTCGCACCCGTCGCGCCGGTCGTGCGCCCGTCGCTCCATGGCTCCCGTCGCACCTGTCGCGCTCCGGTGGCGCCGGTCTGGCCGGTTGCGCCCCTGGCGCCTGTCGGACCACGTGCTCCGGTCGGGCCCGTCGCGCCCTGGTGCCGGTTGCACCCGTCGCGCCGGTCGCTCCCGTCGCGCCGGTCGCGCCAGTCGGCGCCCGGTCGCGCCGGTTTCACCCGTCGCGCCCCGCGCGCCCGTCGCGCCTCGAACACCCGTCGCGCCCCGCGCGCCGGTGGCGCCTCGAGTTCCTGTGGCCCCCCGTGTGCCGGTGGCACCCCGTGTGCCAGTGGCACCTCGCGCTCCGGTTGCTCCGCGGGCTCCCGTTGCTCCACGCGCTCCCGTCGCTCCACTCGCTCCCGTCGCACCCCGTTGGCCGGCGGGGCCGTTCGCTCCAGCCGCACCCTGTCGCGCCCTTGGCACCTGGTGCGCCGGCGTTACCTTGCGGGCCGGCGGGACCGGCCGGGCCTGCCGCGCCCTCGGGGCCTGGAGGCCCGCGACGAGCCTTGGGGAACGGTACGAGTTTCTCGCCACGAGGGCACCGGCCATGAGTCCGGAGCTTGATGTCGCGCCTGCGTCTCGAGGTTCCCGTGCAACTCGACGCACACGACGTTGATCGACACCCGCTTGGACGCGCCCTGCGATGCCTTGCCGCGCCCACCGGAGCTGGGCAGCACGACGACGAGAGCGACCAGAGCAATCGCTCCCGCAGTGAGTACGCGGTGCGGACGAATCCTCACTCGACTCCGGTGATTCTCCGGCTACCCACCTAGCTCCTCCTCCGCTTGCATCGAGACGCAAAAGCCGCAGGAGGCTGCTCGGGGAGGCAACCTGCCAAAAGTGTACCGCCGGTCAGCGCGCCGCGACTAGGGCGGCTCTGCGAATGCGTCAGCGGGCTACTGGACGCAGAGGACGAAGACCGTCCAGGGGCCGGTCTGGGAGCCGTGGTACACGACCCTCCAGCCGTTGGCGTTCGTCGAGCCGTTCGCCGGCAGATTCGTTCCGCTCCCGGAGATCGCGAACGAGGAGTCGAGCTGAGCCTGGTTGCCGCTGCCCGGAGTCTGCGAGCCGCCGCCGACCGCCCGCATCACGGACGCCGGGTTGTTCTGGCAGTTGACCGACCCTGCTGTCGTGGCTGCCGGGATCGTCGCCGAGTAGACGGTGACTGCTCCGACTCCGGCGGCACCTGTCGGGCCGCGGGCTCCGGTCGTGCCGTTCGCTCCGGTGGTTCCCTTGGATCCGGTGGCACCCTTGGATCCGGTTGCGCCCTTCGCGCCGGTCGGGCCCATCGCTCCGGTCGGGCCCTGAGCGCCCGTCGGGCCGCGCATGCCGGTCGGGCCCTGCGAGCCGGTCGTTCCGTTGACGCCGCTCTGGCCCGTCGGGCCCTGAGCTCCGGTCGCACCGCGAGCGCCGGTCGGGCCCTGTGCGCCCGCCGGGCCGGTCGCGCCCTGCGCGCCGGTCGCTCCGGTCGTGCCCTGCGCACCGGTCGCTCCGGTCGTTCCCTGCGCACCGGTTGCCCCCTGGGCTCCGGTTGCGCCGGTCGATCCTGTTGCGCCCTGGTTCCCGGTTGCGCCGGTGGCGCCCGTGGATCCAGTCGCCCCGGTCGAGCCGGTCGTTCCCTGCGCACCCGTTGCCCCCTGGGCACCCGTCGCCCCGGTGGCGCCGGTCGGGCCGCGCGCGCCGGTCGGGCCCTGCTCGCCCGTCGCGCCCTGGCTTCCGGTCGCGCCGGTTGCACCTGTCGATCCCGTGGCTCCGGTCAAACCTGTTCCACCCTGTGCCCCGGTGGCACCACGCGCACCCGTGGGGCCCTGTGCGCCTGCCGGGCCGGTGGCGCCGCGTGCTCCTGCGGCACCGGTCGCGCCTCGAGCACCGGTCGCGCCGTTGGCACCCGTCGCTCCGCGGACACCCTGAGCACCAATCGCGCCCTGAGCACCCGTCGCGCCCGTGAAACCTCGTGTCTCCCTGAGCACCGGTTGCGCCACGCTGACCCGTTGGGCCTGCAAGACCGGTCGCGCCCCTCGGCCCTGCACCTCCGGGCACACCCTGGGCGCCTGCCGGACCGGTCCCGCCCGCCGCACCGCCAGGGCCGGCCGGCCCTGCGACTCCGGCGAAGCCGCGCTTGCCTCGCAGACCGCGTGGGAAGGAGATCCTCCGCTCGCCCCGCTGGCACCGGCGCTTCCGAGCCTTGACGTCACCGCGCGTCTCGTAGCCGCCGCGCGTCTCGACACACAGCACCTTCGCGACGATTGCGCGCTGACCCGTGTCCTGGGAGAGCCGCCCGCCGGAGCTCGGCAAGGCCGCGACGAGGGCGCAGAAGACGATCGCAGCCGCGACCAGGCTCTTGGGGTGCCGCAGAGACAGCATTGAAGTTCATAGTCGCCATCTGAACCGCGCCGCCCTCTCCCCCGTCCGAGGGACTTTGCGCTTCCCAATTTGGAAGTCCGCTAGATCTAGATGCGCTCGAGCGGGGCGTACTCGAGGATCAGGCGGCGCTCGACGCCGTCGGCGAAGCGGACCGTGACCACGCCGCCGGCGTCGATCGCGGTGACGACGCCCTCGCCGAGCGTTCCGTGGCGCACGTTGTCGCCGGTGGACAAGTCCGGGACGTCCGTTCGGGGCGCGACCGTCTGCCGGCCGTAGTTCGACCAGGAGGCGGGCCGAAGCCGCTCACGCTCCACGCCCTGCTCGGGCAGCTCGTCGATGAAGCGTGACGGAAGGTTGTAGTTCCTGGCCCCCCAGAGCGAGCGCGCCGACGCGTGCGTCAGCGTCAGTCGCTCCCGCGCGCGCGTCATGCCCACGTACGCGAGCCGCCGTTCCTCCTCGAGCATCGCCTCCTCGAGCGAGCGCGAGTGCGGGAAGATCCCCTCCTCCATCCCGATCATGAAGACGGCGCGGAACTCGAGCCCCTTGGCGTTGTGCAGCGTCATCAGCGTGACGAGGCTCTGCTCGCCGCGGAGCGCGTCCTGGTCGGCGAAGAGGGAGATCTCCTGGAGGAAGCTGGAGAGATTGGGCTCGTCCGCGGCAGCCTGGTACTCCTGGGCCACGCCGACGAGCTCCTGGAGGTTCTCGAGGCGCCCCTGGGCCTCGATCGTGCGCTCGGCCTCGAGCGCGTCCGTGTAACCGCTCCGCTCGAGCACGCGCTCGACGAGCTCCGGGACGGTCAGCTCCATCGCGCCGGCCATCAGCGACTGGAGCAGCGTGCGGAACGCCTGCACGGCCTTGAGCGGCGCCGCCCCTACGCCCGCCTCCTCCGGGAACTCGGTCGCCTCCCAGAGCGAGATCCCGTGCGCGTCCGCGTACGTCTGGAGCCGAGCGATCGACGTGTCGCCGATCCCGCGTCGCGGCCGGTTCGCGATCCGCATCAGCGAGACCGCGTCGTACGGGTTGTCGATCACCTGGAGGTACGCGATCACGTCCTTGATCTCGGCGCGCTCGTAGAACTTCGGCCCGCCGATCACCTGGTACTGGATCGCCTGGCGCACGAGCACGTCCTCGAGCACGCGCGACTGCGCGTTCGTCCGGTAGAAGACCGCGACCTCGGAGCCGCTGAAGCCCTCCTCGACGAGGCGCGCGATCTCGGCCGCGACGAACCGCGCCTCGGCATGCTCGTCCTCGACCTCGATCACGTGCACCGGCTCGCCCTCGCCGAGCTCCGACCAGAGCTCCTTCGGCTTGCGCTCGCGGTTGTTCGCGATCACGGTGTTCGCGCCGCGCAGGATCGTGTTCGTCGAGCGGTAGTTCTGCTCGAGCGGGATCACGCGCGTCCCGGGAAAGTCGGCCTCGAACTCCATGATGTTGCGGATGTCCGCTCCGCGGAAGGCGTAGATCGACTGGTCCGGATCCCCGACGGCGAAAAGGTTCTTGTGCTTTTCGGCCATGAGCTGCAGGAACCGGTACTGCGCGTGGTTCGTGTCCTGGTACTCGTCGACGAGGATGTAGCGGAACGCGGTCTGCCACTTCTCGCGCGCCTCGGGGAAGTTCTCGAGGAGCTGGACCGTGAGGAAGAGCATGTCGTCGAAGTCGACGGCGTTCGAGGCGAACATGCGGCGCTGGTAGAGCTCGTACGTGTCCGCGACGGTCTGGTCGTAGAAGGACGAGACGCGCTGGCGGTACTCCTCCGGGCCGACGAGGTTGTTCTTCGCGGTCGAGATCTGGGAGTGGATGCCGCGCGGGACGAAGCGCTTCGGGTCGCGCTCGAGCTCCTCGAGGCACGCCTTCGTGAGCCGGATCTGGTCGGCCTGGTCGTAGATCGTGAAGTTCGTCCTGTAGCCGAGCCGCGGCGCCTCGCGGCGGAGGATGCGGCCGCACGCGGAGTGGAAGGTCAGGATCCAGATCGAGCGCGCGACGCCGCCGAGCATGTCCTCGAGCCGTTCGCGCATCTCCCCCGCGGCCTTGTTCGTGAACGTGATCGCGAGGATCTCCTGCGGCTTGACGCCGATCGCGTTGATCAGGTGCGCGACGCGGTGCGTGAGGACGCGCGTCTTCCCGGAGCCGGCGCCTGCGACGACGAGCATCGGCCCTTCCGTATTGAGGACGGCCTCCCGTTGCGCGGGATTGAGGTCGGCGAGATACGCCTCCGGCGACTGCACAGCCATACGGGTCGATGCTAGCGCCGCAGGCCGAGATAGCGGCCGAACGCCGCGAAGCCCGCGAGGCACGCGAGCGCCTCGGCGGTTCCGTTGAGAGCGCCGTCGAACGGATCGCCCTGGACGGCCGCGACGAGGAAGACGACGAGCCCGAGACCGATCGCGACCCGGCGGGCGAAGCGCCACGGATCCGTGCGCCCGAAGCCGAGGTCGTCGAACAGGTCGCCCGGCGCGCCGGCGACGCGGGGCCGGAGGCGCGCGGCGACCGCCGCCGGGAGCGCGGCGAGCACGAGGAGCGGCGCGGCGACCGCCACACCGGCCAGCGTGAAGGCCACCCACCAGCCTGCGCTGTCGTTCCTGAGCTCGAACGCGAGCACTCCGAGCGCGACCATCGTGACGAGGCCGAAGACGAGCGCGATGACGGTTCGCCTGTTGATCACCGTCAGCTCCGCGCTCGGCAGGACGGGCTCCCGCCTGCGCAGGACGCGCACGAGCGCGAGCGAGCCCGCGACGAACGAGACCTGGGGCGCGACGATCACGGCCACGAAAGCGAGCTGGGCCAGCAGCGGCCACGTGTCGGGCGGCGGGTGCCCGGCGAACGAGGCGCCGACGAACGAGACGGCATAGACGGCTCCCGCGACGCCGAGCGCGACAAACGCTCCGACTGCGGCCCGGCGGGACGCGCGGGCTCCCAGCTCGGCGGCGAAGGCGTTCGCGACCTCGGCCGGCGTTCCGAAACGATCGAGCGCGCCGTCGTCCGAGCGCAGATGGTCCTCGGACTCGGCGAGGATCCTTCGCCGCAAGCGCCTGGGGATTCCGACGGCGACGAGCTCGAGATCGAGCGCTTCGAGGTAGCGGTCGATCACGTGACGACCGCCTCGACGGCGTGCGCAAAGGTCTTCCACTCGTCGCGCCCCTTGGCCAGCTCGCCACGGCCGCGCTTCGTCAGCACGTAGACGCGCCGACGCCGTCCTGCCGCCTTCGTCCAGCTGCTCGAGAGCAGGCCGCGCGGCCTCGAGCCGGTAGAGCGCCGGATAGACGGTGCCCTCGGCGAGGTCGAACTCGCCCTCACTCAGCCCGCGCAGCTTCTCGACGACGCCGTATCCGTGGAGCGGCCCAGCGCGAAGCGTCGACAGAAGCAGAAGGTCGACGTGGCCTTTCAATACCTCGGAACGCAAAGTATTGCGAGTCTAGGCTCCGCATGCCCGCTCGTCAAGGTTAGGTTTCGGCCGTGGCGTACTCGTACGGCTCGATCGACGACATGGGCGACGGAGTCTTCCGCAAGGTCCGTCGCGAGCTGGGCGTCACGGCATTCGGTGTGAACGCGCTCGTTCTGGCGCCCGGGACCGTAAGCCGACCCCACTTCCACGACGAGCAGGACGAGCTCTACTTCGTCCACCGCGGCCGCGCGCACTTCGAGGTTGCAGGTGACTCGTTCGAGCTCGAGCCGGGCGGAGTCGTGCACGTCGAGTCGACGACGCCGCGGCGCGTCACGAGCATCGGCGACGAGGATCTCGTCCTGCTCGTCGTCGGCGCGAAGGACGGCTACGTCGGCCGCGACGGCCAGCCTGCGCCTCCCGAGGCGTTCTAGCCGGTCGCCTCTTCGAGCGCTCTTCTCGAGCCAACCGACGGCCGCCTCGAGCGCAGCGGGATCGGCCGACTTGACGACGACCTCGACCGTCGCGCCGTCCTCGTGGAACTTCGGGTACGAGCCGACGAGCACGCCCGGGTAGCGGTCGCCCATCGCCTCGAGCACGCCGACGATCTTCGCCTCGGTCGTCTCGTACGTCCGGCGCCACGACGTGATCGGTCCCTCCGTCTCCAGCTCCGGCGTGACCGTGGCGAACATCGCCTTCATCTCCGCCGGCAGGCCGGGCATGACGTAGACGTTGCCGACGACGAACCCGGGCGCGCCGCCGAGCGGGTTCTCGAGCGGGCGCGCGCCCGCGGGGAGGTTCGCCCAGCGGGCCGCGTACTCCGGGTCGGAGGGGAAGCGCGAGCGCAGACTCGCGGCGAGATCCGCGACCTCGTCCTGGGGCGCTTCGAAGGCGGCGGCGATCGCCTCGCGGGTGATGTCGTCGGGCGTTCCGCCGAGCCCGCCGGTGACGAGCACGATGTCCGCGCGGTCGGACTCTGTGCGGACGAACTCCGCGACGCGGTCGATCTCGTCCGGGAGGGACGCCATCAGCGTGACGACCACGCCGAGCTCCTCGAGCTGCTGCGCGAGCCAGGCCGCGTTCGTGTTCACGGTGTCCCCGGAGAGGAGCTCGTTTCCGATCGTGACGATCGACGCGGTGACCCGGGCCGCCATGCGGCCGAGACTAACGGAGCGGGAACGGCTTGCGAGCGAGCGCGGGGAGAACCTGCGAGGTGACCCAGACAGGCGTGACGGCGTAGCGCTTCGAGTAGCGGTAGCTGCCGTCGGGCCGGCGCAGGCTCGCCAGGTAGCGGAACGCCGCCTGACCCGGCTGCTTACCGGCCGCGAGGAAAGCCTGGATCGCCCAGGCGGTGGACTGCGCGTCGGACGAGCGCCCCGGGACGAGCGCGAACCCTCCGTCGGGCCGCTGGAGCTTGCGGAGGTACGCCAACCCGCGCTTGATCGCGCCCGCACGAGGCCCGACGCCCGCCGCGCGAAGGGCCTGGATCGCGGCTGCGGTGTCGTTCGAGTCGGGCGCCCCGCGCGGGTACCACGACCACCCTCCGCTCGGACGCTGAGCTGTCCTGAGGTAGCGCACGCTCGTCCCCGCCGGCCGGCCCGCAGCCCGGAGCGCGAGCACGCCCCAGATCGTCGAGTTGACGAGCGTGCCGATCCGTCCGTTCGGGCCGCGCATGCCCTCGAGCCGGTCGACCAAGGCGCCGGTGTCGCGGCTGAGAGCCCTGAGCGCGAGGATGCGCAGCGCAAGGTCGTTCGCGCTCGTCGCGGGAGCCTGTGACAAGTAGTCGGCAGGCGATCGGTCGGGTGCCTTCCCCGCCGCGGTCAGTCCGAGCACTGCCCAGGCCGTCAGGTTCGCATCCGAGCTCTGCCCCGTCTCGGCAAAGCCGCCGTCGGACTGCTGGTGCGAGGCGACGAACTCGGACGGCGAAGCAGCGAGCGCGAGCGCGACCGCGGCGACGGCGATCTTCAGGCCCATATGACCTCCGTCCGCATCCGCCTCGCGTACCGCTCGAGCAGCCGCCGTAACTCCGGGCCGATCGCGAGCGCGATCACGACGTTGCCCACCGCGTGCGCCATGTCGAACCAGACGCCCTGCGCGAAGACGACCGTGAACGCCTGCCAGGTATGCGGCCAGAAGCTGACCCAGAGCCAGACGTCCATCAGCGCGCTGAACGCGAAGCCGAGCACGAAGCACACTGCGGCGAACGGGATCCGACCGCGAATCACCGGCGCCAGCGCGGCCCCGGCGACGCCGCAGGCGCCCCAGGCGAGCATCTGCCACGGCGTCCACGGGCCCTGGCCGAGGAAGAAGTTCGACGCGAGGGCGGCGACCGCGCCTGTCGCAAAGCCGGCGCGTGCTCCGAGCGCCGCGCCTGCGGCGACCGTGATCACCGTCACCGGCTGCACGCCCGGGATCGGCCACGAACAGCACACGCCCGGCGGCAGCGACCGCGGCCAGCGTCGCCACGAGCGCGATCTCCTTCGACGCACTGGGGCCCGTCTCGAGCCAGGCCCCGCCCGCGACGAGCAATCCCGTCGCCGCAAGGAGCAGCGGCAGGCCCGACTGGGCAGGGTCGATCGCCACCCAGGTGGCCGCCGCGAGCGCGGCCGCGCAGGCACCGAGGGCGGCGAGCCTAGGCACGCGCGAGCTCCCGGGCTTCGAGGTGGACGACGCGGTCGGCGACGTCGCCCGCGAAGACGAGGTCGTGCGTGACGATCAGCGTTGCGCGATCCGCGGACTCACGCCGGAGAATCTCGGCCAGGTCGCTCTTGCGGGGCGGGTCGACGCCCCGGGTCGGCTCGTCGAGGACGAGGACGTCCGGCTCGGCGACGAGCACGCTGGCGAGTGCGAGCCGTTCCCGCTCGCCGCTCGAGAGATCCCGCGGGTGGCGCCGCTCGAGACCCGCCAGCCCGACCCGGGCGAGCGCCTCACGGGCGCGGACCAGATCGCCGCCGACGGCGAGGGACGCCTCGCGCTCCGCGCGCTCGGTCACGAGGTAGCGGCCGGGATCCTGCGACAGGTAGCAGACCTTTCCGTGACGCTCGATTTCGCCTGCTTCGGGCTCCAGCAGGCCGGCCACGATCTTCGCGAGCGTCGTCTTGCCGACGCCGTTGCGGCCCGTCAGAGCGACGACCTCGCCCCGCCGGAGCTCGAGCGACGCGCCGTCGAGAGCCCGCGCGGAGCCGTACGAGTAGCTCACGTTGTCGACCCTGACGAGGCTCTCGCCCTCGCCCCCACGTTCGCTGGGGATCGTGGCCGACCGAGGCAGGTACGCGGGATCGAGCCGGGCCAGCGCCTCGTCGCGGGGCGCGTCGAGCGTAAGTCGTCCGTCCTCGACGAAGAGCACGCGGTCGCAGCGCTCCAGCGGGAGTGTCGGCCGCTGTTCCGAGACGACGACCGCCGCCCCCAGTTCGCACGCCAGGTCGAGAATCGCCTCGGCCCCTTCGGGGTCGAGCTGCGAGGTCGGCTCGTCCAGGAGCAGCAGCGAGGGGCCGACGGCAAGGACGGCCGCGAGACAGACACGCTGGAGCTCGCCGGCCGAGAGCGTCTCCGTGCGCCGCTCCGCGAGCCGCGCGATGCCGGCATCGGCGAGCGCGCCGTGGACGCGGGGCCAGATCTCCGCCGGCGGCGTGCCGAGGTTCTCGAGCCCGAACGCGACCTCGTTCTCGACGCGGCCGAAGACGATCTGGTCCTCGGGGTCCTGGAACAGGGAGGCGACCTCGTCCGCGAGATCGGCTGGGCTGAAGCGGCGGGTATCGCGTCCGGCGACCTCGACCCGGCCCTCGAACCGGCCGCCGTGGAAGTGCGGAACGAGCCCGGCCAGCGCGCGCAGGAGCGTCGACTTGCCGGAGCCCGACGGGCCGAGCAGCGCGACGATCTCTCCCGGCTCGACCTGGAGCGAGACGTCGCTGAGCGCGGGCCGCTCCACGCCGGGATACGAGAACGTCAGCCGTTCGACCTGGGCTAGAGCCATACCGCCCCCACGCAGAGGAGGACCGCGGCGACGAGCGCGAGGCGGTCGAGGCGGGTCCACGGCGGCCCTGGCGCCCGCGTGCGCCCTGCCCGTCCGAAGCCGCGTGCCTCCATCGACTCGGCGAGGCTGAGCGCACGCTCCAGCGAGCCGGAGAGGACGGGCGAGAGCAGGCGCGCGTGGCCACGGATCCCGTCGACGTGCACGCCGCGCCCGCGCAGCGCCTCGACGAAGCCGGCCGCGTCGCGCTCGAGCGTCGGTACGAGGCGCGTCGCGAGGCCGACCGCCAGCACGGAGCGGCGCGCGAAACCGGCCGCCTGGAGCAGGCGGTCGAGATCGAGGAGCAGCGCGTACGCGGCGAACGCAAGCCCGACCGCTGCGAGCCGAAGCGCCTGGATCCCCGCTGCGGCCAACTCCTCGCTCGTCACGTCGAGGTAGCCGACCACAGGAATCTTCGGGCCCTCCCAGATCACGTGCGTGCCGATGTGCGAGACGAATGGGCTCAGCACGAACACCGAGAGGGCCGAGACCAGCGTCCCCGTCAGATAGATCCAGCGCCTGCCGCGTGGGGCGGTCAGGCAGGCCGCGAACAGCCCGACGGCGATCGCGGCGACGACCAGGCCCCGCTCGGCGATCAGTGCGACGGCGGCGAGCGCGGCGAGCAGGGCGGCTGCCGGGACCGGGCTCACGGCACCTGGTAGCGGTAGCGGAACCGGTCGGGGTGCTTCGCGAGAGCCTTTGCGTCGCCGGCGAAGACGAATCGGACCGGCGAGCCGGCATCGCCCGAGTCGCGGAGCGAAGCAGTGAATCGCTCCCTGCCTCTTACTGTGTAAAACACATTCGCGTCCTCGGGAGCCGTGTCCGAGAGAGGCGCGACAGATGTGGCGTGCAACAGGCGACCGATCGCGCGGGCGCCTGCAGCCTGGCCCGCCGCGTACCGGACCGCAGCGGGGCGCGTGTGGCCCGCGTAGCCGTGCAGGAACGGTTCGGGGAACGCGCCGACGACCACCGGCTCGCGCATCTCCCCGCGCCAGGATCGGAAGTCCCACCACTCGACGTCGCCCGCGTGCAGGCGGTAGTCGGCGGCGCTGCGATCGGCTTCGATGCCGTTCAGGAACCAGAACCAGTCGCGCTGCTTCGAGGCGTCGCCGTCGATGCCCTCGATCGACTGCACGAACCGTCCGCTGTACCTCGTCTTCACGTTCAGCTCACGGTCGAGGGCCTGCATCGCCGTCAGTCCATCCGGCACCGTTCGCACGGCGAGCACGCTCGCTCCACGGTCGCGCGTGACCCAGAGCGTCGCGCTCCCCGAGCCCGTGCGCTCGTGCCCGCAGCCGGGCAGCAGGACGAGCGCAAGGGCGGCGAGGAGGGCACGTTTCACCTGAGCGCGTTCGAGCGCACCGCGTTCGGCAGCGTCGCGCGGACGAGGCCGCGATGCTTGCCGACGCACCCACGGCCGGCGCGGGTCTTCACGCTCCGCCCGTCGACGAGCAATCGCGCGCCGGCTGCTGGAGTCGAGACGCCCTGGTCGTTCTGCGAGACGACCGTGTAGCAGTTGCGCGCCTTGCGCTTGCGCAGGAGCAACGTCGCCGACCCGCCTTGCTCGCTGAAGGTCGACCAGTACCAGAGCACCGTGTCGCCGTCCTTCAGCGTCGCCTGATCGGCTCCGACCGGCGGCGAGACGCCGTCGACCTTGTAGCTCCAGCCGCTGGCACCCGCGCCGGGGTAGAGCCCGATCTGGTCGACGAACGGGCCGAACGAGGTCGAACGCACGTGGTAGTAGAACTCGCCGGCCACGCTCGCTGCATCGAGCGCGGACAGCGCGTTCGTCCCGGTCGTCAGCGTCGGCTCGGCGGAGCCGAAGATCGTCGTCGTCTTGCCCTCGACGCGCACCTTCACGCGCAGGGCGAGCGCCGGAGCGGCCAGCGCGCACGCGAGCAGCGCAACACCGGCCAGAACGATGAGTCGTCGAAACACGAATCCTCCTTCCGCGAGGGGTTCGGGGTTTGCGGCGGCGCGGAAGGTCTTCTGACTCGGGGCTCCCCCTTCCGCCACCTTCCCAGCCTCGCGGCCAGTGGTGTTCGGCGGAAGAGCAACTCCCCTCACAGCGGCGGGACCGTCCCGGATTCGCACCGGGTTCCCTTGCCGCGTACCGTTAATTCGACCCTATCATGGCCCGATGCCAGCCTCGCGGGCGCTTTCGCTCTGGTTGCCCGTGATCGTCTGGGCGGCCGTCATCTTCATGTTCTCGTCGATCCCGAGCCTGGGGACCGGCCTCGGCGACTGGGACACGATCCTGCGCAAGGGCGCGCACATGACCGAGTACGCGATCCTCGGCTTGCTGCTTCTGCGGGCGATCGGCCGGGAGCTGCCCGCGCTCGCGGTCGGGATCGGCTACGCGATCACGGACGAGATCCACCAGCACTTCGTCAGCGGCCGCCACGCATCGCCGATCGACGTCCTCATCGACACGGTCGGCCTGGCGCTCGGAATCTTCGTCGTGAGGGGTCTCTTTCGGCCACGTCCGGCGTCTGACACCGGACAGGTCTCGTGAGGACGGTCGCGATCGAGCTCGACGTGCTCGGCGACACGCGGCCGCTCTGGAACGACTGGCTCGCCGATGCGGCTCGGCGCTTTCACTCGATCTCGCCGCTGGACCCCGCCGCGCTGCCCGAGGACCGCGCAGCGGCGGCGGAGGAGCTCGACGCGTGGGCGGAGCACGGGGTCGGCGACTGGCGGGGCGCCCTCGGACGCTTCGCCGAGGACCGAGCTCCCGTCTACCTGCGGCCGGACGCGGAGATCAGCGCCGCGCTGCGGGAGCTCGCGGCGCGCGGCGATCGGCTCGGCGTGTTCACCGACGCGCCCGAGCCCCTGGCGCGAATCGCCGTCGCCCAGCTCGGAGCCGACCGCAGGATCGAGGCGCTCGAGACGGGAGCCGGCGCGCTCGAGCGCCTGCTGGCACAAGCTCGGCCAGGACGCCCTCGTCGTCCGGGACCGATCCGCCCTCCCTTTACAATTGGCGCCGTGAAGGAGAACGAACTCGGCGATCGCCAGCTCGACGCCCTGCTCGAGCGACTCGACCGGATGAACGCGGAGCTGCACGCCCTGAACCGCAGACTCGATTCCGGCGAGCATCTGGCGCCGATCGTGTACGAGATCCGCGCGCTCGGCGAATCGCTCCAGGCGCTCGCGTACGCCGCGCTCGGCCAGACGGCGCCGCAGGTCCGTCGCCGCCGAACGGGCTAGCGCTACCGGCGAGCCGGTAGACGTTCCCGCTCTGGACCGAGGCGAGGTAGAGCTCGCCGCGCGCGTCCTCGCCGAACGCCGAGAGGCCGTCGACCGTGAACGGCTCGTCGCGGTACGCAGTCGCTACCGCCCGCGAGCGTGCTGTGGATCTGGCTCACGCAGTTGTCGCCGAAGAAGTACCGGCCCTTCGCTGCGGGAACTGCGCTCCCGCGGTAGACGAAGCCGCCGATCACCGAGCAGTACGGCCCGTTCGGCAGGACGATGTACGGGAAGACGAGATGCCCGGCCGCGTTCGGCGCCTGGTTCGGCGGTGTACCGCGACTTGCCCTCGTAGACGCGCCAGCCGTAGTTCTCGAGCCCGGGCGTGCCGCGCTTGGTGTAGTCGAGCTCCTCCCAGGAGTCCTGCCCGACGTCGCCGATGTACAAATCGCCGGTCTGGCGGTCGAACGAGAAGCGCCAGGGGTTCCGAAGCCCGTAGCCGACGATGAGCGGCTGCGGACGCTTTCGCCCGACGTTGAACTTCAGCAGCTTGCCGAAGGTCGACCTCAGGTTCTGCGCCCGGTTCTCGGGATCGCCGCCGGAGCCGCCGTCGCCCGTTCCCGTGTAGAGATACCCGTCGGGCCCGAAGACGAGGTTCCCGCCGTTGTGGTTCGGATACGGATCGTTCTGGAAGAAGATCTGCCGCAGCTTCCTCGGCTTGCGCGAGAGACCGCGCGACTTGTACTCGACGATGCGCGCGTCGCCGTTGCGATCCGTGTAGTCGACGTAGAAGTGCCGGTCCTTCGCGTACTTCGGGCTGAACGCGAGCCCGAGGAGCCCCTGCTCGCCGTTGTCGAGGACGAGCGAGCGGATGTCGAGGAACGGCCGCGCACGGAGGCGGCCGCGGACGATCACGCGGACCCGGCCGACCTTCTCGGCGACGTAGACGTTGTTCGGCTCGTTCCGCGGCGCCGTCACCGCGATCGGCTCGGTGAGGCCGCTCGCGACGCGGACGATGCGCAGCTGGCTGCGCTCCGGGCCTCCGCGCGCGCTCAACGCGAGGACGGCCGCGAGCGCGGCGAGAGGAACAGCGGCAAGGGCGATGCGTCGCATCTGGGCTACTTCTTTAGCAGAACGCGCCGGAGCTCGTCCTCTTTGCCCGGCTCGAGGATCGCGAGCACCTGGTCGCCGACCTGGAGCTCCGTCTCGGAGTCCGGGATCTCTGCATGGCCTCCGCGCATGACCGAGATCAGCTGCGCCCCGCTCGGCAGCTCGAGGCCGGAGATCCGCTTGCCGGCCGAAGGAGAGCTCTTGTCGATCTGCACCTCGACGATCTCGAGGTTCTCCTTGCGCAGCTCGAGCAGGTGGATCAGCTCGTGCTCGGGCACCTCGTGCTCGATGAGGGCCATGATCGTCTGCGTCGCGCTCACCGTCGGCGAGATCCCGAGCAGGTCGAAGTGCGGCTCGTTGCGCGGGTCGTTGACGCGCGCGATCACCTTCGCGACGCCGTAGCGCTCGCGCGCCATCTGGCAGATGACCATGTTGTCCTCGTCGTCTCCCGTGACCGCGACGACGAGGTCCGGCGGCCGCGCGATCCCTGCTCGCTCGAGGACGAAGATCTCGGTCGCGTCGCCGACGATCGCGGCGTGCTCGAACTCCTCCTCGAGGTAGGCGAAGCGGTCGCGCCGCTGCTCGATGATCGTCACCTCGTGGCCGATCCGGCGCAGCGTGCGCGCGACGTTCGAGCCCACCTTGCCGCCGCCGGCGACGAGGACGAACATCAAGACGCGGCCGCGGGGGCGCGCAGCGGCTTGACCGCGCACGACTTCACGGCCTCGGACAGCACCTCGATCGCGGTCGACGTCGGCGACATGGTGCGCAGGCCGAGCGTCGCGTAGAGCTCGGCGCGCGCCGGGTCGAGGATGCGCACGACCGTGCATTCGATCCCGAACCGCTTCTGGGCGACCTGCCCGACGACGATGTTCGTGTTGTCGCCGTTCGTGGCCACGACGACGGCGTCTGCCTCCTCGATCCCGGCCTCGCGAAGGACGTTGACGTCCATCCCGTGCCCGACGACGAAGCCGCCCGACCAGTTCTCGCCGAGCCGGGCCAGCGCCTCCTCGTTCTCGTCGATCGCGGTCACGTCCCAACCGCTCTTCGTGAGCTTCTTCGCAACGGCAGAGCCGACCCGGCCGCATCCGACGACGATTGCCTTCATCCTGAGCTCAGATTAACTCACGACAGGGCTTCCTCCAGAACGCCCTGCGGGTAGGCGATCACCATCACCTCGCACGGAGCTTTCCGGAGGACGTAGTCGACCGTGGGGCTGAAGAAGCGCGACTGGCGGCGCCACCGCGGCGCGGAGCCGACGACGATCAGGTCGACCTCGTGGTCGACGGCCTCGTGGACGATCGCTTCGCCGATCGCACGGCCGCGCTCGATGTGCACCTCGATCGGGATCCCCTCATCCGCCGCGAGGAGCCTCGCCTCGGCGAGCGACGCTTCGGCCTGCTCCTCGGCATCGACCATCTCCGCGTCGATCGGCATGTCGAGCGGGACCCGGATCACGTGCAGGACGTGAACCTCGCAGCCCTGCTCCTCGGCGAGCCTGAACGCGGTGCCGAGCACCTCCTCGCCGATGAGGCCGATCTTCATCGGAACGAGGATGCGCTTGTACGTGCCCTCGAGATCCGGGACGAGGTCGCCGATCGCCGGCGTGACGCGGCCGAGGACGCGCTCCCGCGCGGTGACCCGGGAGCCGACGAAGACGAGCGCGCCGAACGCGAGCCAGATCGGCCCCGCGATGCGCGCCGCATCGTGCGTGAGGAAGGCGAAGATCAAGATCACGAACGTGAGCGGCGCGCCGATCAGCGCCGCGATGGGCACCTCGGTGCCGCGGACGCGCACGTTGCCCGGCGCGCGGTATGGCCGCTCGAGATCCGGTTCCGTGTAGCGGAGCCGCACGACGGCGACCTGCGCCGCGGTGAACGCGATCAGGACGCCGAAGCTGTACAGGCTCGCGAGAAAGCGCACCGGGTCGTTCGCGGCCTTCGCGATCAGGAGGATCCCGGCCGAGATCGCGGCCGTCGAGATGATCGTCGCCGGCGAGATCAGCGTCCTGCGGTTGAGGCGCCCGAACGCGCGCGGGAGCATGTCGTACCGGCCGAGCGAGTAGGCGAGGCGTCCCGCGCCCGAGAACGAGGTCGTGATCACGGCGATGAGGATCACGACGCCGGTCAGGCCGATGAACACGCGCATGACGTCGACGACTCCATCGGGCAGGTGCCCCGTGAACGCGTCGGCGACGCCCACGAGCGGGGCGCGCAGCCAGCGGGTGCCGAGCTGGGTCTCCGGATCGGCGGGGTACGCAGAGAGCGCGACCAGGGCGATCAGGAACGAAACGACGACCGCGGCGCCGATGCCGACGAAGAGGCTCCGCGGGAGCGTGCGTCCCGGCTCGCGCGTCTCCGCGGCCAGGTTCGCGACCGTCTCCAGCCCGGTGTAGGCGAGCATCGCGACGGGGATCGCGAACCCGATCGCGGACCACGTGGGCGCCGTCCCGAGGTCGGTGCCCTTGCTCAGGTTGTCGACGGAGAAGAGGAGCGGCATGCCGAGGACGATCAGGAGCAGCAGTCCGACGAACGTGATCCCGGCGATGACGATCGCGAGCCGGTACAGGCTCGGCCGGCGCACGAAGCGAACCGCGGCCATCACGCAGATGACGCCGACTCCGACGAAGAGGTCGGTCGGGCTCGTCGTGAGCGCGTCCCAGCCGACCGCGTTGCCGAGGTAGTGCGGCACGAACAGCGCCGCGAGCGCGATCACGATCACGTAGTCGAGGAAGATCGCCCAGCCGGTCAGGAACCCGAGCTGGTCGTTGAACGCGCGCCGGACGAAGGTCGCGGCGCCGCCGGTCTCGGGCAGCGCGGCGGTTCCCTCCGCGTACGAGAGCGCGACGAGGACGAACAGCGATCCGACCGCGAGCAGCACCCACGGCGTCAGGCCGAGCGCGTCGAGCGCGACGATGCCGAGCGCGAAGAAGAGCGACGCGGCGATCTCGCCGTAGGCGACCGCGGCCAGCGAGGGCGTCGCGATGACCCGCTGGAGACCGGGGAGTTTCCTAGCCAATTCTGGTCGAAAGGTACAACCGGAGGACGCCGGCGACGATCAGCAGCGCGCCGAGGAAGAGCCCGAGCCCGCCGCCCACTCCGCCCGCGATCGTGCGCACGATCAGGCCGATGCCGAGCACGATCAGGATCACCGAGAGGACTCGCGCGACCATCGGAGCGGCTACGCGGCCTGCTTGCCGGCGACGACGGCCACCCGGGTCGGCGCGTTTCGCAGCACGTAGTCCACGGTGCGCCCGAAGATCGGCTTGCCGCCCTTCACCTTGGTTCGCGGCGCGCCGAGGATGACGACCTCGGCATCCCGGCGGGCCGCCTCCGCGACGATCGCCGGCCCCGCGCTTCGGGCGCGCTCGAGCCGGCTCGTGATCTGGACGCCCGCGTACGTCTCGAGGAGCGCCTGCGCTTCGTCGAGGATCTGATCGGCGACCTCCTGGCGCTCGGGGAGATCCGCGTCGAGCGCCGGTCGAGCGGGACCTCGAGCACGTGGAGGATGACGATCCGCGACCTGCGTTCCGAGGCGAGCCGCGCGGCCGCGACGAGCGCCTCCTCGGACTCGGCGGTGCGCAGCACGGGGACGAGGATCGTGCGGTACTCGACCTCGAGCCCGAGCACGATCGCGGGCGCGCGGACGGTCTGGCGCAGCGGCAGGTGAAGGCGCCTGCGATAGAGCACGTAGATGACGAAGCCGATTGCAAGCCAGCCGAGCCCGACGAGTCGGGTCGCCTGCTCCTGGACGACGACCACGATCCACGCGACGGCGGTGCCGAAGCCCCCGAGGATCGCGAACAGGGGCCAGTCGATCCCGCCGAGCCTGAGGTTCGGCCGCGCGCGGTAGACGAGCTCCTCGTCAGGCTCCTTGACCCGGAGCGCCACGACCGCCGCGTGGGCGATCGTGAACGAGAGCATCGCGCCGAAGGCGTACATCGTGCCCAGGAAGTTCGTCTGGCCGGGCACGATGACCGCGATCGAGGCGAACCCGGCGAAGACGACGAGCGCGAGCCAGGGCGTTCCGAAGGTCTTGTGCAGCCGGCGGAAGACCTCGGGCAGCTGCCGGTAGCTCGCCATCGCATACGTGATCCGCGAGGCGCCGATCACGCCGGCGTTCGTCGCCACGAGCAGGATCGTCGCCGCGAGCACGCCGACGTAGATCTCGAGCCCGTGCTCGAAGGCGCCGTGCAGGTTGAGGTTCTTGACGAGCCCGAGCACCGGGTCGTTCGCGTAGCCGCCCTGCTCCGGCGGGAGGCCGAGGAGCGTCTGGTACTCGCCGTTCACCTTGTGCACCGGGAGCGCCGAGAGCGCGATCAGCGGCAGCGTGAAGTAGATCGCGAAGACGGCGATCGCGACGAGGCGGATCGAGCGCGGGATGTCCCGCGGCGGGTCGCGCGCCTCCTCGGACAGGTTCGAGATCGTTTCGATCCCCGTGTAGGCGATCATCGCGACCGGGATCGCGACGAAGAACGAGCTCCAGGTCGGCGCGACGCCCCAGTGGACGTTGTCGACGAGGATCGTCGGGCTGAAGATGAGGACGAAGCCGATGATCACGAGCAGGAGCTGCGTCGCGAAGTCGACGACCGCGAGGAAGATGTTCAGTCCCGCGGCCTCCTTGATCCCGACGATGTTCAGGCCGACGAGCAGGATGATCACGATCGCGCCGCCGACGATGTCCCAGGGGTTGTCCTTGAGCGGCTCCCAGAAGATCGACAGGTAGTGCGGGACGAAGAACGCCGAGATCGCGATCGTGATCACGTAGTTCAGGAGCTGCGCCCACGCGGCGCCGAAGCTGACGAGCTCGTCGAAGGCGTGGCGCGCGAAGCTCGATGAGCCGCCCGCCTCCGGGTAGCGGACGGTGCCTTCCGTGTAGGTCAGGGCCGTGGCCGCGAAGATCAGGCCGGCGATCACGAAGACGAGCGGGGTCAGGCCGAGCGCGAAGACGGCCGTGACGCCGAGCGCGTAGTAGATCGACGAGCCGACGTTGCCGTACGCGGTCGCGAACAGCGCGGGCGTGCCGAGGACCCGCTCCAGCCGCTGCTCGCGCCTGCGGCGGCTTTGGGCGGGAGCCGCCCCGATCGCTTCGGAGTCGGTCGTGCTCACGGCGGCAGGCTAAGCCTTCGAGCGGCTGGGCCGCGTCACAGTCTCGTCACCAGGGCCAGGCCCTCGTGACGGACCTAACAAGGGACAGGCCCTCGCTATCCGTGGATCGAGACGATCAGCGGGATGAGGAGGATGGCGACGATGTTGGCGATCTTGATCATCGGGTTGATCGCCGGGCCCGCGGTGTCCTTGTACGGGTCGCCGACCGTGTCGCCCGTGACCGCGGCCGCGTGCGCCTCCGAGCCCTTGCCGCCGTAGAGACCGTCCTCGATCAGCTTCTTCGCGTTGTCCCACGCGCCACCGCCGGAGGTCATCGCGATCGCGAGGAAGATCCCGGTCACGATCGTCCCGATCAGAAGGCCGCCGAGCAGCTCGGGCTTGATGATCCCCGCGACGAGCGGGAACACGATCGGGATCGCCGCGGGCAGCAGCATCGCCTTGAGAGCCGAGCCCGTGACGATGTCGATCGAGCGCCCGTACTCGGGCCGAGCGGTGCCCTCCATGATCCCCGGGATCTCCCGGAACTGGCGCCGCACCTCCTCGACGACCTGGCCGCCCACGCGCCCCACGGCCTGCATGGCCAGCGACGCGAAGAGGAACGGCATCAGGCCTCCGATGAAGAGGCCCGCGATCACCCACGGATCGTTGAGCGAGAACGTGATCGTCTCGAGCCCGCGATCCCGGAGCCCGCGCGTGTACTCGTCGAACAGGATCAGCGCGGCGAGGCCGGCCGACCCGATCGCGTAGCCCTTCGTGACCGCCTTCGTCGTGTTCCCGACAGCGTCCAGCGGATCCGTGATCGCCCGCACCGACTCGTCGAGGTTCGCCATCTCGGCGATGCCGCCCGCGTTGTCGGTCACCGGGCCGTACGCGTCGAGAGCGACGATCAGGCCGGTCATCGAGAGCTGCGCCATGACCGCGACGCCGATCCCGAACAGCTCCTGCCCCGCGGCGTAGTACGCGCCGACGATCCCGATCGCGATCACGATCACCGGAAGCGCCGTCGCCTGCATGCCCACGGCGAGGCCCTCGATGATGTTCGTCGCGTGCCCCGTGCGTGACGCGCTCGAAATCGACTTCACCGGGCCCCAGCGCGTGCCCGTGTAGTACTCGGTGATCGCGACGAGCAGGAACGTGATGCCGAGGCCGATCAGCGCCGAGCCGTAGAGGTTCCAGAAGCTGAACGTGGCGCCGTCGAATGCCGCCGTCACCGGGATGAACCCGATCGCCGAGAGCAGCGTGGCCACGATCACGGACTTGTAGAGCGCGTTCATGATCGAGCCGTCGCGCCCGATCCGGGCGAAGAACGTGCCGATGATCGAGGCGATGATCGAGATCCCGCCGATGCCGAGCGGGTAGAGCCACAGCTCGCTGGCCGGGAACGCGCTCGCAAGCAGCATGACCGCAACCGCCGTGACGGCGTAGGTCTCGAAGAGGTCGGCCGCCATGCCCGCGCAGTCGCCGACGTTGTCGCCCACGTTGTCCGCGATCACGGCCGGGTTGCGCGGATCGTCCTCCGGAATGCCCGCCTCGATCTTCCCGACCAGGTCGGCGCCGACGTCCGCGGCCTTCGTGTAGATGCCGCCGCCGAGACGCGCGAAGACCGAGATCAGCGAGCCGCCGAAGGCGAGGCCGACGAGGTCGTCGATCGCCGAGTCCGGCGAGTTGCCCAGCCAGCCGGTCAGGACCCAGTAGTAGCCCGCGACGCCGAGCAGGCCGAGCCCGACGACGAGCAGGCCCGTGACCGATCCGGCTCGGAACGCGACGTTGAGCGCCGGCTTGAGGCCGTGCTTGGCGGCCTCGGCAGTCCTCACGTTCGAGCGCACCGCGACGTTCATCCCGATGAAGCCGGCCGCCGCGGAGAGGAGTGCCCCGATCAGGAAGCCGATCGCGGTGCCCCAGCCGAGCTGGTTGTAGAAGCCGATCAGGAGGAACGGGGCGATCGCGACGATGGCGATCGTCTGGTACTGGCGGCGCAGATAGGCGGAGGCGCCCTCCTGGATCGCGGTTGCGATCTCGCGCATCCGCTCGTTGCCCGCGGGCAGCCGGAGCAGCCAGATCGTGAGCCCGATGCCGTACGCGACGGCAAGCAGGCCGCACAGGAGCGCGAACAGGACGGCGTGATCTCGGAAGAAGCTCATTGCAGGCTTTACGTAGAGGGCGCCGAGGACTCCCGGCGCGCGGAGTTTCTAACACACATCAGCGGTGCGCGGGCGGCCAGTTACGAGAAGGAGGGTTAGCGCCGGCCGACGGCGAGCTTGACCGGGAAGTTCCTGCGCTTGATGGCGCCCGGCCTCGGGTTCTGCGAGACGACGCGGCCGACCAGCGATCGCCGGGAGCGAACGCGGCGGATGTTGCCGACCGAGCAGTGCGCCCGCCGGATCTTCGTCTTCGCGGCTGCGAGGCGCAGTCCGAGGACGCGTGGGACACGGCAGCGGGTCGGAGGCGGCGGAGGCGGCGGAGGCGGCGGCGGAGGTGGCGGTGGCGGCGGAGGCGGCGGAGGCGGTGGCGGTGGAGGCGGCGGCGGTGGCGGCGGAGGCGGCGGAGGCGGAGGCGGAGGCGGTGGCGGCGGCGGTGGCGGGCCTCCCGGAGTGAACGTCAGCTCCTGGCCCGGGTTCTGCAAGTCCGCCGAGTTGCAGAGGAACTGGTCGGCCCGCGTCGAGCTGTCCTGGAGCCCGACCGTCTCGGAGAGGCCGTGGTCCGCGTCGACGCCGAAGCGCATCCTGATCACGTCGCTGCCCTCGTTGAAGATCGCCTCGAAGTTGGCGTTGCCCGAGCGATTCGCGTACGTCGTGCGCCACTCGACGACGTACTGCCTGTTCGGCGGCGAGCCCGTCGTCGCGGTGAAGATGCCCCCGCTTCCGGTCGTCAGGAGGTCGTCCCAGTAGACGATGACCGCGGATCCGAGAGCGGTGGTCGGCAGGCAGCTGTTGATGAACGCCGTGTTCTGCGTGCCGCCGAACTGAAGGTTCCCGTTCGAGCTGGCCCGCGCGGTCGTGTAGCTCTGGCCGTAGAGGCTGACCGGGAACGGAAGCGTGATCGCGGTCGTGCAGTCGTCGCAGTGGTTCCCGATGTCGGTCGACCCCGGAATGATCGACTGGCCGGTCGCGCTCGCGACCCCGTAGCACGACGGGCCGCCCTGGACGGTGAAGTCGACCGTGAACGGGCCTTGCGCCGTCGTCACGGCGAGGTGCATCTGGATCAGCGTGCCGCAGGGAAGCGCGCTCGTCGCGACGCCGGCGAACTGCGTCACGTTCGTTCCATTGCCGCCCTCGCTCATGTCCGGATAGGCGGAGTTGGCCTGCGTGATGTCGATGCCCGGCGTCGGCGAGGAGAGCACGGCCGACACGCCGGTCGCCGATGCGTGCCCCGTGTTCACGAGCCGCTCGTCGATCTGGAAGCTCTCGCCCGGCTCGACCTTGCCGTTGCCGTTCCCGTCGGTCAGCGTTGTCAGCTGGTGCTCGAGCGCCGGAGCCGGAGCGAGGTTGAAGTTCTGCGTCGTCGTCTGGTCCTGCGTGACGCGTGACGTTGGACACCGTCTGGCTCGTGAAGCCGTGAGCGGTGACCGTGACCGTGTATGTGCCGACCGGCAGCAGCATCGAGTACTGGCCCGTCGGGCTCGTACCGACACCGCGGTTGCCCGGGCCCGTCACGTGAACCTCTGCGCCGCCGATCGCGCTCATGTTGTCGGCGCGCCGGACCGTCCCGGAGAGCGTCCCCGTCGGCCCTGTCGGCGCCGCCGTCACGGCTGCGAGCGCATCGAGTTTTCCCTCACCCCAGACGTTGTTGTCCGCGGGCGTCCCGCCGCAGGTCGTGTTATTGACGTCGACAGCGGTCTGATCGAGGAGCGTTTCCGTCCGCGCGACATCTCCTCTCAGCTCGGGCGAGATCGACCAAATCAGCGCAACCGTGCCCGCCACGTGCGGCGACGCCATCGAGGTGCCGCTCAGGCTGCCGTACTGCGTGTCGCTGCCACCCAGCGAGGAGCGAACGTTGGCGCCCGGCGCCGCGATGTTCGGCTTGATGATCCCGCCGAATGCCGATGGGCCGCGCGACGAGAAGCTCGCGATGGCGCCGTTGATGTCGAACGCGCCGGCAGCGTACGTCTCCGGCAGGTCTCCCGGGGAGCCCGCGGTGCCGCACGCGGGGCCGCTATTGCCGTTCGAGAAGGCCGGGAAGATACCCGCCGCGACCCAGGCCTGCACTTCAGGCTGGAAGAACGGGTCACCGGAGCCTCCGCCCCACGAGTTGTTGACGATGTCGGGCCGGAGATCCGGCCGCGGGTTGTCTCCGTTCAGATCGGTCGGCGCCAGGATCCACTGGCCCGATGAGATCAGGGCCGTGTCGAGACAGCAGCCCTTCGCCGAGATCCACCTCGCGTGCGGTGCGACGCCGATCTGATTCGTGCCCGGATCGCCGTCGTCGCCGATCATCGTCCCCATCGTGTGGGTGCCGTGAGTTGGGTTTCCCGTGTCGCACGGATCCGAAGTCGGGCATTCGCCGAGCGGATCCCACCAGTTGTAGTTGTTGTCGAAGTTGCCGCCGCCCAGGTTCCCGCGGTACTTGCCGACGAGCGCCTGGTGCGAGTAGCGGACACCCGTGTCGATGCTCGAGATGACGATGCCCTCGCCGCGGTCGTTGAACGTCGACCAGACCTGCGGCGCGTGGATCGCGTTCAGGCCCCACTCCGTAGTCGCCGGCCGAGCGGCGCTCGACGAAACGCGCGTCTCCTTCGGGATCGGGTAGGAGTGATTCGCGCGGATCTCCTTGACGTCCGGGCGGGCCGCGAGCGAGTCGACGATCGACGGGCCGGCCGACTTCACGAAGATCGCGTT
This sequence comes from uncultured Actinomycetes bacterium, assembly GCA_963825795.1. Classification (GTDB taxonomy): domain Bacteria; phylum Actinomycetota; class Thermoleophilia; order Gaiellales; family Gaiellaceae; genus VAXT01. The sequence continues at coordinate 132,685 of CAWGVD010000056.1, read as the reverse complement.
GACGATCCAGTACGCCTGGTACTGCACTCCGTGCGCGTCGAGCCACGCGCGGACAGGCGCCTGGCTCTCGCGCGCGTACGAGGTCAGGCGCTCGTAGACGACCTCGCCGCGACGGCTGCGGTTGTGGATCGAGGCCGCCGACGCGACGTTCGCGTTGCCGTGCAGCACGATCCAGAACGACGCGTGCCCGGTCCGCGCGAGCTGTTGCGCGACCTGGGCCTCGACCGGAGCCTCGTTCGAGCGCGCCTGTCCGCCGGCTGTCGCCAGTGACACGCCGCCCAGAACGACGGCCAGGCTGACCGCCGCCAGGACATGCCCGAACCTTGCCCCTCCCATCACGGCGGATTCTTCACGGTTCGGACGGAAAATCCAAGTGGCCACGCTTCCTCTTAGGCGTTTCTTAGATGGCGGGACGAGAGCGGGGCGCCTCCCGGCGCCCCGCTCGATTCGTCGTTGTCTCTCGCTCTAGGGCCGGCCGACCGCCAGTTTCACCGGGAAGTTCCGGCGCTTGATCGTGCCGGGCCTCGGTGACTGGTTCACCACGCGGCCGCGCAGCGAGCGGCGCGCACGAACGCGTCGCACCCTGCCAACCGAGCAGTTCGCCGCCCGGATCCTGCGCTTCGCGGCGCCGATTCGCAGCCCGAGGACTCTCGGGACACGGCAGCGCGTCGGAGGCGGAGGTGGCGGCGGTGGTGGTGGCGGAGGCGGTGGTGGCGGAGGCGGAGGCGGAGGTGGCGGTGGCGGAGGCGGAGGCGGAGGTGGCGGTGGAGGCGGAGGTGGCGGAGGCGGAGGTGGAGGTGGCGGAGGCGGAGGCGGAGGCGGAGGTGGAGGCGGCGGAGGCGGCGGAGGCGGAGGCGGTGGCGGCGGAGGCGGAGGTGGCGGAGGCGGTGGCGGCGGAGGCGGCGGTGGTGGCGGAGGCGGCCCGCCGACAGTGATCGTCCCGGTCATCAGCACCCCGTGGATCAAGCAGGTGTATGGGAACGAGCCCGCGTTGTTGAAGGTGAACGAGAACGAGTCGCCGGGCGACAGGAAGCCGGAGTCGAAGACGGCGGTGTCCGACGTGGCCGTGTGCGTGACCTGGCCGTTGTTCGTCCAACAGACCGTCGTTCCCACCGGGACGCTGATGGTCGCCGGGTCGAAGAAGTTGTCCCCGATCGAGATCTGCGTCGAGCCGGAAGGACAGCCCGGCGGGGGCGGCGGAGGCGGAGGCGGTGGTGGTGGGGGCGGAGGTGGCGGCGGTGGCGGCGGTGGCGGCCCACCGACTGCGGCGGCAACGGCGGCAAACGCATCGAGCTTGCCCTCGCCCCAGGTGTTGTTGTTCTGGGTGGTGCCGCCACAAGCGACCGGCCGTGTCGATCGCCGTCTGATTCAGGATCGCCTCCGTGCCCGAGATGTTCCGCCGGAGCGCCGGAACGGCCGACCAGATCAAGGCCACGGTCGCAGACAGGTGAGGCGCGGCCATCGAGGTGCCGCTGATCGTCTGATAGCTCCCGTTGTTCCACGACGAGCGCACGTTGACGCCCGGCGCGGCGATGTTCGGCTTGATGATCCCGCCGAATGGAGACGGGCCTCGGCTCGAGCTCGCCGCGATCACGTTGTTGATGTCGAACGATCCGACCGTGTAGCTCTCGGCGTAGCTCCCGGGCGAGCCAACGGTTCCGCAGCCCGGCCCCGAGTTCCCGCTCGAGAACGACGGGAAGATCCCGGACGCGACCCAGGCCTGCACGATCGCCTGGTAGAACGCATCGCCGCCGTTGAGTTGCCCCACGAGTTGTTGACGATGTCGGGCCGCATGTTCGGCTGCGGGTTCTGGCCGTTGAGGTCGGTCGGCGCGACCATGAATTGGCCCGAGGACAGCAGCGCGCTCGTCGAGCAGCTGTTGGTCTCGCAACCCTTGGCCGCGATCCACGTCGCGTGCGGGGCGACGCCGATCTGGTTCGTGCCCGGATTGCCGTCGTCGCCGACCATCGTCCCCATCGTGTGCGTGCCGTGGCCGTTGTTGTCACACGGCGTCCCGCTCGCGCACACCGCGGAGGGATCCCACCAGTTGTAGTTGTGGTTGAAGTTGCCGCCCCCGAGGTTGCCGCGGTACTTCGCGACGAGCGCGCCGTGGGTGTAGAGGACCCCGGTGTCGACGTTGCCGACGACGATGTTCTCGCCGCGATCGTTGTACGTCGACCAGACCTGCGGCGCGTTGATGCGGTCGACGCCCCACTCCACGGTGTTCGGGGTCTGCTCCCGGGTGCCGCGGGCCTCCGGTGAGATCTTGAAGACGACGTCCGGAAGGATCTTCGCGACCTCGGGGCGCTCGGCAAGCGCCTGGAGAACCGTGCTGCCGCCCGTCACCCGGATCGCGTTCAGGATCCAGAAGGACTTGTACGGCACATGCTGTTGTTCGAGGTACTGCTTGAGCGACTGCTGCGTGCGGTCCGCGGTCGCCGTCAGCGTGTCGTAGACGTAGCGGCCCCTCGGAGCCGGGCGCATCGAGTGTGCCGGCGTCAGATTCGCTTGCTGGCGGAGAACGACCCAGAACGTCGTTTGCCCATGAGCTGCGATCTGCTCGGCGACCTTGGCGTCGACCGAAGCCTTGTTGGGCGTTGAACGGCCCAGTGCCGACGTACCCGCCGCGAGAGCAGCCACCAGCATTCCGGCGGCGATAGCCGTCGCAATCCTGTACATCTCACTCCTTCCCCTCCCCCTCTCGATCGGCCCTGTCCCGGGCCGACCCTGTCCGGCGCGATGCTAGTTCAGCGGCCTCACCCTGACAAGACGCCCGGACAGACGGATCGTGGGGTCTGACTAGCCCCGGCCGACGGCCAGCTTGACCGGGAAGTTCCGGCGCTTGATCGTGCCGGGCCGCGGTGACTGGTTGACGACGCGGCCGCGCAGCGAGCGCCTGGAGCGGACGCGGCGGACGTTGCCGACCGAGCAGTGCGCTCTCCGGATCTTCGTCTTCGCAGCGCCGAGGCGCAGCCCGAGGACCCTCGGGACGCGACAGCGGACGTGGGAGGTGGAGGCGGTGGGGGTGGAGGTGGCGGCGGAGGTGGCGGAGGCGGAGGCGGCGGAGGCGGAGGCGGAGGTGGAGGCGGCGGAGGCGGAGGTGGCGGAGGCGGAGGCGGCGGAGGTGGCGGAGGCGGCGGAGGCGGCGGAGGCGGAGGTGGCGGCGGAGGCGGCGGAGGCGGCGGCGGCGGGCCGGTGCAGGTCGGGAACTTGAAGCTCCCGATCCGGGTCCGCCACGGCGTCGCGCCCGTCGTCTGGATGTACTCGGTCGTGTACCAGAACGTGCAGTCGTCGACGGGATCGGTCGTCATCATCGAGTAGTCGCCCCAGCGGCTCAAGGGGCCGGTCTGGGAGCCCGGTCCCGGCGTGACATCATCGCCTCGCCCTGGCCGAGTGTGTTCGGCGGGTCGCCCGCGAGCCGGCCGGCGTACGCGATGCTCGGGTAGTTCGGCGCGGTCCCGTTCCCGATCGAGTAGCCGACGGCGAGGTTCCCGTCCTTGTCCATCGCGGCCGCGCCCATCCAGCGATAGAGACCGTCGCTCGGGCCGAACGTGCCCTGGTTCTGGATGCCCCAGGAACCGCTCGTCTTGCGGAGCTCGTACCACCGGATCCCCGCCCGGTTGCCGGACGGCGCGTCGGCGTCGACGGTGTGATCCCAGGCCAGCGCCTGGAAGGTGCCGAAGTTGCGGTAGGCGGCGCGGTACATCGGCCGGTTGGGCAGCGCGTCGACCTTGACTGCTCGTGCCCGGCTGCGGGATGCAGGTGCGGCCGCCGGCGCAGCCCACGTCCTGGTCGAACGCTGCGACCGGGAGATCGCTCTCGTGCGTGAGCGTGATCGACGGGGTCCCGCCCCACGTCATCGTCGCGTTCCAGATCACGATCCGGTCGGCCGGGTAGCCCGCGCCGTCGTCCTCGTCGGTGACGATCGGCTGCGGCGTGCCGTCAGGCGGCGCCACGGGCCCGTCGGCGTCGGCCGGCAGGATCCGCGGCAGCGTCGGGTCGAGCGAGACCATGTCCTGGTACACGAAGCGGGCCGTCTGGCAGGCGATCATCTTGTCGCGCTCGAAGCCCCAGACTCCCTGGCCGCCCGTCGAGTTGAACTGCGGCGCGGTCATCGTGTACGAGTTCTGAGCCGGCCAGATGCCGAACTTCGGATAGTCGTTGAACTTCGTCTGGTGCACGAGGAACTCGTACGCGCACCAGCCCGCGGTCGGATCGCTCGAGTTCGAGACCGCGATGCACTGGTAGAACGGCCCCTGGCTCGTGCTGTTGAACGCGAACTGCGAGACCATCCAGCGCTGCGCGAACTGGTCGTAGAGCACGATCGGGTCGCCGTTGTTGTGCGAGCCGCAGAACGGCGTTCCCGTAAAGATCGTGTTGCCCGTGGTCGGGGGCACGACCTGAGTGCCCGTCTTCGTGTAGATCGCGTAGTGGGCGTTGACCCATTCCATGTAGTGGTTGGGGCCTACGTCGCCCTCGGTGTCGGGCGGATAGCACCCGCAGAGGTTGGCGATGCCGTCGAAGGTCAGGTCCGGGCTCGGCATCCGGTTCTTCGGCGCGCTGCCCTGGACGACCGTGTCGCGCGTGCTGCTGCCGGGCTGCCTCGTCGGATAGCTCTCGAAGTCGGTTTCCGGGACCGGGCCGTACTTGGCCGGCTTCGACTTCAGTGTCCGAAGCGGAGGAATGCGCACCGGCTGCGCGATCCCGACCATGTGGCTCGGCGACGCCTTGACGCTCGACGCCGGAGCTCCGACGGCGGGCGCATCCGGTGAGCCGTTCGACGCGGCAACGGGCTGTCTGTTCGTGCTCTTCGTCGCAGCGAACACGACGACAGCGACGAACAGCCCCGAGGCCAGCAAAAGCGCAAGCCGAACGTGCCCTCCCCTCACGAACCTGATTGTTACAGGCTCCTACGAGATTTTCAAAGAAATTTCGCGGCCGGCGCCGCGCCGACTAGCCGCGGCCGACGGCGAGCTTGACCGGGAAGTTCCGGCGCTTGATCGTGCCCGGCCTCGGGTTCTGCGAGACGACACGGCCGCGCAGCGAGCGCCTGGAGCGGACGCGGCGGACGTTGCCGACCGAGCAGTGCGCACGCCGGATCTTCGTCTTCGCGGCTGCGAGGCGGAGTCCGAGGACGCGCGGGACACGGCATCGGGTCGGTGGCGGCGGAGGTGGTGGAGGTGGAGGTGGCGGCGGAGGTGGCGGCGGAGGTGGCGGAGGCGGTGGCGGCGGCGGAGGCGGCGGCGGTGGCGGCGGCGGTGGCGGTGGCGGTGGCGGAGGCGGCGGAGGTGGCGGCGGCGGAGGTGGCGGAGGTGGCGGCGGCGGCGGCGGCGGCGGCGGCCCACCAACACAGGACGGGAACTTGAAGCTCCCGATCCGCGTCTCCCACGTCCTCGAACCGGTCGTCGTCACATACTCGCTCGTGAACCAGAAGGTGCAGTCGTCGGTCGGGTCGATCGGACATCATCGAGTAGTCGCCCCAGCGACTGAGCGGGCCGGTCTGCGAGCCTGTCCCGGCCATCAGCGTCGTCTCACCCTGAGAGAGCTGTCCGAGCGGATCGGTCGCGAGCCGCCCGGCGTAGCGGATGCTCGGGTAGTTCGGCGCGGTACCGCTGCTCGTCGAGAAGCCGATGGCCATGTTGCCGTCGTGATCCATCGCGGCAGAGCCCATCCAGCGGTTCACCGTCGTGTCCGGCTCGTAGGTGCCCTGCTGGAAGATCGACCAGTTGCCCGAGTCGTCTTGCGCAGCTCGTACCAGCGGACGCCGGCATGGTCGGCGCCGTCGGCGTCGACCGAGTGGTTGACGACGATCGCCTGGTGGTCGCCGAAGTTGCGGTACGCCATCCGGTACATGAGGCGGTCGTTGAGCGTGTCGAGCTTGGTCGACGTGCCGGGCTGCGGGATGCACGCGGCGAAGTTGCAGAGGTTCCCGTCGAAGGGCGCCGTCGGGAGCGGCCCTTCGTGCGAGACGTTGATCGTGCCGGATCCCGACCAGTCCACGGTCGCGTTCCAGACGTCGAGTCGATCCTGCGGGAAGTGCACCGGATCCCATTCCTGCGCGTCGACCTCGATCAGCGGCGCAGGCGCGTTCGCAGGCGGCATCGTCGAGCCGTCGAGGTCGGCCGGGAGCATGCCGCCCCAGAGGTTCGGCTCGACCGGAAGCATGTCCTTGTAGATCATCCGAGCGGCGCCGCAGTTGCTCAGCTGCGTCGCGCTCGAGCGCGAAGACGCCGACGCCTGCCCAGTTGTCACCGGGCTCCGCGAACTGGTTGACCGTGATCATGTACGCGTGCTGGGTCGGCCAGACGCCGAACTTCGGATAGTCGTTGAGGTTGGTCTGGTGCGCGACGTATTCGTAGGCGCACCAGGTACCCGTCGGGTCGCCCGTCTGCGAGTACGGCGACGCACTGGTAGAAGGGCCCGCTGGGATAGGTCGGATACGCGAGCTGGCTGGCGAGCCAGCGGTCCGAGAACTGGTCGTAGAGGACGATCGGGTCGCCGCCGTTGCCGGACTGGAGATTCCGCAGTGCGGCTTGCCGGTGAACAGCGTGTACCCGTTCACGACCGGCGTCGCAGGCGTCCCGTTCTTGTTGAAGACGCGCAACGAGAGGTTCACCCACTGCATGTAGTAGTTCGGGCCGACGTCGCCTTCGGTGTCCGGCGGAAAGGCGCCGTTCGGATTGCTGATCCCGGCGAAATTCTGGATCGGAGCCGGCATCAGGTTCTTCGGCGCGCTCGTCTGGAGCAGCGCGCTGCCCTGATGACGGTCTCGCACTGGTGACGCTTTCTGCACGCGAGTGCTCGAGCGACCTTGTTGAACACCGTGTTCGCCTTCAGCGTGCTCGGACCGCATGTCGCGAAGACGGCTGAGTGATCGTGGGCCGTGCGACCTGGACGGTCGGCACCACTGGGGAACTGGAGTGCGAGGCGGTTTGCGAAACGGGCGCGCCGGCTGCCACAGCCCGCCGAACGTGCAGCTGCGACGACTTGGTGTTGTCAGTCGAGCCGAGTACGGCGAGGCCGACGGCGATCCCCCCGATGAGGACCGCGCCAAAGGCGGCGAGCCCGAAACGCATGCGACCAGATGTCCTCCCCCCCATCAACTGGTTCGGAGTTCTAGCACGTTTGATCTTGGATCGCATATGGGAACCGTCGGCAGATCTCGCCACGGGGTTTAGCCCCAACCGCGCACCTGAGTAGTGTCCCGCCGTGAGCCTCGTCGTCCAGGTGATCGTCACCGGCCTCGCGGCCGGGGGCGTGTACGGCATCTTCGCCGTCGGCTACTCGCTCATCTACCGGCTGACCGGGGTCGTCTACTTCGCGTTCGGCGACCTCGTCGCCTTCGGCGTGTTCACGACGCTCCTCGTCGCCGCAGGCACCGGGCCGGTGAGCCAGACGAGCCTCGGCTTCGGCCGTTTCCTGTTCGCGCTCGCGGTCGGGCTCGTGCTCTGCATCGGCGTCGGGGCGGCGACGTACGTCCTCTTCATCGAGCCGTACCTGCTGCGCGGCTCGACCGTCGGGTGGGTCGCCTCGACGCTCGCGATCGCCTTCGCGCTCCGCGGGATGATCGGCGCCGTCTTCACGCGGCCGGCGTACGTCTTCCCCGACCCGTTCCACTTCGAGAACGTCGGGCGGAACGGGGTCGTGACGATCGCAGGCGCCAGCGTCCAGGTGCGGTCGTTCTTCGTGATCGGGCTGGCCGCCGCGCTGGCCGCGCTCGCCGCCTGGACGCTGGAGCGGACTCGTCGAGGACGGGCGCTGCAGGCGATCTCGTCCGACCCTGAGGCCGCGCGCTTCGTGGGGCTTCCGGTCGAGACGCTGGTCGCGCTCGCGTTCGGGCTCGTCGGCGGGCTCGCCGCGCTCACCGCGGTCGCGGCCGCGCCGTCCACCCCGTTCACGGTCGACTCGGGGGCGCTGCTCGGGTTGAAGGGGCTCGTCGCGGCGCTGATCGTCCGCTTCGGGTCGCCGTGGGCCGCGTTCGCCGCGGGTCTCGGGGTCGGCCTCGCCGAGGCGGCGATCGACAACCTGCGTATCGGCGGCTTCGGCCTCGGCCCGCAGTACGGCGAGCTGATTCCGCTCGGGATCGCCCTCGGCGTGATCGCGTACCGGTCCCTGCGCGCGGAGCCCGTCGCGAGCACGGCATGAGCGCGGCTTCAGGCGTGTTCGACGAGACCCGGGCGGAGCTGTCCGCGGCCGTCCGCGATGCCCGTGCGGCCTGGAGCTGGACGACGACGCTCTGGCTGCTCGCGTTCCTCGCTGCTCTCGTCGCCCCCGCGGTGCTTCCGCTCTCGGGCCGGATGCCCGACCTCGCCGAGTTCGTGTACCTCGCGCTCGCGGCCGTGGGGCTCGCGTACGCGGTCGGGCTGGCGGGAATCCCCTCGCTCGGCCAGGGCGCGTTTCTCGGGATCGGCGCGTTCTCCGAGGCACTCCTGCGCACGAAGGCCGGCTGGCCGCTCCTGCCCTCGCTCGTCGCGGCGGTCGCGATCACGGCGGGCGTCGGCGTGCTGACGGGCCTCGCGACCGGACGGCTGCGCAGCGCGTTCGTCGCCGTCAGCACCTGGATCCTCAGCTGGATCTTGCTGCTCCTGCTGACCTCGTTCCCCGGGATCTCGGGTGGAGCACAAGGGCTCGTGCTGCCCGAGGCGACGGTGCTCGGCCATACGTTGACGCCGAGCGACCACTACGTGATCGGGCTCACGCTCCTCGCGCTCACCGTCCTCGCGCTCGCGGTGATCGCCCCCCGGGCGCCGGGGCTCGGCCTCGCGGCAGCCCGGGACCAGCGGCGCGCGGCGGCGGGCCTCGGCGTTCGGGTCGCACACTCGCGGCTGGGCGTCTTCACCGCTTCGGCCGCGATCGCCGGTGTCGCGGGCGCTCTCGGAGTCGAGCTGCTTCAGGTCGCGGACGCGTCGTCGTACGGGCCTGCCGTCTCGTTCAAGCTCTTCGTGGCGGTGATCCTCGGCGGTGCGCGACTGCCGCTCGGCCCGATCGTCGGCCTGCTCGTGATCAGCGCGTTCTCGAACGCGGCGGAACAGATCGGCGGTCTCCGCGGCCTCCCGCCCGGACGGCTCGAGGAGATGCTCACCGGCTACGGGATGCTGCTCGTCCTCGGCCTCGGCGGCGCGGGCCTGCTCCCGGTAGCGCGTGATTGGTGGCGGAGCCGTACCCCGCCGAGGCATGCCCCGAGACCAATCCCACCTGCGCGCGAGGCGCCGCGGGTCGAGGCGCCCGAGCCGTTGCGGGCGCGCGGCCTCACGAAGAGCTACGGCAGCCTCGTCGCCCTCGACCACGTCGACCTCGATCTCGCCCCCGGACGCGTGCACGCGCTGATCGGCCCGAACGGCAGCGGGAAGACGACCGCGCTGAAGGCGCTCGTCGGCGAGCTCGTCCCGGAAGAGGGAACAGTGCGGCTGAACGGGACCGAGCTCTCCGGCCCGCCTCGCGCGCGCGTGCTCCAGGGAGTCGTCGGCACGCAGCAGGCGACGGCCGTCTTCCCCGAGCTGACCGCGCTCCAGAACGCGCTCGTCGGCGCGGGCCTCCGACTCGAGCACGAAGGCCCGTTCCGAACCGCGCTCAGGACGCCGAAGGCGCGCGCCGACGAACGGCTTGCGGAGCAGAAAGCGCTCGGCGCGCTCGAGCTCGTCGGCCTCCACGACCCGGATCGACCGGCCTCGGAGCTGACCGCGCACGAGCAGCGCCTGCTCATGCTCGCCTCCGCCCTCGCGACCGAGCCCCGCGTCCTGCTCCTCGACGAGCCCGCGGCGGGCGGATCGGCAGCCGAGCTCGACCGGCTGGCGGAGCTTCTCCACGAGCTTCGAGAGAGCGGCCTCGCGCTGCTCGTGATCGAGCACAACCTTCGTTTCGTCCGACGTGTCGCCGACGTCGTGACGGTTCTCGAGGCAGGTCGCCGGATCGCATCAGGCACACTTGCCGAGGTCGCCTCCGACGACGCGGTGAAGATGGCCTACCTAGGACGACAGAAGCTCTCGTGAGGCGACTCCTTTTCGTCGTCGCGTTTTGTGCGGTCCTCGCCGGCTGCAGCGACGACAAGAGCGCGGACTCGACCAAGACCAAGACCGTGACGATCGCGGTCAACGCGCCGTTCTCGCGGACGCCGTACGTCGGGCAGACGATCGCCGACGGCGCCGAGCTCGCCGCTTCGAAGGCCGGCGTCGAGGTCGACGGCGTCAAGTACCGCTTCCGGATCAAGCGCTACGACACGGGCCTCTCCCCGAGCACCGCGGTCCGCAACGTCCGCAAGGCGATCGCCGACGGCGCGGTCGCGATCGTCGACGAAGGCACCGGCGTCGACGCCTCCTGGCAGATCGCGCGCGACAAGGACATCCCGCTCGCAGTCACCTACCAGGGCGGCGAGGGCCTCATCGACCCGGCCAAGCGGCCGAACGTCTTTCGCATCGCGCCGACCGACCACGGCATGTCCTTCCGCTTCGCCGAGTACCTGATCCCGAAGAAGCTGAAGGTCGCGCTGATCACGGACGACTCCTCGTACGGGCAGGAGGGCGCGAAGGCGCTCGACGAGGCGTTCGCGGAGAACCCGGATTCGGTGGCGGCCAAGCTGACCGTCCCGGCTGCCGCGCCGGATCTCTCGCCGCAGGTGCTCCGCGCCCGCCGCGCCGGAGCGACCGCGCTCCTCGTCTGGGCCCAGCCGACGACGATTGCGGGCGTCCTCTCGGCGGCGCGCTCGTCCGGCTGGAAAGTCCCGGTCTACACGTCGCCGACCGGAGAGGACCCGCTCGTTCGCCAGCAGCTCGCGAACCATCCGGACTGGGTCGACGGGCTCACGTTCGCGTCCGGCCGACCGACGGCCGAGGTCGGCGCAGGCCCGTTCCTCAGCCTTCCAGCGCGACCTCGAGAACCGCTTCGGCGTGCAGCTCGTCGGCGTGAAGACGCCCGACGGCGCGCAGGTCGTGCAGCCGCCCGACTACGCGATGTACTCGTACGACTTCGTGAACGTGCTCGCAGCCGCGATCCAGCGCGCGGGCGGGGTCGCGGACAAGAAGAAGATCCTGGCCGCGCTCAACCAGGTGACGGTCGCGGGCGCGAACGGCGACCAGCGCGGGTTCAACGAGCGCAACCACGAGGGCGTCGTCGACGACGACGTCTACTTCGCGAAGTTCGACGGCATGACGTACAGGCCCGTCAAGGACGATCCGCTATCGGCGACGCTCGTTCCGATCGAACAACGGCGCTGAGCCGGCGGGCGCTCCTTCTCGCGCTCTGCGCGACCGCGCTCGCGGTCCCGTGCGCGGCGGGCGCGCGCACGGTGTCGCTGCCCTGGCCCCCGCAGGTGCTGCCGCAGACGCCGCCGCTCGCGCCGAAGGTGGCCGGCCCGCTGCCGATCTCACCCCGCTTCTTCCGGCGCGTGTCGAACCGCGAGCGCGTCGTCGTCGGGCTCGACGAGGACGGCACGCCGAACGCGATCCGGGTCCAGCAGACCCTCGTCATGAAGAGGCTCGGCGACTACGTCTTCGCGATCGCGGCGCCGGTGCGGACCGTGCTCCCGGGGCCGGGCACAGAGTCGCCTCCGGGCCAGCGGACGAACCAGATCCTCTGGCAGGGCTTCTCGCCGGGCATTCGCCGGCTGTCCGTGATTGCCGACCTGCGCGTCGACGAGAGCGCGCCGATGTTGCCGGTCAAGGTTCACGTCGAGAAGAGCGGAGCCGGACAGCGTCGTCGTGATCGAGAACGTGACCGGCGTGACGGCGAAGTCGTACACGGCCGACGTGGAGCCGGTCGGGCTGGCCAGGTCCTCGGGCGCATTCGGAACGCGATCCGGCGCAACTTCACGGCCGAGGGGCTGAACGTCGAGGTCCGCGGCGCCCAGCGGCCCGTCGACGTCCGGGTGGCGGCGCCGCTCCTCGTGTCCGGCACGGTTCGACCGGAGATGCGGTCTCGCGGAGCTTCAAGGCCGTGCTCGACGGAGTCCACCGGAACCGAGCTGCGCGTCTTCGTGCCCGGCCCCGGCCGCCGAAGATCTCGATGCGGGTGCGCACGGTCGGCGTCCCGGATCGCGTGCGGCCGACGCAGAGCGTCCGCGACCAGCTCGCGAACACGATCGACCTCGAGCTGACCTACGCGCGGAAGCGCCAGTACGACCAGTTCCTCTCCGGCCGCCGACGCGACGGGCCACAGCTCGACGACCTACGTCTACCGCACCACTCCGCGCCCGGTGACCGCGGCTCCGATCGAGAGCAGCGGCTCGAGCGGCAACACGATGGGCTGGATCGCGCTGGCGGTCCTGCTCGCGGCCGCGCTCCCGGTCGCGGCCGTCGTCTGGGCCCGCTCCTAGGACTGCCTCGTCGACCGCCTTCGCGTAGGCGAGCTGCAGGTTCGCGGTCGCCTGCTCGAAGTCGTGCACGACCTCCTCGGGCACGGAGCCGGCGAGGACGGTAGTGAGCGCGCGCAGCGACTCGATCGCGAGCCTCGCCTGCTCGAGGTCGCGGCCGTCGGGCTCGAGCTTCGCGTAGCCGAGCTGAGCGACGGTCGGGAGGATCGAGAGCAGCAGGTCCGACACCTTCAGCTGCCGGATGTGCTCGAGCAGCTCCTCCTGTGAGAGCTCGCCCTCCTCAGCCACCGACAACTCCCTGTTGCGGTTCTGGTGGACCCGATTGGGTCGACCGATCAGTTCCGACGGAGGCACGGGCAGAGCCCGCGCCTCCTGAGGGCGGCGCCGCAAGCGGCGCCTGGGGCCGAACCTGCTCCGCGTAGATCTCCTCGAGCGTCGCACCCTCCTCGAAGCGCGCGATCTGGCGCTCGCACGCGTTCGCCGAGGGCACGGACAGGTACTCCGCGGCGCCGAGCTCCTCGGCGACCGGCCGCACCCACTCGATCATCTCCTCGAGCGCGGCACGCGTAGGCCTCACCTCGTGCGTCGCGAGGTCGATCATCTCGCCCGACAGTCCCCAGCGGATCGCACGCCAGAAGTTCTCCTCGATCTCACGGTGCGGCGGGTGGAGCAGCTCCTCGCCCTCGTCGAGCGCACGGGCGATCCGCGCCGTCAGCGAGTACGCGAGCGCCGCCAGCGAGATCGCCTCATCCTCGAGCGGTTGCGCGTCGCAGATCCGGATCTCGACCGTCGGGAAGGCGAGGTGCGGGCGCACCGACCACCACATCTCCGTGTGCTCGTGGATCGAGCCCGTGTCGAACAGGAAGTGGCAGTAGTCCTCGAACGTGCGCCAGTCGCCGTAGACGTCGGGCATGCCGCAGCGCGGAAAGAACTTCGTGAAGATCTGCGTGCGCACCGAGTGCAGCCCTGTGTTCACGTGCTCGAGGAACGGCGAGCTCGCGGACAGCGCGAGCAGCTCCGGGAGGTACGTGCGAAGGGCGTCGCAGACTCGCGACCGCGCGATCCGGCGCCGTGGATCGCAACGTGGATGTGGATGCCGAACGTGTTGTTGCGCCAGACGACGTAGCGGAGCAGCTCGTCGCGCACGCGGTAGTGCGGCGTGTCGATGATCCGCTGCTCCTGCCACGGGCTCCAGGGGTGCGCGCCGGTCGCGCCGAGCGTGAAGCCGAGGCCGTCGGCGAGCTCGCGGAGCTGGGCACGGCGCTTGGGGACGAGCGCGACCGCGTCGGCGAAGGTCTCGCACCGGCCCGTCCGGACCTCGACCTCGGACGCGATCAGCTCACCGGCGAGGTGCGGCTCGAGCTCGGTGCCCTGCGCGGCCGCTTTCAGCTGCTCGAAGCCGTCCGTCAGCGAGAGGCTCTCCGGGTCGAGGATCGCGAACTCCTCCTCGACCGCGACCGTGAAGTCGGTCGCAGACTCGAACTGCTCGCGGCCGAGCCGCAGCTGTTCGTCGCCACTCAGGACGCGCTCCTCGGCCACGGCGAGAGGTTAGTGAAAAGGCTCGAGCAAGCCGCCGCGCGACGCCCGCCCAGCTCCAACGCTCGACAACTGCGCGCCGCGCGGCTTCCTGGAGCCGCGCCCGCTCCTCGGGGTCGAGCGCCAGGAGCCTGCGCAGCTTCCCGGCCAGGTCCGCGGAGTCGCCCGTCGTGAAGCTCGTCAGGTCGCGGTCGGGCTCCGGATACTCGGCGGAGACTCCGGCGGCGATCTCCGCGAGGCCGGAGTGGTTCGCGACGAGGGGCAGCGAGCCGGCGGCGGCCGCCTCGGCGGCGACCATGCCGAACGCCTCGGGGAAGATCGACGGAACGGCGGTCACGTGGGTGAGCGGGATCAGCTTCGCGAGGTGCCGGTGCTCCAGCGGGCCGGTGAAGAGCGTGCGGGGCGGAGCCGTTCGCTCGAGCTCCTCGCGGTAGTCGCCGAAGCCGACGACGACGGCCCTCGCGTCGACGTCGCGCAGAGCCTCGAACAGCACGTGCACGCCCTTGTTGCGTAGGAGCTTGCCGAAGTAGAGAACGGTCGGCTCGTCGTCGGCGAGGAACGACTCGAGCCGCTCCGCGTTCCCCTCGTCGGGTAGCCGCTCGTGGGCGTTGTCCGGATTCGGAGGGTCGGCCCGGCTCTCGACGAGCAGGTCGCGCAGGGCCTCGTCGCGGGGCAGAGGCACGAACTCGTCGACGTCGACGCCCGGCGGGACGACGTGCACGCGGTCGACGTGGCCGACGACCTCGTCGAGCACCCGGCGGATGTGCTCGGAGCCGACGAACACCGCCTCGGCGCCCGCGAGTGACTCTCTCCCCCACCGCGACAGCTCCTCGTTCCCGCGCATCGAGTACTCGAGCTCCGAGCCGTGCGCCTTGACCCCGTACGTCGCTCCCGTGGCGGCCGCCACCGGCCCGCCGAGCACGACGTGGTTCGCAAACACGAGGTCGGCGGGCAGATGCGCTCGGAGCGCTTCGGCGTTCGCCGTCACGTAGCGCTCGCGCTCGGCCGCGGTCAGGTCCTGCACGAGCCGCACCTCCATGCCTTCGTACTCGTCGAGGACGAAGGTCGGAAGCAGCCCGCCGATGTCCGGGCGCACGACGGAGGCCCCGCCGAGGTCGTAGTCCTCGGGCCGGGGCTCCTGCGCGAACACGGTCACGTCGTGGCCGGCGCGGCTCCACTCGCGCGCGAGCGAGCGCGTGTACACGTTGGAGCCGGTCCCGCCGAGCAGGTATCCGTGCCAGAGCAGGATGCGCATCGAGACATCTTCACATCAGCCATGCCCCGGGACCTGGTCCCGGGACATGGCTGGTTGGGTCGGTTTGACCTACGGGCTGAAGATCCCGTTCGGGACCCCGAGGCCGGTCACGTTGTCCCAGCCGGGCCCGTGTGCTGCGAGGGCGAGCCCGAGTAGTCGTCGAACGTCCGGAGCACGTCCGACCGTGCCGGCGGTTGCGTCGACGCCGTTGACGAAGTTGCGCCGCGCGACGGCCGTCTTCACCGAGAGCACGTCCGTAGAACGCGCTGCGGGTTCGCGTAGAACGCGGGGTTCGCAAAGCCGTGCAGCGAACCCGGCCTTCTGATCCGCGAGCGCCATCAGGCCCGCGAAGATCGGCGACGAGAGGCTCGTGCCGCCGATTCGGTACTCGTCGTAGTAGCACCCCTTCGGGGAAGGTCTGCGTCTGGCCGACCAGGAACCCCGTCTGGGGATCGCCGAGGCCGCGACGTCAGGCACTGCCGCGGCCGCTGATGTTCAGGCCGGACTGGTACCAGGGCTTCGGCGAACACGACGCTGACGCCGCCGCCGGCGCCGTACAGCCAGCCGCTGCGGGTGCACGCGAGCGTCGTCGTGTCGCACGCAGTAGGTGCTCGTGCCCCAGCCGGTCTCGAGCGCACGCGTGTTGTTCGCGCGTCACGCCGAGGCTGGTGCCGCCGACCGCGGTCACCCACGGGCTCGAGGCGGGCCAGTCCGTCGTCGGGAAGCCGAACGTCGAGCTCTCGTCGCCGTTGTCACCGGACGAGAAGTAGACGCCGATGCCCTCGGCGGCCGCCTGGATGAGCGTGTCCTCGATCGGCTTCATGTACCCCGGCGGAAGGAGCTCGGTCGTGTCGAAGCCGTACGAGTTGGTCACGATCTGGGCCAGGTGCCGATCGACGACGTGGTTCATCGCCGCGTCGAGATCCTGGTAGTTGTTCGGAGCCCCGACGTAGACGATGTTCGCGGCCGGCGCCATGCCGTGCACGGCCTCGACGTCGAGGGTCTCCTCGCCGTACCAGCCCTGCGGATCCTGCTTCGTGTTCTGCGGGCGGCGGAACGTGCCCGGCGCGACGACCTGCTGGAACTGCGAGCCGGTGATCGTCGGCAGGCCGCGGTTGGTCGACCACTGGTTGACGTCCTGGAGGATCGTCGGCGACGCGTAGGCGTCGATGATCGGCCACGGTCTGACCGGCTCCGTCGTACGCGCTCGAGATGCCGTACGCACCCTTGATCTGAGCCGGCGTGTGGCCCTTCATCGGACCACGGCGCGCGTCGGCAGATTCACGTCGGTGAAGCCGGCCGGGAACGCGTACGGCGACAGCAGCTGCGCCCAGTAGGCCGACAGCGGCGGTGCGTTGCGGAAGCCCGGGCTCGGCGGCGCCTTGCGGCGCGCGATCGTCGGGCCGCACGAACGCGGCGCTCTCGTCCAGGCCGAGCACGCCGGTGACGACGGTCGCCAGCGAGTTCGGAATCGAGACGTCGGCGTCGGGCGACCGGAGCGTCTTGCCGCGGACGTTGTACAACCGAAGCGTCGTGCCGAACGCCGTGTTCGCCTGGGCGACCGTGCCTTCGGCCGCGACGTAGTGGTTGTTCTGCGGCGTGTAGTCGATCGTGAAGCCCTGGCTGCGCAGCCAGGACTGGACTGCGCCGACCTGCGCCTGCGACGGAGCGAAGCTCTGCCGGAACTGCTGCGGCGTCAGGTAGTGGCCGTACGAGCTGCTGTGCGGGTCGGAGACGGCCTGTGCGGCCGCTTCGGCGCCGTCCTTCCAGCCGAGGTAGACGCGGAAGCCGACTGGGCCGGCGGGATCCGCGTTCCCTGCCTGGTTGTGCGAGTTCGCCCACGGCGGCGCGCTCCCGTGCAGCGTGGAGCGATCCGACGAGGAAGCCTGGCTCGCCGCGAGCCCCACGATGAGAGCGGCCGCAGCCAGGATCGAAACGAATCGGGACATATGCCCCTTCTCCTCTCTCTCCCCTGTGCGTGCAGAAGCCTGCGCGCACTGGTCGTGTGTTACCCCCTTACGGCGAACCAGGGTAGGGACCCGGCGCCGCGGGCACAAATGAGAACCGTCAGCCGCTAGGTGAGGTGGAAGTAGAGCGCGTAGAGAAGGTCGACGGCGGGATTCGACGTGTGGACCGCGACGTCGGAGGGGACGTCGAGGAGCGCCTCGGAGTAGTTGAAGATGATCTTCACGCCCGAGTCGACGAGATCCTCGGCGGCCTGCTGCGCGCTCGTCGCCGGCACGGCCAGGACGCCGACGATGATGTTCTTGTCGTGAACGAGCTCGTTCAGCTCGCCGTAGTTGCTGACGTCGATGTCGCCGACCTGGCGGCCCACCTTCTCCGGGTCGGTGTCGACGATCGCCGCGATGTGGATCCCGTGCTCGGCGAAGATCGGCGAGCTGACGATCGCCTCGCCGAGCCGGCCCGCGCCGACGAGCATGATGTTGTGCTGCCCCTGCGTCCGCAGGATCTTGCGGATCTCGCCGAGCAGGCTGTCGATGTTGTAGCCGACGCCGCGCTTGCCGAACTTCCCGAACGCGGACAGGTCGCGGCGGATCTGGGTGGCGTTGATGTTCGTGTAGTCCGAGATCTCCTGCGAGGAGATCCGCGCCTTGCCCATCTTCTTCGCCTGGGTCAGAACCTGGAGATACCGGCTCAACCGAGCGGCGACTCCGACCGTCAGCCGATCAGTCGGCGCGGTCTGGGGCGGAGTTTGTAACACCACACAAGGATTCTTGCATTTCGGCACCCCTTCTTGCGTCGGGGTGTTACAAAGTCCCTTCTCAGGAGTCCGCTTGTGCGAGCCGGCGCCGCATTGCATCCGGTGGCACGAAGTAGACGAACGCCTGCTCGCCGTCGATCTCGACGACCGGGAGCAGCTCGCGGTAGCGAGCCTCGAGCTCGGGGTCGCCGTCGATCAGGATCTCCTCGAGCTCGAAGCCGAGCTCGTCCCGGAGCGCCGAGACGGTCTCGCGCGCACGCTCGCAGAGGTGGCACCCCTGCGCGCCGTAGAGCCGGACGCGGGCTACGGGTAGAGGCCGCGCGTCGTCGTCGCCTCGGCGACGCGGTTCACGGCCAGCCCGTACGCGGCCATCCGCATGCTCGTGCCGCGGCTCTCGCGGGTCGCCCAGGTCTCGTTGAACGCGCGGGTCGAGATGTCGTTCAGCCGCGCGTTCACCTCGTCCTCCTTCCAGAAGTACTCCTGGAGGCCCTGCACCCACTCGAAGTACGAGACGACGACGCCGCCCGCGTTCGCGAGCACGTCCGGGAGGACGAGCACGCCGCGGTCCTCGAGGATCTCGTCCGCGGCGGGCGTCGTCGGCCCGTTCGCACCCTCGCAGATGATCTTCGCCTTGACCTTGTCCGCGTTGTCCGAGGTGATCACCTGCTCGAGCGCGCATGGCGCGAGCACGTCGCACTCGAGGAGCAGCAGCTCCTCGTCGGTGAGCCTCTCCGTGTCCTTGAGGCCGGTGAGCGAGCCGGTTTCCTGCTTGTGCGCGATCGCGGTCTCGACGTCGATCCCCTTCGGGTTGTGGACGCCTCCGGACGAGTCCGAGGCGGCGATCACCGTGGCGCCCTCCTGCGCGAGGAACCGCGCCAGGTACATGCCGACGTTGCCGAAGCCCTCGACGACGACGCGCTGGCCCGCGATCGTCGCGCCCTGCTTGCGGACGGCCTCGCGGATGATGTAGAGCGCGCCGCGGGCGGTCGCCTCGAGCCGCCCGAGCGAGCCGCCGATGTTCAGCGGCTTCCCGGTCACGACGCCGAGCACCGAGTGGCCCTTGTTCATCGAGTACGTGTCGAAGATCCAGGCCATCACGCGCCCGTCCGTGCCCACGTCCGGAGCCGGAATGTCCTTCTCCGGCCCGATCTCGTTGATGATCTCCGACGTGTAGCGGCGGGTCATCTTCTGGAGCTCGATCTCCGAGAGCTTCTTCGGATCGCACGCGATGCCGCCCTTCGCGCCGCCGAACGGGATGTTCATCAGCGCGCACTTCCACGTCATCCACATCGAGAGCGCCTTCACCTCGTCGAGCGTGACGTCAGGGTGGTACCGGATACCGCCCTTCGACGGCCCGCGCGCGATGTTGTGCGTGACGCGGTAGCCCTCGAAGGCCTGGACGGTGCCGTTGTCCAGGACCACCGGCACCGAGACGACGACCGCTTTCTTGCACTCCTGCAGGACCGCGATCAGGTTCGGATCGATCTTGAACGTGTCCGCGACCCGGTGGAGCTGATTCTGGGCGATCTCGAACGGGTTCTCGCGGAGATGGGAGACGGGGGCCGCAACGGTGGTCACGAAGTCACTCCTTGAATCGGCTGCAAATGACGTGATCTTCCGGCGGCGAGTATAAGCCGGGGCGCACGAGTCACCGAATGGTGAACGGCACGATCGCCTCGCTAGGCGGCCCCTGTCCGGTCGGATACGCGGTCAGCAGGAGCCGGTACTTGCCGGGCTCGAGCGTGTCGCCGTTCGCGTCGCGCCCGGTCAGGCCGAAGGCGTAGCGTCCGGGCAGGAGGTCGCGGAGCTGGGCCAGGATGCCGAGCTTCGAGCCGTCGCTTCGCCGGAGGTGGAGCACGAGCAGCGCGACCGGCTCGACCTGCCCGCCGGCCGCGATTCGCCCCGCCTGGAACGAGAGCACGGCCGGTGCGGTGTCGGAGGGACGGAACTCGCTGCTGGACAGATGGATCGACGAGAGCAGCGCGTCGTGGCGCGGCCGCACCGTGACCAGCCACGGAACGTGGATCGCGTTGCTCCCGCGAGGACGGATCGCGAGCAGGCCCTCGACCGGGTCGCCCATCGGCGCCAGCGCGCGCACGGCGACGTAGACCGTCGCGATTCCGTGCGGCCTGATCCGCGCCTGCGACGGCGCGAACGCGAACACGAGCGCGCGGGCGCCGCCCCGATCGCGCCGGTCGGCGGCGAACTCGACGGTCAGCCGGCGGGACGACAGGTTGCGCACGACGAGCCTGCGCGTCGCGTGCCAGCCCGAGCCGCGCGTCGCCCGCCCGAAGCTGAGCGTGGTCGGAAGCGCCGCGACCTCTCCCGCGGCAGTCGCGCCGATGTCCAGGAGCCCTGTTCCCTGCGCCGCGACCGACTCGCGCGGGAGCTGCCTCGCCGAGCCTGCGAGCAGGCCCTTGAGCGCGGATGCGTCCAGGTCGGGCCTGGCCTCCGCGAGCAGCGCGGCCGAGCCGGCGACGATGGCCGACGCGGCGCTCGTGCCGCTGATGCTCGAGTAGCGGGCCGAGCCGTCCTCGGCCTTGCCGGGATCCGCGGTCAGGAGGCCGACACCGGGCGCGACGAGGTCCGGCTTCACGAACCCGTCGAACGCGAGCCCGCGGGACGAGAACGGCGCGACACCGCCCTCCGTGGAGCTCGTCTCGGAGCTCGTTCGACCGATCGACACCATCACTGTCCGCCCCCCGGCGAGCTCGTCGGCGAGCCGCTTGCCGAGCGCCGACGGCAGCCCGACGACCGGGACGGTGACGCCGTCGTCGAGGCCGATCCCGCCGCCCGGAAGCGCGTCGCCGTAGAGCACGACGGACGAGGCGCCCGCCTTCGCGGCCTGCGCCGCTGCATAGCCCGGGTCGTTGCCCGCAGGGACGAGAGCAGCGCGCCCCGCGACGAGGCTCATCCCGCTCTTCGAGAAGAACTCGTCCAGGCTCGGCGGCGCGCCCTGCGTGAGCTCGGCGGGCCCGAGGCGCGGAACGCTCAACGGACAGCGTCTGATCCGAGCTCGGCTCGACGGCTCCGGCGAGCGGCACGCGGCGGTCGAAGAGGACGCCGAGCCCGACGCGCGCCACGACGCGCACGGACGCAGAGGAGTCCCGGAGGTCGGCCGCGCCGACGGTGAGCGCCGCACGTGATCCGCCCGGGCCCGAGATGCTTCCGTACCCCGGGCCGGCCAGACCGTCGTTGCCGGCAGGCGCGACCACGAGCGTGTCGAGCCGGAGCGCTCCCGCCACGGCTCTGGCCGACGGGCTGTCCTCGAAGGCTGCGAACGGCTCGGCGACCCCGACGAGCGCGATCCGCGCCGCGTCGAGAGCGACGCCGTCCAGGTTCGGGTCGACGGCGCGCTCGAGGCCGGCGATCAGCTGGTCGGTGCGGCCGTAGACCGCCCAGCGCCCGCTCGCCTCGGGCTGCCAGCCCGCGACCCGGATCGGGAGCACCGTCGCTCCGGGCGCGACGCCGTTCATCTTCCCCGGGCCTTCGGAGCCGACGAGGAGGCCGGCCATCTCGCGTGCCGTGCCGTTCGAGCCGTGTCGGATCCTCCGGGCTGGGCCGCGCGCTCGTGTCGCGGGTGTTGCCCACCACGTCGTAGCCGCTCGAGACCTGGCCGAGGACGTACGGGTGGTTCGCGTCGACGCCCGTGTCGAGCAGCGCGATCGTCACGCCGCGCCCGTCGAGCCGGGCAGGCTGACCTCCGGACGGCTCGCCACGCCCGGCGCGAGCGCGCCCTTCTCGATCAGCGTCGAGGAGACGGAGGCCGGATACGTGACGCGAACCGGATAGACGCCCGCGACCTCGGGCGCGCGCTCGAGGAAGGCGACAGCACGCGCGTCGAGCGCCGCCGAGAAACCCGTCAGGACGCGTGCGTAGCGGTGCTCGGGCCGCACGCGCACGCCGTCCTGCGCGAGCCGCGCGATGAGGAGGTTGTCCGCGGCGAGCGCGGCCGCGGTCCAGCGGCGCTGCTGCGCCTCGGTCGCCTGTCCCCCGGCCGCCGCGACCCGGTCGGCGAGCGACGGGCTGTTCAGGACGACGATCACGCGCTGGCCGACGGCGACCTGCTCGCGCGGGCTGCCGACGAGCCCGCGCCACGACGACGCTGCCTGATCCTGCTGCTCGTGGCCGGCGCTCCCGGCGCCCGCGCCGACCGTCAGGAGCGTCGCAGCCAGGGCCAGCGCTGCGAGCAGGCCTAGCTGCGGGGCTTCACGCCGCCGTAGACGCATACGCATCCAACGCAAGATAACGAGCGAACGGGATCGCCTCGACGTACCTCGCCGGCGGAAGCGATCATCGCCGCGTTGTCCGTGCAGAGCGCGAGTGGCGCCAGCGCGGCGTCCGGGAGCGCGGCGCGCAGCTCGGAGTTCGCGGCCACGCCGCCGACGACCGCTATCCGATCGGCCCCCGTTTGCTCAGCCGCGGCCTCGGCTCGTTCGACGAGGGCGGTGACGATCGCGCGCTGATAACGACGCCGCGAGATCGGCGCGGCGGCGCTCCAGCTCGTCCGCGTCGAGCTCGCGCACCGTGTACAGAAGCGCGGTCTTGAGGCCCGAGAACGAGAAGTCGAGCCCGGGGACGCGGGCGATCGGGAAGTCGAACGCCTCGGGGTCGCCCTCCGCCGCCAGCCGGTCGATCGCCGCTCCGCCCGGATAGCCGAGCCCGAGCAGCCGCGCGCCCTTGTCGAACGCCTCGCCTGCCGCGTCGTCGAGTGTCGTGCCCGAGCGACGTCGAACCCGCCGTGATCCCGCACGTCGAGGAGCAGCGTGTGCCCGCCGCTCGCGAGCAGGCAGAGGAACGGCGGGTCGACGGGCTCGGGTTGGAGGAACAGCGAGGCGACGTGGCCGTGCAGGTGGTTGACCGGGGCGAGCGGCAGCCGCCGCGCCCAGGCGAGCGCCTTCGCCGCCGACAACCCGACGAGGAGCGCGCCGATCAGCCCCGGGCCCTGCGTGACCGCGATCCGTTCGACCCGGTCGAGCCCGACGCCGGCCTCGCCGAGCGCCTCGCGCAGGACGGGCGTGACGAGCTCGAGATGCCGCCGCGACGCGACCTCCGGGACGACGCCGCCGTACTTCGCGTGCAGCTCCGCCTGGGAGGAGACGACGTTGGCGAGGATCTCGCCGTCGTCCGTGACGACAGCCGCGGCCGTCTCGTCGCAGGACGTCTCGAGCCCGAGGATCAAGCGCTGCGCCGGCTCGCGCACGGGGTCGCGCCACATGATCAGCGCGTCTTCTCGGTTGTCCGTGTAGTAGCCGCGGCGGATTCCGCGGGCGCGGAAGCCGAGCGCCTCGTAGAGGCGGATCGCCGCGTCGTTCGAGACGCGCACCTCGAGCGTGTAGCCGCGCCTGCCGTCTCGCGCGGTGACCTCGAACAGCCGCTCCATCATCCCGCGCGCGATCCCGCGGCGCCGGTGCGCCGGCGCAACGGCGATGTTCATCACGTGCCAGGCGTCGACGTAGCGCGAGATGATCAGGTAGCCGACGAGCTCGTCGCGCTCGGTGTCGACCGCGCCGAGGCAGATCGAGGACGGCTTGGCGAGCTCGCCCGCGAACATCGAGCGCGACCACGGCGTCGGGTATGAGGCGCGCTCGATCTCCTCGATCGCGCCCAGGTCGCGCAGCTTGAGCTTGCGGAACTCGATCGTCATCGCAGACGCTTCCGGTCGCGCGTCGGGAACCCGGACGTAGATCGGCTCGACGAGCTCGGCCGGGCCGAAGTCGGTCGCGAGCCGCGCGTGCACGCTCGCGCGCGGGACGTGCAGCTCGCTGTCGTCGGGCGGAACCTCGGCGCCGGCCGCCTCGAGCACCTCGCGGTACCGAACAGCCCCGTCGCCGACGCAAGTTCGTCCTTGTACACAGTGTTGCAAGTTCGTCCGGAGGCGTCGCGGCCGGCTTGCCGTCGATCAGCGTGAAGACCTCGCGGCGGCGCGCGTCGATCACCGGCAGCGCGCCGGGCGCGCCGGCGGCCAGCGCCTCGAGGGTCGAGACGCCCGCGACCTGGGCGTCGAGTGCGAAGCGCGAGCGCGCGCGCCGCGGCGAGCCCCATGCGCAGGCTCGTGAAGCTCCCGGGCCCCGTGCCGACGACGATCCGCTTCAGCTCGTCGCGGCTCCGCGTCGGCGCTCGTCAGCAGCTCGTCGACGTCCTCGAGCAGGCGCGCCGGGCGCCCGGTGCGCTCGCCGAGCAGCTCGCCGTCCTCGAGCAACGCGCTCGTGGCCACGTTCGTCGCTGTGTCAAACGCGAGCGTCAGCACGTTCGATCCTCGATCATCCTCCGGTCTCCGTCCGGCGTGGCGAAGCCGCACGCGGAAGCGAGGCGCGGGCAGCTCGTCCCCGGCCGCCTCGGGCCACTCGACGAAGCACGACCGCCCCGTCGAAGTACGGCTCGAGATCGCCCCACTCCGCCGGCGAGACGCTCTGGAACCGGTACAGGTCGAGGTGAGACGACATCGACGACCCCAAGGTACCGATGCCCGATGGTGAAGGTCGGGCTCGTCACGTGTCCCTCGACGCCGAGCGCCCGGCACGCGCCGCGGACGAACGTCGTCTTGCCCGAGCCCAGCTCGCCGGAGACGGTGACGACATCGCCCGGCTCGAGGTCCGCGGCGAGCTCGCGCCGCGATGCGCTCGGTCTCCTCCGGCGAGGACGACTCGCGCTCCATGCTCGCTGAGCCTAGAAGAGGCCGAGCTGGACGGCGGGCTCGGCGGCGAGCGAGCGGCTCGGGCTCCGGCGCCGGCTCGATCGACGCGGCCGAGCAGCTCGGGGATGCCGCGCGAAGTCCTCCTCGAGCACGCTCAGCATCGCCGGCGTGTAGAGCGCGGCCGCCGGGTGGTAGA
Source organism: uncultured Actinomycetes bacterium (assembly GCA_963825795.1). Classification (GTDB taxonomy): domain Bacteria; phylum Actinomycetota; class Thermoleophilia; order Gaiellales; family Gaiellaceae; genus VAXT01. The sequence goes on along the minus strand of CAWGVD010000056.1, from coordinate 108,035 downwards.
GCGGGTAGAGCAGCACGGCGCGGCCGCCGAGCTCGACCTGCTGCTCCTGGCCGTGGACGCGCGTGATCCCGGTCGGCTTGCCCGAGAGCAGCTTCGTCGCGAAGTTGCCGAGCGTCGCCGACGAGCTTCGGCTCGATCAGCTCGACCTGGCGGAAGAGGTGGCTCTCGCAGGCCTCGATCTCGTCGGGCATCGGGTCGCGGTTCCCGGGCGGCCGGCACTTGATCACGTTCGCGATGTACACGTCCTCGCGGGACATGCCGATCCCGCCCAGGAGCTGGTCGAGGAGCTTGCCCGCCTGGCCGACGAACGGGTAGCCCTGCTTGTCCTCGTGGAAGCCGGGCGCCTCGCCGACGAACATCAGCTCGGCGTCCGGGTTCCCGACGCCGAAGACGACCTGGGTGCGGCCCTCGGCAAGGCGGCAGCGCGTGCAGCCGGCGACCTCGGCCGCGTAGCTGCGTCTAGCTCAGTGCCCGCAGCCACAGCTTCCGCCGCAACAGCCGCCTGACGGCATCGATCCGCCGAAAGAGGGCTGCTCGGCGGTGCCGTGAGTCGCGAACACGGAGAACTGCTTGCGCACGTTCGAGGCGTCGCAGTCCGGGCAGCTGATCGCTTCCCCGTTCCGGACGAGCTCCTCGAAGTGCGACTCGCACTCCATGCACACGTACTCGTAGATCGGCATCGCCGCGAGAGTTTAGGCATAGATCCGGACACTCGGAGGTACACTTCGATTTGCCCGGTATCCGCTACGGAACTGGAGCTTTCTGGTGGTGCAAACGATTCGAATCATCGGCTCGGGCCGAGTCGGCTCGGCGGTGGCCGCGAGGCTCCGCGAGCGCGGCTTCGAGCTGGCCGAAGACGAGGCCGACCTCGTCCTGCTCTGCGTTCCCGACCGGGCGATCCCGGAAGTCGCGGCGACCGTTCCCGAGGGCCCGTGGATCGGGCACACGAGCGGAGCGACGCCGCTCTCCGCGCTCGACCCGCACGAGCGGCGCTTCGGGCTGCACCCGCTCCAGTCGTTCACGCGCGCGCGTGGACCCGAGCAGCTCGACGGCGCGTACGCGGCGGTCACCGGGGAGAGCGACGAGGCGCGCGAAGTCGGTTCGTGGCTCGCGCGCGAGCTCGGGCTCGAGCCGTTCGCGCTCGACGACTCGGAGCGCGCCCTCTACCACGCAGGCGCCGTCGTCGCCGCGAGCTACCTCGTCACGCTGCACCAGGCCGCGGCCGACCTCGTGCAGGCTGCAGGCGCTCCGCCCGAGGCGCTCCTTCCGCTGATGCGGCGCGTGATCGAGAACGACTTCGAGCTGACCGGGCCGGCCGTGCGCGGCGACTGGGAGACGGTCGAGGCGCACCTGGAAGCGATCAGGGAGCGGCTGCCCGAGCTCGAGCCGCTGTACCGAGCGCTGGCCGACGCGACCGCGGAGCTGGCCGTCCGATGAAGATCGTCCGCACGATCGCCGAGCTGCACGAGGGACAGGCCCTTACAAGGGACAGGCCCTCGGACAGGTCTCGTTCCGACGATGGGCGCGTTCCACGCCGGGCACCTCGCGCTGTTCGCCGCCGCCCGCGAGGAGAACGACGTCGTCGTCGCGAGCCTCTTCGTCAACCCGGCGCAGTTCGGCCCGGCCGAGGACCTCGACCGCTACCCGCGCGACGAGGAGCGCGACGCGAGGCTCGCCGAGGAGGCGGGCGTCGACGTCCTCTTCGCGCCGTCCGCCGAGGAGATGTACCCGGAGGGCTATGCCACCTGGGTCGACGTGGGCGAGCTCGGACACCGCCTCGAGGGCGAGTTCCGGCCCGACCACTTCCGCGGCGTGGCGACGGTCTGCCTGAAGCTCTTCAACATCGTCCGCCCCACGCGCGCCTACTTCGGCCAGAAGGACGCGCAGCAGGCCGCGGTCGTCAAGCAGCTCGTCCGCGACCTGAACCTCGAGCTCGAGATCCGCGTCGTCCCGACCGTCCGCGACGACGACGGGCTCGCGCTCTCGTCGCGAAACGCGTACCTCTCGCCCGAGGAGCGCGAAGCGGCGCTGGCCCTGCCGCGCGCGCTGGCGCGACGAAGGACCGTCGACCCGCGCCGCGCGAGCTACTCAACGAGCCTCGACGTCGACTACGTCGAGGTAGCGAACTTCGACGGCCAGCGCGTCCTCGCCGCAGCCGTGCGCGTCGGAAAGACACGGCTCATCGACAACGTCGTCCTGGAAGGAGAAACGAACGTGAGCACACCGCCCAAGGGAAAGCTGGCCCTGCCCGAGCTCCTCGCCATGAAGCAGCGCGGCGAGAAGATCGTCATGGTCACCGCCTACGACGCGCCCGGCGCCCGGTTCGCCGAGGACGCGGGCGTCGAGATCATCCTCGTCGGGGACACGGCCGCGATGGTCGTCCTCGGCTACGAGGGCACGACCGTCCCGGTGACGATGGACGAGATGCTGTTCCTGACGCGCACGGTCGCGCGCTCGGCCAGGCATCCGATCGTCGTCGGCGACATGCCGTTCGGCTCGTTCCAGGTCTCCGACGAGAAGGCGCTCGAGAACGCGATCCGCTTCGTCAAGGAGGCGGGCGCCGACGCGATCAAGCTCGAGGGCGCCGGGCCGATGGTCTCGCGCGTGAAGACGATCGTCGACGCGGGCATCGCCGTCATGGGCCACGTCGGCCTGACACCGCAGTCGGCGACGAAGCTCGGCGGGTTCAAGACGCAGGGCAAGACGGCCGAGGCCGCGGCAGAGCTGGTCGAAGGCGCGCTCGCGCTCGAGGACGCCGGCGCGTTCGCGGTCGTCCTCGAGGCCGTCCCCGCGCCGGTCGCCGCCGAGATCACGCGACGGCTCACGGTGCCGACGATCGGCATCGGCGCAGGCCGCGACACGGACGGCCAGGTGCTCGTCTACCACGACCTGCTCGGGCTCACCGAGGGCCACCTCCCGCGCTTCGTCAAGCGTTACGCGAGCCTCTCGCGGGAGATCCGCGACGCGCTCGAGCACTACGCCGAGGAGGTGCGCGACGGCACCTTCCCCGGCGACGAGCACACCTACGCGATGGCCGAGGAGGAGCTCGAGCTCTTCCGCAGCTCGATCAGCCCGAGCGCGACGAGGGCGAACGCCCAGGCGAAGGAGCCGACGATGAGCGCCTCGAAGAGCTTGTCCCCGGCGCCCGCGTCCGAACCGCCCGTGCGGAAGACGTCCTCCCCGTAGATCGCGAGCCGGACCGGCCACACCGTCAGCAGCGAGAGCGCGACGGGCGCCATCGCGAGCCCGACGACGTGCCGCGCCTGCCGGTACGAGGCGTGCGCACGCACCGCGGCCGCGATCGCGTAGACGAGGAGCCCACCGAGCCAGAAGACGAGGAGCCCGTAGAACGCCCCGCCGAGGAACGCCCAGACGGCGACGTTCAGCCCGTCGTAGTTCGGGTCGTCGAGCAGCCGCCCGGCAAGTGACGTCGTGAGGATGCCCGCGATCCCGGCGAGGATGACGATCGCCATGATCGGCTCCTGCCGCGCCTCGGCGGCCTCGGCCGAGTCGTCGCGCAGCGCCGCGAACGTGCCGCGCGGGCTCTGGAACACCGCGAGCGCACGGAGCCACCACTCCTTCTGGAGCGACCGGGCCGGCTCCACTGCAGTGCTCACGCGCTCAGCGTACTGTCTCCCGAATGCCTGAAACCGCCCTCGTGATCGCGGTCCCGGAGGCGGAGCCGCTGGTCTCGGACTGGCGTGCGCAGCACGACTGGTCGGCGCAGCGCGGCGTCCCGGCCCACATCACGCTCCTCTATCCGTTCGCCCCCACCGAGAAGGTCGACGACGAGCTGCTCGGCCAGCTTCGCGAGCTCTTCGTCGCCGAGGCCGCGATCTCGTTCGAGCTGGCCCGAGTGGCCCGTTTCCCCGACGTCGCCTGGCTGGCGCCCGAACCGTCGGAGCCGTTCAAGGCCCTGACCGATCTCATCGCGGCGCGCTTCCCGGACTACCCGCCGTACGAGGGCGCTCACGACGTGGTCATTCCGCACCTGACGGTCGCCGAGGGAGGAGTCGAGCTCCAGGATCGAGTCGAGGCGGCGCTCTCGGGGCACCTGCCGATCCGCTGCACGCGCCGACGACGTCGCCTTCCTCTTCGAGGACGACGAGGGCCTCTGGCACGAGGCCCACCGCTTTCCGCTCGCGGGCTAGGCCGCGGCCTTCGCGGCGGGCTTGGCCGCCGCCTTCTTCCGCGCCGGCTTCTTCGGCAACACGTCTCGCAGGTAGCGGCCCGTCGCCGACTCGTCGACCTCGGCAACCTGCTCCGGCGTGCCCGTCGCGATCACCTCGCCGCCCGCCTCGCCGCCTTCGGGCCCGAGGTCGATGATCCAGTCCGCCTGCTTGATCACGTCGAGGTTGTGCTCGATCACGAGCACCGTGTTCCCCGCGTCGACGAGCCGCTGGAGCACCTCGAGCAGCTTCTCGATGTCCGCGAAGTGCAGGCCGGTCGTCGGCTCGTCGAGGATGTAGAGCGTCCGCCCGGTCGCGATCTTCGACAGCTCCGAGGCGAGCTTCACGCGCTGCGCCTCGCCGCCGGAAAGCGTCGTCGCCGGCTGGCCGAGCTTGATGTAGTCGAGCCCCACGTCGTGCAGCGTCTGGAGCCGCCGCCGCAGCTTCGGGATCTTCGCGAAGAACCTGCAGCGCCTCCTCGACCGACATCTCGAGCACGTCCGCGATCGACTTGCCCTTGAAGCGCACCTCGAGCGTCTCGCGGTTGTACCGCCGCCCGTGGCACGTCTCGCACGGCACGTACACGTCCGGCAGGAAGTGCATCTCGATCTTGATCGTCCCGTCGCCCTTGCAGGTCTCGCACCGGCCGCCGCGCACGTTGAACGAGAACCGGCCCGGCTTGTAGCCGCGCACCTTGGCCTCGGGCGTGAGCGAGTACAGCTCGCGGATGTGGTCGAACAGCTTCGTGTACGTCGCCGGGTTCGAGCGCGGCGTGCGCCCGATCGGCGACTGGTCGATGTCGATCACCTTGTCGAAGCGCTCGATGCCCTCGCAGCTCGCGTGCTCCCCCGGCTTCACGCGCATCCGGTGCAGCCGGTTCGCGAGCGCCTTGAAGACGATCTCGTTCACGAGCGTCGACTTCCCCGAGCCGGAGACTCCGGTGACGGTGATGAACTTCCCGACCGGGAACTCGACGTCGATCGACTTCAGGTTGTGCTGCGTCGCGCCGCGCACCCAGAACGAGCCCTGGTCCTCGGTGCGCCGCTCCGGAATCGCGATCACCCGCTTGCCCGAGAGGAACTGGCCCGTGACCGACTCCTTGTTCTGCTCGACCTCCTCCGCCGTGCCCTCGGCCACGACGTACCCGCCGTGCTCGCCGGCGCCGGGCCCCATGTCCACGAGGTGGTCGGCCGCGCGCATCATCTGCTCGTCGTGCTCGACGACGACAACCGTGTTGTCGAGGTCGCGCAGCCGCTCGAGCGTCCCGATCAGCTTCCCGTTGTCGCGCTGGTGGAGCCCGATCGACGGCTCGTCGAGGATGTAGAGCACGCCGACGAGCTGCGAGCCGATCTGCGTCGCGAGCCGCAGCCGCTGCGCCTCACCGCCCGAGAGCGTCGCCGCCGCGCGGTCGAGCTGCAGGTACCCGACGCCGACGTTGTCGAGGAACGTCAGCCGCTCGCGGATCTCCTTGATGATCCGCGCGCCGATCAGCTCCTCGGTCTGCGTCAGCTCGAGCGAGTCGAGGAACTCGATCGCCCGCGTGACGGACATCTTCGAGAACTCGTGGATGTTCCTCTCGCCGACCGTGACCGCGAGCACCTCGGGCTTGAGCCGCGCGCCGCCGCACTGCGGACACGGCCGGAAGCTCATGTACTCCTCGATCCGCTCGCGCTGCTGCGACGAGTCCGTCTCGCGGTAGCGCCGCTCGAGGTTCTTGACGATCCCCTCGAAGGCGAGCATGTACGAGCGCCGCCGGCCCATCCGGTTGCGGTAGCGAACGTAGATCCGCTCGCCGTCCGTGCCGTACAGGAAGAGATCCTGCTCCTCGGCGGTCAGCTCCTGCCACGGCTTGTCGAGGTCGATCTCCCACTTGTCCGCGATCCCCTGGATGACCGCCTCGTAGAAGCTCGAGCTTCCGGTCGACCACGGGACGAGCGCGCCCTCGCCGATCGAGAGCGTCGGGTCGGGGACGAGCAGGTCCGGGTCGATCTCCTGCTGCGCGCCGAGGCCCGTGCAGCGTGGGCAGGCGCCGTGCGGCGAGTTGAACGAGAAGATGCGCGGCTGGAGCTCAGGCAGGCCGACGCCGTGCTCGGGGCAGGCGAACTTCTCGGAGAACGTCAGCTCCTTGCCGTCCTGGACGTCGATCACGACGAGCCCGTCCGCGAGGGAGATCGCGGTCTCGATCGACTGCGCCAGCCGGGTGCGCAGGTCCGGCTTCATGATCAGCCGGTCGACGACGACCTCGATCGTGTGCTTGAACTTCTTGTCGAGGACGATCTCGTCCTCGAGCATGCGGATCTCTCCGTCGACCTTTACGCGAGTGAACCCGTCGGCGCGAAGCTCCTCGAAGACGTCCTTGTACTCGCCCTTGCGGTCGCGGACGACCGGCGCGTTGACCGTGAACTTCGTGCCCTCCTCGAACCGCAGCACCTGGTCGACGATCGCCTCGATCGACTGCCCCGCGATCGGCCGCCCGCAGATCGGGCAGTGCGGCCGCCCGACCCGCGCGTAGAGCAGTCGCAGGTAGTCGTAGATCTCGGTCACGGTGCCGACCGTCGAGCGCGGGTTCCGCGACGTCGTCTTCTGGTCGATCGAGATCGCCGGCGAGAGGCCCTCGATCGAGTCCACGTCCGGCTTCTCCATCATCTGGAGGAACTGGCGCGCGTACGCGGACAGCGACTCCACGTAGCGGCGCTGCCCTTCCGCGTAGATCGTGTCGAAGGCCAGCGACGACTTCCCGGAGCCCGAGAGGCCCGTGATCGTGACCAGCTTGTTCCGCGGCAGGCGGACGTCGATGTCCTTCAGGTTGTGCTCGCGGGCACCGTGAATGACCAGCTCGTCGGAAGGCATAACCGACCCATCCTACCCAGCCGGGTCGGATCGAACAAGTGTTCGCTTTACGTCACGAGGCGAGCCGCTCGACCAGGTCGCAGAGGTCGCTCGGGTGGGCGATGTGGCGGACCTTGAGCGGCCCGACGAAGACGGTTCCGTACCCGAAGAGCTGGCCGAGGAGCGACTGGTCGATCTCGACGGCCTCGATCTTCTTCAGGTGCACGGCCTTGGCGCGGCGGTGGACCGTGCCGTGCAGCAGATAGACCTTGTCGGTCGTCACGACGAGGTGCGTGCGCTCCCATTGCCAGACGGCGCGGAGCGTGAAGAACGCGCCCGCGGCGATGAGAACGGCGCCGACGACCGCGGCCGGCGTGAACGGCACGATCAAGGCGGCGATGCCGAGCACGACGAGCAGCGCCGAGCGGAAGATCGGACGCGCGAGCACCGCCCCGTGTAATCGGGCGTCGAGGTACACCTCCTCGTCACGGCGAGGCCGCATGCGGCGCGGCTTCAACGGGCGAATCCCGTTTCCTGCAGTTTGCGGAGACGCGGAAACGGCGAGAACGCCCTGCATGAGGCAGTCAGCCGCCCGCGTTGCCCTGTGCCACGCTCGTCGCCGTCGGCGTCGTCGTCGGGGTGCTCGCGCTCTGGAAGCTGAAGGTGCTGATCGCCCTGCTCTTCCTCGCGTTCATCGTCGCGGCCGCGATGCGGCCGAGCATCGAGTGGCTGCGACGACACCGGATCCCGCGTGGGATCGGGATCGGGCTTCACTACCTCGCCGTCGCCGGGCTCGTCGCGCTGCTTCTGTGGCTCGTCGTGCCGCGCGCCGTGAGCCAGATCGAATCCGCCGTCGGCGGCAACTCGCTGCGTGACGAGGCGCGGCACGAGACCGGTTGGAAGCACGATGCGCTGCGTCTCGCTCGACCGCTGGCTCCACGACCTGCCCAGCGCCGGCAACGTCGCCGGACACGCACTCGATGCGACCGTGCTCGGTTTCGAGATCCTCATCGGAGCCTTCTTCGTCCTGGCCGCCGCTGCGTACTGGATCTTCGAGCGAAACCGAGCGATCGCGCTCGTCGTCTCGCTGCTACCGCGCGACAAGCGGCGGGTCGTGCGCGACACGTGGGACCTGATCGACCTCAAGCTCGGGGCGTACGTCCGCGGGCAACTGATCCTGATCTGCGCTGTGGCAACGGTCCTCTCGTCCGCGTTCTTCGCGATCGGGCTTCCGTACTGGCTGCTCGTCGGCGTGTTCGCAGGAGTCGTGGAGATCGTCCCCGTGCTCGGGCCGCTGACTGCCGGTGCGCTCGCCGTCGGCGTCGGGCTGACGGAGTCGTGGCACCTGGCGCTCGCCGCCGGGCTGGTCGTGCTCACGGTGCGTCTGCTCGAGGACTACCTGGTGATCCCGAACGTGCTCGGCGACGCGGTCGGGCTCTCCCCGCTCGTCGTGCTCGTGTCCGTAACCGCGACCGCGATCCTGTTCGGGGGCTGGGCCGTGCTGCTCGCGATCCCACTCGCCGCTGTCCTGGCGACGCTCGTCAGCGTGGTCGTGCTCGAGAAGGACCCGGCCGAAGAAGAGGTTCCGACGGTCCTGTTCGCCGCAAAGGACACGGAGGGCTAGGCTCCGGCGCTGGTGCGCGAGCGCCAATCTCGTCCTTCGCTTCCTGCTCGAGCTCTCCGCGTTGGCCGCGACTGCGTACTGGGGCTTCGCAACCGCGTCTGGCGTGACCCAGTGGGTGCTCGGGCTCGGAGCTCCGCTGCTCGTGGCGGTCGTCTGGGGCCTCTTCGTCTCGCCGAAGGCGAAGATCGAGCTTCCGCGGCCGGCCCGGTTCGCGATCGAGTTGCTCGTCTTCGCAGCCGCGGCTCTGGCACTCGCCACAGCGAGTCAACCCGTGCTCGCGATCGTGCTCGCGGTCCTGGCCCTCGTCAGCGGGACGCTGAACTACGTTTGGCGCGACGACTAGATCGAGCCCGAGAACGTGTCGCAGGCTGCCGGCTTGCCCTGCTCGTAGCCGCGGGAGAACCAGCGCCGGCGCTGCTCCGACGAGCCGTGCGTCCAGGTCTCCGGGTTCACCTGGCCCTGCGTCTGCGCCTGGATCCGGTCGTCCCCGATCGCTGCCGCCGCGTCGAGCCCCTCGTTGATGTCCGCCTGCGTGAGGTCTTCGATCAGCCCGTCCCTGAACCGCGTTGGCCGCCCAGACGCCCGCGTAGCAATCCGCCTGGAGCTCCGAGCGGACGGCTTTGCTCTCCGGCCCCTGGCGCGAGCCGCGGATCCCGTCGAGCACGCCGAGCTGGTCCTGCACGTGGTGGCCGTACTCGTGGGCGATCACGTAGGCCTGGACGAACGGGGTGTTCGAGGCGCCGAAGCGCGATGCCAACTCGTCGAAGAAGCCGAGGTCGATGTACACGAGCTTGTCGGCCGGACAGTAGAACGGCCCCACGTCGGAGCTCGCGAAGCCGCACCCCGTCTGTACCTGGCCCGTGAAGAAGACCGTGTTGACGTCCTGGTAGCGCTTGCCGCTCCGCTGGAAGACGCCGCTCCAGAAGCTCTGGACGCTGTTCACGACGCCGACGATGCGACAGTCGTCGCGCTCGTTCGCGGACTCGCCGCTCCGACATTCCTGTCGCACGTCGCTCGGAGTCGCGCCCTGCCCGACCTGCGTGTTGTCGAGCGGGCCGAGTTGGCCGAGGTCTCCGCCGCCTCCGGAAAGCACGGCGTACAGGAGGTAGACGACGAGTACGGCGACCCCGATGCCGCCACCGCCGACGGCGAGGCCGCCGGTGCCGACGCGGCTCCCGCGGACATCGGTTACCTGACCGGGATCGAGCTTTGCTCCGCGGCGAAAGCGCATGCGCTCTATCTGCCCCGCTTCCGGGGTGGCGGAACCTCAGGCTTTGCGCCAGCGGCCGAACACGAGGCCGCCGAGGGTGAAGCCGATTGAGAACGTTCCGATCGCGAAAGCGCCGAGCGTCGCGGCCTTGCGCGCTGAGGCGAGGGACTTCCAGCGACCGAGCGCCTCTTCCTCTTCCATCGTCAGCGGCTCGCCGCGCCGCTTCTTGCGCAGCGCTCCGCCTGCTCGCAGACCGAGATAGAGGTCGTCGAAGATCTCGGTAGGCTCGTCCGCCATCGCCATGAGTGTACCCCGAGGTTCGGCTCCTTCAACAAGGCTCCTCCACGTCTCGGATCTCCATTTCGGGGGTCGCGACGCGCCTGCGATCGGGCGCGCGCTCGAGGCGCTGATCGAGCGCACGTCGCCCGAGCTGGTCGTCGCGACCGGCGACCTGACGCATCGCGGACTACCCGAGCAGCACGCCGCGGCGGCGGAGTTCCTGCGCTCGCTCGGGCCTCCGGTGCTTGCGATTCCCGGCAACCACGACATCCCGTACACGTTCCCGGCGCGGTTCACGCGGACGTTCGCAGAGTTCGAGCGGCACTGGGAGACGACCGAGCCCGTGTTCCGCTCGCCGACGCTGCACGTGGTCGGCCTCAACTCCGTGCGGGCCTGGCGCCACCAGTCAGGCGGGATCCGCGACGCTCAGCTTTCGCGCGCCGGCGAACTGCTTGCCGCGGCGCCTGAGGGTGCGTTGCGGGTCGTCGCATTGCACCACCACCTGATCGGCGCACCGTGGCGCTCGCGGAAGAAGCCGGTCTCGCGGCGTTCACACGTGCTGACAGCGCTCGTCGATTCCGGCGCGGAGCTGATCCTCGCCGGTCACATCCACCAGGGCGCCGTCAGCGAGCGGCACGAGTTCGAAGTGATCTCGGGCGATGTGCGCGGCGTCGTCGTTTCGATCGCTCCGGGCCTCGGCCAGCCGCGTCCGAACAGGCGAGGCGAGGCCCGCGGCCTGCACGTGTACGAGTGCGACGCGCACACGATCCGCGTTCATACCTACGTGTGGCGAGACGACGACTGGGGGCTCACTGCGATCCGGACCTTCGCCCGCGGCCGCGAGCCCCTCCGCGTCGAGCCTGTGTCCTAGGGAGTCGTCGCCGGCCCCGCGCGCGAAGCCGAGAAGCGTCCGACGAACCAGACGAGGATGATCGCGACCACGACGCCCACGATGAACTGCAGCCAGCCGTTCGAGAAGATCAGGCCGGCAACGATCAGCGAGGCGACACCGATCAGGATCGTCAGGATCAACCCCATAGGGTCGCGCCCGGGATGGAACAGCCGGCCGAGCGCTCCGACGATCGCTCCCACGATGATGAGCCATACCCAGTGCACGGCCGGGAGATTACCCGCGCAGTGACTAGGCGGGAGCCTCCGCGCCGGCCTGCAGCTCGCGCCGCAGATCCTTGATCTCGTCCCGCAGCTTCGCCGCGTACTCGAACCTCAGCTCTTCGGCCGCCGCGAACATCTCCTCTTCGAGCGTGACGGCGAGCTTCTCGATTTCGTCCATGCTCATCCCCTCGACCTGGCGCGAGCCCCGCCGGCGACGGCCGGGGACGTGCGGCGCCTCGAGCGAGAGGAACTCGGCGATGTCGGAGACGCCCTTCTGGATCGATGCCGGCGTGATCCCGTGCTCCTCGTTGTAGGCGAGCTGGACGGCGCGGCGGCGGTCCGTCTCGTCGAGCGCACCCCTGATCGCCTCAGTCATCTTGTCCGCGTACATCAACACCTTGCCGTTCGTGTTCCGCGCCGCGCGGCCGATCGTCTGGATGAGCGCAGTCTTCCCGCGCAGGAAGCCCTCCTTGTCCGCGTCGAGGATCGCGACCAGCGACACCTCGGGCAGGTCGAGGCCCTCGCGGAGCAGGTTGACGCCGACGAGGACGTCGTAGTCTCCGAGCCTGAGCTCGCGGATGATCTGGATCCGGTCGAGCGTGTCGACCTCGGAGTGCAGGTACCGCGCTTTGACCCCGGACTCGAGCAGGTAGTCGGTCAGGTCCTCGGCCATCTTCTTCGTCAGCGTCGTGACGAGCGTGCGCTCGCCCACCTCCTCGCGGCGGCGGATCTCGTTCAGCAGGTCGTCGATCTGGTTCTTCGTGGCACGCAGCTCGACGTCGGGGTCGACGATCCCGGTCGGGCGGATCAGCTGCTCGGCGATTCGCGTCGAGTGCCGGAGCTCGAACGGCCCTGGCGTCGCGGAGACGAACACCATCTGGTTCACCTTGTCCAGGAACTCGTCGAAGCGCAGCGGCCGGTTGTCGAGCGCCGACGGCAGCCGGAAGCCGAAGTCGACGAGGGTCTGCTTACGCGAGCGGTCGCCTTCGTGCATGCCGCCGAGCTGCGGCACCGTCTGGTGCGACTCGTCGACGAAGACGACCATGTCCTCGGGGAAGTAGTCGAGGAGCGTGAACGGGTGCGACCCCTGCGGACGGCCCTCGAGGATCCGCGAGTAGTTCTCGATCCCGTTGCAGAAGCCGAGCTCCTTCATCATCTCGAGGTCGTACTCGGTGCGCTGCCGCAGCCGGTGCGCCTCGAGCATCTTGCCCTCCGACTCGAGCTCCTTCGTGCGCTCGCTCAGTTCGTGCCGGATCTCGTCGACCGCGCGCTCGATCGTCGGCCGCGAGGTCACGTACTCGGTGGCGGGCCAGATCGCGACGTTGTCCAGCTTGGCGAGCACCTCGCCCGTGAGCGGATCGAAGTGCGTGATCTGCTCGACCTCGTCGCCGAAGAACGAGACGCGGTACGCGCTCTCCTGGTTCGCGGGCTGCACCTCGATCACGTCGCCCCGCACCCGGAAGCGCCCGCGGCCGAGCACGGCGTCGTTGCGGACGTACTGGCTGTCGATCAGCTTGTGCAGGACGAGGTCGCGGTCGTGCTCCTCCCCCACGTCGAGGATCAGCACGCGCTCGCGCCACTCCTCCGGCGAGCCGAGGCCGTAGATGCACGAGACCGAGGCGACGACCACGACGTCGCGGCGCGTGAACAGCGCAGAGGTCGCGGCGAGCCGGAGCCGGGCGATGTCGTCGTTCTGGGACGAGTCCTTCTCGATGTAGAGGTCGGCCTGCGGGACGTACGCCTCGGGCTGGTAGTAGTCGTAGTAGGAGACGAAGTACTCGACCGCGTTCGTCGGGAAGAACTCGCGGAACTCGTTGCAGAGCTGCGCGGCGAGCGTCTTGTTGTGCGCGATCACGAGCGCGGGGCGCTGGACCTGCTCGATGATCCAGGCCATCGTCGCGGTCTTGCCCGTGCCGGTCGCGCCGAGCATCGTCTGGAACCGCTCGCCTGCGGTGAGGCCCTCGGAGAGCTCCGCGATCGCCTGCGGCTGGTCCCCGGTCGGTCGGTACGCGTCGGATGTCTGCAGCGTCGTCGCCACGACGAGACAGGGTATCCGCCTAGCTGCCGGTGCCGACCTCCGCGAGATGAGCGACGGCGAGCCGCTCGAGTCCGCCGATGTCCGCGCACACCCGGCACAGATACGTCCGGACCACCCCATCCTGCCCGGTAGTGACGATCCTGTATCCGCCGGGCATGAACCCTGCGGCGTACAGGATTCCGATGCTGCCCCTGCCGGTCGGCCCGCGGGTTCCGAAGGGCCGCCCGCGGAGGAGTGTGACCAGCCGGTGTGTGCGTACTTGCCAGAGCCCCGCGGTGCCGGGGCCTGCCGAAACGAGCCAACGCCCGTCGTCGCTGAACCTCGCGTCGCTGACGGCTCCGAAGTGAGCGCGGAGAACGGGTCGCACGAGTCTGCCGGTCCGTGCGTCCCATAGGCGCACGTCATGGTCGCGGCTCGCCGTCGCGACGAGCCGGTCGTTCGGACTGAACCGCGCCGAGGTCAGATCGTCGTGATGGCCGCGGAGAGTGGCGACGCGACTCGAGTCGAGACTCCAAACCTTGGCCGTTGCGTCCGTGCTTCCCGTCAGGAGCAGCTTTCCGTCGTGGCTGAACGACAGCGCGACGACGCGTCCGCGATGCCCGCGGAGAATCCGTTCGGGCTTCCATGTGCTGGTGCTCCAGAGCCGCACGACGTGGTCGTTCGTCGCGGTGGCCAGGAGACCGCGCTTCGGATCGAACGCCACAAGGTCGACCGGCGATCGGCCTGGCAGCGTTTCGAGCTGTTCTCCGGAATCCACGTTCCAGATTCGAACGCGGCCGTCTGCGGCGCCAGTGGCAACGAGCTTCGAATCGGGGCTGAAGGCGGCCGTGTTCACGGGGACGGGATGGGTGAGCGTCTGCAGGTGGGCTCCAGACGAGGTCCAGATGCCGGCCGTATGGTCTGCGGACGCCGTGACCACGAGGCGGCCCTTGGGATTGAAGGACGCAGCGCGTACAGGGCCCGAGTGCCTGAGTCTCGTGGAGCGACCGCTTTGCAGATTCCAGATCCGAGCCGTCCCGTCACGGCCGGCGGTGAGAGCACGCGTCGCGCTGAGATCGAGCGTCTTACCCAGCCCGGGCTGTCGGCCCAGTGGACGCAACTCCGGCGTCGTTCCGGCGTCCCAGATGCGGGCGGTTCCATCACCCGAATACGTGAGCACGTCGGAGCCCGTGGGGTCGAAGCTGGCGGCCTCGACCGAGCCCTTGTGGCCGGCGAGCACGGCTTGGGGCGTCCCGCCCTTCGTCTTCCAGACGCGCGCCGTCCCATCGCGGCTGGAGGTGACGACGTAGAGCCCATCGGGACTGAATTCGACGTCGTTCACGAAGTTCGAGTGCCCTGAAAGAGTCGCCGCGAGCTGAGCGGGCACCGTCGCGATGTTCCAGATCCTGGCCGTGCCGTCGAGGCTCGCCGTAGCCACGAACTGGCCGAACGGACTGACGGCGACGTCTACGACCTGTCCCTGGTGACCCTTGAGCTGATCGGCGAGGCCTCAGCTTCGTCAAGGCCCATACGCGTGCCAGCTTGTCCGCGCTTCCCGTCGCCAACAGCTCGGAGCTCGGGCCGAAGGCGGCACTGCGCACGAGGCCCTCATGAGTGAGCTCGCCGAGACGGGATTCTCCAGCGATGCTGAAGACGCGCGCGTACCGATCGGCGCCGACGACCGCGGCGCGAACACCGTCGCGACTGAGCACAAGGCGATTGCCCGGCACATCGTTGAAGACGAAGGACCGACGACGGTCCGAAAGGCTCCACACGTGCAACGTCGCGTCGTCTGCGAGCGTGACGAGGGTCTCGGCGTCGGGCGACAGGGCCACGTCCAGCACAGCCCCGCCGTGGCGAAACGTTCGGATCGGCTGCCCCGAAGCAGTCCAAAGGCGTGCCGTCTTGTCGCGACTTGACGTGACGATCCAGCGCCCGTCGGAGCTGAAGGTCGCGTCGGTCACGCTGCCCTTGTGACGGAGCGTCGCGAGGATGGAACCGTCGCGAACCCGGAAGACGCGTGCCGTGCCGTCCGCCGAGGCGGTGACTACTTTCGAGCCGTCCGGGCTGTACGCCGCTGCATTCACCGGCCCTCGACCGGCACGGAGGATCTTCCGCACTCGCGACTCGAGAATGGCCGTCCGGAGCGTGTCCTCGGCGGCAGGAGTCGGATCCAGCTTCGCCGCCTGCAGCGCCAACCCGACGCTCTGACGCGGATCCGTCGCCAGGTCCGACTGCGCCAAAGCGCCGAGCTCGCGGGCGCGAGTCGCGCGCTCGCTTGCGCGCGCCGATCGGGCGCTCGCACGCGCGTCGCTGCGCTGCGAGAAGGCGTAGACGGCGACGGCCGTCATCGCGGCGAGGGCAAGGAGCGCAGCGATCGTCACCGCAGCCAGTCGCCGATGACGCCGCTCGGCCTCGCGCCGCTCCCGCTCGAGCTCCTGCTCGCGCCGCCACGCAAGGACGGCCTCGCCGAGCACGTCATGGAAGATCTCGTACCGCGCCCCGTTCGTCCCGGCTCCATCGACGGTTCGCACGATCCGCTCCCGACCGAGAGTCGACAGGATGGGCAGCATGCGTTGCTCGTCGACCGCTGCGTACTCGGCGAGGTCGCTCGCCCCGTGGGCGATCTTCGTGCCGGACGGCGTGACGAGGAAGCGGAAGACGTCGGCCGCCACGTCCCTCTCGTCCGCAGACAATCCCTCCACGGCACGGCGCAGGTGCGCGCGCACGATCGACTCTGCGCCGCCCAGGGAGGCGAGCGTCGTTACACGCAGGCGACTCGACCCGGCGGCCCGCTCGTCCTCCCAGAGACGCTCGAGCACGAGCTGGAGATAGGCAGCCTCGATCCGACCCGCGCCCTCCTCCTCGACGGCAATTCCACGCCCGGCGGCGCCGAGGTCGACCTGACCCGCGGCGGTCTCGTCGAGCACCGCTTCGACCAGCTCGGGCTCGACCTCGATCGACTCGCCCGTCAGCTCGTTGTAGCGCTCGACGGGCTTCAAGACGGCGTCAGTGGCCGAACGCCGGTCGAGATGATCCAGCCGAAGGTAGTTCGCGAACAGATTTGGGATCTGTCCCTTGAAGCGGTCGAGCTTGGCCAGCGCGTCATCGCGCAGCGACAGCAGGACGCGGACCCGGAGTCCCGGGCGTGTGACCAACTCGGGCAGATCGACGGCGAAGCCGCTCTCCCCCTGGTGGTACAGGAAATACTCCTCCGCCTGGTCGAGGATCAGCAGCAGGTCGCATGCGAACCCCTCGGTCCAGCGACCGAATGTGTCGGCGAGCGATTCGCCCTCCCGTTCGTCGAGGAGAGCCGAGCCGAACTGGGCGGCCAAGCTCCTCGCGCACTGCCGCCCGCAGGCTGCCCACTGGATCCTCGCTCCATGCGTCGAAGACCACCACTGCGAACTCCGGGTGGCCGCGCTCTTCGACGTTCCGCCGCGCCTGCTGCGCAGGCGGTGAGCGACGCCCGCTCTCAACACCGATGTCTTTCCGACACCGCTCGGCCCGTAGAGCACGGTCAGCCGCGCGGCGAGGACGTTCTCGCTGATGATCCCGCTCTCGCGCTCCCGTCCGAAGAAGAGGAGCGCGTCGAGCTCGCTGTCCTCGAACGGCACGAGGCCCTTGTAGGGACTCTCGGGATTCACGGAATCGCGACCTCGGTCAGGCGCCGCTCCATGTCGGCCACGAAGTCTTCGAGCGGGACGTCATAGAGATCGACGCCTCGCCGACGCCAGAACTCGTGCTGGATCGGGTGCGCGCCCGGGAGCACGGCCCACGAGCGATAGCTGATCGGCTCGTCACCGAAGACCCGGTGCAGGAACACCCGAAGGCTCCACTCGACGACCGGATACGAGATGAACAGCAAATGGCTGCGGCGGAGCTTCGCGGCCAGAGTGACCGGCACGACGCTCGCCAGGTCGCTCTGGGCGAGATACCCGATGTAGTCGTCCTCGCTGACGACGAAGCTCTCATGGCCGCGATCGGGGCGGGGATCGACTCCGCCGTGCACCTTCAGGATCACCGGCCGCTCTGCCAGTGAGAGCTCCGCGTACGCGTTCGGGACGGCGACGACCGTCTCGGACCCGTCGGGCGCCTGATGGAGAAACTTTCCGCGGTTCGGGCCGAGCGCGACGAAGGAGACGACGTCCACTTCTTCGCCGCGATCCTCGAACGCGCGCTCGAGCGCACCGCCGTAGGCAGTCGTGACGAGCAGCTGGTGCTCTGCCCCACGAGCCCGGGCCAGCTCGGGCAGGCCCGCCAGGAAGCGCTCGACCGGGCCGGGATCGTCGCCCTCGGCGAAGAGATCGTGCAGCTGGTCGTACAACGGGCCGACTCCCTGGGTGACCGCCACGTACTGCGAGACCCGCGTCAGGTCCCCGCGGTGCTCTTCGGGCAAATCGAAGGCCTCGGCGAGCCGGCCCGCGAGGCTCTGCCCGTTCTCCGCGGACGGCCCCGGGCCGAGGACGTGAACGAGCCGCCCCGAGAGCAGCGCGCGGACTATCTCCCCGAGTCGGTCCTCGCCGGCGCCCGGCAGAGCCTGCGGTTGTAGCGCGGACTCCTGGCGAAGGATCGAGGCGTGCAGCTCCTGCAGCGAAGGCGTCGGCTCTATCCCGAGCTCGTCGACGAGCATCTTGCGCGCGTCCTGGTACGCCTGGAGCGCCTCGGCCTGCCGGCCCGCTGCGGTAGAGCGCGAGCATGAGCTGGCCGCGCGGGCGCTCGCGCATCGGGTTCTCACGCACGAGCTGCTCGAGCCCGCCGACTAGCTCGGCTGCGCCACCGAGCTCGAGCTCCGCCTCCATCCGCTCCTCGACCGCCGTCAGCCGAAGCTCCTCGAGCCGGGCCGCCTCGTTCTGGGCGAACGGCTCGTACGCGAAGTCGCTGAGCGGCGGACCGCGCCACATCTGAAGCGCTTCGTCCACGAGGCCGGCCCGGCGATCGGCATCCGCCGAGCGCGCCTCGTTCACGAGCTGCTCGAAGCGGCGTGCGTCGACCGCGTCCTTCTCTGCATTGAGCGCGTAGCCGGGCGCCCTGGTCTCGACGACGTCCGGCCCCGAGCGCCTTCCGGAGCTGCGAGACCGCGTTCTGGAGCGACGTCGCCGCCGTCGGCGGCGGGCTCTCACCCCACAGGTAGGTGATGAGCCGCTCGCTCGGCACGACCTCTCCGACGTGGATCGCCAGCAGAGCCAGCACGGCGCGCTGCCTCTGCCCGCCGAGCGCGAGGGCCTTCTCGCCGTCCCACACCTCGACGGACCGAGGATCCGAAATTCGAGCACGTGAGGTTTGTAACACCTCCCACGCGGCTGAACTGGCGCCGTTAGCGGCCGGTTGGTGGGCCGTGAGTGGGCGGTTTGGGCCCGCTCGACGGTGGCGGCATGGAGACCGCCACCGCACACATCAGCAGGCGTTGCAGGCCGATCATCGCCTCCGCCGTCATCGCTTCCGCACTGCTCGCCTCGGTCGCAGCCCGCACTCCCGCTGCATCGGGAACCCCGTCCGTAGGAGCCCAGTTCACGCAGACCCGCGCTGTGGCCCACCGCCGATCCGTACGCCCGCCTACGGCTGGCCCGTCAAGCCCTTCAATCGCCAGCACCCCGTTCGGGCGAACCTGAACGACCCCCGCAATGGGCACGGCGACGCCAAGAGCTTCCACTTCGGAATCGACATCACGGACCCCGTCGGAGCAGCCGTTTACGCGGTCGAGGGGGGCAAGGTCTTCCTCACGCGCGGCCGCATGGCGGTCGCCGTCGTGGGATCAACGCCGCACCTTCGGCTACTGGCACGTCAAGCCGGCCGTTCGCAACCACCAGATCGTCCGCCTCCACCAGCTCCTCGGCCATGTCATCGACGAGGGCGGCGGCGCACACGTCCATTTCGCGGAGCGCAGCCGCGGAAACGGTCTTTACCTGAATCCGCTTCGCCCAGGCGGGATCGGCCCTTACGTCGACCGCACGCCGCCTAGGGTCGCCACGGTCGAGTTCCTCCACAAAGGACGCGAAGTCGACGCCAATGCTCTCACCGGCCGCGTGGACATCGTCGCCGAGATCTCCGACACGGCCCCGATGCTCGTGCCGGCGCCCTGGTCGCACATGCCCGTCACGCCGGCCACAGTTGGCTGGAGCCTCTCGCACGGTGGACGGCCCATCCGCGCCGAGCGGACGATCATCAACTCGGATCACATGCTGCCGGGCAGGCTGTACAACACGATCTACGCGCCCGGCACGACTCAGAACTGGGTCGGCGCTCCCGGCCACTACCGCTTCTACATCGCTCGCGGGCTCGACGCCTCGCGCCTCCCGGCCGGCGTCAGCCGCCTCAGGATCGACGCGGCCGACACGCGTGGCAACCGCACCGTGGCGCGAATCGAGATCGCGCCCGCCGCCGGGTAGCTTCACGAAACCCACGCACCGATGAGGCCACCCTGGCGGTGGCCTCATCCGTCAACGGGTCTTGCGCGACACCAGGCCGTACACGGCCTCGCTCCCGGCGAGATACACGCGATCCTGGTCGGCGACCACCGGCGAGTACTGCCCGTCGGGGAACTGCCACACCGGCGTGCCGGTCCGCGCATCGAGTGCGTACGTTCGATAGGGCCCGTCCTCGACGCGTCGCTGATGCGAGTTCGTGAACTTCCCGAAGGTCGAGTAGTAGACGAGCCCCGCCATGACGGTTGGCGCGCCCGAGATTCCGCCGGTCGCGTCGTGGCGCCAGCGCAGATCGCCGGTCCCGGCGTCGAAAGCCGAGAAGTATCCGTCCCAGGTGCCGACGTAGATCATCTGGTGCCAGGCCGCGGCCGCGGTGTAGATGTACGTCCCGGCGCTCCGCGCCCACAGGAGCCGGCCCGACTTCGCGCCGAACGCGTAGAGCGTCCCGTCGGCATTGCCGATGTAGACGCGCCCGTAGGCGACAGTCGGAGTCGCGTAGAAGTACTCGCGCCGGCCGAAGCGCGAGAACGACGCCGCCTGCCAGCGCAGCTTTCCCGTCAGCGCGTCGAGGGCGAACACGTGGCCGTCGTCGGACCCTGCGAACACCGTCCCGGAGTCGTACGCGGGCGAGCTCGTGATCGACGCGCTCGCGTGGAATGTCCACCGCACCTGCCCCGTGCGCGCGCTCAGCGCGTAGAAGGTCCCGTCCCACGAACCGAAGTACAAAAGCCTCCCCACGGCGAGCGGCGATGTCTCGACGGCCGCGGCGTCGTACCGCCAGAGCTCGCGCCCGGTGGTCGCATCCCACGCGACGACGAACCCTCGTGCGCCGGGTGCGTGGCGTGCGCACGGGAGCGGTAACGAATAGGACTGATAGACGACGTGGTGCGCCAGCATCGGAGAGGCGGGCGAGCAGTGCCTCTCCCGCTTCTTCCACACGACGCGCCCACTCGCCGCGTCGAGCGCGTAGAAGTGCCCCCTGAAGGAGCTGACGTAGACGTGGCCGTACGCCACTGCGGGTGGAAACTCGACGACGTCCGGCGTATTGACCCGCCAGATCTGTCGGAACGGCGGCCGGTGCCGGAACGGCGCAACGTGCGTCCGCTGTGGATCACGGCCGTAGGTCGGCCACGGCTCATCGCGACGAAACGAGTCACGAGCGCGCAACTTCGGCGAGAACTCGACGGTCGCCGAGCCACGCACATCGCGAGAACGCGTTTCGTGCCACGCCCAGGCCCCGAGGCCCGCGCCGCCGGCCACTGCGAGGAGCGCGACGATGAAGAGCACCACGCGCAGCCGCGGCGCGCGGCCTCGTAGAAGCGCCCAGAGCACCACCGAACCTGCTCCGACCACGAGGAAGAAGACGGCTGCGCTCTCGACGCCTCGTTCGAGGGAAACCGCGATTCGCCAGAGTAGCGGCCGCATTGCAAGCGGGCGGCTTCTAGCCGCGGCGTGAGCGGCCCGTGAGCCGCGTGTGAGGGCCCTGCTCGACGGTGGAGCCATGTTCAAAGCCCCACACTCAGGTTCACGCGGCGCCCTGCTCGGCATCGCCCTGCTCGGCATCGCTCTGCCCATGGCCATCGGGACGAGCACGACACACGCGGTCGTCGGGTTCAGCCTCGATGGCGCCGATGCGAGGCTCAGGCCTTCGAAGAAACCCGTCATCGAGGCGGCATTCCCGCGCCAGAGCTATCGACCGGGCGCAGCCGCTCGACTGGTGATCTTCTCGAGAACGGCGCGGCACGTGTCCGTGCAGGTCTTCCGTGCCGGTACCGAGACACGGCCGATGAAGCCGCGTGATGAGATGTACGGAACGCCCGTCACGGACACGAAGCATCTCGGCACCGTGCGCAAGGCCCAGGCGATCGCACTTCGGATACCCGATGCGGCGAGCGGCGTGTACTTCGCCAAGCTCACGGGCTCGGGAATCGGGTCGGCTATGCGCCGTTCATCCTTCGACCGCGCCGTCTGGGTGAGAACCGCGTCGCGCTCGTCCTGCCGACCCTCTCGTGGCAGGCGTACAACTTCCACGACGACAACGGCGACGGGCAGGCGGACACCTGGTACGCCAACCCTAAGGTGAAGTCCGTGCTCCTCGGCCGGCCTTTCGACCAGCGGGGCGTTCCCCCGAACTACAAGTACTACGAGCAGCCGTTTCTTCGGTGGCTGGTCGCGAACGACAAGGGAGTCGATTACCTAGCCCAGTCGGACGTGGCCGGCGCGAACGGACGGAAGCTTGCCGCCGCGTACGACCTGCTCATCTTCTCCGGCCATCACGAGTATGTGACCGACCGGGAGTACGACGCGGTCGTCGGCTTCCGGAATCGCGGGGGGAATCTGATGTTCCTCTCGGCGAACAACTTCTTCTGGCGGACCGTCATCAGCCGCAACCACATGACCCGAGTCGCGAAGTGGCGCGACGTTGGCCGTCCCGAAGCCGCCCTGATCGGAGTCCAGTACATCGGCAACGACGACGGCACTCATCGGGACGCCTACCACGTTCGGGACGTCCAAAGCGAACCGTGGCTCTTCGCGGGCACGAACCTGACGGTTGGCTCGCCGATCTCCAGCTTCGGGATCGAAATCGACAAGACGGCTCCGAGCTCTCCACGAGGCACGCACGTGCTCGCGGAGCTCCCGAACCTGCTCGGGCCCGGCAGAACAGGTCAGATGACCTACTACGAGAAGAAGGGCGCCAAGGTCTTCGCCGTGGGTGCCTTCACCCTCGCCGGCGACGTCTGGAAGCCTCGGGTCAAAGTGATGATCGAGAACCTCTGGGAGTGGCTCTCGAAGCCGTAGTTCGAGCACTCTCGCCGCACTTCGGCCGTCGCTAAGTCGAACCAGCCGGAACAGGCGTCGTGGCCTCGCGCGGGCGCACCCAGATGCAGGCCAGTGCGGCCAGGCCCATCATCAGGGTCTGAATGACCGCGAACGCGATCATCACGGGCTCGGTGCCGAACGTATCCAGCACCGGCCCGACGACGAACAGCCCGATCGGCTGCAGGATCGTCCAGGTCAGCATCATCGTCGGCAGCACCGTCGGGCGCAGCGCCGGCGGGACGCGCAGCGTCATCGTCGCGTGCAACGGCGGGTTGACGATTCCGTTCGCAATCCCGGAAACCGCAAGCGCGCCCGCGTAGGCCGCCGCCGGGAGCTGGAGCGTCAGGAGCCACAGGGGCAGCGCCTGGCCGAGGATGAACGTCGCAATCAGCTGCGTCCCCTCGATCCGGCGCGCGACCCGGTACGAGATCGCGTTGCCCAGGAGCGCGCCGAGCCCGAACGAGGCGAACAGCCAGCCGACGATCCGCGGATTCGAATCGAAGCGGGCGACGACCAGCACGGGCACGGCGACGAAGAACGCCGTCCAGGCCATGTCCCCGATCGCAAGCGCCGGGCCCCAGATGCGCAGGAGCGGCTCGCGGATCAGGAAGCGGAACGCCGCCTTCACCGACCGACCCTCTTCCGGCGCCTCGATCGGAGGCCGGCGAGGGACGAACAGGGCGACGAGCAGGAATGAGACCACGTAGCTGGCGCCGTCGACGAGGAGCACGGCCGGAGCTCCGATGACGCTGATCAGGACACCCGCGACGACGGGGCCGAGCAGCAGCGAGGCGCGGCTCGCCGCCTGGGTCAGCGCATTCGCCTCCGTTACGAGCTGCTCGTCCTCACCGAAGAGCTCCGGGAGGAGCACCTTCTGCGCGGCGAACGAGGGCGCCGTCAAGGCTCCGATCGCGAAGGCGATCGCAAGCAGCAGCGGGAACGAGAGCGCGTTTGCCCAGTTCAGCAGCGGAATGAGCACCATCAGCGGGGCGCGAGCCGCGTCGCAGACCATCATCGTGCGGCGGGCGCCGAGCCCACCGAGCAGCCGCGAGCCCGGGAGCGTCAAGAGCCCCATCCCGATCACCTCGGCGGCTACGACGAAGCTCATCCGAGTGGCGGAGCCCGAAGTCGTGAGCACGAACCACGGCAACGCGACCCAGGTCATCTGAGAGCCGGTCGTCGAGATGACCTCCGCGGCCACGAGCGCCCGCAGCGGGCCGCTCCTGAGGACGCTCGAGACGTTCACGCGAGGTCCTCCTCCCGCATCTGCGGCATCGGCGAAGCCAGGAGGAACACGACGCCGAACAGGCAGCCGATGACCGCCACCCAGAGCGTCGGCCTCAGCCCGATCGCCGCCCCGAGCACGCCGCCGAGCAGCGCCCCGAACGGCCTCGTTCCGTAGTTGAAGAACCTCGAGACGCCGACGACCCGGCTCCGAACCTCGTGCGGGATCAGCATCAGCATCAGGCTGTTCTGGTTGACGTCGAAGATCATCACGCCGACGCTCGCCAGGAACTCGCCCGCGAGCAGCATCGCGCCGCTCAGCCAGTGCGAGCCGTGCGCGAGCGGGAAGAGCGCCATCGGGGCCGGGAAGAGCACCGAGCCGACGACGACCGCGCGGCCGATCCCGAGCCTCCGCCCCACGCGCGGAGCGATCAAGGCTCCCGCGAGCGCACCGAACGAGGCGGCGCCGAGGATCAGCCCGATCGCGCCGGCGCTCAGCCCGAGCGTCCGGCTCGCGTAGAGGACGAAGATCGCGAAGACGAAGAAGCTGAAGAAGTTGATCGTGCTCGTGCACGCGACTCCTGCGCGGAGCACGGGCTGCCGGGCGAGGTAGCGGAAGCCTTCCTTGAGGTCGGCCCGTGCGCTCGTCTCGCTGCGCTCCACCTCGGGCTCGCGCACCCGGACCCCGCGCAGGGCGAGTGCGGAGACGACGAACGAGACGGCGTCGGCGGCGATCGCGACCGGGGCGGTGAGCGCCTGCACGAGGAGGCCGGCGGTCGAAGGCCCGGCGATGTACGACAGCGAACGGGTCGTCGAGATCTTGCTGTTCGCGTCCACGTACTGCGACCGGTGCACGAGCGCGACGAAGAACGACGCGCTCGAGAGGTCGAAGAAGACCGTCAGCGCGCCGACGGTGAACGCGACGGCCAGGAGCTGCCACATGGTCAGCGCTCCGAGCCACCAGGCGACCGGGATCGTCGCGAGCGCGGCCGCGCGGACGACGTCGGCGACGATCATGTTCACCCGCCGGTGCTCGCGGCGGTCGATCCAGACGCCCGCGGGCAGCGAGAAGAGCAGGTGCGGGAGCCACGTCAGCGACGGCGAGGATCCCGACCTCGAGCGCCGAGGCGTCGAGCGCGAGAATCGCCGTCAGCGGGATCGCGAGCGCGCTGATCTGGTCGCCGAAGACCGAGATGCTCTGCCCGATCCAGAACCGGACGAAGAGCGGCTGCCTGGTTAGAGGCTGTGGAGTCTCCTCCCGCGGCCGGGCTGGTTCGATCCCGATGGCGACCGACATCGTCCTAGGCGCGCTTGACCTTGATGTCGCCGCTCATGGCCGTGGCCCGCACCTCGACGAGGGGGCCGTCGCCGTCGCTGGGCGCGTCGCCGAGCTCGAGCTCGGAGCTCGTCTCTCCGCTCATCGACCTGGCGTCGATCCAGAGCTTCGAGCCCTGCTTGATCCCGACCTCGATGTCGCCCGAGGCCGTCTGCAGCGTGACCTCGCCTTCGCGCACGCTGTCGACCTCGACGTCGCCCGATGCCGTCTGCACCTTCAGCGACGA
This sequence comes from uncultured Actinomycetes bacterium, assembly GCA_963825795.1. Lineage (GTDB taxonomy): Bacteria > Actinomycetota > Thermoleophilia > Gaiellales > Gaiellaceae > VAXT01. The sequence continues at coordinate 82,763 of CAWGVD010000056.1, read as the reverse complement.
ATCGGCCTCGTCGATCGAGATGTCGCCCGAGGCGGCGCGGACCTTGCCCTCGCCCTGGATCCGGCGGATCTCGACGTCTCCGGAGGCGGTGTTCACGGTGAGCGCTCCGTCGACCTGGTCGAGGTTGACGTCGCCGCTCGCCGAGTTGACCTGCGCCTCGCCGCCGACGTGCTCGAACCTGATGTCGCCGGAGGCCGTGTTCACCTTCGCGGCGCCGAAGTCACCGCGCCCGTCGACGTCCGCCGAGGCCGTCGAGAGGTCGAGATCCGCTCCCGGCGGAGTCGTGATGCGCACCCTGATCTCGTCGCGGAACGATTTGAAGAAGCCCGAACGCTTCTCGATGACCACGCTCAGCTCGTGGCCGTCGTGCTTCGGATGAAGCTCGATCCGGGCCTCTTCCTCGAGCTCGGGGCTGGCACTGATCTCGACGACGCTCTCCGTGCCCTCCACGGTGTCGAGGTGGATGTCCCCGCTGGGGACCCGAACCGTGAGCTCGAGCGAGCCTGGGGTGTCGAACGTCTCGCGCCTCATCGCCTTCTCCGGGGGCGCGCCCGCTTCGCGGGACGCGTGTCGACTCGTACTTCTGCATGTCCGAAAGGAAGTGGATAGAACTTGGTCGCCATCTGACTCTCCCTCCTTCTCAGCTCTGGCCGTAGCCTCGGAGCCGTTTGCCGGATCGCTGGACCCGACCGCCCGCGCCCCGCGAAAGGGCGCGGACGATCAGGCTGTTCACGGAAATTCCTTCGCGAGCCGCATCCGCCTCGATCGAGGCCTTGAGCGACTCGGGGAGACGGAGCGTGATCCGCGACGTCAGCCCGTCCTCGGCCGCCGGCTCCGGAGGAGCTGCCTCCTCGCCGACGTACACGAGCGCGGGATCCTGGCCCACGAGGCGCACCTCGATGTGACCTTCGGGCAGCTGCCCGCTGATCTCGAGCGCGGCCTCGCCGAGGGCGTCGAGGAGCCGCAGGCCCGCTGAGCCGCGGATCGCCTGCAGCACGCGCTCGGCCGCGACGCGGGTCTGCTCGTCGCCGACTGCGGCCACTGCGGCCACGTCTGCTGCGAGCGAATCGACGAACCGTGCCATCTCCATGGCGTCATTATGACATCACTCTGGCGTCTGTCAAGTGTCTTTTGAGCATCATTGAGACATCATGCGCGCGAAAACTAGACTCAGCCGCATGGTTACGTGCGCCCGCTGCGGTCAGGAGAACCCAGAGGGCTTCGCGTTCTGCGGCGCGTGCGGCGCCCCGCTCGTGGCCGACGAGGCGGCCCGCGAGGTGCGAAAGACCGTGACGGTGGTCTTTTCGGACGTCACGGGATCGACTGCGCTCGGCGAGCAACTCGACCCGGAGTCGCTGAGACGCGTGATGGGCCGCTACTTCGACGAGATGCAGACCGTCGTCGAGCGCCACGAGGGAATCGTCGAGAAGTTCATCGGTGACGCGGTGATGGCCGTCTTCGGGATCCCCGTCGCTCCACGAGGACGACGCGCTGCGAGCTGTGCGGGCCGCGGCGGAGATGCGCGAGCGGCTCGTCGGCGCTGAACACGGAGCTCGAAGCAGGACTGGGGCGTCGACGATCGCCGTCCGGACCGGTGTGAACACCGGGGAGGTCGTGGCCGGTGACGTCGAGCGGCGGCCAGCGCTTTGCGACCGGCGACGCGGTCAACGTCGCCAAGCGCTTCGAGGAGGCCGCGCCGCCCGGAGAGATCCTGCTCGGCGAGCCGACGTACCGGCTCGTGCGCGATGCCGTCGAGGTCGCGGAGGTCGAGCCTCTCGGGCTGAAGGGCAAGAGCGCAGCCGGTCGGCGCCTACCGGCTGCTCAGCCTCGAGGAAGACCTGCCCGGGCCGCGCGCGGCGCCTCGACTCGCCGATGGTCGGTCGCGAGCGGGAGCTCGCCGCCCTGGAGCAGGCGTACCAGCGAGCCGTCGGGCGAGCGCGCGTGCCACCTGTTCACGGTTCTCGGCGCTGCGGGTGTCGGCAAGTCGCGGCTCGTCGCCGAGTTCCTCGCCGGGGTCGGCGACGAGGCGACGATCATGCGAGGCCGCTGCCTGCCGTACGGCGAGGGCATCACCTACTGGCCGCTGGCCGAGGCGCTGCGCGGACGCTACGGCGACGATCCGCTGGCGGGCATCGCAGGCTCGCTCGAGGGCGACGAGGCAGCTCTGATCACAGAGCGAATCGCGGCCGCGGTCGACCTCGGCGGGAGCCCGGGCCCGCGCGACGAGACCGCCTGGGCCGTCCGCCGCCTGTTCGAGGCGGAGGCGAAGCGCTCGGCCGCTCGTCGTCCTCTTCGACGACCTGCAGTGGGCCGAGACGACGTTCCTCGACCTCGTCGAGCACCTGGCGGACTGGTCGCACGACGCGCCGATCCTGCTCATCTGCCTCGCCCGCCCCGAGTTCCTCGACGAGCGGCCGGGCTGGGGCGGCGGCAAGTTCAACGCCACCTCCGTTCTCCTCGAGCGCCTGAGCGACGGCGAATCCGCGGAGCTCGTGACGAACCTCCTCGGCCGTGCCCAGCTGGACGAGGACGTCCGGAACCGGATCATGAGCGCGGCCGAGGGAAACCCTCTCTTCGTCGAGGAGATGCTCGGCATGCTGATCGACGACGGTCTGTTGACCCGGAGCGACGGCCACTGGGTTCCAGCCGGCGACCTGTCGCAGATCACCGTTCCGCCGACGATCCACGCCCTCCTCGCGGCGCGGCTCGACCGGCTCGGCCGCGACGAGCGCGCCGTCATCGAGCGAGGCTCCGTCGAGGGCAAGGTCTTCCACCGCGGAGCCGTCGCCGAGCTCTCGACGGAACAGCTACGCGAGTCCGTGTGGAACAACCTGCAGACCCTCGTGCGGAAGGAGCTGATCCGGCCCGACCGGACCGACCTGCCCGGTGAGGACGCGTTCCGGTTCCGGCACCTGCTGATTCGCGACGCGGCGTACGAAGCGATGCCGAAGGAGCTTCGCGCCGAGCTGCACGAGCGATTTGCGGACTGGCTCGACCAGATCGGCCTCGCGGAGCAGGACGAGATCGTCGGCTATCACCTGGAGCAGGCGTACCGCTATCGCGTAGAGCTCGCTCCGGTCGACTCGGCCGCCGAGGCGCTCGCGCTTCGCGCCGGGGAACGGCTGGGGAGCGCCGCCCGCCGTGCAACGCGGCGCGCGGACGTGTCCGCGGCGATCGGGCTCAGCGAGCGGGCGCTCGCCCTCCTCCCCGAGACGCACGAGCTGCGACCCCGCTTGCTCGCGGATCTCGGACACTCGTTGGTCGAGCGTGGCGACCTCGACGAGGCTGAGACAGCGTACGACGACGGGCTGGTCGCGGCGAACCTGGCCGGCGATCGCGCGGCGGGCGCGCTGATCGAAGCCAGGAAGGCGGCGCTTCAGACGATGCGCGGCGGCCTGATGGACGACGCTGTGACGACCCTGCGTCCGCGCGCCGCGGAGCTGGAGGAACTCGGAGACGAAGAGGCTCTGGCCGAGGTGCTCTACCTCCTGGGCCAGCACATCAGCTGGACGGACGGCGACCCGACTGACGAGCTCGAGCGAGCCGCCCGGATCGCGAACATGCTCGGCAACCTCCGGCTCGAAGCGTGCTGCGATCGGCTGGCTCTGCGTCGACGCGTTCTGGTACGACGGTTCGGTCGACGACGGTTTGAAGCTCTGCGCTCGGCTCCTCGACCGTCCGAACGCCCGCGGCGAAGCAAGCCGGTTGCTCGTCGTTCGCGGGAACTTCAAGCGCATGGCGGGCCGGGAAGAGGAAGGACGGGCCGATGTCGAGGAAGGCACGGCCAGGCAGATGGAGCTCGGACGGACCGTCGACGCTCACAGCCATGTCGATGATGACCGCGTGCGTATCGCTTCTCGCCGGTCGATACGAGGAGGCCGAGGAAGACGATCATGCCGGCGCACGATGCCCTCAAGGCGTACGGGGAAACGGGATATCTCTCGACGGTGAGCGCAATCGCCGCCTTTGCCCTGGCCGCGCAAGGCCGTTCGGACGAAGCCGAGGTGTACGTCGACGAGGCCCGGGCGATCGGTGCAGAGGACGACGTCACGACTCAGGCCTACTGGCGGGCGGCAAAGGCGAGAATCCTCGCCGTGCGCGGGGACCACGACGCGGCGCGCGACCTGGCGGAGGAGAGCCTCGCTCTCCTTGACCGGCGACGGGTCCTCGACATGGGGATCCTCTGCGTGAACGCCGCGGACGTCCATCGCGCGGCCGGCCGGTCCGACGAGGCGAGAAGGCTTCTCGAGCAGGCGATCGAGCTGCGCGAGCACAAGGGCATCGTCCTCGGCGCGGACTGGATGCAGGAGCAGCTCGCCGCGCTCTAGAGGTGGTAGGCCCGCGCGTAGACGCCCTTGAGGTGCTCGACGCGGTCGACGTACGCACGCGTCTCGGGGAACTGGATGTCCTTGCCCTCGGCGCGCCACTCGTCGACGTTCCGCTGGCCCGCGTTGTACGCGGCGAGCGCGTCCTTCTCGTCGCCGTACTTGTCGAGCAGATGGCGCAGGTACCACGAGCCGTAGCGCACGTTGATCTCCGGGTTGTAGAGATCGGAGACCTGGAAGTGCGTCCCGCCGGTGCGGATGGCGATGCCCTCGGCGGTTTGCGGGCGCAGCTGCATGAGCCCGATCGCCCCCGAGCTCGACTTCGCGTCGGCTCGGAACTTGCTCTCCTGGTAGATGACCGCCGCGAGCAGGGCCGGGTCGAGGTCGTAGTTCTTCGCATGCCCGCGGACGATCTGCTCGTAGTGGAGCGGGTAGCGGATGCGCTCGAACCAGGCCGGCTGGCCGTTGCGAAAGTAGACGAGACCGGCCGCGACGAGGACGACGAGGACGACGATCGGGACGACTCTTCTCACGACGTGAGCCTACGAACGACGTCGGCCACGAAGGCATCGAGCTCCTCGAGCGAGCCGTCGTTGACGTACGCGAAGTCGGCGCGGCGGACCTTCTCCTCGTCCGGGATCAGCCGCTGTTCGCGCTCGTCCAGCCGGTCGCCTGCCCGCTCGGCCCGCAGCTCGCGCGGCGCCGTGATCGCGACGACCGCGTCGAAGCGGCCCTCGGCTCCGGCCTCGTAGAGGAGCGGAACCTCGTTCACGGCCAGGTCCGGCGGATTCGGGAGCCGCGCGAGCTCGTCGCGCCAGGCCTCGGTGCGCTCGATCACCCGTGGATGCAGGAGCTGCTCGAGCCAGATCAGCGCGTCGCGGTCGCCGACGGCCTGCTCGCTGACCGCTCTCCGGTCGCTCGTGCCGAAGCGCTCGGCCAGCGCCGCCTGCACGTCCGGATCGTCGTAGAGCTCGTGGACGACCTCGTCGCTCGAGATCGTCGCCGCGCCGTGGCGTGCGAACGCAGCCAGCGCTTCGCTCTTCCCCGCTCCGATGCCGCCCGTGATCGCGACCGAGAGCGGCTTGCTACTCCTGCGTCTCCTCAGCCTCTTCGGGGGCATCGGGTCGTGACCCTCGGAATCGCCCGGCCCCTGGTGCGTCGGGTCGACTCGCGTCCGCCTCGATGCTTCCGGCTCGGCGATCGTCCGGGAGCCTCCGGCTCGCTCGGCGATCCTCTGGCAGCGGCCTCCGCGGCGGCGCTCATCGATCTCCGGAGCGGCCTCCGCGGCGGGCTCATCGATCTCCGGAGCGGCCTCCGCCTGCGCGGCTCGGACGGAATCTTCGTCCTCGGCCCCAGACTGCAGCCTCGCCCTCCGGGAAGACGTCCTCGGACAGGTCGATCTGCGGCGCCGGAGTCGGAGCAGGGGTCTCCAGCGGCTGCCCGTCGGCGCGCGGCTGCACGTCATCGCCCTCGTCGACGCGCTTCAGCGACAACGAGAGGCGTCGCCGCTCGGCGTCGACCTCGATGATCTTCACGTTGACGACGTCGCCCTGCGAGACGACCTCGCGCGGGTTCTCGACGTGGTGCTGCGCGAGCTCGGAGATGTGCACGAGCCCCTCGACGCCGGGCATGATCTCGACGAACGCGCCGAACGTGACGACCTTCGTCACCTTGCCCTGCACGACGTCGTTCTCGTTGTACGCGTCGACGACCTGCTGCCACGGATCGGACTGCGTCTGCTTGAGGCCGAGCGAGATCCGCTGGCGGTCGCGGTCGATGTCGAGCACCTTGACCTGCACGTCCTGGCCGATCTCGAGCACCTCCGACGGGTGGTTGACGTGGCTCCACGAGAGCTCGGAGATGTGGATCAGGCCGTCCATGCCGTCGAGGTCGACGAACGCGCCGAAGTCGACGATGTTCGAGATCTGGCCCTCGACCACGTCCCCTGGCGAGAGCCGGTCGAGGATCGCCTGGCGCATCTCCTTGCGCTCGTCCTCGAGCACCGCGCGGCGCGAGAGGACGACGTTGTTGCGCGAGCGGTTGAGCTCGATCACCTTGCAGCGGAGCTCCTGGCCGAGGAACTCGTCGAGGTCCTGGACACGGCGGATGTCGACGAGCGACGCGGGTAGGAAACCGCGGACGCCGAGGTCGAGGATCAGGCCGCCCTTGACGACCTCGATCACCTTGCCGGTCACGGCCTCGCCGCTCTCGGCCGCTCCCTCGATCGCCTTCCACGCGATCTCGAAGCGCGCGCGCTTCTTGGAGAGGATCAGCCGTCCGTCGGCGTCCTCCTTCGTGAGCACGAGCGCGTCGACCTCGTCGCCGAGCTTGACCTCGTCCTCGGGGTTCACGGAGCGCCGGATCGACAGCTCCGCGACCGGGATCACGCCTTCGGACTTGTAGCCGATGTCGACGAGGACCTCGTCCTTGTCGACGCGGACGACCTTGCCGTGCACGACCTCGCCCTCGTTGATCGTCGGGAAGGTCGCTTCGTAGTTCGGGATCTGCTCCCCGTCGGGGCCTGTGATCCAGACGTCCTGCTCGGTCAGCGTGGTCGTCGTGTTCGTATCAACCGTGTCGTTGGTCATGTGGAGGCGCGCAGTATAGCCCTGGAAAGACGGTCGCTTGGAAACCCGGGCCTGCGGCTAGGTGCAGTTCGAATTGGTTGGCGGAGCGGTCTGGACCGTCGTGTCGTTTCCGGGCGGATCGCCGTCCATCGCGGTCACTTTCGCCGACCAGACCTTGTAGCCGCCCCTGAGGTCGACAGGGCCGACGTCGAGGGCCAGTCCCTTGCGCGTGAACTTCTGTCTGTAGGAACCGGCGATGTCCGTTCCGGACACGGTGATGATCGCGGTCGCGCCCAGGTACTGAATCGCGTGGTAGTCCGGCTTCCAGATGAAGCGGATGCGCATCGAGCAGCCCTGGACGTGCGTCTTCGGGCGCGACGGCGCGCAGGTAGTAGACGTTCGTCCGCTCCTGGACCGCGGTCGTGGTCGGCGCCGAGGACTCGTCGCCTCCGCCCAGGAGTGCGATCGCAGCGCCGGCGGCGACGGCGACGAGGACGACGATCCCAGCGCCGATCGCGAACGGCTTCCAGCCGACCCGCTCGAAGAACAGCCGGATGCGCCACATCAGGCTGCGACCTCCCGGAGAAACGTCGTCACGGCGGCGATGTACGGCTCGGGCGTCTCGACGAAGCTCATGTGGCCGACTCCGGGGAGGACGACGAGGCGGCTGCCGGCGATCCCCTCGTGGAGAGCGCGGGCGGCGCGCGGGTGTCGTCGTGCGGTCGTGCTCGCCGACGATCACGAGCGTCGGCTTGGAGACGCGGTGGAGATCGGGCACGTAGTCGAAGTCGCCGTAGCCGATGTTCGCGAAGTGCCGGAGCACGTCCGGCGTCCCGAGCGTCTCGTCGCCGAACCCGGGCGGGACGTCGCCCGCGAAGTGGAACGGCATCTGCACGCGCAGCAGCTCCTTCAGCTCGTCCTCGGTCGCGACGGTCTTCTCCTGCTCCCAGCTGGCTTTGATCGGCTCTCCCGCCTCGCCCATGGCCTCGAGCGACGCGTCGACGTCCGCCGCGAGCGCGGCGCTCGAGTCTCCGCCGCCCGAGATCACGTAGGCGTCGGCACTGCCGATCTCGATCGCGTGCTTCGTCGTGATGATCGCGCCGAACGAGTGGCCCAGCAGGGCGAAGCGCTCCAGCCCGAGCGCCTCAGCAAGCAGGTCGACGTCGCGGGCGAAGACGTCGAGCGACAGCGTCGTGGGATCGACCCGCTCGCTGCGCCCCTGCCCGCGCTCGTCCACGTAGAGCAGCCGGAACTCGTCGCCGAGCGGGTCGAGGTAGGGCCGAAACGAGCTGTGGTCGAGCCCAGGCCCGCCGTGCAGCACGATCACCGGGAAGCCGTCGCCGACCTCCTCGACGTTCAGCGAGACGCCGTCCGCGAGCTCGACGTTCAGCTTTTCGCCTCGCTCCAGTCGTCGCCGGTGCCGACGTCGACCGCCAGCGGCGGGTCGAGGTCGTAGGCGCCGACCATCTCCTCGCGCACGAGCTCCTTGACCGCCGAGACCTCGGCGTCCGGAACCTCGAGCAGCAGCTCGTCGTGCACCTGGAGCACGAGCCGCGCGCCTCTCCCCTCCTCGCGGAGCCGGTCGTGGATGCGAACCATCGCCACCTTGATGATGTCCGCGTTCGAGCCCTGCATGACGAAGTTGACCGCCAGCCGCTCGCCGAGCGAGCGCGTCTGCCGGTTCTGGGCGCGCAGCTCCTGCACGGGCCGCCGCCGGCCGAGCAGGCTCGTCGCGTAGCCGTCGCGCTCGGACTGCTCGATCGTGCGCCGGATGAAGTCCTGCACGTGCGGGAAGCGCGCGAGGTAGGCGTCGATGTACTGCTGCGCCTCCTCGCGCGGGATCTCGAGGTTCTCCGAGAGCCCGAACGACGAGATCCCGTAGACGATCCCGAAGTTGATCATCTTCGCGACCGAGCGCTGCGCCGAGGTCAGCTCGGCCGGCTCGACGCCCAGCACCTCGACGGCGGTCGCCGTGTGGATGTCCTCGCCGCGCGCGAACGCCTCGCGCAGCTTCGGCTCGCCGGAGACGTGCGCGAGGATTCGCAGCTCGATCTGCGAGTAGTCGGCCGAGAGCAGCTTGTTCCCCGGCTCGGCGATGAACGCGGAGCGGATCTCGCGGCCGAGCTCGGTGCGGATCGGGATCGCCTGCAGGTTCGGGTTCGTCGTCGACAGGCGACCGGTCGCGGCCACGGCCTGGTTGATCGTCGTGTGCAGGCGCCCGTCCTCGGCGATCAGGCTCGGGAGCGGGCCGAGGTAGGTGTTCAGGAGCTTCGAGTACTCGCGCCACTCCTCGATCACGCCGACGAGCTCGTGCTCGCCGCGGATCGTGCGCAGGACGCGCGTGTCGGTCGAGAAGCCCGTCTTGCCCTTGCGCCCGGGCGTGAGGCCGAGCTTCTCGAACAGGATCCGGCCGACCTGCTGCGTCGAGCCGAGCACGAACTCCTCGCCGGCGAGGTCGTAGGCCCGCGACTCGAGCTCCTCGACCATCTCGCGCAGGCGCGCCGTGATCTCGCCCATGCGGTACTCGTCGATCTTCACCCCGGTGTCTTCCATCGCGGCCAGGACCGGCGACAGCGGGAGCTCGACGTCCCGGTAGAGCGGCTCCATGCCCCGCTCGCGCACCCGCTCGAGGAGCAGGTCGCGCAGCCGGAGCGTCGCCGCCGCGTTCCGAACGAGCGCAGCGGTCTCCTCCTCGGCGGGCGGGTCCGGCTCGAGCTCGAGCCCGTACTCGGCTTCGAGCTCGTTCAGCGGGTACTCGGGGCGCGACGGCTCGATCAGGTACGCGAGGAGCAGCGTGTCGTCCTTCGCCGGGACGCGCTGCGCCTTGGCGTCGTGGACGATCAGCTCGCCCTCGAGCCGCTCCGGCCGCGGCGAGACGACGACGCGCTCCGGAACGGCGACCGCGATCCGGTCCTCCTCGGCCGCGATCGCCACCTCTCCTCCTTGTAACAGACTGTTACTAAGTTCCTCGCTCCAGGGAACCGTCGTCTTCTCGAGCAGCATCGGAGCGGCCGGGACCGCGTCGTCGAGCTCGTCGACGCGGTGCAGCAGGTTCCGGAACTCGAACTTGCGGAAGATCTCCTTCAGCTGCGAGCGGTCCGGCGCGGAGAGGACGAGCTGCGTCACGTCGCAGTCGAGCTCGAGGTCGCGGCGCATCGTCGCCAGCTCCTTCGACTGCCGCGCCTGGTCGGCGTGCTCGATGATGTTCTTCTTGCGCGCGGGCGAGAGCTCCTCGGCGTGCGCGATCACCTCCTCGAGCGACCCGTACTGCGAGATCAGCTGCCCCGCGGTCTTGTCGCCGATCCCCGGAACGCCCGGGATGTTGTCCGAGGTGTCGCCCTTGAGCCCGATGAAGTCCGGCACCTGGTCGGGCCGGATCCCGTAGCGCGCCTCGACGCGGTCGGGCGTGTAGACGTTGACGTCGGAGACGCCGCGCGGCGTCATCATCAGCGCGACGTTCTCCGTGACGAGCTGGAACGCGTCGCGGTCGGTCGAGACGACGGTCGTCTTGATCCCGGCCTCGTCGGCCTGCGTCGCGAGCGTGGCGATCACGTCGTCGGCCTCCCAGCCCTCGAACTCGAGGTTCCGGTAGCCGAAGGCCTCGACGATCGGCCGGAAGTGCGGGAACTGCTCGCGCAGGAGGTCCGGCATCGGGCGGCGCTCCGACTTGTAGTCCTCCGAGACGGCCGCGCGGTGGACCGGGCGCGTGTCCCAGGCGACCGCGACGCCCTTCGGCCGGTAGTCGGCGAGGAGCTTGAAGAGCATGTTCGTGAAGCCGAGGAGCGCGTTCGTCGAGAAGCCCTCGCTCGTCGCCAGCTCCTCCGGAAGCGCGAAGAAGGCGCGGTAGGCGAGGTTGTTGCCGTCGACGAGGAAGAGCTCGGAGTCGCGGACGGGGCCGTCGTCCAGCTGTAGCTCGGCTCCGGTCAATGTCTTGGGCATGGGCCAACGGTATCGTCCTGCGGCGATGCCGGAGCTGGAGATTCAGCCCTTTTCGGACGAGCACCTCGAGGCTGCCGCGAGCCCTGCTCGAGGAGCGCCACAACCGCCACCGCGCGGTCGAGCCGGGCCTGCCCGCGAGCGTCGACTATCGCGCCGAGATCGAGGCGCTCTGGGCGCGCGGATGAGCGTCAGGCGCGGTCGCGATCCGCGACGGCGAGCTCGTCGGCTACCTGCTCGGCGCCCATCGCGACGACGAGGCCTGGGGCTCGAACATCTGGGTGGAGTACGCGGGCCACGCTGTGCGCGAGCCCGAGCTGGTGCGGGATCTGTACGCGGCGGCAGCCGAGGAGTGGGTCGCGCGCGGGCCGCGACGCCTCACTACGCGCTCGTGCCCGCGACCGACCCCGAGCTCGTCGACGCGTGGTTCCGCCTCTCGCTTCGGCGCACAGCACGCGGCGGCCATCCAGGAGACGCCCGAGTCGACGGACGGCTCCGCCGGCGGGCGTCGCCGTCCGGCGCGCGGAGCGCGGATGACTTCGAAGCGGCGACGGCGCTCGATCTCGAGCTCCCGCGTCACCAGGCCCGCGCGCCGGCTTTCAGCACGATCGCGCCGACCGCAGAGTCACCGACGAGGACCGGGAGGAGTTCCTGCCGACGATCGACGACCCGGAGATCGAGCTCTTCGTCGCCGAGATCGACGGCGAAGGCCGTCGGCGAGCTGCTGATGGTCCCGGTCGAGCGGTCCTCGATGCACGTCGGCCTTGCCCGTGCCGGAGCGGGCCGCCTTCCTCGCGCTACGCAGCGACGCTGCCCGAGGCGCGCGGCTCGGGCGCGGGCCTCGCGCCTGACCAGCGCCGGCCTCGCGCTGGGCCCGCGAGCAGGGCTACTCCGGTGACCGTCGTCGACTGGCGCGAGACGAACCTGCTCGCGTCGCGCTTCTGGCCGGCGCGCGGGTTCCGCCGGACCTTCCTCAGGCTCTACCGCTCGATCCCTTGACCCGCCTGCCGCTGGCGTACGGCTCGAGGCTCGCCCTCGTCGAAGCCGATGAAGGCGCGGTCGTGCTGGCGCCTCCGCCGCCCGTCGAGCCGATCGTCGACGTTGCAGCCGCGGTTCGCGACGCGCTGCGCTTTCCGCTCGAGGGCCAGCCGCTCGAGGCGCTCGTGACGCGCGGCGCGCGGGCGACGATCGTCGTCGAGCCTCCGTCGCTCCCGATCCCGGGCTCCCTCGGCGATCCCCGGCGCACCGCGATCGCGGCGACGATGGCCGAGCTCGACCGGGCCGGAGCGACGTTCGACCGCCAGACGCTGCTCGTGGCCGGCGGACTGGGCCGCCGCCCGGGCCACAGGGAGCTCGAGCTCCTCGTCCCGCCGGAGTTCGCGCGCCGCTTCCACGGGCGGGTCGAGGTCCACGACGCCGAGCGCGAGGACCTCGTCGAGATCCCCGACGCCGATCGCCCGCTCCGGGTCCACCCCGCGCTCGCGGAGGCAGACATCGTCGTCCCGGTGACCGCGGCCGAGACCGTGCTCAACGGCGGAGCGGCTGCGCTGCTCGCGGCCGCCGACCCGCAGGCGCTGCGCACGGCGAACGCCTACTCCCTGCTCGAGACCTCGGGTTCCGCGCGGCTGGCGTCTCGCGCTCGGGCTCGAACGTGCTCTGGCCCAGCGCGTCGCCCTGCTCGGAGTCTCGCTCACGCTGAACACGCCCGCGCTCGGAGGTGTCCTCCACGGCTACCCGCACGACCGTGAGACCGTCGACCGCATCGCGAACTTCCCGCTCCGGGGGCTGTTCGGGCTCGTGCCCGGGCCCGTGCGCCGTGGCGTGCTCCGCCGCCTGCCCAGCGAGCTGTCGGCCGCAGCCGTCTTCGCCGGGCCGCCCTCGGTCGCCCACGCCGAGGCTCTCCTGCGCGGCGTCGAGGCGAAGGCGACGAGGCTCGAGGAGCGGCTCGACGTGATCTGCATCGGCGTGCCGCACACGACCGCGATGCTCCCGCGCGAGGCTCCGAACCCGATGTCGGCCGCGTACCTGGCCCTCGGCCTCGCGCTCCGCCTGTGGCGCGACGAGTTCCCGGTCAACGAGGGCGGCACGGCGATCCTCCTCAGCCGCTTCACCAAGCGGTTTCCGCACCCGACGCAGCAGCCGTTCCGCGCGCTCTTCCAGGCGGCGCGCTCGAGCGGCGCGCGCGATCCCGAGGATCTCGCCGAAGCCGAGCAGCTGGCCGGATCGGACGATCGCGCGATCGAGACCTACCGCGCGGGCCGCTCGTGCCACCCGCTGCTCCCGTTCGCCGAGTGGTCCGCCTGCCAGCCCGCGATCGAGCGGCTCGGCGCCGTGCTCGTCGCCGGGTGCCGGGACGCGACCTCCGCGCGCCAGCTCGGGTTCGTGCCCGACGCACGGAATCGGCCCCGCGCTCGAGATGGCGCACGGCCGCGCCGCCGGCCCGCCCCGCATCGGGTACCTGCTCTCCCCGCCGTACTTTCCGCTTCGAGTCGGCGCGGGCTAGTCGACGCCGAGGTACGTCTGTTTGACCTTCTCGTTCTCGCGGAGCGCCTTGGCGTCGTCCGCGAGCGCGATCGTGCCCGTCTCCATCACGTAGCCGCGATCGGCGACGTCGAGCGCCATCAGCGCGTTCTGCTCGACGAGCAGGATCGTCGTTCCCTGCTGGCTGATCTCCTGGATGATCTCGAAGATCTTCTCGACGAAGATCGGCGCGAGCCCCATCGACGGCTCGTCGAGCATGAGCAGCTTCGGCTGAGCCATCAGCGCCCGGCCGATCGCGCACATCTGCTGCTCGCCGCCGGACATCGTCCCGGCCTTCTGGTTGCGCCGCTCGGCGAGGCGCGGGAAGAGCTCGAACACGCGGTCGATCGACTCCTTGATCCCGCTCCGGTCGTTTCGCTGGAACGCCCCCATCTCGAGGTTCTCGATCACGCTCATGCGCGGGAACAGCCGCCGACCCTCGGGCGACTGGCTGATGCCCATCTTGACGACGCTGTGCGGAGAGTCGTTCGTGATGTCCTTGCCCTGGAACGAGATCGTTCCGCGGCGCGGGTGGTTGAGCCCGTTGATCGAACGGAGCGTCGTCGACTTGCCCGCGCCGTTCGCGCCGATCAGGGTCACGATCTCCCCTTCGCGGACGTCGATCGAGATCCCCTTCAGCGCCTCGATCGAGCCGTAGAACGTGTGGACCTCCCTCAGCTCGAGGATCGACTGCCCGGCGTCGGCGGTCGTCGGCTGCCCGGTCTCGGCGGCCGCCATCAGGACACCGCCGCCGTTCCGAGGTACGCCTCGATCACGCGCTCGTCGCGCTGGACCTCCTGCGGAGTGCCCTCGGAGATCTTCTCGCCGTAGTCGAGGACGGTCACGCGCTCGGAGATCCCCATCACGACCCGCATGTCGTGCTCGATCATGAGGACGGTCAGGCCCTCTTCCTCGCGCAGCTTGCCGACGAACGCCGTGAACTCGGCCGTCTCCTGCGGGTTCATGCCGGCCGTGGGCTCGTCGAGCAGCAGGAGCTTCGGCTCCGTGCCGAGCGCACGCGCGACCTCGAGCCGCCGCTGGTCGCCGTACGAGAGGTTGCGCGCATACTCGTCGTCGCGGCCGCGAAGGCCGCAGAACTCGAGCAGGTCGTGGGCCTTCTCCCGCGCGGCGATCTCCTCGCGCTTCAGCGACGGAGGCTTGATCACCGCCCGCAGGACGCCGCCCTTCAGCCGCGAGTGCATGCCGACGAGCACGTTTTCGAGCGAGGTCATGCTCTGGAAGAGCCGGATGTTCTGGAACGTGCGCCCGATGCCGCGCTCGGTGATCGCGTGCGGCGGCTTGCCCGTCACGTCGTGACCGTCGAAGACGATCTGGCCCGCGGTCGGCTTGTACACGCCGGTCAGCATGTTGAAGAACGTCGTCTTGCCCGCGCCGTTCGGCCCGATCAGGCTGACGATCGTCCGCTCCGGGATCGTGAAGTCGACGTCGTTCACGGCGACGAGGCCGCCGAACTCCTTGCGCACGCCCTGGGCTATCAGCAGATCGGCCACGCTACGTGTTCGCGGTCGAGAGAGACTCGTCGTGGTGCTCCACGTCGTAGAGATACTCGTCGTGGACGCCCTCGTGGAATTCGGCCTTCCGCCGCTGGCTCGGAATGAGCCCTTCGGGCCTGAACAGCATCGTCAGCACGAGGATGACCCCGAAGATCCCCGACGTGTAGAGCGGCACGTCGATCTGCTTGCGGAACACGAAGTCGCTGACGCCGTTCGCGTTCATCCAGGCGCCGATGTTCGCGAGGCCCTCCTGGTTCAGATAGGAGAGGAACGCCGCACCGACGATGACGCCCCAGACGTTGCCCATCCCGCCGAGGATGACCATGCAGAGGATGAAGATGGAGATGTTGAAGTAGAAGTCCCCGGGGAAGGTGCCGCCCTTGAAGCTCCCGTAGTAGGCCCCGGCGACGCCGCCGAAGAACGCACCCGCCGCATACGCCCACGTCTTCGTCCTCATCAGCGGGACGCCCATCGCAGCGGCGGCCGTCTCGTCCTCGCGGATCGCGATCCACGCCCGCCCGAGGCGCGAGTCGCGCAGCCGGACCGAGCAGAAGACCGTGACCAGGACCAGGAAGAGCGCGGTCCAGTAGAAGAGCCGCGTCGAGTTCGTCGAGCTCAGGTAGTCCGTGGGCAGCCCGACGGCGTTGTGCAGCGTGTTGCCGAAGCCGGGCGGGTCGATCGGGTTGATCCCCTGCGGGCCGTTCGTGATGTTGTGCCCGAAGAGGTTGTCGCCGTTGTTGGCGATCTGGGGCATGATCTCGCCGAAGCCGAGCGTCACGATCGCGAGGTAGTCGCCGCGCAGGCGCAGGGTCGGGAACCCGATCAGGATGCCCGCGAGGGTCGCGAAGACCCCGGCGATGATCAGCACGAGCCAGATCGAGATGTGAAAGCCGGGCGTGGTCGGCGCCACGCCGACGCCGCCGACGTGCACGTTGACGTTCGAGAAGTGCTGCGACGCGAACCACGCGACCGTGTACGCACCCATGGCGTAGAACGCGACGTAGCCGAGGTCGAGCAGTCCGGCGTAGCCCACGACGATGTTCAGGCCGAGGGCCATCATGATGAAGATCATCATCGTCACGCCCGTGTCGACGCTCGGGAAGTTGCCGAAGACGACCACGTCGAACAGGTTCGGCTGGTAGAGGGGATAGAGCACCGCGAGCAGGATCACGCCGAGCGGGACGATCCACTTGCCGAGCGGAAGCGTGTTCCAGGCCGGGATGTACAGGGATCCGAAGATGAGCGCGGCGACGATGAGGCCCAGCGACGCCGAGCCGGTGACCGCGAGGACGAAGAACGCCGGGATCCCGACGATCGCCGCCCGCTTCGCCCGCGGCATGGTCTGCCGCTTCAACGCGGGCGTGCTGTCGCGAACCGCCTGTATCCCCGGTGCCACTACGCGCCCTCCGGAGTGCGCTCCCCGAGCAGGCCTTCGGGCCGGAAGACGAGGATCAGGATCAGGATCGCGAAGATGATCGACTGGGTCCAGTCGCTCCCCGGTGCATGCCAGCCGAGCCCGTTGTTGAACGACTCGACGAAGCCGATCACGAGCCCTCCGAGCACGGCGCCGGGCAGGTTTCCGATCCCGCCGAGCACCGCGGCCGTGAATGCGATCAGACCGACGCGGAACCCTTCCGTGTAGCGGATGTTCGTGATGTAGAGCGCGTAGAGGAGCGCCGCCGAGCCGGCGAGCGAGCCGGCGAGGAAGAACGTGAACGAGATCGTGCGGTTGACGCTGATCCCCATCATCGCGGCGGCCTCACGGTCCTGCGCGGTCGCGCGCATCGCCTTTCCGTGCCGTGTCCGCTGGACGAGCCACATCAGCGCCAGGAGCACCGGAATCGTGAACAGGAGGACGATGAAGCGGTTCCACGTGTAGGGAACGCCGGCGATCGTGAACACCGCGCCGTGCGGGAGGATGTCCGGCACCGAGGTCGGTCGCGCTCCCTTCCAGACCAGGCCGATGTTCTGGAGGATGAACGACATCCCGATCGCGGTGATCAGCGGCGCCAGCCGCGGGGCATTGCGTAATCGCCGGTAGGCGACGATCTCGATCGTCGTGTTGATGGTCGCGCAGAACGCCATCGCGATCAGGAGCATGAGGAGGATGAAGAGCCAGAGCACCAGCGCCCGACTTGTTCGACGAGCGCCCAGTCCGTGGTCATCGTCGCGACGAGCATCCCGCCGAGCATGAAGACGTCGCCGTGCGCGAAGTTGATCAGCTCGAGGATGCCGTAGACGAGCGAGTAGCCGAGCGCGACGAGCCCGTAGACGCACCCGTTCGTGAGGCCGATCAGGAACAGGTTGTAGAAGTCCGCCGGGGCCTTGATGAAGTTGATCAGCAGCCAGAGCCCGACGGCGGCCACGAAGAGCAGGCCGATGATCGTGAGCACGTCGGGCCGGTACCCGGGACGCGCCACGCGGATCCTCGCCTGCTCGGTCGCCATTGCCCTCCTGAAACGCGCTGGGGGAGGAACGTGTCCTCCCCCAGCCTAGACCGGACTGCTCTTGCCTTACCCCTTCACGAAGCTCAGCTCAGGCGTGATCGTCTTCAGGAACACGCCCTTCTGGCCCTTGACCTGCCAGACGCTCACCGTGCCGAGCGTCGTGTCGCCGTTCTCGTCGATCTTGAAGTTGCCGAGGATGCCGTCCTTCACGTCCTGGTTGAACAGGCCCTGCGGCGACCTTGGCACGCTCGCCGTTCGCCTTGTCGATCGCGGTCAGCAGGACGTCCGTCGCCTGCGCGGCGTAGTTCGTGTACGGATCCGGCTCCTTGCCGTTCGCCTTCGTGAAGTCCTCCACGAAGGTCTTCCCGGCGCCCGTCAGCTGGTCGGACGGGATGCCCGGCTGGGTGATGAACATGCCCTCGGTAGCCGGGCCGCCGGTCTTGATCGTCGCCGCGTCGATCGGCGTGAAGCCGTCGGGGGCGAAGAGCGTCACGTTCGAGCCGAGGCCCGCGCGCAGGTCCTTGATCAGCTTGCCGCCGTTGTTGCAGATGATGCCGCCGAGGAAGACCGCGTCCGCGCCGGACTGCTTGATCTTGGTCGCGACCGCGTCGTAGCTCGACGCGTTCTTGTCCCACGCCGCCGGCGAGCTCGGAACGGTCGCGATCCCGAGCTTCTTGGCGTAGGTCTGGAACAGGGTGGCGATGCCGTTGCCGTACGTCTCCTTGTCCGTCAGGACGTACACCTTCTTGAAGCCCTGGTCCTTCGCGAACTGCGCGTCGGCCGCGCCCTGGAACTGGTCGTTCCACACGACTCGGGCGTAGTTCCGCTTGCCGGTCGGGTAGTAGACGTCCGGCTCACCCGACTCGGTGCCCGGCCCGCTGATCGTCAGGCCCGGATACGTGTTCGCCGGGCTGACGTACGCGATCGGACCGTCCGGCGCGCGGTCTGCGATCGGGATCTCGAGCTTCGCGCAGCCCGAGTTGAACGTCCCGATCGACGCCGATCACGGCCGTGTTGTTCGCGTAGGCCCTGGCGTTCGCCGTGCACTTCGCCGAGTCCCAGCTACCGGCCTGTGCCGTCGAGTTGTCGCAGGACTGGAAGCCGATGTTCTTGCCGCCGGCCTTCCAGTCGTGCTGCTTGAGGATGAACTCGACCGCCTGAGCCATCTCGGTCGTCAGCGCCCGGTTCGAGCCCTGAAGTGGCAGGTCCGACGCGATGAGCGCCTCGGGCTTGCCGCTGCCCTCGTACTGAATCGGCTCGCACCCTGCTGATGGCAGCGCCGTTGCTTCGCTGCCCCCTCCTCCGCTACCGCCGCCTCCGCAGCCTGCCGCGAGCAAGACAAGCGGGATTGCGACCAGTAGCGCTGCTACTAGCAATCCAGATTTCTTCACGTGCTGTCCCTCCTCCGTCACGGTTGCTCCTCGACGGATCGACAGCCGCAACAGGGGGTCGGCCCGCGAGGGGGACAAGTATTGAGACATTCCACCGCGCTTTCAACTCTTTATTGCCCGGCTACGATGCGCGCTCGAGCCGAAGTGGCGGAACTGGTAGACGCGCCGGACTCAAAATCCGGTGGGGCGCAAGCTCCGTGTGGGTTCGACTCCCACCTTCGGCACACACGGAATGCGAGTCGGAATCCTCACCGGTGGAGGCGATTGCCCGGGCCTGAACGCGGTCATCCGAGCCGTGGCTCGGCGCTCGCAGGTTCGTGGGGACGAGGTCGTCGGGATCCGGTCCGGGTGGCGCGGGCTCGTCGACGGCTCGTTCGAGACGCTCGGCCCGCGTGAGATCTCGGGGCTCCTGCCGCGCGGCGGGACGATCCTCGGCACCTCGCGGACGAACCCGTACAAGGTCGAGGGCGGCGTCGACCGTGTGCTCGAGAACTTCGGCGCGGAGAGCCTCGACGCGCTCGTCGCGATCGGCGGCGAGGACACGCTCGGCGTCGGGGCGAGGCTGTTCGAGGAGCACGGCTTCCCGGTCGTCGGCGTCCCGAAGACGATCGACAACGACCTGTCCGCGACCGACTACACGTTCGGCTTCGACACGGCGGTCTCGATCTGCACCGAGGCGATCGACCGGCTGCACACGACCGCGGAGTCGCACAACCGCGTCATGGTCGTCGAGGTGATGGGCCGGCACACGGGCTGGATCGCGGTCATGAGCGGGATCGCCGGCGGCGCGGACGTGATCCTGATCCCCGAGCAGCCGATCACGGTCGAGCAGGCGTGCCGCGAGATCCAGCACCGGCACGAGCGCGGCAAGGACTTCTCGATCGTCGTCGTCAGCGAGGGCTACGAGCTCACGTACGAGTCGGGTGAGCGACGGCTCGTCACGCAGGAGCCGGCGACCGACGAGTTCGGACACGTCCGCCTTGGCGGAGTCGGCCATGCGCTCGGCGCCGACATCGAGGAGCGGACCGGCTACGAGACCCGCGTCACGGTGCTCGGGCACGTCCAGCGCGGAGGCAGCCCGACCCCGCGCGACCGCGTGCTCGCGACGCGCTACGGGCTGAAGGCCGCGGACCTCGTCGCCGAGGGCCGCTTCGGGCGCATGGCTGCGCTGCACGGGGACGAGATCGTCGACGTCTCGCTGGCGGAGGCGACCGCCGAGCTGAAGACGGTCCCGGAGGACTGGTACGCCGTGGCCAAAGCCTTCTTCGGCTAGCGAGGCCCCAAGCGAAGCGAAGGGGCCCCGTCCTGTGGCCACTTACGTTAATTCGACGAGCGGGAACGAGCGGTGGCGCCTCGGCGGGACGAGGAAGTTCTGCCGGTGCGTCGTCTTCAGGATCGAGTTGAAGCCCTGGCCGGGCGCGCGCGGAACGAACTTCAGCTTCTCGCCGCCGGGCATGACGCCGTCCATCGCGAGCCGGTTGCGGTGGAAGTCGTCGCTCGTCGGGTTGAAGACGACGAAGTGGAGGCCGGCGGCCGGCCCCTCGCCCATCCGGTCGCGCTTCGGGTCCGCGCTCCAGAAGAACGGGTTGTCGAGCGTGTTGAAGTCGGCGCGCTGCGGGATCGCAGTCCCCTTCGGGTAGAGCGTCCCGTCCGAGCCCCGGATGTCCTGCTGCAAGCGCGAGGCCGGCTGGAGCGACGAGCTGTGCCCGATCACTCCGAAACGGTTGTAGTCGCGACGCACCTCGTTCTCCGACGCGACGCGGTGCGGAGGCTGCGGAACCGTCTGCGTCCCCGCCCGCACCGGCAGCCGCGGCCGGAAGGTCGTGTTGACGCGGTCGCGGAAGTCGAGGTTGAGATACCACGCCTCGAGGTCCTCGAAGATGTGCGAGAGGTGCATGTGCGTGCCGCCGTGGAAGTACGAGCGCGGCCCGAGGTCGACGAGCCCGAGCGTCTCGAAGTTGACGATTCGCCGCGGGCCGAGCGCGTTCCGCTGCGTCGACGTGAAGCCGAGGAAGAGCTCCGAGCCGTCGGGGATGAGGTCGGCGCCCGGGACTCCCGCGGCCGTCGCCATCTCCTTCGGCAACCCCTTCCCGCCGTCCATCTGGCCGGCGAAGCCCTTGCGGATGCTCGTCACGGCGAGCGCGCCTTTCATCCGGTCGGCGATCTCCGTCGCGGCCGTCCGGATGTTCTCCTCGTTGTCGCTGCGGAAGAGGAACGCGACGTCGTTCTCCTCGAGCAGCGTGTCGTCGGGATCGCTCGGGAAGCGGATCGCGTCGAACAGCGCTCGCTTGCGGGCCCGGCGGTCGAACGGCAGGTGCACGTCAGCGGCGTCCGGCACGTAGCGTCTGGAAGTACGGCAGGCCCCAGGCGACAGTTACTCCGAGCCCGTCGGGCGTCGCGGGAAACTCGGCGTCGAGCTTGGCGAGCACGGCGGCCAGCGACGCGCGCGCATCGAGCAGCTCGTCCCGTGGCGCGACGACCCGGGCCGTGACCACCTCGTGATGCCGCAGCGGCACGACGACCTCGACGCCCTCCTGCTTCTCGACGCGCATGCCGTCGACCAGGTGCTGCTCGGGCTCGCGGACCGCGGCGGAGTCGCTCGGCGGCGAGTCGGCGAGCTTGTCCACGAGCTCGTAGATCCCCGCCGCGCCGAGGGCGGCGCCCGCGGCTCCGCCGACGAGCAGCTCCTTCCGGGTGAGCTTCATCGGGTTAGGCTCGGCTTGACGCGAACGAGCCCGCGCACCATGCGGTCGAGGTTGCTCACGACCTTGGCGTAGGTGAGCGGCTTGATGACGTGCTCGCTGACCGCGTAGAGGTTTCCGTGGTCGTGCCACGCGTAGAGGATGTGCCACTGGTCGACGCCGCGGTTCACCGTGTACATCGTCGCCGTGATTCCGCCGAGATGGCGCTTCCCGTGTGGGTCGCTGAAGCACGGCATCGTCGTCCTGCGCACCTTGCCGCCGACGACCTCGACGTCCTCGCAGCGCGGGATCTTGGTGCGGCCCGGATAGCCGCGGAAGTTCACGTGCACGTCCTGGCTCGGCGGCTCGTGCCAGAGGAAGCTGACGAGGTAGCTGTGGTCCTTCTCGACCGAGATGCCGTTGTCCCACTGGCCGCCGATCTTCGCGTCGATCGGGCTCGGCATCCATGTCGGGCAGTAGACGGTCTCGTGGAGCCGGTTCGCCAGCCGCTGCCAGCCGGCCTTCCAGCTCTGCGGACAGCTCGCAGGCTTCGTCGCAGCCGCAGCGGCGGGCTTGCTCTCGTTCCCGGAACAGCCCGAAGCGACGAGAGCCAATCGCGGCCAAAACCCCTGCTCCAGCCAGGCGAAGCATCAGGAGCACGTTATAGCCGGTAAATCTCCAACCAGGGCCCGCCAACGTCATCGTGCGGGCGGATCGAGTAGACGCGCGGCTCGTCGTCGGAGCGCTCTCGTAGAACCGCGTCTCGCGCGGGTAGTGGCTCGCCGCCGCGAGCACGCGGTCCTCGACGGCGCCCGTGACGACGACGTAGCGGACGCCCTCGTCGCGGAGCCGCGCCACGTCCCGGTTCGGGTCGTACGGCTGCCCGGGCCTGGGCAGCTTCAGCGCGAGAACCCGGTAGCCGGGGAAGTCGGGCGTCGACGGGTCGGCGGCGAGGTAGGCGCCGCGCGGCAGGTGCCCGACGACCCAGTGCTCGGCGACGACGCGCGCGTCGGTCTTCGTCAGGTCGCGCGCATCGCGCACGCTCCACGTGAGCGGGACGACGAGCATGAGCAGCGTCACGGGCGCGAGCGCCCGGAGCCGGCCGGCGAGCGCTCCGAGCGCGGGCACGAGCGGGAGCACGTAGCGGTCGAAGTGCGAGTGCAGCAGGAGCAGGTTCGCGAAGTAGACGAGGACGAACGTGCCGAGCACGAGATCGGCGCGCGTGCGATGGACGAGAGCGACGACGAGGCCGGCGACGGCGATCAGCAGCGCGGGCCCGAAGCCGTCCCAGAGCCTGCCGGCGAACGCGATCGGAGCGGCGTGGTCGTTCTCGAAGCCGAGCCAGCCGGTATGCGCCCAGCGCTCGACGCGCCACGCGTCTCCGGCCGACTGCCGGAAGTCGATCAGCACGTACGGGCTCGTGGCAGCGAACGCGACGACCGCGAGCGCGACGCCGATCGCCAGGCGTCTCCATCTCCCCCACGCGGCCGCGACGAGCGGCGCGAGGAGGATGATCCCCGGGTACTTCGCGCTCGCAGCGAGCCCGACCGCGAGCCCGGCGAGCTCGATCCGGCCCGAGACCATCAGCGCGAGCGCGACCGTGACGCCGACTGTCAGCGGCACGTCGGTAACGGCCATGCGCGAGTAGGCGACGTACGTCGTCTCGACCGCAACCGCGGCCGCGGCGACGAAGCCCGCGACCGGCCCGTACGCCGCGCGTCCCAGCCACCACGCGGCCGCGACTCCCCCGAGCGCAACCGCGACCAGGACGATCCGTGCGGTCAGGTACGAGGGCTCGTGCTGCCACGCCTGGAACGGCGCGAGCAGGTACATGACGAGGGTCGGATAGTCGAACCAGTGCGGGTCGAGCCCGCCGCCGTGCGTCATCGCCCAGGCGCGCGGGACGATGTTCCGCTCGTCGGGGTTCAGGAGCGGAAACGGAAGGCCGTACCGGATGCCGACGAGCCGAAGCGCAGCGGCCAGCACGAGCAGCGCCGCGAGCGCGACCCAGGGGCCGCCCCACCGGTTGACGAGTGCGTCAGACCTCGGGCGGGGCCGCACGAACCAGGCCTGCGAGGTTGTGCGAGGCGACGATCACGGCGTCCACTCCGGCGCGCTCGAGCTCGGCGATCTCGTCGAGGGTCGTGACCTCGAGGTCGGCGATCGCGAGCTTGCCGGCGGGGATGTCGGGCAGCAGGTCGAGCACGCTTTCGAGCGGGTCGTCGGCGTCGCCCGCCTCCCGGGGCGCGAGCAGGAAGATCTCCGGGTCGAGGCGCTCGAGGGCCAGCTCGAGCTCGTCCGCGTCGCGCACCTCGACGACGCACTCGAGGCCGATGTCGTGGGCCTCCTGCCAGCGCCGCTCCACGTGCTCGGCGTCATCCTCGAGCGAGCCGGCCGCGAGCAGCAGGGCATCCGCTCCGGCCGTGAGCGCCTCGGCCGGAGACGCGTCGAGGCGCCAGAGGATCGGCAGCCCCGTCGCGTCCCGGACTTCGGGGATGTTCGCGTCGAGGACGACGCCCTCGGCCCCGGCGCGCTCGGCCGCCGAGGCGGCGTCGGCATCGGCGGCGGGGGCGATCAGCGAGATGCCGTCGCCTTCGGAGATCGCCTGGCTAAAACGGCGCTGGCCGATCATGGACGGCGCATGGTAACTAGACGCCGATCGGATGCCAGACGGTCTTCAGCTCGAGGAAGGACGCGATCTCCCACGGGCTCTGATCGTCCGCTGCGCCTCGGACGACACGCTTGACGTTCTCCGCCGCGAGCTGTTCGAGCTCCTCGACCTGCCCGTCGGCGCCGGCGAGGTCGATCGCGTTCACGTCCATGTGCCCGGCGAGCCAGGGCGCGAGCTCCTCGCGGAACCCGGTGAGCAGGTTGACCACTCCACCGGGGACGTCTGAGGTCGCGAGCACCTCCGCCAGCTCGACCGCGGCGAGCGGGTGGGTCTCGGATGCGACGACGACCGTCGTGTTGCCGCCGACGATCGCGGGTGCGACGCGGGAGACGAGCCCGAGGAGCGGCGGCTCGTCGGGCGCGAGGATGCCGACGACGCCGGTCGGCTCGGGCACCGTGAAGTTGAAGTACGGGCCGGCGACCGGGTTCGACGAGCCGAGCACCTGCGCGAGCTTGTCCGCCCAGCCGGCGTACCAGACGAGGCGATCGATCGAGCGGTCGACCTCGTCGGCGCCGGAGCTCAGGTCGGCGAACTCGGCGCGGCGCGACTCGAGCATCTCGGCGATCCGGTAGACGACCTGGCCGCGGTTGTAGGCGGTCATGCCCGACCAGCCGGCGAACGCGCCGCGGGCCGCGCGGACGGCATCGCGGAGGTCCTTGCGGGAGCCGCGGGCGACGTTCGCGCCCTCGGCCTCGTACGTGCGCCCCGACTCGGAGCGCGGGAACGCGCCTCCGATGTAGAGCTTGTACGTCTTCTTGACGGGAAGCCGGCTCAATCGAACTCCAGGTACGGCTCGAGCCCGTGGCGCCCGCCCTCGCGGCCGAAGCCGGACTCCTTGTAGCCGCCGAACGGCGAGGCCGGGATCGAAGCGGTTGTACGTGTTCGCCCAGATCACGCCCGCCCGGAGCTTCTGCGCCATGGCGAGGATGCGCGAGCCCTTCTCCGTCCACACGCCGGCGGAGAGCCCGTACGGCGTGTTGTTCGCCTTCTCGACCGCCTCGTCGGGCGTGCGGAACGTGAGCACCGAGAGCACGGGCCCGAAGATCTCCTCCTGCGCGATGCGGTAGCTCTGCGCGACGTTCGTGAAGACGGTCGGCGCGAACCAGTAGCCCTTCTCGGGCAGGCGGCAGGGCGGCTGGTAGATCTCGGCGCCCTCCTCCTCGCCCGCCGCGACGAGCTCCTTGATCTTGTCCAGCTGCTGCTTCGAGTTGATCGCGCCGACGTCCGTGTTCTTGTCGAGCGGGTCGCCGACGCGCAACGTGGTCAGGCGGCGCTTGAGCTTCCCGATCAGCGGCTCGTAGATCGACTCCTGCACGAGCAGCCGCGAGCCCGCGCAGCAGACGTGGCCCTGGTTGAAGTAGATGCCGTTGACGATGCCCTCGACGGCCTGGTCGAGCGCGGCGTCGTCGAAGATGATGTTCGCGGCCTTCCCGCCCAGCTCGAGCGTCAGATGCTTGCCGGTTCCCGCGAGCTGGCGCTGGATCGACTTCCCGACCTCGGTCGACCCGGTGAACGCGATCTTGTCGACGTCGGGATGCTCGACGAGCGCCGCGCCGGTGCGGCCGTCGCCGGTGACGATGTTGACGACGCCCGGCGGGAGCTCGGCCTGCCGGAGGACGTCCGCGAAGAGGAGCGCCGAGAGCGGCGTCGTCTCCGCCGGCTTGAGGACGACCGTGTTCCCGGCTGCGAGCGCGGGCGCGATCTTCCACGCCAGCATGAGCAGCGGGAAGTTCCACGGCACGATCTGGCCGGCGACGCCGATCGGGCGCGGCTTGCGGTTCGGGAACGCGTACTCGAGCTTGTCCGCCCAGCCGGCGTAGTAGAAGAAGTGCGCAGCCGAGAGCGGGAGGTCGACGTCGCGCGACTCGCGGATCGGCTTGCCGCCGTTCAGCGACTCGAGAACCGCGAACTCGCGTGAGCGCTCCTGGAGGATGCGCGCGATGCGGAACAGGTACTTCGCGCGCTCGGCCGGCGAGATCGACGACCAGCCGTCGTCGAAGGCCTCGCGTGCGGCGCCGACGGCCTGGCCGACCTCCTCGCGCGTCGCCTGGCCGATCTCGGCGAGCGGCTCCTCGTTCGACGGGTCGATCGTCGTGTACGCCTCGCTCGGCTCGAGCCACTCGCCGCCGACGAAGAGGCCGTACCGCTCGCGCAGCTGAACGAGGTCGCGAGCCTCCGGCGCCGGCGCGTAGTCCCAGGCCGCCGGAACGGGCGCCCGGTCGCGCTTGCGCTCGAGGTCGCTCACGACGGCCCCCGGGGGCAACGCCCACCACCCACCCCCCACCCGTAGAGGGTGGGGTTCGACGGTACTCGTCGGACTCGCGCGCGCGTGTGCCGATTTCGGGCCGACTCAGTCAACGGTGAAGTAATCCGGGCTTTGGTACCTGCCCGTCTTCTCCTTTCGGATCTGCATCAAGACGTCGTTCAGCAACGTCGACGCCCCGAGCCGATACAGGTCGGGCGTCAGCCATTCGGGCCCGAGCGTCTCGTGCAGCTGGACGAGGTACTGCACCGCCTGCTTCGCCTGGCGGATCCCGCCGGCAGGTTTCATCCCGACCCGCCGCCCCGTCTCCTCGTAGACATCGCGAATCGCCTCGAGCATCACCAGCGTCACCGGCAGCGTCGCCGCGGACGGAAGCTTCCCCGTCGACGTCTTGATGAAGTCGGCGCCGCCCGCGATCGCGAGCAGGCTCGCCCGGCGCACGTTGTCGTACGTCCCCAGCTCGCCGGTCTCGAGGATCACCTTCACGTGCGCGTCGCCGGCGGCCTCCTTCACCTTCACGATCTCGTCGTAAACCTTCGCGTAGCGGCCGGACAGGAACGCGCCGCGGTCGATGACCATGTCGACTTCGTCCGCGCCCATCTCGACGACCTCGCGCACCTCGGCCACCTTCACGTCCGTCGGCGTCTGACCCGACGGGAACGCCGTCGCGACCGACGCGACCTTGACGCTGGTCCCGCGAGTCCGCTCGACAGCGGTCGGCACGAGATTCGGATAGACGCAGATCGCCGCGACCGACGGGACCGTCGCATCGGACGGATCCGGCCGGATGCCCTTCGAGGTGATCGCGGCGACTTTGCCGGGCGTGTCCGCGCCCTCGAGCGTCGTCAGGTCCATCATCCGCACCGCCAGGTCGAGCGCGAACAGCTTCGCCTCGCGCTTGATCGACCGCTTCGCGAGCGTCGCGGCACGCTCCTCCAGCGCAACCGCGTCGACAGATCCGATCCGCGGCAGCCGCGGCTCGAGGGGAAGCTCGAATCCCGTTGCCAGCACGGGCGCCTTGGCCATACGAGGAGTCTAGCCCTGCACCGGCAGCTCACCGGGGAGCGCGTACTCCCAGCCTTCCTGCCAGTCGAATGGCGCCCCGACGACCTCCTCGAGCGGGGCGCCCAGCAGCAGATGCTGAAGCGCCCAGCGGTTCGCCGAATGAGCGATCAGCAGGACGCGCGAGCCGTCCAGCTCGGGAAACAGGTCGTTCAGGAACTTTCGCGTGCGCTCGACGACCTGCCGGTAGCTCTCGCCGCCCGCGAAGGGCTCGTCGATTCGCCGCACACGCCCTGCCTCGTCGATCTCGGCGACCGGTGCCCCGTTCAGCTCGCCGTAGTTGCACTCGCGGAGCCTCCAGTCGTGATGAACCGGGAGCTCCGATTCTGCAAACGCGATCTCCGCAGTCTCGATCGCGCGGCCCAGGTCCGACGTGAAGACGGCTGCGAGACCGTCGTCGCGCCGCCGCTCGCCGAGCTCCGCCGCCTGCATCGCGGCCCCTCTCCGACAACGTGCCCTCGAGCCAGCCGGTGGCGATGCCCGTCTCGTTGTCGATCGTCGTCGAATGCGTCTCGTAGACGAGCTCGATCGCCATCAGATTCCCAGGCGCTCGAGCAGCCGCTCGTCGCGGCGCCACTTCGGCTTGACCTTGACCTTGAGCTCGAGGAAGACGGGGTGCCCGACCAGGTGCTCGATCTCCGGCCGGGCACGCACGCCGATCTCCTTCACCACCGACCCGCCCTTGCCGACCACGATCTGCTTCTGCGAGTCGGTCTCGACGTAGAGGCTCGCGCGCACGACCTTCTCGTCGACCTCCTCGACCTCGACGGAGATCGCGTGCGGCACCTCCTCGCGCGTGAGCGCAAGCGCCTTCTCGCGGATCAGCTCGCCGATCTCCTCCTCCTGTGAGAGATCGCTTCGCTGCTCGGGTGGAAAGTACGCCGGCCCCTCGGGCAGGAGCTCGACGAGCTCGTCGCGCAGCTCTGCGATGCCGTCGCCCGTCTTCGCGCTCACTGGATGGAGCGCGTGGAAGTCGCCGAGCTTCGACGCGGTGTCCATCTGGGTCGCGACGTGCCCGGGCTTGAGGCGGTCGACCTTGTTCAGCCCGATCACGACCGGCACGCCGAGCGAGAAGACCCGCTGCGCGATGAAGCGGTCGCCGGCGCCGATCCGCTCCCGCGTGGAGAGGACGAACAGGACCGCGTCGACGTCCTCGAACGCCCGGTCGACGGTGCGCTGCATGCGCTCGGTCATCGGGTCGAGCGGGCGCTGGAAGCCCGGCAGGTCGACGAGCACGAGCTGGTAGCCGTCGCCGTTGACGACGCCGGCGATCCGCCGCCTCGTCGTTTGGGGCTTGTCGGAGACGATCGCCACCTTGCCGCCGACAAGCGCGTTCACGAGCGTCGACTTGCCCACGTTCGGGCGCCCGGCGACCGCGACGAACCCGGACTTCACAGCTCGAACGTCTCGGGCAGCAGCTCCGCCGGAGTGCGCGTGACGACCTCCCCGTCCGCGCTCTTGAACGTGACGCGGTCGAAGCGGAACTCGTAGATCCACTGCCGACAGCCGCCGCAGGGCGACGCGGTGATCGCGATCTCCTCGAGGTCGCCCGGGCGGCAACCTCGCGACGACCGCGCACGCGATCGCCGTCCGCTCCGCGCAGATGCCGAGCGGATACGAGGCGTTCTCGACGTTCACGCCCTCGAAGAGCCGCCCGTCGCGCGCCCGGACGACGGCTCCGACGTTGAAGTTCGAGTACGGCGCGTACGCCCGCTCGGAGGCTGCGACCGCCTGGTCGTACAGCTCGGCGCTCATCCGAACACCTGGAAGATGACGAGGACGGCGAGCGCGCCCAGCACGCCGCCGTAGACGACCTCGAGGAACGAGTGCACGCCCGACTCGATCCGCGTCTGGGCGACGAGCACCGCCATCAGGAACGTCAGCGAGGTGATCAGGAACCAGTGCTGCGAGTCGCCGACGACCTGCGTCACCGCCATCCAGCCGCCGAACGCGACGGCAGCGTGTCCTGACGGAAGCCCTCCGCGAAGCGGCGTCCCGCGACCCGTGTACGCCTTCGTGCCGAGCACGAGGATGATCGTGAGCACGAGCGCGATCACGGTCAACTCGGCCGGTGCATCCCGCAGCCGCTCGATCACCCGCGAGCTCCGGTTCGCGAAGGCATCGGAGAAGACGAGGTAGCCGACGGCGACGGCGTTCACGGTCGCGATCAGGACGGCGCCGGCGGCGATGTCCTTGGCGAGCTTCGCGAGGGGGTCGAAGGAGGTCGTCACGACGTCGATCCCCGCCTCGAGCGCCGAGTTGATCATCTCCGCGATCAGGACGAACGAGATCGCAAGCAGCAGGGCGATGAGCTCGATCCGCCCCACGCCGGCCGCGACCGCCGCGATCAGCACCGCCGCAGCGATCGCGAAGTGGATGCGCATGTTCCGCTGCGTGCGCAGGACGTGGATCACGCCCTCGAACGCGAAGTTGAAGCTCTCGAGCAGCGAGGGGCCCCGGCGGGTCGGGGCAGCCATCACACGAGCTCCGACTCGCGGCGTTCCATCTCGACGCCGTGGTCGTAGCCGAGCAGGTGCAGGAGCCCGTGGACGAGCGGCGTCCGCCACTTCTCGCCGACGACCTGCGGACAGAGGACGGCATCGCCCAGCTGGCGCGGGACGCCGTCGGGCAGATCGTCCCGGCCGTCGATCGGAAACGAGAGGACGTCGGTCGCCTCGTCCCGGCCGAGGTGCTCGCGCTTCAGCGTGCGCATCTCGTCCGGGCCGACGAAAAGCAGGCCGAGGTCGCCGTCGTCGATGCCCTCGGCGGAGAGCACCCGGCGCGCCAGCTCCTCGGCGCCCTGCTCGTCGACGTCCGCTCCGCTCCGGTTCTCGATCTCGACCGTCACCACAGCGTCACTTCCGACGCTGCGTGCCGGTCTCCTCCGCGTGCTTGCGGTACGCCTCCACGATGCGCTGAACGAGCTTGTGCCGGACGACGTCCTCGTGGCCGAAGCGGACGAACGCGACGCCGTCGAGCGAGCCGATGATGTCCTGCACCTGGATCAGGCCCGGACGCCTGCTCGCGCGGCAGGTCGACCTGGGTCACGTCGCCCGTGACGACGATCTTCGAACCGAACCCGAGCCGCGTCAGGAACATCTGCATCTGCTCGGGGCTCGTGTTCTGCGCCTCGTCGAGGATGATGAACGAGTCGTTCAGCGTGCGGCCGCGCATGAACGCGAGCGGCGCGACCTCGACGATGCCCTTCTCCATGTACGAGGCGAGCCGGTCGGCGTCGAGCATGTCGTAGAGCGCGTCGAAGAGCGGGCGCAGGTACGGGTCGACCTTCTCGAGCATCGTCCCCGGGAGGTACCCGAGACGTTCGCCGGCCTCGACGGCCGGGCGGGTGAGGATGATCCGCCCCACCTGCCGGTCGGCGAGCGCCGCGACCGCGAGCGCCATGGCCAGATACGTCTTGCCGGTTCCGGCCGGGCCGATTCCGAAGGTGACCACGCGGTCGCGGATGGCGTCGACGTAGCGCTTCTGGGTGACGGTCTTCGGCGCGATCTTCTTGCCGCGATGACGCCAGACGACGTCCTCGAACACCTCGCGCACGTCCTCGACCTGATCGAGCGCGCCGAGCACGGCGTCGACCGTCGAGGGGCCGATCTCGTGCCCGCCTTCGGCCAGCTCGACCAGTTCGTCGACGACCGCGCGAGCTTCGGAGACCCGCTCGTCGTCGCCCTCGATCGTCAGCCGGTTTCCGCGCAGGCGAATCGTGACCCGAAGCCGGTCGCGAAGGGCTTCGAGCACGCCGTCGCCGATCGCCGCGAGCTCCGCGGCGACGTCGTTCGAGACATCGAGCACCTGCTGCATGGACCGAAGTGTAGGTCGCCACAGAGCCCGGGCCGCGACCCTTTCGACCCGAATCCGGCACAGACACATGCGCTTTTCCCCGATACGATCGCCTTGGGGAGGAGGTTGGGGGTACCGGAGTTACGAGGTGGCCCGCGCCGGGGCGCTCAGGCGAGCTTCTCGCGGACGAGCTGGCTCACCGCCGACCCGTCGGCACGACCCGCGACCTGCGGCATCACGTCGGCCATCACCCGCCCCAGGTCGCGCATGCTCGTCGCGCCGCACTCGGCGATCGCGTCGTCGACGATCGACTCGAGCTCCTCCTCCGACAGCGGCTCCGGCATGAACTCCTCGATCACGTCGAGCTCGTCTTCCTCGGCCTCGGCCCGCTCCTCGTTGCCGGCCGCGCGGTACGCCTCCGCCGCCTCGATGCGCTTCTTCCGCTCGCGCTGGAGCACCTGGAGCTCCTCCTGGTCGTTCAGCTCGCGCTGCAGCTCCTTCTCGGCCGAGCGGAGGTTCGACAGGATCAGCCGCAGCGTGTCGCGGCGCGGAGCGTCGCGCTCCCGCATCGCAACGGCGAGCTCCTCCTCGATTTCGGCGATCAGGCTCATCCCGGAATCCCCATCATCTGCCCACCGAGCAGGTGCCAGTGCAGGTGGAAGATCGTCTGCCCGCCACCGGGGCCGACGTTGACGACGACGCGATAGTCCTCGAGCCCGACCTCGCGAGCGGTATCCGCGACGAACTCGAGCATCCGCTGCGTCTCCTCCGCCGGAAACTCGCCGATGTCGCGGAACGTCTCGACGTGGCGCTCGGGGATGACGAGCAGATGCGTGTCGGCGCGCGGGTTGATGTCGGCGATCGCGACGAAGCCGTCGCCCTTCCGGACGTGGTCGCCCTCCGCGTAGAGCTTGCAGAAGAGACAGTCAGACGGCACCGACGATCCCCTCCTCCGTGACGTCCACCGCGCGCACGGGCACGAGCTCGCCGACCGGAGCCGAGCCGCTCGACAAGCCACGGCGAGTAGTCGTCCCCGTACCCGCGCCCGGGACGATCGACGAGCACCTCGTCGGTCGCGCCGAGCTTCGAGCGCCAGCGCTCGAGGCAAGCCTCGTGCGAGTCGGCGCGCAACTGGGCGCCGCGGCGCTTCTTCACCGCTGCCGGCACGGGATCCTCGGCGGCAGTCGCGGTCCCGGGCCGCGGCGAGTACGGGAAGACATGCACCTTCGTCACACCCGCCGCAGCGAGCACACGGCGCGTCTGCTCGAACGCCTGCTCGTCCTCGGTCGGAAAGCCGACGATCACGTCGGCCGTCAGGTTGAAGTCCGCGAGCGGCTCGAGTCGTCGGAGGTAGGTCGCGGCCGTGTAGCGCCGACCCATCGCGCTCAGCACCCGGTCGTCGCCCGACTGCAGAGGAACGTGCAGATGCCTGGAGACGGTCGGTGTCTCCCGCAGCGCTCGCACGAGCTCTTCGCTCACGTGGTTGACCTCGATCGACGACAGGCGCAGACGCTGCAGGCCAGGCGTCGCGCCGGCCTCGCGCACGAGCCGCGCCAGCGTGTAGCCGCGCTCACGATCGCGGAAGCAGCCGAGGTTGATGCCCGTGAGCACGACCTCGCGATGGCCCTGCTCGACCCGCTTGACGACCTCCCGCAGGACTGCGCCGGCGCCGCGGCTTCGCGAAGCCCCGCGCACGAGCGGGATCACGCAGAACTTGCACGAGAAGCTGCACCCGTCCTGGACGCGGACGAAAGCACGGACACGGTCGAGCCGCGCATCGGCCTGAACGCATCCGATCGCGCCGACGTCGCCCGCGACGAACGCCGCAGTGTCCTCGGCTCGCCGCGAGACGACGGCCACGTTCTCGGGCAGACCGGCGAACGCGCGCTCGAGGTTGGCCGCACACCCGGTCACGTACACGCGCCGATGGGTGCGCGCCGCCCGAGAGGCGGCCTGACGCGACTTGCGCACGGCCTCGTTCGTCACGCAGCAGGTGTTGACGACGGCGATCTCGGCTCCGCCGCGCTCCTCGTGGCCGTCTCGGAGCAGCGCCTCGCGGATCGCGTGCGCGTCCGAGTGCGAGACCTTGCAGCCGAGGAAGCGAACGGAGAACGTCGCCACGGGACGCGGATGCTACTCGCGCGTGAACAAGTCGGCCGCCCACCGCTCCTTCACGAGGCGATCGACGTGCGCGAACCCGGCGACGACCGGCCGGTCGGATTCGTAGTACCCCGAGGTCACGAGCGTGCGGCACGGCTCCGGGAGCACCAGCTCCGAAACCGTCCTCAAGTCGATGTTCGCGACCGCGATCTGGGCGTCGGGCAGCGCGCCGCCGGCGGCATCGAGCAGCGCCGCTTCCACGGGGACGCCGTTCGCCTCCGCGTTGTGCCTCGTCGCCGCGACCGCAGCCTCGTCGACGTCAATCGCCACGACGGGCTCGTAGCCGAGCTTGAACGCGGCGATCGCGAGCACTCCCGAGCCCGAGCCGATGTCGAGGAGGCTCGAGCGCTCGAGAGGCTGGATGCAGCTCGAGGCAGAGCTGGGTCGTCGGATGCGCGCCGGTCCCGAATGCGAGGCCGGGGTCGATCACGACCGGGACGAGACCGGGCGTCGGCTTCTCCCAGGGCGGCCCGATCCAGAGCGAGCCGACCTCGACCGGGCGGTGGAAGCGCATCCACTCGGTCTCCCATCCGTCGGGCACAGCCTCGACGCGAACGTCATCGAACCTCGCACGCAACCGCTCGGCTCCCGCCTCGTCGGTGAACGCGACGAGCTCCGTCGCCTCTGCGCCACTCAACTCCGCGAACCCCTCCGGAAAGAGCTCGAGCATCGCCGCCGTCGCCTCCTCGACGAGCGCGCCGGGAACGACGACCGAAGCGCGCAGGAGGCTCAGCGGAAGGCGCTCTTCAGCTTCTCGAAGAAGCCCTCGTCGGGCTTGTACGTCTCCTCGTTCGCCGTCTGCTCGAACTCGCCGAGCAGCCGCCGCTGCTCCTCCGTGAGCTGGCGCGGCACGACGACGTTGACCAGCACGCGGTGGTCGCCCCGGCCGAAGCCCTGGAGCACGGGCATGCCGCGGCCGCGGAGAACGCGAACGGAGCCGGGCTGCGTCCCGGCCTCGAAGTCGAGCTCCTCCTCGCCCTCCAGCGTCGAGATCGTCGCCCGCGCGCCGAGCGCGGCCTCGGTCATGGTCAGGTCGACGGTCGAGTAGACATCGTCGCCCTCACGCACGAGCCGCTCGTGTGGGCGGATCCGAACGAGCACGTAGACGTCGCCCGCCTGCCCGCCGAGTGCGCCCGCATGGCCTTCGCCCGAGAGCCGGATGCGCTGTCCGTCGTGGATGCCCGGCGGGATCTCCACGTCGAGACCGCGCTCCTCGAGCGTCCGCCCTGCGCCGGAACAGGCCTCGCACGGATGTTCGACGATCCGCCCTGTACCGCGGCAACGCGCGCACGGCTGTGCGCGGATGAACTCGCCCAGCGCGGTCCGCGTCACCTGCTGGATGCGGCCGGTTCCGCCGCAGTCGTCGCAGGTCGAGACCGGAGTGCCAGGCTGGACGCCGTCGCCCCCGCACTCAGCGCAGCGAATTGCGACTTGAACGGGCACTTCGCGCGTGACGCCGGTTGCCGCGTCTTCGAGGTCGATCTCGATCTCCGCCGCGATGTCGGCTCCACGCGCGCGCCGCGGCCCGGTCGCCACACCGAAGACGTCGTCGCCGAAGAAGGCCGAGAAGATGTCGGCGAGGCTTCCGAAGTCGAAGGCCGTGGGCTGGAACCCGCCGCTGCGGAGCCCGGCGTGACCGAAGCGGTCGTACAGCTCCCGGGTCTCGGACTTCGAGAGCACCTCGTACGCCTCGACGACCTCCTTGAAGCGCTCGTCCGCGTCGGGCGCATCGGAAACGTCCGGGTGCAGCTCGCGCGCGAGCCGCCTGAATGCACGCTTGATGTCGGCTTCGGTGGCCGAACGCGCGACGCCGAGCACCTCGTAGTAGTCGCGACCCGTGATCGCCATCAGTTCTCTTCGTACACCGCTTCGACGAAGCGAGAGAGCTCGTGCGCAGCCGCTCGGACCGAGCGGATCGCCTTCTCGTAGTCCATGCGGAGCGGCCCGATCAGGCTGACCGCTCCGAGCGTGCGCGTCGAGAGCCCGTACGACGCGCCGACGAGCGCGACGTCGCGCAGCGCCGGGTTCTCGAGCTCGACGCCGACGCGGACGAACGGCCTTCGCGAGCCGAGCGTCTCGCCGAGCAGTTCGAGGATCGCGGCCCGCTTCTCGAGCGCCTCGAGGAGCCGCTGGCAGGCTTCGAGCTCGTCGGCTCTCACCTCGCCGAGCAGGCTTGCGGCACCGCCCACATAGAGCCGTTGCTCGTCCTCGCCCGTCAGCTCGGTGAACGCAGGGCGCAGCAGTTCGAGGAAGGCGCGCTCGCGAGTGGACAGCGCCGGATCGTCGAACCGGCGGCGCAGCGCAGCGCTCCCGAGCTCGAGCCCCGCAAGCTGCTCGTTCAGGTACTCGCCCGCCCAGAGCGCAAGGCCCGTGTCAATGGGGTCGGCCAGCGCGAAGAGCCGCTTCGACACTCCACCCGTGGACGTGATCATCACGACCATCAGCACCTGCGGCTGGAGCAGAGCACCTCGATGTGCCGCACGGTCGCCGTCTGGAGCCGCGGCGCGGAGACGAGCGCCAGGAGGCGCGTGGCCTGCGAGAGGGTCTCGGTCGTCTCCTGGAGCGCGGCCTCGAGCTCGCTGCGCGTGGCCGCGAGAGCGAGCGGGAACGGGCTCGGGCGCGGCTCGAGCCGCTCGAGCAGGATGCCCGCGTAGAAGCGATACCCCGCTTCGGTCGGGATTCGGCCCGCCGATGTGTGCGGATGGGTGAGCAGGCCGAATCGCTCGAGCTCGGCCAGCTCTGCCCGCACGGTCGACGGCGAGACGGTCATGCCCGCGCGCGCGACGAGATTCTTCGAGCCCACCGGCTCACCGCTCTCGACGTGCTCCTCGACGACGCGTCGCAGGATCTCTGCCTGGCGCTCCGTCAGCGTTGTGCCCGCTTCAAACATCTCTCAGGAAATTTTAGGCGAGCAGCTCTACCGTCACGGCGCCGCCGAGCCGCCGTCCGCGCGGAGTCAGGACCAGGGTCCTTCGACCGTCCCCGTCGGCACGGAGGGTCGCGAGACCGAGCCGCTCGATGCGGCCGAGCGCAGCCGGGTCGACCGAACGCTCCGCCTCGGCCAGCGGCAGCCCCGTGTCGAGCCGCAGGCCGAGCATCAGCCGCTCCTGTTCGCGCGTGAGCTCGTCGAGCTTCTCGACCTCTCGGGCGGGCGCCTCGCCCCGCGCGAGCGAGCTCACGTACGCGTTGAGCCGCGGCGTGTTCCGTCGACGCTCGCTGCCGAGCGTCGAAACGGCGCCGATCCCGAGACCGAGATAATCCCGCCCGAGCCAGTACGCGAGGTTGTGCTGCGCGCGCAGGTCACGTCCGCCTGATCGGCCGCGAGGCAGAAGTTCGCCGTCTCGTACCAGCGATAGCCGGCCGCGCTCAGCCGCTCGACGACGAGCTCGAAGTAGCCCTCCATCGCCTCGGCCTGGCGCGCGAGCTCCGCCCCGTGCGCGTGGGCGAACCTCGTGCCCGGCTTGGCCTCGAGCTCGTAGTACGAGACGTGCTCCGGTGCGAGCGCGAGCGCTTCGTCGATGTCAGCCTCGAGCGCGGCGGTGCTCTGGCCGGGAATCCCGTGCAGGAGGTCGAGCGAGATGTTGTCAAAATTGGCATCACGAAGATGGTAGAAGGCCGCTCGGACGGCGTCCGGCGACGCGCGGCGCTCGAGCACCTGCAAGAGCTCCGGCTGGAAGCTCTGCGCGCCGAGCGAAACGCGCGTCACCCCCGCTTCGCGAAGCAATCGCGCGAGCGCGGGCGTGACGGTCTCCGGGTTCGCCTCGACCGTCACCTCGGACGCAGCGGGCAGCGCAGCGAGGAGCCGCCGCAGCTCCGAGACGTCGGTCAGCGTCGGCGTGCCGCCGCCGAGAAACACGGTCTCGACCCGATCCGAGAGCCGGCCGCGTTCGAGCTCGAGCTCCGCCAGGAGCGCGTCGACGTACCGGCCGTGCCAGCCCTCGCGTCCGACCACGGTCACGAAGTCGCAGTAGCCGCAGCGGTGCGCGCAGAACGGCAGGTGGACGTAGAGGTGTCGAACGCCCGCGCTCATCGCTTCGTGTCGTCCAGGTTGAGCACGGCGAGGAACGCCTCTTGCGGCACCTCGACGGCGCCGACCTGCTTCATGCGCCGCTTGCCCGCCTTCTGGCGCTCGAGGAGCTTGCGCTTGCGCGTGATGTCGCCGCCGTAGCACTTCGCGAGCACGTCCTTCCGCTTCGCCTTGATCGTCTCGCGCGCGACGATCCGCGAGCCGATCGCGGCCTGCACCGCGACGTCGAACATCTGGCGCGGAATCTCCTCGCGCAGCCGGTCGACGAGCGCGCGCCCCCGCGAGTACGCCTCGTCGCGGTGGACGACGAGCGAGAGTGCGTCCACGGGCTCGCCGCCAACGAGCACGTCGAGCCGGACGAGCTCACCCTCGCGAAAGCCGGCGAAGTCGTAGTCGAAGCTGGCGTAGCCGCTCGTTCGCGACTTCAGCTGGTCGTAGAAGTCGAAGACGATCTCCGCGAGCGGCAACTCGTAGATGAGCAGCACACGCTCGGGCGACGGGTACTCCATGTGGTCGAAGCGGCCGCGCCGGTCGTTGCAGAGCTCCATCACCTGGCCGACCCCGTCCTTCGGGACGACGATCGACGCGCGCACGTACGGCTCGTCGACGCGCTCCCGCTCCGGCGGCATCTCGGCGGGGTTGTGCACCTCGACGACCTCGCCCGCGGGGGTCGTGACGTTGTAGGCGACCGTCGGCGCCGTCACGAGCAGGTCGAGGTCGAACTCGCGCTCGAGCCGCTCGCGGACGATCTCCATGTGCAGCAGGCCGAGGAACCCGCAGCGGAAGCCGAAGCCGAGCGCCTGCGAGGTCTCGGGCTCGTACGACAGCGAGGCGTCGTTCAGCCGGAGCCGCTCGAGGGCGTCGCGGAGCTGCGGGTACTCGTCCGAGTCCGTCGGGAAGAGCGCCGCGAAGACCATCGGCTTCACGTCCTTGTAGCCGGGCAACGGGTCGCTCGCGGGGTGCGCCTGCGTCGTCAGCGTGTCCCCCACGCGCAGCTTCGCGACATCCTTGAGGCCGGTGACGATGTACCCGACCTCGCCGGCGCCGAGCGTGTCGGCCGCCTTCATCGTCGGCGAGAAGAAGCCGACCTCCTCCGTCTCGAAGCGCGTGCCCTGCGCCATCGCGAGCACGTTCTCGCGCGCGCGGAAGTGGCCGTCGACGACGCGGACGAACGCGACGACGCCGCGGTACTGGTCGTACGACGAGTCGAAGACGAGTGCGCGGGCGGGTGCCTGCGGGTCGCCGATCGGCGGCGGGATGCGCTCGACGATCGCGTCCAGCACTTCCTCCACTCCAGCCCCGGTCTTCGCCGAGACCCGGAGCACATGGTCGGGCGTATCGCCGACGAGATTCGCCAGCTCGCGCGCGGCGCCCTCCGCGTCCGCCTGGGGGAGGTCGATCTTGTTCGCGACGGGCAGCAGCTCGAGGTCGTTCTCGATCGCGAGGTACGCGTTTGCGACCGTCTGCGCCTCGATTCCCTGGGCGGCGTCGACGACGAGCACGGCGCCCTCGCACGCCTGCAGCGCGCGCGACACTTCGTACGTGAAGTCCACGTGCCCGGGCGTGTCGATCAGGTTCAGCTCGTGCCCCTTCCAGGTCACGCGCACGGCCTGCGCCTTGATCGTGATCCCGCGCTCGCGCTCGAGCTCCATCGAGTCGAGCACCTGGGCGCGCATGTCTCGCCCGGTGACCGTGTTGGTCAGCTCGAGGATGCGATCGGCGAGCGTCGACTTGCCGTGGTCGATGTGCGCGATGATCGAGAAGTTGCGGATTCGTTCTTGGTCCATGCGAGTTCAGCCGCGCTGGAAGCGGCTCCGCAACGATAGCAACGCGTTCAGCTCACGAACTCCCAGCAAACGGCAGGAAATCAGGTAGACGCCGAAGCCGGCGACGAACGCCGAGCCGAGCGACGACGGCCTGGGCGAGGACCGAGCGGCCGAGCGCCTGGTCGAGCACGTACCAGACCGGGATAGGCGACCGCGGCCAGCGCGAGCCGAGGCGACGGTGACGCGTAAGAACGCGCGCGCTGTGTCGCCGAACTCGATCCGTCCCAGCCGGTGCCGGAACACGATCAGCAAGTGCAGCCGAGCCGAAGATGTTGGCGAGCGAGGTGGCGAGCGGGATGCCCCAGGTGCCGACGTGGTACAGCGCCGCTGCGAGCACCGTGTTGACGGCGAGGTTGCCGACCGCGATCGCAGTCGGCGTCCACGGCGTCTGGAGGCTGAAGAAGGCGCGGTTCAGCATCAGCATCACGCCGTTGAACGTGAGCCCGAGCGAGAAGGCGGCGAGCGCGCTGGCCGTGACCTTCGTGTCCTCGACGGTCCACTTGCCGTGCTGGTAGACGATCCGCGTGATCGGTGTCGCCAGGACCGCGCTGAAGACGCTGGCCGGAACGAGGGTGAACGCGATCTGGCGGACGCCGAGCGCGACCGTGTGCCGGAAGCCGTCGAGATCCCGGCGCGCCGAGAGGCGTGAGAGGCGTGGGAAGAGCACGGTCGCGATCGCGACCGAGAACATCCCCTGGGGGAGCATGTAGATCCGGAAGGCGGCGTCGATCGCGCGGGGTGCGAGGTCCGGGTCGAGGAACCTCGAGGCGAAGAGCGTGTTCACGACGAGGTTGAAGTTGATGAGGCCGAGCCCGATCGTCACCGGCAGCATCAGGACGAACACGCGCCGCACGGCCGGGTCGCGCCAGTCGAAGGCGAGCCGCAGGCGGTCGTCGAGCCCGTAGAGCCACGGCAGCGGGAGCAGCACCTGGATCACCGTCCCGATCACGATCGAGACCGCGTAGACGTAGAGCTTCGTGTCGAGCGTTTCGGCGCGCGGGACACCGAGCACGAGGCCGGCGATGATCGCGAGGTTCCAGAAGACGGGCGTCAGCGCCGGCACGGTGAAGTGCTCGTAGCTGTTGAGGATCCCGACGATGATCCCGGAGACCCCGAGCAGGACGACGATCGGGAACAGGATCCGCGAGAGCGTGATCGCGAGCTGCTTGTCGCCGCCGGGGTCGCCGAACGGCGCAATGACGAGCGGCGCGAAGACGATCAGGAGCGCGGTGATCGCACCGAGGCCGAGCAGGAGGAGCCAGAAGAGGGTCGAGGCCACGCGCCAGGCGCGTTTGCGCTCGCCCTTTTCGAGCAGCTCGCTGAAGACCGGAACGAATGCGGACGAGAGCGCGGCATCCGCGACGAGCGAGCGGATGAGGTTCGGCACCTGGAAGGCGACCGTGAACGCGTTGATCTTGCCGGTGGCGCCGAAGTAGTAGGCGGCGACGATCTCGCGGACGAGGCCGAGGATGCGGGAGAGGCCGGTCGCGACCGAGAAGACCGCGGTCTTCCACGCGAGTCGCCGGCCGCCCGAGGCCCGCTCCTCTACGCGGCCCAAGGCCCGCTCATCCACGCGGCGAGTATAGGAACGCCGTCTGTCGGGGCGGCGCGTAGCGCCTGTCCGCGAAGCGGACGAGGGGGCGGGGGAACCGGAGGTTCCCAGCGACTCGAGGTCGACGGGGAGGACACGTCCTCGGGCAGCCACCTGGTACCCAAGACCTCCTCCCCACTGCGAGTCTAGTTTCGAAAAGCGCACGCGTGGGTGACGGGAGCGTGGCGATTGTGTGCCGAAAACCTCTGGTACCATCGCCCGAGCCCGCATCGTTGCGGGCCTTTCTACGGATGCCGAACATCAAGCAGCAGAAGAAGCGCGTGCGCACGTCCGCCGACGATCGCGGCGAGAACCTGCGCTACCGGTCGACCGTGAAGACGATCACGCGTCGGCTCGAGGCTGCGGTCGAGGCCGGCGACAAGGACAAGGTCGCGGCCGAGCACACGTCGCTTCAGCGCTGGATCGACCGGGCGGCTGCTCGAGGCGCGATCCACCGGAACACCGCGGCGCGGAAGAAGGCCCAGGCCGCGCGGCTCGTCGCGAAGAGCTAGCCCGACGGCGACCGGCTGTTCGGCCGGCCGAGTGACGTCGATCAGCGCGCGAAGCAGCTCGAGCTCGGACGACAGCCTCGACGCGCCTTTGATCGCGGCGTCCAGGTCGGCAAGGCGGACGAGCGCGGCGTCGAGCTCGGCGCGCGAGTAGCGGTCCGCGTGCTGGAGCGCCTTGCGGGCCGGGAACTCCTTGATCTTCAGGCGGGCCGCGACGTCACGCGCGCCCAGCCCTTCCTCCGCCATCGCCTGGGCCGTGCGCACGCGACCGACGTGCGACGCGAGTCTGACGGCGAGGAGAAACGGCTCGTCGTTGTTCTCGAAGGCGAGCTCGCACGCTTCGAGGAGAGTCGGCAGGTCGCGCGCGCCCCAGGCGTCGGTCAGCGCCCACGCTGCGGACTCTCGCGCGGGCGCGGCGAGCCGCTCCACGTCTGCGCGGCCGATCGGCTCTCCGCCCGCCCACGCGCCGAGCTTCAGGATCTCGTTCGAGAGCGCCATCGTGTCGTCGCCGACGATCTCGACGAGCGCGCGGGAGGCGTCGGCGTCGGCCTTGATGTCGAGGCGCTTGAACTCGCCCGCGACCCAGCGGTGGAGATTGTTCGGCTTCGGGACGTTGTAGTCGAGCACCTGGCCGTGTTTCCCGACGAGATCGGCGAGCGTCGCGCCGCGCAGCGGGCCCTCCGCGTAGAGCGCGAGGACCGCTCCTTCAACGGGATTGCGGAGGTACGTCTCGACCGCCTCGAGGTCGGCTTTTCGCCAGCGTTCGACCCCTTCGACGATGACGAGCCGTCCGCCGTCGTGCCCGCCGAACAGCCCGAGCGCGTTGCATGCAGCCACGGCATCGGCTCCGGTCGTCGACTCCGCCGAGAGCTGCTCGACGGCCTCCGGGCCGAAGCGCGCACGAAGACGGCGGAGCGCGCGCAGATGCTTCGGCCGGTCGCTGCCGGTGAGGAGATAGACCGACAGCAGCGGCTCGGCGGACATCGCGGCCAAGCATAGTCAGCGGCTCGTCCGCACCGAGATGCGCCGTCCGTCGGACTCGACCACGACTCGACCGTTCACGTCGGTGCGATAGACCGCGAGGCCGGGGACGGCGCCGAGCGTCGCCAGTGTGGACGGCGTCGGGTGCCCGTAGTCGTTGCCGGCGCCGACCGAGATGACCGCGATCCGCGGCCGCAGCTCCTTCAACTCGTCGCCCAGCCCGTCGTCGGCGGATCCGTGATGCGCGACCTTGAGGATCTCGACCGGAGGGAGCTGGAGACGACCGGTGACGTCCGACTCCGCGTCGGCGGTGAACAACGCGTCGGTCTGTCCGTACGACGCGACGAGCACGACGGCGTGGTTGTTCGGGTCGTCGCCCGGCGTGCCCGGCCCGTCCGGCCACAGGACGCGGAGCCTGCAGCGCGCCGATCCTGAACGCCTCCCCGGCGCGCGCGACGATCATCCTGACGCCGCGTTGCCTCGCAGCGTGCGCGGGCCGAACGCTCGTCCGGGCTCTCGCTGGGAATCGCCGGATCGAGCACCGCACCGACACGCAGCTTCTTCAGGACCTCTGCGGCGCCGCCGACGTGATCGCGCTGCGGATGCGTGAGGACGAGGAGCGACAGGGTCGTCACACCGAGGCGCCGCAGCTGGGACGCCATCTTCGCTTCAGGTGGCCCTTCGTCGACCAGGACCGCGCCGCCTGGGACCTGGATCAGCGCTCCGTCGCCCTGGCCGACGTCCAGGAACGTGATGCGCAGGCCGGTCGGAGGCGGCAGCGCCGACGATCCGTGGAGACGCCAGCCTCCCGCGATGAGAGCCGCAGCCAGGGCGATCGTCGCGTACGCCCGCCCTCTCGGGCGACCGAGCCGAGTGACGAGATAGGCGGCGCAGAGGACGACCGCGGCGATCGCGACCGCAGCACGAGCGGAAACGGCCGCATGCGGCAGCCCGCCGACCATCCGCGCGCACAGCGAGAGGTATGCGGCCAGCCACCCGTTGACCCATGCGAGCAAGGCGGCCAGCGGCGGCGCGACCGGAGCCACGATCGCCGTGACGAGCGCGATCCCGAGGAGCGGGGCGACGACCGGGGCAGCGAGCGCGTTCGCCGGGATCGAGTAGAGCGGAACGACTCCGAACTGCGTGAGCAGGATCGGCGCCGTTGCGAGCCCGCACGCGCCGGAGACCGCGACGACCTCGGCGAGTGAGTGAGGCACCGGGTACCCCGCCAGGGTCTGCTGGAGGCGAGGGACGACGACGAAGATCGCCCCGACGGCCGCGAACGAGAGCTGGAAGCCGGCGTCCAGGAGCGAGTACGGGC
The DNA here is from genome assembly GCA_963825795.1 of uncultured Actinomycetes bacterium. Lineage (GTDB taxonomy): Bacteria > Actinomycetota > Thermoleophilia > Gaiellales > Gaiellaceae > VAXT01. The sequence goes on along the minus strand of CAWGVD010000056.1, from coordinate 39,176 downwards.
TCCAGGCCAGCAAGAGGGCCGCGCCGAGGAGGAGGAAGTACCAGCGATCGCTCGGCCTCGAGGCAAGCCAGGCCAGCGAGGCGAGCGCCCCCGCGACGCCGGCCCGGACGACGGACGGCTGCCAGCCGACTGCGAGCACGTACCCACCGATCGCCGCGAGCGCCACGATCTGTCCGACGAAGCGCGACAGTCCGATCAGATAGACGAGCAGGATCGCGCCGCCCGCGATCAGGGCCACGTTTTGACCGGAGACCGCGAGTAGGTGGTAGAGCCCCGACGCGCGGAAGTTCGCGCGCAACTCGTCCGAGAGACCCTCGTCCTCACCGAGCACGATTCCGGCGATCACTGCGCGCCGCTCGCCGTGCAGTCCCGGAGCCATCCCCGCGGACAGATGTGCGCGCAGCCGGTCCGCGAAGCCCGACAGGCCGCCTCGTCGACCGACGATTCGCCACCGGTCCGCGCGCACGACGACGTGCACGCCGTGACGGCGCAGCCACGTTCGCTCGTCGAAGCCGTTCTTCGGCCCGCGAGGCAACCGGATCTCGCCGATCAAGTCGAGGATCGCTCCCTGCGGAGGCGAGCGGCCCGGTGGAAGTCGAAGCAGCACTGGCTCGCGAATCTCGTCCGTGCCGAAGCGCCGCATCTGCGCCGGCACGCGGACGTCGAACTGCGAACGCCGTGCTGGGCCTGTCACGGCAACGAGTGCGCGCTCCGGCGGTCCCGACCCGAGGGAGCAGAGCGCTCCGGTCGAGCGCGTCGAGCCGCGCGCTCCCCCACCACCAGCCGACGAGCGCGAGTGCGACCCCGAGCGCGGGCAGCCTCCACGCCGAGGGAAGAGCAGCAGACGACCGCGACCAGGCCGAGCCCCGACAGGACGACCATGAGCGAGGCGCCTCGCGCGAGGTTGGCGCCGGCCAGCCCAACGCAGAGGCAGGCCGCCAGCAGGTGCGGCCGCGCGCGCAGCAGGCGCTTCACGGCGCCGCCACGTCGCGCAGCTGCTCGATCCGAGCCGGCCCGATGCCGGGAATCGCGTCCAGCTCCTCGAGCGAGCTGAAGGCGCCGTGCTTCTGGCGATAGTCGAGGATCTTCTGCGCGGTCACCGGCCCGACTCCGGGCAGCGAGTCGAGCTGTTCGAGCGTCGCGACGTTCAGGTGCACTGGGACCTGCCGGAGCGGTCGCGCCGCTACCGCTACTGCCCGCGGAACCGGCCGGAGCCTTGACCGGGACGACGACCTGGGTTCCGTCGGCGAGCGGAGCCGCCAGGTTGATCAGAGCCAGATCGGCGTGACGGGTCGCGCCGCCCGCCCGGGCCACCGCGTCCGCGACCCGTGAACGCCCCGCGAACCGGTACAGCCCGGGCCGATGGACCGCGCCGACGACGTGGACGACGAGCGCGGGGCCCGCGTCGGCTCGTACAGGCGCGACGGGCACCGGAGCCGCCTGGCTCGCCGTCCCCGCACCGAGCAGGTGTCTCGCTCCGAGCACGAGGACGACGGCCAGAAGGACCGCGCCGGCGACGAGTCGCCGGCGCGTCGGGGGGAGGGTGTCCAGCACGTCGTCAACTGTGACAACGAATGTTCGACGCGTGGGTGGCGGAATTGCGTCGAAACTGTGTCAACGAGCGATGTGACGAAACGATCCGCAGCGGCGTATAGGGAGATGTGAGCGCGGTGCCGACCTCGTGGCCCACCGGCAAGCGAGCGCTTCGTGAACAGCGGAGCTTCGCCGACGTGGCCGAGGAGCACCTCGACGACGTCTACCGCTACCTGCTGTACATGACCGGAAACCCGCACCTCGCCGAAGACCTCGCCGCAGAGACGTTCGAGCGAGCGCTTCGGCGCTGGCGCCGCTTCGATCCGCGCCGCGGGGCCGCGCGCACGTGGCTCTGCCAGCTCGCGCGAGGCGCCGCTCTCGACCACTTCCGCGCCGATCGCCGCCGGCGGAAGCGCGAGGGCGTGTACGCATCGGACGTGCCCGAGATCGACGAGCCCGTCTTCGGCGAAGGCCTCTCGCCCGCGCTCGACCGCGCCGTTCGCAGCCTGTCAGCGGCCGAGCGCGAGGTCGTCGTGCTGCGCGTCGTGCTTGGAGCTGGACGGGGAGACCGCCGCGCGCGTGCTCGGGATCAGGCCGACCGCCGTGTCGACCCGGCTCAGCCGGGCGTTGCAGAAGCTCGAGGAGAGGATGGTGAGCGATGTCCGAGGCTAGTTTCGAGATGGTCCTGAACGAGCTGCGCGAGGCGGCGCCTCCGGCTCCGGAACGGCTGCGCGGGCTCGTTCGCTGACGCTGCCGGCAGCGACGCCGCGCTTCTCGCTGCGAGTCCGGCCAGCGATCGTCGGCCGCGATCGTGGCCATGCTGGTCGTCGGCATCGGCGCCTCGATCTACGCCGGCACTGCGCGGGGATCCAGCCGGACACGTGAACCGCGCCAACTATTCAGCGGGGCGCATTCGAGCGGCTCGAAGGCGCACTGCCGGACCGCATACCTGGCGCAACGAGCCGAGCCTTCAGAGGCGCAATTCGCGCCCGAGCTCACCGCGAAGTCGCGGCTGCAGAAACAGGACGTCGCGATGAGGCTGCGCGTGGACGACCTCTCCGGCGCGACGCAGAGCGCGGTGCGCACGACGCGGCGGCTCGGCGGCTTCGTCGCCGGCGCCGACTACGCGACCGCGTTCGAAGGACGGCAACTCCCGGCTCGCGCTCCGCGTGCCCGTCGCGAACCTCCAGAAGGCGATCGCCAGCTTCACCCAGCTCGGGACGATCCTCTCCCAGCACATCTCGGTCGCCGACCTCCAGGGCGGGCTCGACCGGCTCGACGCACGGATCGCCAAGGCCCGGCACGCCGGCCATGCGCGAACCGTCGCGCGGCTCGAGCGCAGGCGCGACGCGCTCATCCGCGAAGGCACCTACGCACGCGTGTCGCTCCAGCTGACGACCGCCAAGCCTGCGGCGAAGAACGTGGTTCCCGGCCGGTTCGACCGCTTCCTGGATACGTCTGGCGACATTCTGGGTAAAGAAGCTGATTGCAGTGCTCTACGCTCTCGTCGTGGCCGGTCCGTTCGTCCTCATCGCGGCGCTCCTGTTCCTCGCGGAGCGCACGCGTCGGAGGCGCTCCGACCACCGGCTGCTCGAGGAGACCGGATGACGAAGTTCGTCGCGCTTGGTGCACTCGCCGCTCTGGCCATCGGTTGCGGCTCGGCCGGCGGCGGGACTGCGACTGGCTTCCGCGGCTACGTGAAGCGCGGGCCGACGATGCCCGTCTGCCGCGTCGGCGTGCCCTGCACCGCGCCGGCGAAAGGGGTCAAGCTCAGGTTCTCGCGCGCGGGCAAGGTCGTCGCCACCGCAACGACGAACGACCGCGGCTGGTACCGCGTCGTCCTTCGCGCCGGTCGCTACACGGTGGGCATCAACGCGAAAGCGACCGCGTTCGGCCCGCGTACGGTCACTGCGCAAAGCGACGGGATGAAACGGCGCGACTTCCTGATCGACACCGGAATCCGCTAGCCGACCACAAGGTTCACGAGCTTCCCGGGAACGACGATCTCCTTGCGGATCTCCTTGCCGTCCAGGAACTCCTGAACCCGCGCCGATCCGCGCGCCTGCGCGATCAGCTCGTCCTCTGACAGGTCGGACGCGACCTCCACGCGGTCCCGCACGCGCCCGTTGACCTGGATCACGAGCTCGAACGTCTCGCGTTCCAGCAACGCAGGGTCGGCCTCGGGCCAGGGCTCCTCCCAGAGCCGCTCGTGGCCGAGCCGCGACCACAGCTCCTCGGTGATGTGCGGCGTGTACGGCTGGAGCAGCGAGACGGCGGTCTCCGCGGCGAACCGCGCTCCCGGATCCTCGGGTGACCGGCCGAGCTCGTTGACGAGCTCCATCACGGCCGCGATCGGCGTGTTGAACTGGAAGCGGCGGCCGATGTCGTCGCTCACGCGGGCGATCGTGCGATGCGCGGCGCGCGTCAGGTCCGTGACCTCCCCGGCGCCAGCGTCGCGCTCGGCGACCTCGTTCACGATCCGCCACAGCCGCCGCAGGAAGCGCGAGATGCCCTCGACGCCCTCCTCGGTCCACTCCATGTCCTGGTCGGCAGGCCCCATGAACAGGATGTACGCGCGCACGGCGTCGGCGCCGTAGCGGTTGGCCAGCGCGTCGGGGCTGGTGACGTTCCCCTTCGACTTCGACATCTTCGTGCCGCCCTGTCTCACCCAGCCCTGGTGGAACAGCCGCTGGAACGGCTCGCGCACGCCGAGCAGGCCGAAGTCGTTCAGCGCCTTGACGAAGAAGCGCGAGTACAACAGGTGGCCGGTCGCGTGATCGATGCCGCCGATGTACTGGTCGACCGGCATCCAGTAGTCGACGATCCGGCGGTCCCACGGCGCCTGGTCGTTGTGCGGGTCGCAGTAGCGCAGGAAGTACCAGGACGAGTCGACGAACGTGTCCATCGTGTCGGGCTCCCGCCTCGCGGGCTTGCCGCACTTCGGGCACGGGACGTTCATCCACTCCTCGTTGGCGGCGAGCGGCGCCATGCCCTGCGGCCGGTAGTCCTCGATCTCGGGCAGGACGACCGGCAGCTCCGCCTCGGGCACCGCGACCGGGCCGTCGTCCTCGCAGTAGACGATCGGGATCGGGCAGCCCCAGTAGCGCTGGCGCGACATCGACCAGTCGCGCAGGCGGTACGAGATCGCGGGCGCGCCGCGGCCCTTCTCCCGCAGCCACTCGACGATCTTCGCGATCCCTTCGCTCGCCGGCAGCCCGGTGAACTCGCCGGAGTCGATCAGGACTTCGGTCTCCTCCTCGATCACCGGCCGTATGGGCAGACCGTAGGTCTCGGCGAACTCGCGGTCGCGCTCGTCGTGCGCGGGCACGGCCATGATCGCGCCGGTCCCGTAGTCCATCAGCACGTAGTCGGCGACCCAGACCGGGATCCGCTCGTCGTTGACCGGATTGACCACGTAGTGGCCGGTGAAGACGCCGTCCTTGTCCTTCGTCTGCCGCTCCTCGACCGAGCGCGTGCCGGCCTTCTCCACGTATGCGCGCACCTCGTCGTTCGCCAGCTTCTCGACCAGCGGGTGCTCCGGCGCGAGCACGAAGAACGTGGCGCCGAACAGCGTGTCCGGCCGCGTCGTGAAGACGGGAATGTCGATGTCCAGCTCCTCGTCGCGGAACAGCACCTCCGCCCCCTCGGAGCGCCCGATCCAGTTGCGCTGGATCGTCTTCGTCTTCTCGGGCCAGTCGATCAGAGCCAGGTCGTCCAGCAGCTGGTCGGCGTACGCGGTGATCCGGAAGAACCACTGCACCATGTTCCGCGCGACGACCGGCGTCCCGCAGCGCTCGCATCTGCCGTCGATCACGTACTCGTTGGCGACGACCGTCTGGTCCTTCGGGCACCAGTTGACCGGCGCCTCCTTGCGGTAGGCCAGCCCGGCCTCGAAGAACTTCAGGAACAGCCACTGCGTCCAGCGGTAGTACTCGACCTCGTGCGCGGACGCCTCGCGGTCCCAGTCGATCACCCAGCCCAGGCGCCGCATCTCGGTGCGGATGTGCGCGATGTTCCGCTCGACGATCTCGCGCGGATGCCCGCCCTCGCGGATCGCGGCGTTCTCGGCGGGCAGGCCGAACGAGTCGAAGCCCATCGGGCGCATCACGCTCCAGCCGGTGCGCCGCCGGTAATGCGTGATCACGTCGCCCAGCGTGTAGTTGAGGACGTGCCCCATGTGCAGCGTCCCGGAGGGGTACGGGAGCATCTCGAGCATGTAGAACTTCCGCTCCGGCTCGCTCCCGGGCTCGGGGTTCGGGGTGTAGAAGGCCCGCTCGGCCTCCCAGACCTCCTGCCACTTCTGCTCGATCGTCCGTGGGTCGTACGCGTCCATGTCTGCCTCCGGGTACAAAAAAGCCTCTCAACTCTGAGAGGCCGTGGGAAGCTCCGCGCGGCTCTCGCCGCGTTCGCTTCCTGCGCTAGAGAAGGAGCTCCTGCTGCATTGCCCTCTGACTGTACCAAGCTGACAGAATCGACGCCATGAGCGGATACACGATCGTGAACCTGAAAGAGGTCGAGGACCAGGCGCCCAACTTCGGCCTCGCGCCGGACTTCGAGGCGCGCTTCGCACGCGTCGCGCTCGAGGCCGAGCTGGTCGGGCTGACGTACCAGCGGCTGGCGCCGAACCTGACCGTGCCGTGGGGGCACACGCACAAGACCCAGGAGGAGGTCTTCCTCGTCCTGAAAGGAACCGTCGAGGTCAAGGTGCCGGACGGGATCCACGAGCTCGGGCCGTGGGATGCGATCCGGGTCGCGAAGGACACGCCGCGCGGGTTCAGGGCCGGCCCCGAGGGCGTGGAGATGATCGCGATCGGCGCACCCGGCGGGCCGGGCGACGCGGTCAATATCGAGAGCTTCTGGGACGAGTAGGAAGCCAGCGCTTGACGCGACGGCGGTAGTCGTCGTACGACGCGCCGAAGCGGCGGCGCAGCTGCGGCTCCTCGTAGAAGGCCGAGAAACGCCGTGAAGATCAGCCACGCGGCGACGGCCCACGCGAACAGGATCTCGCGGCCGAGCAGCAGCGCCTGACCGACGACGAGCAGGAGCACGCCGAGGTACATCGGGCTGCGCACGAACCGGTACGAGCCGCGCTCGACGAACCGCTCCGGCGGCGCCCACGGCGCGGGCGTGCCGCGTCCCTGGAGAGCGAAGCGCGCGGTCGTCTCGAGCACGAGCGCCCCACCGGCGAGCAGGAGCGACGACGCCCGAGGATGCGCAGCGCGAGCGGCTGCGAGTCCGCGTCCCAGCGCGTCAGGAGCCAGGGGACGATCCCCGCCACGATCATCGGCCCGCCGAGAAAGACGAAGCCGACGCTTCCGATGATGACGCGGAGCCGGGAGCGTCGACGTGGCTAGGAGCGCGCCTTGAGCAGGCCGCCGAACGAGATCCAGCGGCCGTTGTGCCAGCGCTCGAGCCGCGCCTGATCCATCGGGTAGTGGTCGGTCGACGTCGTGCGGACGGTCATGCCCGGCAGGACGAACGGGTTGTTCCGCTCGTTCAGGTGCGTGGCCGCGCGCATGAGCGACGCCCTGGTCGGGTTCTTCCCCGCGTGCTTGAGCGCGTCGACGAACGTGAACGCCGCGGACATGCCGTACAGGTTGTAGACGTCCTTGACGTTCCCGCTCCGGTTGTAGCGCTTCATGATCTTGCGGTAGAGCAGGACAGCCGGGGTCTCTCTTCCACTTCGGGTCGTTCGGGTCCTTGAGGAAGACGATCGAGATCGAGCCCTCGACGCGCTTGTTCTGGCCGCGGCTCGACGAGAGCACCATCACGTTCGACGCGCTCGAGACGGCGTTGACGACGATCTTCGGCTTCCAGCCGAGGCCGTTCACGTACTGGTAGGCCTGGATGACGAACTTCGGCGTCGCGAACAGCATCAGGATGCCCGGCCTTCGACCCACGCAGCTGTGCGATCTCCGACTGGACGTTGTCGTCGGTGGCCGAGTAGCCGACCTTCGAGACGATGTTGCCCTTCTTCGGGCCGAGCCCGCGCTGGAGGCCCGCGATCAGATCGGCGCCGTAGCTGTCGTTCTGGTAGAGGATCGCGATCTTCGCCCGCGGCATCGTCCGCCGGATGTACGTCCCGTACATGGCTCCCTCGGAGATGTACGTCGGCTGGTACGCGATCGTCCACGGGTACTGCCGGTAGTCGCGCCCGAACTCCGTGCGCGCCGGTCGCGACGAAGAGCTGCGGTACCTGCTTCTGGTTCAGGTACGGGCGGATCGCCTCGTTCTGCTCGGTGCCGAGCGAGTTGAAGATCGCGAACACGTCCTTGTTCTCGACGAGGTCGCGCGTCGCGCGGACGGTCTCGGACGGGATGTACTGGTCGTCCTCGTACTCGTAGTTGATCTTGCGCTTGTTCACGCCGCCGCGCGCGTTCACGTACTTGAAGTACGCGTTCGCGCCCTCGGCGACCGAGCGGAAGCCCTGCGCGACTCCGGTCAGAGGCGCCGTTCCGCCGATGTGGATCGACGTCGCGCGTGATCCCCGGGTCGGAGGTCGTGCCGCCGAAGGCGACAGGGATGCCGAGCACGAGGAGCGCAGCGGTCGCGATGAGGAAGAGCCGGGCCACTGGAGTCTAAGACCGAGTGTATAGCCGAGTTGTTAGCGGAGAAGCTGCGCGCTTGAGCAGCTCCGGCGATGCCGGCCGGGAGCAGGAGCACGATCAGGATGAGGGCCGCTCCGTAGATCGCATCGGGCACGCCCTGCGCCTTCGAGATGTGCACCGAGGCCACGGGCAGGAACTGCACGAACGCGGCGCCGAGGAGCACGCCCCACATCGATCCGAGCCCCGCGATCACGGCGCCGACGAGGATCGTGAGCGACAGCTTCGCCGGGAACGACTGCGGGTCGGCGAAGGCGACCGCGATCACGAGCAGGGAGCCGGCGACTCCTGCGTACGCGGCGCCGATCGCGAACGCAACCGTCTTGTAGGCCGCGATGTTCACACCCGAGGATGCGGCGGCGACCTCACTGTCCCGGACCGCGCGGAAGGCCCGGCCGGGCGCGCCTCGCAGCAGCAGCCAGGCGAGCGCGAACAGGACGAGCGCGAGCGTCCACGTCAGGTAGTAGACGGCGCGGTTGAACGACATCGTGTGCCCGAGGACGGTCACGTCGTTGAAGCCCTGGCCGAGCAGGTGCTTGCTGCCGAAGAGCTGGATCGACTGGCCGCCGCTCGTGAGCGAGCTCAGCTTGTCCCAGGCGAGCAGGTCGGGCATCGCGACCGCGAGGCCGAACGTGACGAGCGCCAGGTAGAGCCCCGAGAGCCTGAGCGCCGGGATCCCGAGCAGGAAGCCGAACACCCCTGCGACGAGCGCCGCGACCGGGATCGTCCACAGGTCCCGGACGCCATGGGTGACGAGAAACGCGGTCGTGTAGCCGCCGACCGCCATGAAGGCGCCCTGGGCGAGCGAGATCTGGCCCGTATAGCCCGTGACGATGTTGAGCCCGACGATCGCGATGAAGTACGTGCCCATCTGCGCGCCCTTGATGTCGCCGACCTTGTCCCAGTGCGGGGCGACCAGGATGAACGCGACGCTCGCGGCGAACGCGAGGACCGCCGCGACCGCGCGGGCGACGGCGAGCCTAGACACGGCGCACCACCTGCCTTCCGAAGAGACCGGTCGGGCGTGCGAGGAGCACGATCAGGATCAGCGCGAGGGCGACCGGGAGCCGCACGCGGTCGAGGTCGAGGTGCAGGTGCGTGTCGTAGGTCGAGATCAGGTTCAGCACGACGCCGATCACGAGGCCGCCGACGACCGCGCCGACCGGGCTCTCGAGACCGCCGACGACCGCGGCCGCGAACGCGTAGATCAGGACCGGCCGCATCATGTTCGGGTCGAGCGGCGGAGCGGCCGCAGCCGTGAAGAGCCCCGCGACAGCGCCGATCGCGGCCGCGAGCCCCCAGCCGAGCCCGAGCATCCAGCCGACGCGGATCCCGACGAGCCGGCTCGCAACCGGGTTCAGCGCCGAGGCCCTGAGCGCGAGCCCGAGCTTCGTGTACCGGAAGAGACCCCACAGGAGCGCCATGAGGACGAGCGTGACGGCGAGGATCCCCGCGTCCTGCTTCGACACCGCCACGCCGCCGAGGTCCCAGGCGCTCGTCGGGAACGGCCGGCTGGGCGGGAACGAGCGCACCTCGGCCTTCCAGATCCAGTTCGAGAGGCCGCCGAAGAGGATGAAGAGCCCGATCGTGAGGATGACCCCGTTGATCACCGGCTTCCCCTCGACCGGTCGCACGACGATCCGCTCGAGCGCGATCCCGCCCACGAACGCGATCAGGATCGTCAGCGCGAACGCGCCCCAGTAGCCGACGCCGTGGTCGACGAGCGTCCAGGCGATGAAGGTCGTGAACGTGGCCATCTCGCCCTGGGCGAAGTTCACGACGCCGGTCGAGCGGTAGATGATCACGATCCCGAGCGCGAGCAGGGCGTAGATCGATCCCGAGGCGAGTCCTGCGACGACCTGTTGCAGGAACTCGGTCATGTCAGTACCCGAGGTAGGAGTTGCGGACGGACTCGTCCTCGGCCAGCTCGGTGCTCGGGCCCTCGAGCGCGACCCGCCCGACCTCGAGCACGTACGCACGGCTCGACGAGCGCAGCGCGAGCTTCGCGTTCTGCTCGACGACGAGCACGGCGAGGCCCTCCTTCTCGTTCAGGTCGCCGAGGATCCCGAAGATCTCCCGCACGACGATCGGCGCCAGTCCGAGCGACGGTTCGTCGAGGAGGAGCAGCCGGGGCCGCGACATCAGCGCGCGGGCGATCGCGAGCATCTGCTGCTCGCCGCCCGAGAGCGTCCCGGCCTGCTGCGCGCGGCGCCGCTCGAGCCAGGGGAAGTAGCCCGCTCACCCGCTCGTAGCCCTCGGCGAAGCCGCCGCGCCGGAGGTACGCGCCGAGGCGGAGGTTCTCGTCGACCGAGAGCTCGCCGAAGATGCCGCGTCCTTCCGGGACGTGCGCGATGCCGGCGCGCGCGACCCGCTCCGGCGCGGCGCGCGTGATGCTCTCGCCCCCGAACCGGACCTGGCCCGAAGTCGTCACGAGCCCGGAGACGGCGCGGAGCGTCGTCGTCTTGCCGGCGCCGTTGCCGCCGAGGACGGCCACGACCTCGCCCTCCCCCACGCTCAGCGACACGCCGTGCAGCGCCTCAACCGGCCCGTAGCGCGCGTGGACGTCCTCGAGCTCGAGCAGCGGAGCCATCAGTCGGTCGTCCCCAGGTAGGCCTCGATCACGGCCGGGTCGCTCTGCACCTCGGCGGGCGTGCCGGCCGCGATCTTCCTGCCGAAGTCGAGGACGGTGACCGAGTCGGAGACGCTCATGACGAGGTTCATGTGGTGCTCGACGAGGAGCACGGTCAGGTCGTAGCGCTCGCGCGTGCGCGAGATGAGCCCGGCGAGCGCCTCGACCTCCTCGTGGCTGAGGCCGCCCGCAGGCTCGTCGAGCAGTAGGAGGCGCGGTTCCGAGATGAGCGCCCGGGCGAGCTCGATGCGCTTGCGCGTCGAGTACGGCAGCCCGGAGACGGGCCGTTCCGCGAGTCGCTCGAGCTCGAGGTACTCGAGGATCTCGCGCAGCCCCGACCGTGCGGCGCGCCGCGAGTGCGCTCCGACGAGGACGTTGTCGCGAACGGTCATCGACGGGAACAGCTCGACGTTCTGGAAGGTGCGGGCGATCCCGCGCCGGATCACTCCGTGCGGAGGCGTTTCGAGCAGGCTCTCGCCGTCGAACGTGACCTCGCCGTCGTCCGGCTTGTAGAGCCGCGTGATCACGTTGAACGCCGTCGTCTTGCCGGCGCCGTTCGGCCCGATCAGTCCCGCGATCTCTCCCTGCTCGACCGAGAACGAGACGTCGTCGAGCGCGACCACGCCGCCGAAGCGCCGCGTGACGTGCTCGAGCTCGAGCAGCGCCAAGGCGCTAGGCCCGGCCCTGGACGAGGTCGAGCAGCCGCCCGAGGACGCCTTTGCCGTTCGCGCGCAGGCCGTCGTGCTCGTACTCGTTCGTCACCCAGGGACGGAGGCCGCGGATGGCGGCCGCGGTCTCCTCCGAGAACTCGCGCGGGACGTACATGTCCTCGGCGTAGATCGCGGCCGCGGCCGGAACCTCGTTCGCGGCGAGGCGTTCGACGTCGTACAGCGCCGGCCACTCGTGCTCGGCCAGGATCTGCGCCGCCTCGGCCAGCGGCTCGAGCGCGCCGTACTCCTCGAGCATCCACGGATAGACGTGCTCGCCCGTGAGGAAGGTCGGGTCGTCCCGCACGTCCTCGGGGAAGACGCGATCGGCCGACCAGCGCGTCGCCGCGCCGGACGCGTAGCACGCCTCGTGGATGACGGCGTAGAGCGGGTTCCGCGGAAACGACTGCAACACCTCCACGTCGTGCAGGAACGCGGGCGACCCGAACGGCAGCTCGACGATGTAGTGGACGGTCTCGGCGCCGTCGCTCATCCCGAGCACGTGCCCGACCTGGCGGAAGCGCCGGCCGGTCAGCCGGTCGCCGGACGGGCAGCCGGACGTCTTCCGTCTCGAGCCGCTCGACGATGCTGCGCACGCGCTCTCGATCCTCGGGATAGCGCTCGTAGTACGCGTCGTTCTTGGCGCGCGTCCGCTCGTACGTCGCGCGATAGACGTCGTCGGGGTGCCGCTCGAGCGGAGGCAGGCCGCCGGCGACGAGCGCCTCGGCCAGGCCCTCCGGCGCCTGCGAGAGGTAGTTGACGACGCAGAAGCCGCCGAAGCTCTGGCCGAGCACGCTCCATTTCTCGACTCCGAGCTCCTTGCGGATCGCCTCGGCGTCCCGAACGATCGAGTCGGCCCGGAAGTGGGTCAGATACTCGGCCTGGTCTTGCGCGGACATGTCCGGAAGCGACCCGACCGGAGTCGAGCGGCCGGTTCCGCGCTGGTCGAGGAGCAGCAGCCGGTAGTCCTGGAGCGCGCGCTCCCACCAGGTTTCGTCGATCAGCTTGAGGAGGCGCGGCGCCTCGAAGCCCGGCCCGCCCTGGAGGTAGACGAGCCACGGCCGGTCGTCGTGCTCGTGCGCCGGAGTGACGACCTCGCGCGCGAAGACGGTGATCGTCGGGCCGCCCGGCTGCGCGTGGTCGAGCGGGAGCTCGAACTCGTGCTCGGTGAAGACGAAGTTCGGCGCGCGGTAGCTGGCGACTCGCACGCCGCCATTCTCTTATGTCTCGGCTCGGCTTAGAAGCGGCAGCCGGCGATGTGGCGCGTAACCGTCTGCCGGCGCGAGTCGCTCAGCGTCGTCAGCGCCTCGAGCAGCGAGCCGTCCGGCTTCGCGAAGCGCTTCGGGACGAAGACCGTGAACGGAGCGCGGCGATCCCGCTTCAGCAGGTGCCCGTCGAGGTAGAACGCCGTGTTCGCGATGCGTCGCGTCGAGGGGCCGCCGACCCTGGCGAAGACCCTGGACGCGCGACAGCCGCGCCCGCTGCGCTGCAGCCGGGTGCCCAGCGAGAGCTGGACGCCGCGGCGGCAGACGGCGCCCTTGCACTGCCGCAGCCGGGCGAGGCGCATCGCGAGGTTCGCCTCCATCCGGTCATAGTCCGGGTTCGTCTGCAGGCTGTTCAGCTCGTACCGGTCGCGCGCGAGGTTGTACAGCTCCTTCTCGCCGGTCACGTGCTCGGCGTAGAGCCAGTTCGGCGAGCGGACGCCTGCGTACGTCGGCGTCTCGAGCAGGATGTCGCGCCCCGACTGGAGCAGCTTGTCCTTCGCGAACGGGATCAGCGAGCGGCCGTCCATGACCCGTCCGGGCTGAGCGCCCGTCGCCTGGACGATCGTCGGCGCGAGGTCGATATTGCGCCACGAACTGCGAGCGGCGCTGGCCGGCTGGGATCCCGGGCCCGCGGATGAGCAGCGGGACGCGGATCGACGGCTCGTAGAGCAGCACCTTCCCTGCGGCCACGCGGTGCTCGCCGTGGAAGAACCCGTTGTCCGAGGTGAAGATGATGTACGTGTTGTCGAGCTTCCCGATCCGGGCGAGCTCGTTCACGATCTGCGCGACCGCCTCGTCGACCGCGAGCAGCGATTCGAGCCGCTGCTGGTAGTTCTCGCGAATCGCGCCAGCCTGGCCGGAGTAAGCAGCGGCCGGTTGCGCATTGCCGCCGGTTTGTCGGACATGTCGGCCTCGTTGAGCGACGGCGGTGTCGGGAGCGGCTCATTCGCAAAGCGGTTCTTGTGGCGCGCAGCGGGTGACGGCGTCGCGAGGCCGCTCGGATCGTCCGCGTCACGCGGGTTACCGCTATGGGGCGCGAGGAAGGCGACCCACATGAAGAACGGGCGCGGATCGGCGGCCTGGCGCGAGATCAGGTCGACCGCGAGCCGCGACTCGACGTCGGTCTTGTAGTCGGCGGCGGCGTTGCCGAACTGGACGAGGTTCCCGTTCTCGTTGATCTGGTAGTTCAGGTAGCGGTACGTGGACGGATCGGGCGTGCCGTACCACTGGCCCCAGCCCGGCGGGATCTCGCGCGGGTTCCGCGTCCCGTACTGGTTCAGGTATTTGCCCAGGTGGATGGTCTGGTAGCCGGCGCGCTGGAGCCAGACGGGCAGCGTGTTCGTCGAGTCGAGCTTGTAGTAGCCGCCGTTCGGCGCCGTGTTGCCCCAGACGCCGTGGTTGTGCGCGTACTGGCCGGTGAGGAAGGTCGAGCGCGACGGGCAGCAGAGCGAGTACGAGACGAAGCTGTTGTCGAACGTGACGCCCTGGTCGGCGATCAGCGTCTTCACGTTCGGCATGACGCGCATCGACTCGACCGTCTGGTCGTCGGTCATCAGGACGAGGACGTTGGGGCGGACGGCCGAGGAGGACTTCGACTCGCCGGCGGCCGAGCCGCTGAGCGTGGCCACGGCAGTGAGCCCCGCAGCCAGGGCGGCCAGGACGATCCAACGTGTCGAGGCTGCCATCGCGGGGAGTGTCCCGCCGCGGCGTGAGGTCTTTGTAAAGAGCCTGTGAACGTTTCGTACGACTAGAGCGCGGCCGGGTCGGTGACCGGCGCCTGGCAGGCGAACCGCTCGCAGACGTAGACCGCCGGTTGGTCGTCGACGAGGCGTCTTGCCGGCGAGCAGCGGGACCTCGTCGGAGGGCCCGACGGCGACGACCGTGTTCGGCTGGAAGGGCGCGAGCGCGGCGCGGGCGACCGGTGCGTTCGACCGGCCCGACGATCGCGAGCTCCCGGGGCGGCGAGAAGTGGAGGTCGAGCGCCGTCAATGCATGCCCGAATGCGGACGGCGCACGCGTGACGGCTCCGTGGACGAGCCGGAAGACGCCGACCGCGCGGCGCTCGAGCTCGTCGTCCCCGTAGATGCGCGCCAGGCGAAGCAGCACGGAGGCGAGCATCGAGTTGCCCGACGGCGTCGGGTGGTCCTCGAGGTCCTTCTTGCGCGCGACGAGCTCCTCGCCGTCGGCGGGCGAGAGGAAGAAGCCGCCGCGCTCGTCGTCGGCGAAGAGCTCGACGGCGAGGCGGGACAAGCGGTTCGCCTCCTGGAGCCAGCGCAGCTCGCCCGTCGCCACGTGCAGCTCGAGCAGGCCGTGGGCCGCGTCGGCGTAGTCCTCGAGGTAGCCCGTGCCCTTGGCCTCGCCGGCTCGGAACGTGCGGTGCAGGCGACCTCCCTTGGAGAGCGGGCCGAGGAGGAACTCGCCGAGCCTGCGCGCCGCGTCGAGGTAGTCGGCGCGCTCGAGGCGTCGGCCCGCCTCGGCAAGCGCGGCCAGCGCCAGCCCGTTCCACGCCGTGATCGCCTTGTCGTCACGGAGCGGCTTCGGTCGTTGCTCCCGGATCTCGAACAGCCGCGCCCGCTCGTCCGCGCTCAGGTCGCCGCGGATCACCGATCGCCCGTCCTCGAAGGGCTGGAGCAGCTCCTCGCGCACGCCTTCGTCGGGCGTCCACGTGAAGGTCAGCCCCTCGACGCCGTCCGTGTCCGCGTCCTGCGCCGAGGCGAAGCCGCCCTCGGGCAGGAGCAGCTCGCGGAGCATGTAGTCGAGCGTCTCCTCGGTCACGCGGCGGTAGCGCTCGTCGCCGGTCACGACCCAGCCGTGGAGATACGCAGCGGCCAGCAGCGCGTTGTCGTAGAGCATCTTCTCGAAGTGCGGGACGAGCCATTCGCGGTCGACCGAGTACCGGTGGAAGCCGCCGCCGACGAGGTCGTACATGCCGCCGGCGGCCATCGCGTCGAGGGTCTGCGTGACCATCGGCAGGGCCTCCTCGTCGCCGCGCAGGTGCATGCGCAGAAGGAACTCGAGCGTCGAGGCGGGCGGGAACTTCGGCGCGCCGCCCCAGCCGCCCCACTCGCGGTCGAACTGCCGCTCGAGCGCGCGGGCCGCCTCGCCGAGCATGCTCTCGGTGAGCGGATCGGTCGAGGGTCGGAGCTCGGCCGACTGGCGAACGGCGTCGACGATCGCCGAGGCCTGGCGTGAGACGTCGCCGCGCCGCTCGCGGTAGGCGTCGGAGACCGCCGTCAGCACCTGCTGGAAGCTCGGCAGCCCGTGCCGCGGCTCGGGCGGGTAGTACGTGCCGCCGAGGAACGGCTCGCCGTCCGGCGTGAGAAAGACGGTCATCGGCCAGCCGCCCTGCCCGGTGAGCGCGACGACCGCGTCCATGTACAGCGAATCGACGTCGGGCCGCTCCTCGCGGTCGACCTTGACGCTGACGAAGCGCTCGTTCATCAGCGCGGCGGTCTCCTCGTCCTCGAACGACTCGTGCTCCATGACGTGGCACCAGTGGCAGGCCGCGTACCCGACGGAGAGCAGGACCGGCTTGTCCTCCGCGCGCGCCTTCGAGAAGGCCTCGTCGCCCCACGGGTACCAGTCGACCGGGTTGTCCGCGTGCTGCAGGAGGTACGGGCTCGTCTCCTGCGCCAGCCGGTTCATGCCCCCCACGTCCAGAGCTCGACGACGTTGCCGTCCGGGTCGGTGACGTACGCGGCGCGGCCGCTGTCTTCGAAGTCCTCTTCGTGCACGTCGAGGCCGTGTTCGCGCAGGCGCGCGACCGCCGCCTCGTAGTCGTCCTCGCCGATGTGCATCGCGTAATGGACGTGCGCGCCGCCCCGGCCGCCCGCGATCCCGACCTGCGGCGACCAGAGGCCGATCCGCGAGCGCTCGCCGACGAGGAACCACGCTCGATCGTCGGAGCGCCCCTGAACGGGCAGCCCGAGCACCTCGCCGTAGAACCGAGCGGCCGCGTCGAGATCGGCGACCTCGAGCACGAGCTCGTTGAGGCCGGTGACCGGGAGCCCGCTCAGGTCTGCGAGGCGGGGATCTCGACCGGCTCGGGCTGCGCGACCTCCTCGCGCCGCACGAGGAAGATCGCAGCGAGCAGCCCCGCGGCCCAGATCCCGGCCGCGACCCAGAAGCCCCACACGAAGCCCTGGGTCAAAGCTTGGTCCGGCGGCGTCCGCTCCTCGAGCAGCGTCCTCGAGTGCGTGATGAAGACGGTCGAGAGCACCGCCGTCCCGATCGCGCCGCCGACCTGCTGCGACGTGTTGATCAGCCCGGAAGCGAGCCCCGCCCTCTCGTGGCTGACTCCGGCGAGCGCCGCGATCGTGATCGGGATGAACGAGAACGGGATCCCGATGCCGACCGCGAAGAATCCCGGAAGCAAATCCATCTGGTACGAGCCGTTGGCGTCGATCTGCGTGTACCAGAGACACCCGGCGACGAGCAGGCTCATGCCGACGATGAGCACCGGCTTCGCGCCGAGACGGGTCGTCAGCGCCTGCGCGGGGCCGGCCATCAGAACGGCGGTGCCGGCCGTGGCCAGGAACGCGACCCCCGTCTGGAGCACCGACATGTGCAGCACCTGCTGCATGTAGAGCGTGAGCATGAGGAACGTCCCGTACAACCCGCCGGCGAGCAGGAACCCGCCGAGGTTGGCCGCGGCGACGAGGCGGATCCGGAAGATCGAGAGCGGCATCAGCGGTTCCTTCTCGCGCGCCTCCCACCACAGGAAGAACGCGAGCAGCAGACCCGACACCACGAGCAAGCCGATCGTCCGGAACGTCCCCCAGCCGACCTGCGGCGCCTCCGAGATCGCGTAGACGAGCACGATCAGGCCCGAGGTCACGCTGATCGCACCGGGCAGGTCGTATTCGTGGACGACGTCCTCGCGCCGGCTCTCTCGCACGTAGATCGGCGTGAGGATGAGGACGATCACGGCGACGGGCACGTTGACCCAGAAGATCCACTCCCAGCCCAGATACTTCGTGAGGACGCCACCCATCAGCACGCCGGCCGCGGCGCCGCTGCCGCCGACCGCGCCCCAGGCTCCGAGTGCCTTGTTCCGCTCCGCGCCCTCGGTGAAGGTCACAGAGATGATGGAGAGCGCAGCCGGTGTGACGATCGCCGCACCGAAGCCCTGCACGCCCCGCGCTGCGATCAGCATCCCCGAGGATGTCGAGAGCCCGCAGACGAGCGAGGCAGCCCCGAAGATCGCGAGCCCGGTCATGAAGACGATGCGGCGCCCGATGAGGTCGGCCGCGCGCCCGCCGAGCAGGAGGAAGCCGCCGTACGTCAGCCCGTAGGCGGTGATCACCCACTGCAGGTTCCGCTCCGCGAAGTTCAGGTCTTCCTGGATCGTCGGCAGCGCGACATTGACGATCGCGATGTCGAGCACCACGACGAAGATCGCGGTGCAGATCAGGATGAGCGCCTTCCAGCGGCGAGGGTCCGGTGCGACTGCGTTCATCGCCCCTCGACCCTACACTCACGCACCATGGCAACGCTTCCCGGAGGCACCGTCACGTTTCTCTTCACCGACATCGAGGGCTCGACGAGGCTGCTCCAGGAGCTCGGCGACGCCTACGGCGACGTCGTCCGCGACCACCGGCTGCTGCTCCGCGAGAGCCTCGGCGACAAGGGTGGAACCGAGGTCGACACCCAGGGCGACGCGTTCTTCTACTCGTTTCCGCGCGCGCGGGACGCAGTCGCCGGGGCGGTGGCGGCCCAGCGCGCGCTCTCGACACACGAGTGGCCGGAGGGCAGCGAGGTCCGTGTCCGGATGGGCCTGCACACCGGCGAGCCGTCGGTCGGCGACGAGGGCTATCTCGGGCTCGACGTCGTCCGCGCCGCGCGCATCTGCTCGGCCGGCCACGGCGGCCAGATCCTGCTTTCGGAGACGACGCGCGCGCTGCTCGGCAACGAGCTCCCGGACGGAGTCGCGATCGTCGACCTCGGGCAGCAGGACCTGAAGGACGTCCAGCACGAGCGGATCTTCCAGCTCGCGGTCGACGGCGACGAGAACTTCCCGCCGCTGAAAACGCACGCGCCGCAGAGCGCGTCAGACGAGCTCGGCGACCGGATCGAACGTCACGTGCTGGAGATGGTCGATGCGTCGCTCAACACCGGAAAGGGCAAAGGCAAGGCCAAGGGTCAGGTGAACATGCTGCGGTTCACGGTGATCGGCCTGATCGAGCTCATACTCGTCGTCCTCACGCTCGTGATCATCATCTGGCTCGTGAAGACGATCCTGTTCTGAGTGGGCCGCCGAGCCAGTGCCCGGCGGCCCACTAGAAGCTGACTAGGCGGCCTGCTCGAAGGCGGGCTCTGCCTCCGGAACCTCTTCGGTCAGGTCGCTGCGGCTGACCACGAAGACCGAGACGAGGACCCCGACGAAGGCGATGATCGCGCCTGCGATGAACGCGTCCTGGAACCCGTTCGTGAGCGCGAACGCTGGAGTCGTCCCGCTCGAGAGGTCGCTGGTCGTCGTCGACGTCGCGATCGCCGAAAGCGCGGCGATCCCGAGCGCCCCGCCGATCTGCTGCGAGGTGTTGAGCAGCCCCGAAGCGAGACCAGCCTCGGCCGGTTGCACACCGGCGAGCGCCGCGATCGAGATCGGCACGAACGAGAAGCCGAGGCCGACCGCGACCAGGAGCAGCCCTGGGAACAGGTCGGTCCAGTACGAGCCGCCGACCGAGACCTGCGAGAAATAGACCAGGCCTGCGGTCAGCGCCGTCATCCCGACGATGAGCACGGGCTTGACGCCGAGCCGGTTCACCAGTTGCGCCGCGATGCCGGACGTCACGATCGCCGAACCGGCCACGGCCAGGTAGGCGACGCCGGTCTTCATGGCCGAGTAGCCCAGCACCTGCTGCATGTAGAGGGTGAGCATCAGGAACATCCCGAACAGGGCCGTCCCCAGGATGAACCCGGCGATGTTCGCTCCGACGAGCGTGCGCAGCCGGAAGATCGAGAACGGCATCAACGGGTCCTTGGCTCGCGCCTCCCAGCCCAGGAACGCCGCGATCAGTGCGCCGGCGGCGACGAAGAGGCCGATCGTCGTGGCCGAGCCCCAGCCGAAGTGGTTGGCCTGCGTGATGGCGTAGACCAGCGTCACGAGGCCGCTCGTGACGAGGACGGCGCCGGGCACGTCGTAGCTCTCCGCCGTCGCGTCGCGGCTCTCGTTGAGCAGGAACGGGGCGAGCACGAGCCCGAGGATGCCGACGGGAACGTTGACGAAGAAGATCCAGTTCCAGCTCAGGAGGTCGGTGAGGACGCCTCCGAGCAGCACGCCGGCGACTGCGCCGAACGCGCCGACGCCGCCCCAGGCGCCGAGTGCCGCGTTCCGTTCCTTCCCTTCGGCGAATGTCGTCATGAGGATGGAGAGCGCCGCAGGCGTGATGATCGCCGCGCCGAGCCCCTGCATGGCGCGGGCGCCGATCAGAGGCCCTTCGCCCCAGGCGAACCCGGAGACGAGCGAGGCGGTCGTGAAGAGGACGACTCCGACCAGGAACATCCGGCGCCGTCCGAGGAGGTCAGCTGCGCGCCCACCCAGCAGCAGGAAGCCGCCGAAGAAGAGCGCGTACGCGCTGATCACCCATTGCAGGTTCTCCTGGGAGAAGCCCAGGTCGAGCTTGATCGAAGGTAGCGCCACGTTCACGATCGCGATGTCGAGCACGACCATGAACTGCACGAGCAAGAGCAGCGCGAGCCCGTACCACTTGCGTCGAGATGCGGTCACGGTCAGTTCCTTTCTTTCTCCGTTAGCAATCACTAGCTTGCAACCTAGCACGATTTACTTTCTTTTTGCAAGTATCCACTTCTCGACTACAAGTACGTGCGCTATGATGCGTTCGCAATGAGCAAGACACGGCGCTATGACCAGTACTGCCCCGTCTGTCATGCGCTCGATCTGGTCGGCGAACGGTGGTCGCTCGTGATCGTCCGCGAGCTCCTCAAGGGGCCGAAGCGGTACACCGATCTGATCGACGGCATGCCCGGAGTCGGGACGAACATCCTCGCCGCGCGCCTGCGCGACCTCGAAGCCGGCGGGATCGTGCAGAAGCGGAAGCTCCCGCCCCCCGCGGCCTCGACCGTCTACGAGCTGACCGAGTACGGCCGCGAGCTCGAGGAACCTCTGTATGCGCTCGCTCGCTGGGGCGCCCGTTCGCTGCCGCCCCCACCCAAGAGCGAGGACTTCTACCCCGACTGGGGCCTGAACGCATTCGCTGCGCTGCTCGACCCGCACGCGGCGCGCGGGCTGACCGCCACGTACGTCGTGCGCGTCGCGGACGACGTGTACACGGTGCAGCTCGAGGACAGCAAGGTCCACGTCGAGATCGGCGCTGCGGACGAGGCGGACCTCGACTTCGCCACAGACCGGGATACCTTCTTCGGCCTGGCCTCGGGTGAGCTCGATCCTCGCGTTGCGCTCACAGCCGATGCGGTGACCATCGAGACCGGCCAGCCGGCGGATCTGGAGCGCTTCTTCTCGATCTTCAACTTCACGCAGCGCACGCAGGTAGCCGTCTAGGCGTGCAACTCGAGACGGAGCGGCTGACACTTCGGCCGCTGGCTCTCGACGACCTGGACGATCTGGCGCGCTTCGTCTCGGACCCCGAGACGATGCGCTACATCGGAGGAGGCGGCACGCGCACCCCCGACCAGGCACGCGACACGCTCGAGCGCATGATCGAGAGCTTTCAGGCTCGCGGCTACGGGCAGCTCGGGCTCGTGCGGAAGAAGGACGGGGCGTTCCTCGGCCGCTGCGGGCTCCTCATCTGGGATCGCGCGACGTGGACGATCACCGATGAGCTCGACGGGTCGGTCGAGACCGAGGTCGGCTACCTCCTCGGCCGCGAGCACTGGGGCAACGGCTACGCGACAGAGGCGGCTCTCGCGGTTCGGGACTGGGCGCTCGCAGAGCTCGGCCTCGAGCGGCTGATCGCGCTCATCTATCCGGACAACGTCCGCTCGATCCGTGTCGCGGAGAAGCTGGGCATGGAGCCGGAGGACGAGATCGAGATCTTCGGCCACCGCGTGACGCGCTACTCGCTCGGAAAGCGCCCCGCTTTGTAGAGCTGGCCCTCGAGCGGCCGCCCGAGGAGGCCCTCGAGCCACTCGGAGATCGCGATCAGCGCGTCCAGGTCGACGCCCGTCTCGACGCCGTCGCCCTCGAGCATGTAGACGAGGTCTTCTGTTGCGATGTTGCCCGTCGCCTTGGGCGCGAACGGGCAGCCGCCGAGCCCGCCGACCGAGGAGTCGAGCGTCGTCGCCCCGGCCTCGAGTGCGGCGTACGCATTCGCGAAGCCCGTGTTGCGAGTGTTGTGGCCGTGGAAGCCCCTGGCCTGGCTGTCCTCGATCAGCTGACGGACATGCCCCGGCGTCGCGACGCCGATCGTGTCGGCGAGAACGACCTCGTCGGCCGGGGAGAGCCGGCTCGCGAGCTCGATCACCGTGGCGGGGTCGACGCGCCCCTCGAACGGGCAGCCGAAAGCAACGCTGATCGTCACCGTCGAGCGGACGCCGTCCTCGCGCGCGCGCGCGACAACCTTCTCCGCAGCGCCGACGGCCTCGTCGACCGAGGCGTTTGCGTTCCGCTTGCTGAAGCTCTCCGTCGCGGCGACGGCGAACCGGACCTCGTCGAGACCCGCCTCGCGCAGCCGGTCGTAACCCTTCTCGTTCAGCGCGAGCCCCGCATAGAGCGCTCCTTCGCGGCGCTCGATGCCCTCGACGACCTCCTCCGCGCCGGCCATCTGCGGCACGCGCTCGGCGCTGACGAAGCTGACCGCCTCGACCACCGGCAACCCCGCGGCGGCGAGCCGGTTGACGAGCTCGGCCCGCGTCTCCGGCGGCAGGACGTCCCGCTCGTTCTGCAGGCCGTCGCGCGGCCCGACCTCGCAGATCGTGATCAAGCGACCCGCTCGGGCGTGACCCGCACGATCACCCTGCGCTCGCCCGGCCGGTGGCTCTGGAACCTCGGGTTGCCCGTGTACTTCTCGGACATCTTGTCGATGTGCCGGTCGGCCGCCTCGCCCTCCTCGAGCTGGGCCGTGCCCGTCACGGTCACGTAGTCGTACGGGTCGTCCTGCGAGTAGACCTCGATCGTGACTCTCGGATCGCGGCGCATGTGGTGCCATTTCGCCCGGCCGGTCGCGGTGTTGAAGACGACATGCTCGCCGTCGTAGTCGATCCAGACCGGCGTCACGTGCGGCGTCCCGTCCGGGCGGATGGTCGCCACGGCGCCGAAGTTCTTGCCCAGGAAGAGCTCTGCCTGCTTCTCGGTCAGCCTGGCCACGACGTCACGTAGGCTAGCGAGCGATGGCTCCGGCGATTCTGGTCGGCACTCGAAAAGGGCTCTTCGTCCTGAAGGGCGACGAGACCCGACGCACATGGGAGCTCGAGGGGCCGCACCTGTCCGGCTGGGACGTTTTCCACGCGATGAAGCACGACGGGTCGCTGTACGCCGCCGCGAACCACGGCGTCTACGGAGCGACCGTCCAGCGCTCCGACGACGGAGGCAAGACGTGGGAGCGGAGCGAGGGCCTCGGCCTGCCCGAGGATCATGAGCTGACGCTGGAGAAGACGTGGCACGTCGAACCGGGCCCGAGCGGGACGCTGTGGCTCGGCGGCGCACCTGGTGTCCTCTTCCGCTCGGCAGACCGCGGCGAGAGCTGGGAGCCGGTCATGAGCCTGATCGACCATCCGACTCGCGAGCGCTGGAATCCGGGCGCCGGCGGGATGTGCACGCACTCGATCCAGTTCGACCCCGAGAACGACCAGACGATGTACGTGGGCATCTCCGCTGCCGGCGTCTTCCGCAGCGACGACGGTGGCGACACGTGGGTGCCGAAGAACAAGGGCACGGCCGCGGACTTCAACGAGGACGACCGCTTCCCCGAGCTCGGCCAGTGCGTCCACAAGGTGCTCCTGCATCCGGAGGAGGAGGGCCGCCTCTGGCAGCAGAACCACTGCGGCGTCTATCGGACGGACGACAAGGGCGAGAACTGGGAGCGACTCGAGGACAACGGACTTCCGAGCTCGTTCGGCTTTCCGATCGCGATCAACCATCTGAAGCCGGACATGGCGTTCGTGATCCCGGAGGACTCGGTTCGCGGCTCCGAGGGCGAGGTCGGGGGCGGGGACCGGGTGACGACCGGCGGCCGGCTAGGCGTCTACCGCACCGAGGACGGTGGCCGGAGCTGGGAGCTCGCCTCGAACGGTCTGCCCGAGCCCGCGTGGGTCGAGGTGCTGCGCGAAGGCATGGCGTCCGATCGACGCGATCCGGTCGGGATCTACTTCGGCACGAAGAGCGGCTCGGTCTTCGTCTCGACCGACGAGGGCGACCAGTGGATGGAGGCGGCGCGCCACCTGCCTGCGGTGCTTTCGGTCGAAGCCGCAGAGTGGTAACCGTTCGAGTCCCTGGCCTGCTCGCGGATCAGGCGGGCGGTCGGAAGGAGTTCGACGTCGAGGCGGCCGATGTTCGCGGCGCGCTCGAGGCCCTGCCGGTGCGGGACCTGCTCTTCGACGAGCGCGGCGAGCTGCGACCGCTCGTGAATGTCTACGTCGACCGAGAGGACATCCGTTCCGGCGACGGGATCGAGACCGCAGCTGAGCGGCGACGAGACGATCAGGGTCGTCGCCGCGATCGCGGGCGGCTAGGCGATCGCGACCATCCGGTCGATCGCGCCGCGCGCGCGCGCCGCGATCTCCGGCTCGACCGTGACCACGTGCTTCCAGTCGCGGAGCGAGTCGCGCAGCTTCTCGAGCGTGATCATCTTCATGTACTTGCAGATCGCCTTCTCGGAGATGGCCTCGAACCGCTTCTCCGGAGCCTCCTTGTTCAGGCGATGGAGGATCCCGGTCTCGGTCGCGACGAGGAACCGCTTCTTCGGCGACGACTTCGCGAAGTTGATCATCCCCTCGGTCGAGAGGATGTGCGTCCGCTCGTTGCCGAAGGCCATGCACTGGCTCGCGCAGCCGCACTCGGGGTGGACGAGCAGCTCGGCGTCGGGCGCCTCGTCCTGCCAGCGCTCGATGTCGGCCGGCCGGATGCCCGCGTGCACGTGGCACTCGCCCATCCAGATCTTCAGCTTGCGCCCGGTCGTGCGCTCGAGCCAGACGCCGAGGAAGAGGTCCGGGCAGGAACAGGATCTCGCGATCCTCGGGGATCGCCTCGATGACGGCCTTCGCGTTGCCCGACGTGCAGCAGTAGTCGCTCTCGGCCTTGACCTCGGCGGTCGTGTTCACGTACGAGACGACGACGCCGCCCGGATGCTCCGCCTTCCAGGCGCGCAGCTGATCGGCGGTGATCGACGCGGCGAGCGAGCAGCCGGCGTCGAGGTCGGGGATGAGCACGGTCTTGTCCGGCGCGAGGATCGAGGCCGTCTCGGCCATGAAGTGGACGCCGCAGAAGACGATCGCCTGGGCGTCCGTGGCCGCGGCTTCCCGGGACAGGCCGAGCGAGTCGCCGACGAAATCGGCCACGTCCTGCACCTCGGGCACCTGGTAGTTGTGCGCGAGGATCACGGCCTCCCGCTCGGCTGCGAGGGCGCGGACTTCCTCATGGAGCGTCGCGATCTCTGCTGTGGTCATTCCAGCTCCAGCGAGACGTCGAGGGAGCGGGCCGAATGGGTCAGCGCGCCGACCGAGACGAAGTCGACTCCGGTGGCGGCGATCTCGCGCACGGTCTCGAGCGAGACGCCGCCCGAGGCCTCGAGCGACGCCTTGCCATCGACGAGCTGGACGGCCTCGCGCATGAGAGCCGGCGACATGTTGTCGAGCAGGATCTGCTCCGCGCCGGCGGCGACCGCCTCGCGCACGTCGTCCAGCGTCTCGGCCTCGACCTCGATCGGCAGGCCGCTTCCGGCTGCGCGAAGGAGCTCGACGGCCGGCCGGACCCCGCCCGCGGCGCGCAGGTGGTTGTCCTTGACGAGGATTCCGTCGTCGAGGCCGAAGCGGTGGTTCCGCCCGCCGCCGCAGCGCACGGCGTACTTCTCGAGCGCCCGCAGCCCCGGCGTCGTCTTGCGCGTGTCGAGGATCTCCGCGCCGGTGCCCTCGATCGCGTCGACGAAGCGGCGTGTCAGCGTCGCGATTCCGGACAGGCGGCCGAGGAGGTTGAGCGCGGTGCGCTCTCCGGTGAGAACCGCTCGCGTGCGGCCGGAGATGCGCGCGAGCTCGGTGGGCTGCTCGAAACGGTCCCCGTCTGCCGCGGATGACGCGACGGAGACGTTCGGGTCGAGAGACCGGAAGACGGCTTCGACCGCCGGCAGGCCGCAGACGACGCCCGGCTCCTTGAGCAGCAGCCTGGCGGTACAGGTCGCGTCCTCGGCGACCGTGGCCTCGGTCGTCACGTCGCCGCGGCCCACGTCCTCGGCGAGCGCAGCGAGCGCGATGCGCTCGAGATCGAGCTCCTGGGCTACGACCATCGCTCCAGAACGGGCTCCTGCCCGGGTCGGTGGACGACGTGGCCGGCCAGCTCCGGATCCTCGTGCGGCCGGTCGGCGCGGAAGTGGGCGCCTCTGCTCTCCGTGCGGGCGAGCGCGCTCTGCGCGATCAGCCTCGTCAGGAGGTGCGGGGCTCCGGCGGAGGCGCTCGAGCCCGGCCGCGTCGCGGACGAGGCCCGCGTCCTGCCACAGGGATCGGCGAATTTCAGGCGTGACCGCTTCCAGCGGCTCGGGGGTCGGCGGCGAGCCGTTTCGGGCGGGGAGATCGGGCTCGCCGAGCGAGGCGAGAGCCGCCCGCCGGCCGAACACGAGGCACTCGAGCAGCGAGTTCGACGCGAGGCGGTTCGCTCCGTGGACTCCGGTGCACGCGCACTCTCCGGCCGCGTAGAGCCCGGGCAACTCGGTGCGCCCGTCGAGATCGGTGACGACGCCGCCCATCGTGTAGTGGGCCGCAGGCGCCACCGGGATCGGCTCGACGGCGGGGTCGAACCCCGCATCCTCGAGCGACCCGATCACCGACGGGAAGCGGTCCCGGTCGACCGGGCGGAGGTCGAGCAGCGCTGTGCCGCGCGCTCCGATCTCACGCGCGACGACGTCCCGCGGCGCGAGCTCGTCGGTGAAGCGATGGCCGCTGTCGTCGAGCAGGAGCGCGCCCGCGCCGCGTAGAGCTTCGCTGAGGAGGACGCCCGAGCCGCGCAGGGCGGTCGGGTGGAACTGGATGAACTCGAGATCGGCGACCCCGGCTCCCGCGCGGTAGGCCATCGCGATGCCGTCGCCGACCGCGCCCACGGGGTTGGTCGTCCGTTCCCAGAGCGCGGCCGCGCCGCCGGTCGCGAGCAGGGTCGCTCGCGCCGAGATCGCACCGCCGTCCGTCGTCACGCCGACGCACCGTGAATCGGTCGACCAGAGCCCGAGCGCCTCGCCCTGACGGACCGAGATCCGCGGATGGTCGAGGACGCGCTCGGCGAGCGCGTGCGCGATCTGGCGTCCGGTCGCCGCGCCGCCGGCGTGCACGACACGGGCGCGCGAGTGTCCGCCTTCGAGCCCGAGGCCGAGGTCGAACTCGACTCCCAGATCGGCGAGGTCGGCGACGCGCGCGGGCGCTTCGTCGGTGAGGACGGAGACGGCGCTCGGGCGGCTGAGGCCACGGCCCGCCGCGATCGTGTCCTCGGCGTGCAGAGCCGGATCGTCGTCCGGGCCGACCGCGGCGGCGACTCCGCCCTGCGCGAGGTAGCTCGCAGTTGTCTTGATCGGGCCCTTCGTCAGCACGACGACGTCGGCCTCGTTGGCGGCGCAGAGAGCGGCATAGAAACCCGCCACCCCGCCCCCCACGACGAGGAGATCGCACTCCGCCTTTTGTGGTCGCCGTGTCACGTTTCCCATCTGCCTCTGGTAGTTTTCGCCTCAGAGTCGATAACTGTGCCCGAGTCTACCAAAGTTTCCGCTTCCCGATCGAAAACGTCCGCCCACGTGACGCTGGCGGTCGTGTACCAGGTGCGCGCGGGCCAGCTGCAGGTGCTGCTCTGGCAACGAGCGAAGGATCCTTATGCGGGCGCGTGGTCCCTCCCGGGCGGCTATCTCGACCCCGACGAGACGCTCGAGGAGTCGATCCGCAGGCACCTTGCCGCCAAGGTGGACGTCCGCAAGCTCTCGCACCTCGAGCAGCTCGAGACGCTGAGCGAGCCTGGACGGCATCCGCGGGAGCGGCAGCTCGCGACCGCATACCTCGGCGTCGTCCCGCTCGGCGTCGACCCGGCCCTGCCGGAGGACACGAACTGGCACTCGGTCGACCGGCTGCCGAAGCTGGCATTCGACCACCGCGAGATCACGCTCGCCGGCCGCGAGCGCCTCCGCGCCAAGCTTTCGTACACGAACATCGGCTTCGCGCTCGCACCGGAGACGTTCACGCTGAGCGAGCTGCGCGACATCTACGCCGCGGCGCTCGGGCACGACGTCTCGGCGACGAACCTCCAGCGGGTCCTGGTCAGGCGCGGAGTCCTCGAGGCGACCGGCAAGCGCCGCGAGCCGGGACGGACCGGCGGACGGCCGGCCGCGCTCTTCCGGTTCAGCACCCCGGAGCTGGAGGTCACGGACCAGTTCGCCGTGCTCCGGCCCCCGGAACGCTGAGCGGGGCTACAGGCCGACGGAGCTCAGGTCGCCGGGCGGCGTGTCCCCGGCCGCGACGAGGCGGTCGCGGCCCATCCGCTTCGCCTCGTAGAGCGCCGCATCGGCGCGGCCGACGAGCTCCTCGGCGGTCTCGTGCCCGTTCCAGCACACGACTCCGGCGGAGACGGTCTGGTCCCCGGGCATCGCGGCCCGCAGGCGCTCGACGATGTCCGTCGCGTTCTCGAGCCGGCAGCCGGGCAGCGCCACGCTGAACTCCTCGCCGCCGTAGCGGGCGAGCGTGTCGCTCTCGCGAAGCTCCCGGTCCCAGGCCGACGCGCTCTGCTTGAGCAGCCGATCGCCTGCCTGGTGGCCGCCCTGGTCGTTGTAGTTCTTGAAGAAGTCCAGGTCGAGCATGGCGACGCAGAGCGGATCGCCGCTGCGCCGCGAGCGGGCCAGCTCGCGGGGCAGCTCCTCCTCCCACCCGCGCCGGTTCAGCAGCCCCGTGAGGTCATCGGTGCGCGCAACCTCCTCGAGCCGCGCCAGCAGATCCGAGCGCTCGAGCGCCATCGCGGTCTCGGCGGCGAGCATCCGCATCGACGCGGCGATCCGGCTCGATTCGTCGACCCGGCGGCTCCAGCCGACAACCAGCACCGCGACGGCCTCCTCGTTGCGCAGGACGGGCTCGAAATGCATCGAAACCGCGCCCGTCGCCATCAGCACTCGCTGCGAGATCCGGTCGTCTCCCTGCGCGTCCTGGACGAACAGCGGCTTCCTCGAGATGAAGACGGACCCTGCGCCGGAGGCTTCGTCGCCGAGCGAGACAGTCAGCGGCGGGCCGGCCTCGAGCCCGTGGTTCGCCGTCATCACGAGGTCTCCGTCAGGGCTGCGCTCCATGAGCTTGGCGAAGCGCGCGCCCGTAATCGTGCAGGCGGCCGCGCAGATGATCCGGCGGGCTTCATCGGCGTCAGTCGTCCGGGCCATCTCGCGGCTCGCCTCCGTGACAGCGGCCATGCTGACGACGAGCTTGCGCGTCTCCTCCTGGCTGATTTCGAGCTCTTCGGCACGTTTCAGGTTCTCCTCGGCCCGGCGGCGTTGTTCGCGCACGAGCGACTGCACCGTGAACCCGATGATCGGCGCGACGCCCAGCCACACCAGCGCGCGCGTCCACTCGCTGGACGGGTACTCCGGAGCGCCGATCAGGAAGACCGGCACGACGAACACGGCCGCGAGGCCCGCAAAGCCGATTGCGAGCTGCTGCGGGCTGCCGTAGAGGGCGAGCCAGAAGATCGGCAGCATCAGGAGCGCGCCGTACGACGAGGAGCCTCCGCCGTCGGCCTCGCGCAGGAGGGCGATGACGAGCAGGTACGCGAGGGGCGGAAAGACGGCCGCCATCGGCCCCAGTCGGCGCCAGGGGACGATCAGCACGGAGACGAGGATGATGACGTTCAGCGCGACGGCCGTGACGAACGCGTCCGAATCCCCGCCGTGCGGCGGTAGCGGGTAGATGACGAGCGCGAGCCACATCGCACCGACGAACGGCGCTGCTCGGCGGAGCAGGCCGGTCCGGTCGAAGGGCTGGAATGTCGACTCGTCGCCCATGGTGTTAGAGGCCGCTTGCTATGTGGTGTCGGCAGCGACGGGCCGGAACTAGAGAGCCCAGAGCAGGTATTCGCCCGCATCGCGTGGTCGCGCCTTGCCCTCGGCGGCGAGCCGGTCGAGAGCCGCGCGCGGCCTGCTTGCGGGTGCCGCCGATGACCGCGGCGACATCTGCGGCCGAGACTTCGCCCGCGGAACGCAGGATGGTCCCGGCAAGGATCGAGCGCGCGGCATCGGCATCCGGCAGCGCCTCGAGCCGCTTGGCGTAGCGCCGCGGGAGGATGTCGAAGACGACCGAGGGCCAGCCCTGATCGTGCTCCTGCCGTCCTGCGGCGGTGACGACGAGGCGCCGCTGCAGCCGCGCGGCCGCCGCGCTCACCCGCTTCCGCTCGTGCCCGGCGAGACTCGGCAGCTCAGCGCTGCTCACGGGGCCGGATTCGAGCAACGCCTCGGCGACGTCCCGCTCGACCGGCGAGAGCTCTTCGTCTCGGAAGTCGGCCGGCTGCCCGCTCCGGCCGGTGAGCGCGTAGAGGACGGGCAGCAGCTCGAGCGAGACGAGTGACGCGCGGCCCCCGAGGTGCTTCCCCGCGCAGACGAGCTTCCGGCTCGGCAGCTCGTCCTTCCAGCCCCAGACGAGTGCGACGTCAGGGGCGAAGTCGCGGTCGACCACGGGCTTGCCCGTGACCGCCTCCCAGAGCGACGGCAGCACGAGGTCGTCCGTCGGAAAGAGCGCCGCGAGCCCGACCCGGTCGACCCAGGAGGTCGCGCCGCGAATCGAGGCGATGCGCCTAGCCCGCGAAGATGTGCTTCTCGGCGTGGTCGATCACCTCTCGCGGCTCGGGCGGCGTAAGCATCATCTCCGCGATCTGCTCGACGTTCGGCTGCCCACTGGCCCGGTAGCGCTCGACGGTCGCGTCGACGTCGTATTCGGTGCGGCGCAGCTCCACGTCCGGCCCCAAGAGCGCCCAGTATGCGCCGGGCCTGCCTTCGTACGGAAGGCCGACGCTGCCCGCGTTCACGCTGCGGATCCCGGCCACTTCGCGGTCGAACTGGATGTGAACGTGCGCGCTGACGATCACGGTCTCGTCGACACCGGCGCTGAATTCGCGGACGCGCTCCTCGGGCGTCTCGGGCGTGACGCACTCCTCGTCGCTGCGGGGCGAGCCGTGGCAGAAGCGCACCGCGCCGAGCCCGTCGACCTCGACGACGACGTTCTCGTCGAACGTGCCGAGGAACTCCCGCATCGCGTCCGTGTGGTGCGCCTGCATCCACTGCTCGCGCTCGGTCTCGGAGACGCCTTCGAGGACGGCCCGGTCCGCGTTTCCGCGCACGAACCGTGCATTCAGCCCGCGTGCGAGCTCGTACGTCTCCTCGGGCAGCGGCCCCCAGGTCAGGTCGCCGCAGGAGACGACCAGGTCAGCCTGCTCGCGCTCGACCTCCTCGAGCACGGCGGCGAGCGCGGGCGCGTTCCCGTGGACGTCGGCAATGACCGCAACCTTCTTCACGTGTACAGCACCATTCTGTCGCGGTGCACGGCGAGGACGCCGCGCGGCCGGTTCGTGAGCCGCTCCGAGTCAGCAGCGGCGATGCCCTTGGCGAACGCAATGCCGTCCGGCCCCACGAGCTCGACTGCGGCCCCGGGCTCGAAGCGGCCCTCACAGCCGACGACCCCGACTCCGAGCAAGCTCGCCCCCTTGTCGACGAGCGCTCGACGTGCCCCTTCGTCGACACGAAGGCGGCCGGTCGCAGGCTTCGCGAACAGGAGCCACATCCTGAATGCCGAAGCGCCCTGCTCCTCCGGCCTGAAACGAGTCCCGCGCTTTTCACCCGCGAGCACTGGGCCGAGCACGTCGTCGCCTGCCCCGCTCGCGATCACGGTCGGGATCCCGGCGCCCGACGCCATCTGAGCGGCGATCACCTTGCTGGCCATTCCACCGCGGCCCAGCTCGGTTCCCGCACCCAGTTCGGCTTCGCCGGCAAGCTCACCCTCCGCGATCAGCTCTGCGCCAGGGGTCCCGGGAGCACGCGAATAGAGCCCCTCGACCTCGGTGAGCAGCACGAGCAGCCGCGCTTTGACCAGAACCGCGACCTGGGCGGCCAGCGCGTCGTTGTCGCCGAAGGTGATCTCGTCCGTCGCAGTTGCGTCGTTCTCGTTCACGACCGGCACCGCGCCGAGCCGGAACAGCTCCGCGAACGCTTGGCGGGCGTTGACGTATGCGAGGCGGTCGGCGACGTCGCCGGCGGCGAGCAGGATCTGCGCTGCCGGCAATCCGTGCGCGCCGAGCGCCTCCTCCCACGCGGCCTGGAGCCTTGCCTGGCCCAGAGCCGAGGCCGCCTGGAGCCGCGCCAGCGAGGACGGGCGGCGCTTGAGCCCGAGCTTCGGGAGACCCAGCGCGATCGCACCGGAGGAGACGACGCACACGGGCTCACTCCTGGCGACGATCGTCGCGATCTCGCTCGCGCGCGCGTTCAAAAGGTCGGTCCTCACCTCGCCGTCCTCCCCGACGACGAGCCCGGTTCCGAGCTTGACGACGACGGGCTGTGTCAACGCGTCTGCGTGCCGTCGCCGACCACTCGGTACTGGCGTAGCCAGAGGTCGCGGTAGGTCACCGGGCCACGCGGCCCGGGAACGGCATCGACGTTGATCCCCGTCTCGGGCGCTCCGGTCAGAGCGAAGCCGTCCGTGAAGCGCGTCGTCGCGTGCCAGAAAGCGGCCGTCCCGCGATAGCCGTCGAGGAAGCGGTTCGCGGCCTCGGCGTCCTCGGTGACGATCCCCGCCGCGAGCCCAGACGTCTCCTCGTTCGCGATCCGCACCGCGTCGGCGAGGTCGTCGACCAGGTCGAGGGTCACGGTCGCGACGCGGTCGGGCTCGTTCGCCCACTCGTACCCGAGGCGCTCGCGGTCGTGGGGCAGGACCCCGTCGCCGGCCGCCTCGACCGCACGGGGAGTGCCGCGCACCTCGAGGCCTTTCTCGCGAAAGACCGCCAGTAGGTCGGGTAGCAGCGCCGCGGCGCCGCGGTCGACGAGAGCGAGGTTGAGCCGGTTGCAGACCCCGAGCCGGTCGAGCGCGGCTTCGGCCATCGCGAGCGCGCGCTCACGGTCGGCCTCCGAGTGGATGTAGAGAACGCCGCCGCCTTCCGCGTGCGCGAGTGTCCGCACGCCGTGCTCCGCGGCAAGGCGGGCGAGCTCCGCCGTCGTCGCGCCGCTGCCGCGCAGGATGACGAGCGGGACCAGCTCGGGCATCGTCACGAGCACGCGCGCGCCCTCCCGGTCGGGCGAGCGGACGAGGCCGACGGCACCCGCCGGGAGCCCCGCCTGCTCGAGCGCGGGCCGCAGGATCTCGTCGACGAGCAGCGTGACCGTCCCGAGCGCGGCGCCGCCCGTCCGCAGGACCGCGGTGTTGAGGCTCTTCAGCAGCTGGCCGGCGACGTCGAGCGCGACGTTCGGCCGGGCCTCGAAGTTCGCGCCGACGGTGCCGATCGGGATCCGCCGCTCGCTGACCCGGAGGCCGTTCTCGAGCGTCCACGAGCCGATCTCGCGCTCGAGCGGCTCTATCTCGGCGACGGCCTCCACCTGCTCGGCGAGACTCTCGAGGCGGGCGTCGTCCAGGCGCAGCCGGTCGAGCATCCCCTCGTCGATGCGGTCCGCAGCCGCCTCGCAGTCGGCTGCGTTCGCGGCGAGGATCTCTGTCCTTCGCTTCCGCACGAGTACGGCTGCGCCCTTCAGGGCGGAGGAGACCGCCTCGTCGGTCAGACTCGGTGCGGCACGGCGTGCCTCGCGCGCCTCCTCCTCGACCGACTCGCGTAGCCCTGCCACGGCCGCCACCCGCCCGACTCTAGCTAGGGCTGTCCGACCGGGAGGCCTTCTGCGCGGATCTTTGCGTTGGCGGCGAGCACCTGCTGCTGGAGGTCGTTCAGATCGGCCGGATCGGCGGGATCTCCGGTCGGCCTCGCCATCAGCCGGTCGCGAAACACCTCGGCGCGCCACGAAGTGAGTCGGTCGACGGCGTCGCGGTACGCCTCTGTGGGCGTCGGAGGCCTCGGCTGGGCCAGCGTGAGCGTGTCACCGAGGTGGTTCGCGTTCGCCACGCGTGCGCCCATGTTCGGGATCTGGCCGTTCTTCTGGCAGAAGCGGAGCAGGATCGTCTTGATGACCGACGTGTGGTCGTAGACGGTGTTCGAGACGCTCGCCGCGCGGCGTGAACGGCGAGACGACGAACGCGGGCACGCGCACGCCGTACGTCCTGAACGCGGGCCGGTCGTCGTGCGCGGCGGGCGGCAGCACGTGGTCGAAGAACCCGCCGTGCTCGTCGTAGGTGACCACGAGCATCGTCTTCTTCCAGTTCGGGCTGTTGACGAGGGCCGTGTATGTCTTCAGCACGAGCTCCTGGCCGGCCTTGATGTCCGACGGCGGATGGTCGTCGTTCGATCCCGCCGGCCCGACGAACGAGACGTCGACGAAGTTCGGGTCGATCCACGACACGGCCGGCAGCTTCCCGTCCTTCGCGTCGTCCATGAAGTTGCGCGGCGCGAGCAGGCTCCGGCGGTCGAAGTAGGCGAACCTGTCGAGGTAGCCGACCCGGAACTTGCTGTCGGTGAACCGGAGCGTCCCGACGTCGTGCGTGTACCAGCGCCACGAGACCTTGTTCGACTCGAGGTGGCGAACGAACGAGGGCACGTCGTAGACCGGAACCTTCTTCGGGTCCTTGCTCCCGGCCGCCTGGCCGCAGAGCGCGTAGAGCCGGTTCGGCCAAGTCGCGCCTGGGACCGAGCAGTACCAGCGATCGCAGACGGCAAACTCGCGCGCGAGATGGTCGTACGTCGGCAGGTCGCTGCCGTTGTAGTAGCCCATGACCACGTCGACGAGCTTCGCCTTCTTGCGTTGCTTCGCGAAGTTGGCAACGAAGCCGCCCATGTTGTTGCTGACCTGCTCGGCGATACACGCGCCGCCGTGGCAGGGATCCTCGTCCTTCGTGAGCGCTGTCCGCTGGAGGTGCCGGACCTTGTAGTTCTTGCCTCGATAGACGTTCGACATGCTCGCCTTGAGCCCGTCGACGTCGGTCCGCCCCGCTTCGAGCGGCAGATACCCGAGCATGTGGTCGAACGACCGGTTCTCGAGCATGAGCACGACGATGTGGTCGATCTTGCGGAGGTTGGCGAGGGTCGGGTCGGCCGCGGCCGCCGCGGGTGTGCGCCGCGCCCTAGCCACGGTCAGAAGAGGTCGGGTACATGGTCGGCTACCTCCTTCGGAAGGTTCTTCTCTGCAGCGAGCGTTTCCACGAAGTGGTCGTCGTCGAACACGGTCAGCGGGTCGAGCGTCAGCGGCACGAGCAGGTCGGAGAGCGGCGTGGCCGCCGCGAAGCCGTCCATCATCGCCGTCAGGTCGCCGTCCGGACCGGGGAGATGCGGCCTCTGATCGACGCCGTCTTCCTCCTCGTGGTCGAGCACGAGGAACGTGTCCTCCGGGCTCACCTTCTGCTTGTCCACGTCTTTGGCGAGCTCGGGGAGCCGGTGCAGCCCGTCCGCGAGCAGGTCGGTCGCTTCTTTCAGGCTCACCTTTCCGGTGACGGGGTCGCCGGTCGCCTGGGTCAGAAAGAGGAGGCGGGCTCTGCCCCCGGCCGAGCCCGCCTCCGCCTGAGCCGCAGACTCTCCCAACAGCTTTCGCATGATCGTGCTGGCGCCGTAGCGGGGGACGCCGTTGACGACGACGAGCTCCACGTCGTGCTCGCTGCGTGTGAAGAGGTGTGCGTGCGCGTCGCCGGTTGCTCCGGAGACGACGAGCAGGTCTGCGCGCTTGCCGGCCTCGATCGAGCCGAGGTGCTCGTCCCAGCGCAGGATCTTGGCCGGATTGCGCGTCGCGAGCGCGATCAGGTCGACGTCCGACAGGCCGCCGCCGTTCAGGCTGTCGACGAGCCTGGCCAGCTTCAGCTCGCCGAGCAGGTTCTTGCTCCCGCTGGGCGACCAGTCCGGGCCGAGCGCGGTCAGAACTCCGGCGTCCTGCGCCTCGCTCACGTCGGCCGTCTTCCCGTAGAGGAGCAGGTTGCTGAGCGGCGACCAGACCATCGACGCCCCGGCCTTTGCGAGCACCGTCGAAGTCCTTCTTCTCGAGCGCGACGCAGTGGATCCCGGCCAGCGAGCTCGCGATCGCCCAGTCTCCGTCCGGCTCCTGGAGCGCGAGGAAGTGCTCGCGCGCCTTCTCGTCCGTGCCCTCGCTCAGGTGCAGGAGCAGGCAGTCGAAGCTCTCGAGGCGCTTCAGGAACTTCGTCCGGTCCTTGGCCTCGACGTCGGCGATGTGCGTGCCCGCCTCGGGCAGCTCGTCCTCGTCGGTCTGCTCGACGTTGCGGACGATCCCCTTGTAGAAGCGCTGGATGCCCGAGTAGCTGGAGAGCGCGATCCCCTGGGACGTCGTCGTCCCCGCGACGAGGCACTTGGCCTCGACGTAGCGGACGATCGCCGGCACGTACTCCGGCGTGTGCGCGAGCACCTTCATCGGGCCGGTGACGAGCTTCCGGTACGTGTCGCCCTTGGCCCACTGGTCGCGGTTCGTGTACAGCTTCGGCACGTCCCAGAGCTGGAGCGCGTTGTAGCTCAGGTGGTCGTGGAGGTCGATCAGGCCCGGGTAGATCGTGCCCTTGGTCTCGAGGACCTTGACGCCCTCGAACTCGGGCGGAGGATCCGCGTTCGCCTTCTGCACCGCGGCGATCGCGCCCTCGCGCACGTAGACGACTCCGTTCTCGACGACCGAGTCGTGGGCGTCCATCGTCACGACGCGGCCGCCGAGCGCGAACGCCGGGCCGTCGAGCGGGTCGACCGGGCGTGCCGAGGAACTCGCTCAATCGTCCGGCGCGTTCCAGATCAGCGTGTGGCCGTCGTCGGGGGTCGGACGCGACACCGAGTTGTTGTGCCGCGGATGGCCCTGCCTGCCGGCTGCGTCGTCGCCGAGGAAGTCGGGCACGCCGAACGGCAGGTCGCGCTTCGGGATCGCCGCGTAGTCGGCCTCCTTGAACGAGGAGCCGTAGTTCGGCCCGTCCGCGTGCCCGTCGGGATCGGCCGTCACCTCGCCGCGAAGCCGCTGGATCGCGCCGTGCCACGCCTGGACGAGCGCTGCCGCGTCCCGGCTGCTCGGGTGCGGGACGCGCTCGACGGGGACGTTCGGCTTCCCGTCCCAGAGGTCGAGCGCCTGCTGCGCATTCGTCCCGAACGCGACGACCGCCTGCACGTGGTCCGGCTTGACCGCGTCGTAGAACTCGTTGCGCCACTGCTTCTGCACCGGGTCCGCGAGCAGCTCGTCGGCGGACATGCCCCAGCTCGGGTGGAGCGCGTACGGGAACGCGTTCACGCAGAGGTACGACTTGGTCAGGCCGAGCTTCGCGAGGAAGCCCTGCACGCGCTGGCCCGCGTCTCCGACGAGCGTGCGATGCGCGATCCGCTCGGTCGGCCCGGGGTCGGACGCGATGCACAGGAGCCGCGCCGACCCGTCGAGCCGCCCGCGGTAGAAGATCGGCCCCCACGCGGTCCAGAACGCCTGCGGCTTGCCGGGCTGAGGGCAGCGCAGGCAGATCGAGGCGATCGCCTGCGCAGGCCCCCGGTCGAATTCCGCAGCCACGTCAGCGCTTGGCCGCGGTGCGCTTCCTCGTCGTCGTCCTCTTCCTGGCCGTCGTCCGCCGCCGCCTCGTCTTCGTCCCGGTTGCGTCCGGCTCGACCGTGTAGATCGCCCAGAAGTCGCGTGCCAGCTGCGGATCGGTCAGATAGCCGTAGGGCATCGTGCAGTAGCCCTTCTTGCCCCAGCTCTTGCCCCACGAGTTGCGGACGATGAAGCGCTGGATCTTGTCGTCGTAGCCGACGGCCACGACCGCGTGGCCTCCGATCATCTGCTCGTTCCGCGGCGGAAGCGGCACCTCGCCGGTCTTCGCCACCTCGGCGCTCATGAAGCTCTCGTAGACCGAGAAGCCGAAGACGACCGGGTAGCCCGCCGCAAGGGCGCCCTGCAGCTGGTGCAGTACCGGAATCACCCGCTTGTAGAGCAGCGCCTGGTGCTTCTTCGCCTCGGTGTAGGCCTTGGTGGGCGGCTTCTCCGTGAACTTCGAGATGTCGTACGCCCAGGTGTCCTCGGCGCAAACTCCGACCTTGGCGACGCTCTTCATCCCGTCGCGGATCATCGCCCCGCTGTCGGTGTCGATCGTCCCCTCCATCGCGCGCTCGTTGTAGTAGATGAAGAGACGCGAGGGCATGAAGTCCTTGTAGCCCTCCTTGACCTGGTCGAACTCGAACGCGGCGCCGATCGCGTTCGCCGTGCAGCTGCCGAGCTGCCCCTGGTCGTAGACCGTCGGCATCTTCGCGGTCAGGTCGACCTTCGTCGGCATCTTCGTCAGGATCGCTTCGGGCGCCGAGAACAGGAAGTCCCGTGCGTCCGGCAGATCGGGAACCCAGCCGAATCGCTCGATCGGCCGGGTCCGAAGGCCCCCGTTGACTCTGTTGCTCACTGCGTACCTCCTGATTTGGTCGCCTCCGCAGCAGCGACGTTGACCGTCAGGGCGTGAGCCGCGATCGGCGCAACGCCCTCCTCCCAGGTCCGCCGCTGAACGAGGCGGACAGCTGTTCTCCCCTCTGCGCGACCCCGCAGGGTCAGCAGTTCGTTCTCGCCAAATTTCGGTCGCGCGACGCCTTTCGCTCCGGCGTCCTCGAACTTCGTCGAAACCTCGACTACGGCTTCGTCGTCGACCGCCGCCTCCCAGATGTACCCGGCGCCGGCGCTGCTCGGCAAGAGCAGCGTCTGCTCACCGCCGACCGCGAGCGTGATCTCGTCCGGAAGGCCTGTCTGGTCGGGCACGACGCTCTCGGGCGCGGCGGTTTCGCCCGCCACGCTCAAGCGGGCCCTCCTGCCGCCTGGCCGTTGTCGGCCTTCCGTCGGCTGCTCGGCTTCGGATCGGCGGGAGCGTCTTCGCCGCCCGAGCCGCCCCCAAGCATCCTCTCGGCTCCGCCGAGGAGGATCCTTGCCCTTCGCTCGCTGAACCCGGCGACGAAGGCGATCGTGGCGTAGAAGTAGTCCGTCTGCCCGCTCGACGTCTTCAACGTGATCAGGTCGCTCTTCAGGGCGAAATAGACGACGACCCCGAAGACGGCGCCGATGATCGGCCGGAAGCTTCCGATGCGCCGAAGGGAGGGTCGCCCTACTTCGTAGTCGACGAACCCGGCGCCGGTTTTCGACGCCATCCGCATCATCACGCTGACGATCGCGCCGACCGCGCCCATCGCGTAGCAGATGAAGAACGTCCTCGCGCTGTCCGCGCTGAAGTTGCCGAA
>CAWGVD010000055.1:0-17235 GCA_963825795.1 uncultured Actinomycetes bacterium | reverse complement strand
AGATCGTCGGCGCGCTCGCGATCCTGGTCGCGTTCGTCGCGGCTCAGCTCGGCGTCTTCGACGTCCGCTCGTGGTCGTACCTGTGGCTGAACCTCGTCGGCGCGCTCATCCTCGGGATCGTCGCGTGGCACGAGCGGCAGTACGGGTTCCTGCTCCTCGAGATCGTCTGGACGATCGTCACCGCGTGGGGGCTCATGACCCGCGCGCGCGGCGCTCAGGCCTAGGCGGGCTTCTCCCAGACGGAGACGTGCTTCGTGCTCTCGCTCGTGAACGGCTCGCGGTTCCAGCCGCTCCAGCGCTCGCGCAGCGTCATCCCGGCGATGCGCGCCATCAGGTCGAGCTCCGCCGGCCACACGTAGCGGAACGGCATCGACACCAGCCTCCACTTGTCCCTCGACGGGCGAGAGGTGATGCGAGATCAGGCCCTGGTTCTCGACGTCGTACTCGTCGATTCCGATGTGCTCCGCGCCGAAGTCGAACACCTGGAACCGCTCGCCCGGCGGAAGCGTCCTCAGGCCGGGCACGCCGAGCTCGATCACGAAGCAGCCGCCCGGCTCGAGGTGCGCGGCGACGTTCTCGAAGCACGCGACCTGCGCGTCCTGCGTCGTCAGGTTGCCGATCGTGTTGAAGACGATGTACGCGAGCGAGAACGTGCCGTCGACCCTCGTCGTCGCGAAGTCGCCGATCGTGACCTCGATCCGCTCCGCGCCGGGCTTCTCGCGCAGCTTCGCGACCATCGCCTCGGAGAGGTCGATCCCATGCACGCGGACGCCGCGCTCCGACAGCGGCAGCGCGATCCGGCCCGTTCCGATCCCGAGCTCGAGCGCCGCGCCGTCACCGGCCAGCTCCGCGAGGAACTCGACGGCCGGATCGAGCACGTCCGGTTCGAACATGTCGGCCGCGGACTCGTCGTAGCGCGCCGCGACCTCCTCGCCGAAGTGGTTCTCGAGCGTCAGAGTTTCCGCGCCTCGATGTAGAGCACGCCCGTGCAGGGGAGGCAGTACGCGTTGAGCTCGTCGCCCAGCTCGACGAGGCGTCGCCTGGCTTCCTTCTTCCCGAGCTGGTCCTCGTACTGGTGGACGAGCGCGATGTACTTCTGCGTCAGCTCCGCGAAGTGCTGCTGGTTGTACTGCGAGTTGATGGTCTCGAGACTCGAGATCTGGAAGTCGAGCCGCTCGAACTTGTGGTTCATGGCCGTCGTGTCGCCCTGCCCGCACCCCGCGAGCAGAAGCACGACCAGAAGCAATCCGGCGATGCGCGTCATGCGCCTCTAGTTCGCGAGCCGCACCGCGACGACAGCCGCGGCGTCGGCCATCTGGGCCGAGCATGCGGAAGTCGACGTTCGCGGGCGTGTCGCAGACCTTGTGGTAGCAGGCATCGAACGGAAGATTGGCAGAGCCGCCGAAGCGGCGCGCGGACGCGGGCGACTTGAGGTCGTCGGCGCCCGTGAACAGGCCGCCGACCGGGATCCCGACGTCGGCGAACGACGCGTGGTCGGACGAGCCGCCGAGCGATTCCTGCTCCACGGGCAGGTGGCGCGCCGCGAAGTAGGCGCGGAACGCGTTCTCGATCTTTCGCGAGCCGGACGGGCCATCGTCACCGTCATACACGATCCGGTCGGAGTTCGGCGAGCCGACCATGTCCAGGTTGATCACGCCGAGGATCCCTCGTCTTTGGCGAGGGCTCAGGCTCTGGACGTAGCTCCTCGACCCGATGAGCCCGAGCTCCTCCGCGCCCCAGAAGGCGAACCGCAGCCCGTGCTTCGGCCGCACGTGGAGGCGGCGGGCCTGCCGCGCGATCTCGAGGACGGTCGCACTGCCGGAGCCGTTGTCGTTGATCCCGGGCCCGTTGGCGACCGAGTCGAGATGCGCGCCGAGGAGGATGACGCCGCTCTGGCGTCCGGGCAGGTCGGCGATGACGTTCGCCGCCCGCGCCTTCGTGGTCGCGACCGAGAGATCGAGGTGCACCCGGACCGTGCCCGCCTGAGCAAGCTGCGTCAGCTCGGAGCCGACACCGGACGAGATGACGAGCACCGGGATCCGGACGCCGGGTCCGAAGAGCGTGGCCGAGAGAGGCGCGGTACGCCCCGGGAGCCCGTCGTTCGCGATCAGCGCAGCCGAGGCGCCGCCTGCCTGCGCGATGCCGGCCTTCTGCGAGAACGGGCAGCCGCCGCGCCGCATGAGCGCAATCGCGCCGGACGCGAACCCGCTGAAGTCGGAATCCGCACAGCCGCCCGCGCCCCCGACGGGGACGACCGGAGCCGTCACGTTCCCGCCGCCCGAGTAGCGCATGGTCAGGAAGTCGCGGTTGCGCGCGTAGCGAACGAGCCCTGGCGAGACGCGCTCGAACACCGTCGGCTTCGTCTCGCGGAAGTACTGGAAGGAAAAGTTCTTCCGCCGGGGTCGGAGGCCGGCAGCCCGTAGCTGCCGCACCACGTAAGCCACCGACTCCGAGTACCCCGGCGTGCCTGCAGCGCGAGTTCGGTTGTTCCGTTCCGCGACCGCTTCGAGAGCCTCGAGGTGCGCACGCAGATGGCCGGCCGTGATCGCGCGGGCCAGCGCCTGAGTCGAGGCCGGCGAGCGGGCCGCCGGTCCAGCCTTGTGCCCGACGGCCGCGTCGCCGGCTCCCGCACTGAGCAGGAGCCCGATTCCGATCGCCAGAGCGAAACCTCGCACGTGTCTTGATAGACGGCGCGACCGCCGGGAAGTTGGCCACTCCGCAGCCCGCGCCACGGCGGCTAGGCTGGCCGCGTGGCCAAGGTCGGAAAGCCGCTGGTCAAGGAGTATTCGACCGATGAGATCGTCGTCGAGTGGGAACCGCGGCTCTGCTTCCACTCCGGCAACTGCTCGCGGCTGCTGCCCAAGGTCTTCGATCGCGATCGCCGTCCCTGGGTGAAGGCCGACGAGGCCTCCGCGGACGACATCGAGCGGACCGTCGCGCGGTGCCCGTCGGGCGCCCTTCGGACGAGACGGCTCAAGGGCGTGAGCGTCAAGCCGCGGCAGCGGTTCGAGATCTGCGCGTCCGCGGGCGGGCCGCTGCTCGTCACCGGCGGCGTGCGGATCGTCGACGCCGAGGGCATCGTCCTCTACGAAGGCGAGCGGGCCGCGCTCTGCCGGTGCGGCGGCTCGTCGAACAAGCCGTTCTGCGACGGGACGCACAAGATCAACGGCTTCGAGGGCTAGTGCTGACGCTGTACCAGGCCGAGTGGTGCCCGTTCTCGGGCGCGGTGCGCGAGATCCTCACCGAGCTCGGCCTCGACTTCGTCGCGCGCCAGGTCGAGCCGTGGCCGGAGCAGCGGGCTGCGTTGAGGGCCGTTTCGGGCTCCGACCGGATCCCCGCGCTGGAGACGGAGGACGGCCGCTTCTTCAGCGGGACACGCGCGGTCTACGGGTACCTGCGCGAGCTCGAGGGCTGGGAGCACGCCGCGGAGCACCGCCGCCGCTTCGTCGACCACGAGCCGGCGCGCGAATCGGATGCCGTCGGCCAGCTCGTCGAGCTCTTCGAGCCCTCCGAGGAGGCCGAGATCACGGCCGCGCCGGAGGACGCCGAGGTCGTCGACGTGCCCGAGTCGTCGCAGTACGAGCTTCGGCTCGGAGACCGGCGCATCGGCGTCGCCGCCTACCACCGCCGCCAGAACAGCAACCGGATCGCGTTCGTGCACACGGAGGTCGACCCGGCCTGCGAAGGACGGGGCTTCGGCAGCAAGCTCGTCGCAGGCGCGCTCGAGGACGTGCGCCGAAAGGGCCTCGAGGTCGTCCCGCTGTGCCCGTTCATTGCGCACTACATGGCGACGTCATCCCGAGGTGCACGACCTCCTCGCCTCGGGCCACCGCGACCGCGTAACCGCCGCCTAGGCCGTCACAAGGGCTCGGCTCGGCGCCTTCGCAGCCCGGCTGCGCTGGTCTGCAATGTGCTTGGCGACGTAATCGGCGTCCCGACCGCGGCCCGGCAGGACGTCGGACGAGAACGAGTACTGGAACACCAGCCCGAGGAAGTACAGGCCCGGCTCGGATTCGACGACGCCGCGCGCGTGCTCGGGCTGGCCGGCCTCGTCGAAGACCGGCAGGTCGATCCAGCCGAAGTCCGTCCGGAAGCCGGTGCACCAGATCACGTTCGCGACGTCGAGCACCCGTCCGTCCTCCAGCACCGGCCGTCCGTTCTCTACGCCGGTCACGCGCGGCACGCGCT
Source organism: uncultured Actinomycetes bacterium (assembly GCA_963825795.1). GTDB lineage: Bacteria > Actinomycetota > Thermoleophilia > Gaiellales > Gaiellaceae > VAXT01. Next base: position 13,047 of record CAWGVD010000055.1, on the reverse strand, counting down.
CGACGCCGGCCTCGGCGAGCTCCTTCGACTTCGTCCGGATCAGCGGGTCGGCTTCCTGGAGTAGCTTCGGGCCGACCTTCCGGCCGATCGGGTTGCCGCGCGAGATCACTCGGTGCCCGAGGAACCGGAAAACGCGGAAGCCGGGGCGGAACGGCAGCGTGCCGTGCTTGACCGGGATCTCACTGAGCTTCGGACCGGAGAGCAGCACGCGATGCATCTGGCAGAGCTCGACGGCGAGCTCGGCGCCCGAGTTGCCGGCGCCGACGAGCAGGACGTCGCCGTCCTGGAGCTGTGACGGATTGCGGTAGGCGGCCGAGTGGAGCTGCACGATTCGCGGATCGAGCTCGGCCGCGAACGCGGGCGTCTTCGGAATGTTGTGTGCGCCGGTTGCCACGATCACGTTCTCGGCCTCGTAGAGCTCCTCGCCGGACGAGATGACGAAGCGGCCGTCGACCTTTTCCAGCCGCTCGACCTCGACGCCGTTCCGGACCGGCAGCTCGAAGTGCGCGGCGTACGACTCGAGGTAGTCAGCCATCTCGTCCTTCGTCGCGAACGACCAGTTCGGCATGTCCAGCCGCTTGCCGGGGAGCCTGCTGAAGTGCGCAGGCGTGAAGAGGCGCAGCGAGTCCCAGCGGTTGCGCCACGCGTCGCCGATCCGCTCGTTCGCGTCGAGGATGACGAAGGGCCGGCGGCGCTTCGCCAGGTGGTAGCCGGCGGTCAGGCCCGCCTGGCCTCCGCCGATGATCACGGTCTCTACTCGGGTACGGCTCATCTCGAAACCTCCAGGTCGTCGTTCGTTCAACTCATCGCGGCGTGGACCGGCCAGAGCTCGCGGCGCGGAAGCCGTCGGACGCCCGCGTCTCGGAGCGCCGGGATGTAGTGCTCGCGGAAGAACCGGTCCGCGTCCTCCCGGGACTCCCAGACCTCGACTACGCGCCAGCCGCCTTTCGGGCTCGGGCCTGCGATGTGGAAGATCCCGCCGGTCGGCTTACGCGAGCCGAGGCGACGGCGGACCCGCTCGTACGTCTCCTGTGAGCCCTCTGCGCTTTCGACCAGCAGTGCGACGGCCACGTCGCCTCCTTTCGTCTCTCACGAGCACGCTAGGAGGGGGACGGCGGCGGCGCATCGCGCGTATCCGCCAACTTGGCGCGGGCCGTTCGTGGTCATTTCTGACCACTCGTTGGTCAGACGAGCTCGTGCTGGAACGCGAAGGCGGTCGCCGCCGTGCGCGAGGTGACGCCGAGCTTGGCGAAGATGTTCTGCAGGTGGCGAGCGACCGTGTGCTCGCTGACGAACGAGCTCGGAGGCGATCTCGCGGTTCGTCTTGCCGGCCGCGACGAGGCGGAGCACCTCCAGCTCTCGTGCGCTCAGGCCATGCGAGTCGGGAGCCGTCCGGTCGCCGAGCAGGTCGATGCGCGCGAGGTCCGGCGCGGCGGCCAGACGCTCGAAGACCTCGCGGGCCGCCGCGAGCTCCAGCGCCGCGCTTTCCTCGTCGCCGAGAGCGCGGCACGCCAGTCCGACGAGGACGCGCACCCGGGCCACCTCGTACGGCGCGTCCAGCTCCTGCCATAGGCGACCCGCCTGCCGGAGGGCTACGAGCGCCGCTCCCGGATCCCCGTCGGCCAACTCGACCTCGCCCCGGGCGTGAGCCGAGATCGCGTCGAGCATCGTGCGCTTGCCTGCTGCTGCGATTCCGGCCAGCTCGTCGGCGGCGCGGCGCGCCTCGTCGAGATCGCCGGCGGCGAGCATCGTCTCGACGTGCGCGGGGAGCACGGTCGCGCGCGCAAACGGCCCGGCCGCTTCGGCGGCTGAGCGTCGGGTCATCGCGGCGGCGGCCTCGACGTCGCCCTGGGCAAGCCGGAGGAGTGCCAGCCCGGGCTGCGGCTCCCGGCCGAACGCGCTCCCTTCTCGATATGCCGACTCGGCGGCCTCGAAATCTCCCTGGAGGCGATGCAGCTCGCCCTGCTGATAGAGCGCCTGCCCCGTGGCGGCCCGGTTCATCGCCTCCTCGCAGCGCTCGCGCGCCAGCTTTGCCTCGACGAGCGCGTCCCGCCACTCGCCGTGTAGCTGCTTGAGACCCGCTCGGTGGGCAAGACACCGGCCCGTGAAAGAGACCATCTGCGGCTGTCCGTCGCACCAGCGCGTCAGCGCATCCGTCCACTCCTGTGCGCGGCGCACCTCGAAGGCCTCCTCGCAACCCGCGATCACTCCGCAGTAGACGATGCCCGCGACCACCGGCGAGACGGAGTCGGCCGTGACCCCGACCATCGCCTCGTCCAGGAGCTGCAGGCCCTCGACGATCGACCCCTGCTTGATGCGCATGACGCCCTGCGCGTGCAGAGCGATTGCGGCCAGGTCCGAGTCGCCGAAGCGCTCGGCGATCTCGACCGCCTGGGCGGCTACTTCGTGTGCCCCGTCGTAGTCGCCGGCAGCTTCGCGCTGGAAGACGGCCGGGACCAGCAGCCAGCCTTGCTCGACGCAATCGCGCCCTTCTCGTTCCACGAGCCGTTGAGCTCGGCCGAACCAGCCGCTTGCGGGCCCCATCTCACCTCGGATCGCGAGCGTCATGCCCAGCCAGCCGGCGCTCCGGGCGGCCGCGAGATTGTCGCCGCGGTCGATGTGCGCGAGGTGAGCGCGTTCCAGCAGAGCCAGGTACTCGTCCATCCGCCCGATGAGCGACGCCGAGGTCGCCAGGAGATCCAGGTCCCTCGCTTCGAGCGGCTCGACGCGGTCGGCCTCCGACAACGCCGTGTAGGCATCGAGCCAGGCCCGCCTCTCGAACGAGGTGCGGCCGCGCTCGAGCTCCTGCGAGGCATCGACCACAGGCCCACGATATGCCACGACGGACTAGGGTTGTCCCGTGCGGATCCTCCTCGGCATCGTCATCGTCTTCTTCCTCATCCTCTGGGTGCGGGCCGTGATCGACGTGTTCAGGCGACACGACCTCTCGGTAGGCGGCAAGGCGGGCTGGACGATCTTCATGCTGATCATTCCGTTCATCGGGCTGCTCGTGTACACGATGCTGCGGCCCGCGAACGCCTAGCGGGGTCGTGCGCTGAAGATCGTCGGCCTCGGCGGCTCGCTCGCGACGCACTCCCGGAGCCGGGGCGCGCTCGAGACTGCGCTCACGGGGGCTCTTGAAGCCGACGCCCAGACCGAGCTCCTCGACATTCGGGCGCTCGACCTGGCGCTGTACAACCCGGAAGGGGAGCCAAGTCCGGGCACGCTGGCGATGGTCGAGGCTCTGGAGAGCGCGGACGGCCTGGTCTGGAGCAGCCCGCTTTACCAGGGCTCGGTCGCGGGCTCGTTCAAGAACGCCCTCGACTGGCTGCACCTACCCAGCGGGAGCGTGTACCTGACGGACAAGCCGATCGGCCTGATCAGCGTGTCCGGAGGGACGCACGGGCTGCAGGCGATCAACGCGATGGAGTTCTCGGTGCGCGCGCTCCGCGGGTGGGCGGTGCCGTACGTCGTCCCGGCTCCACGCGCTGCCTTCGATGAGAACGAGAAGGTTCGAGACGAGGGCGTCGAGCGGCAGCTCAGGATGCTCGGCAGCGAGGTCGTCCGCCTCGCCGCGCACTTCGTCGAAGCGGAGGAGCCGGACCACCGGACCGAGTGCGCACGGGCACGCGAGCGGGTCGCGGCGGCCGCCTAGTCGCGCTCGCGCCGGACGAGCGTGTGCAACTCGTTGTCCTCCGGGTCGACGAACTCACGGACGGCCTGGAAGCCCGCCTTCTCGAACGCCCGGAGCGAAGCGGTGTTCCGCACGTCCGGATCGGCTGCGCAGGCGGTCGTCTCGGGCCGAGCGAAGACGATCTCGTCGACGAATCTGCGGATCATCTCCGTGCCGAGCCCACGCCCGGTCTGAGCCTCGTCTCCGATGAACAGGTCGAGCCCGGCCGTGCCCTCGCCCTCCTCGATCAGCGCGGCGTAGTCCGGGTAGGCGGACACGAGGTAGGTCTGGACCATCCCGAGCGGCTCGCCGTCGAGAAGCGCGAGGTAGTGCTGGGTCGGATCGGTGCCCTCGATCGTCGGCAGGTAGTGCGCCTCGGTCTCCTCGAACGTCTTGCGCACGGTCCACCAACGGACGACGTGAGGGCGTTGGTGCCACTCGTGGACGAGCGGCAGGTCGTCGCGGGTCATCGGCCGGAAGCTGATCGCCATCGCAAGGGGATGATCGCCGAGGCGCGAAGTCGGGCGCATGCTCGAGACCGTGCTCGGAGCCACGGCGGCCGCGTGGGGGATCCTGATGGCGATCTCGCCGGGGCTGCAGATTCGCAAGATGCTGCTGCACCGCTCGTCGCACCAGGTCTCGATCGCCTACTTCTGGGTGCTGCTCGTCGGCTTCACGCTCTGGATCGCGTACGGGTTGTCGATCCCGAACTGGTACCTCATCGTCCCGAATGTGGTCGCGTTCACGGTCTGCACGACGACGATCGTCGTCGCGCTGCGCTACCGGCTCAGACCGGAGCCGGCAGGTAGAACGTGAGCGGCGGGCCGAGCCGCGTCGCCCCCTGGCGCCAGGTGACGCGGTAGCCGCGCGGGCCGCGGACCGGGTAGTTGCGCTGCCAGAAGACGGTTCCGCCCCAGGCGGCGCCGGTCTTCTTGACCGGGAAGCTCTTGCACTTCGCCTGCTCGCCGAGCGGGCGCACGCAGATCCGGTAGCGCTGGAAGTACTTCGCCGCGAGAGTCAGCCGGAAGCTGTAGACGCTGCCGGTCTTGAAGATCCCGTAGCAGACGTCGCCGGTCGTGCTGCAGTAGCTCTTGACCCGGGTCTGGTCGGCCGCCGCGCTCGGTGCGACCGCGACGAGGGCCGCGATCAGCGCAAGCAGGAGGCTCCGGCGCAGCATCGATCTCCAGTCTGCCGGACTCGAACCGCTCGTCCAAGGGCTTTACGCGATGCGCACAGGTGCCGAGTACTGTTCCAGGTCAAGCAGTCGTGAGAAGGGAAGAATTGAGCGATCGTCCGCAGGGTCGAGCGCGGAGATCGCTGTCGCATCTCCGACGCCTCAGGTCATCGAAACGCGCGCGCCTGGTCGGCGCGGTCGGCTCGACGGCCATCGGCCTTCTGCTGGTTGCGCTGGCGGCCCTGCACGTGCGCAATGCGCCGATGCCCTTCTCGCAGGGCAAGCCGACGCTGCTCGTCGCAGTGGCGCTCCTCTTCCTCGTCGCGTTCCTCGTCAAGGCGTGCGGCTGGGGCCGGCTCTTCGCCTCGCGCGAGAGGCCTGGGCCGATGGCGCTCGCGGCCGCCGGCGGAGGCGCGTCGGTCATGGGGATCGTTCTTCCCGGGCGGTTCGACGAGCTGATCCGGATCGCGATCGTCCGCCGCTTCCCGGGCTGCCCGGCCGGGATCCGTTCCATCTGCCTCTCGCTCGTGACACTTGGGTTGATCGACAGTGCAGCGCTCGCTCCTCTCGGCTTCACCGCCGCCGCCTGGCCGGGGAACTCGGCGGCCGTGCGACTGGGCTTCGCAGTCGTCGGCATCGGCGGAGTCCTGTCCGCCGCGGTCGTGATCGCGCTCCCGTACGTCGCTGCGAGCCCGCGCCTCATGCAGTACCGCCTCGGTCGGTGGCTGGCGCCGAGGGCGACGCCGCCGCGACGCGCAATCGAGTCCTGGGCGCTGGTCTCCGCCTCGTGGCTCATCCGCGCGGTGGCTCTCACGCTCTTGCTCGCCGCGCTCGGTCTCGGCTTCAACTTCCCGCTCGCGATGATGTTCCTCTGCGCAGCCGCCGCGGCAGCCGCGCTTCCGGTTAGCCCGGCAGGAGCGGCGACCCAGGTCGGTGCAGGCGCGGCTCTTCTGATCGTCTCGGGCATCGGCCGCACGGAGGCCGTCGGCTTTGCGTTGGCGGCCCAGACGCTGATCATCCTCGCCGGTGCAGGGGTGCTCTTCCTGTCCGTCGTGTGGGTGACGTCGCAACGGCTCGCGGGCGCCGCCGCCCTTCGCTTCAGGTAGTCGGCGCGTAGAACGGGAGCAAGGGGCCGAGGCGCGGCCTCTAGTGTCCCGTGCGTGAGTGACGTCCGACTCGTCACGCCCGCGTTCGTCCGGCTGTGGCTGGCAACGCTCGGCGCGTTCGCGACCTTCGGGATGCTCGTCCTCGCGCTGCCGCTGTACGTGAAGGACGAGCTCGGCTACGGGTCGGTCGGCGTCGGGCTCGCGGTGGGTGCTGCGAGCCTCACCTCGGTTGTCTTCTCGGTCGTCTCCGGCCGTCTGGGAGACCGCCACGGCCGGCGGCCGCTGCTCGTCGTCGGCGGCCTCGTGATGTTCGGCTGCTACCTCGCGCTCGCGCTCCTGCCGGACCTCGCCGGCGTCGTCGGGATCCGGTTCGTCGCGGGCGCCGCCGAGGCGACGTTCGTCGTCGCGCTCTACACGTCGACGATGGACATCTCGCCGGAGGAGCGGCGGGGCGAAGCGGTCAGCCTGATCACGCTTGCGTCCTACCTCGGGCTGACGTTCGGCCCGGTTCTCGCCGACCTCCTTCGCGGGTCCGATCGCTATCCGCTCGTCTGGCTGGTCACGGCGGGGCTCGTCCTCGTCGCGACCGCGGTCGTGGCGACGCTCCGCGAGACGAAGCCGGCGACCGAAGAGCCGTCCTCGGGCAGCTGGCTGCCGCCGCGCGGCGCGCTCCGCCCTGGGCTGCTCGTCGTCCTCGGGCTGCTCGGGTTCGGCGGCTTCATCGCGTTCGCGGCGATCTACGCGCGCGATCTCGGGGTCGAGCGACCGGGCTTGATCTTCGCGCTCTTCGGCGGCGTCATCTCGCTCGTGCGCTTCTTCGGCCGGCGGCTTCCGGACGCGCTCGGCGCGATCCGCACGCTCGAGCTCTCGTTCGTCTGCCTCGCGGCGGGCCTCGCGCTGATCGGCGCCTGGGGGACGACGACCGGCCTCATCGTCGGGACGGTCATCTTCGCCGTCGGGCAGGCGATGACGTACCCGTCCGCCGTGCTGCTCGCCGTGCAGTCGACGAGCGCGGCCGAGAGGAGTGCCGTCGTCGGGAGCGTCGGCGCCGCGGTCGACGTCGCGCTCGGTGTGGGCGCCCTGACGCTGGGCACGGTCGCGAAGTTCTGGGGCTACGGAGGCGCGTTCCTCGTCGCCTCGGCGGTCGCACTGAGCGGGCTGGCCGCACTGTGGCCGATGCGCACGACGGTGCCTAGCGGCGAACCGTCGACCTGACGGCCGAGAGCAAGGCGCTCGGAGCTCGCCGTCTCGCGGTCGCGAGCGCGGTGTGGAGGGCCTCGGGCGCTTCCGGGCCGTGGAAGCCTGCGCCGTGGCCGAACAGGATGTGCTCCGGCTCGAGAGCTGCGAGCGCTGTCCGCGGCGGGAAGAGGCGCAGAGCCGGGTGGACGCCGAACGGCTCGCCGGGCGCGCGGAAGTAGTCGAGGCTGCCGAGCGCGTCGGCGCAGACGAGGACCCGCTGCTCGGCGAACCAGAGCGCGACCTCGCGCCAGAAGCGTTGCCGGACGATCGGGAAGGCGACGAACGGCGCGCCCTCGACGTCCGTGAACGGCGTCACGTGGAGCGGGAGGCCGAGGCGGCCGGCGACGGCTGCGCAGTCCCGGTTGTGGCGGTCGAGGAGCTGAATGACGCCTGCGGGCTCTCCGAGCGCGGCGATCCGCTCGTCGAGGCCCTCGCCGTCGACGACGTCCGTGAGCCAGACGCGGTCCTGGGCGCGGATCGCGTGAGACGTACGCGGAATCCGATCTCCCTCGATGCTCCAGCCGAAGCCGTGCTCGAACTCGTCGTCGAAGAGGAGCGCCACGGGGAAACTATGGCGCGTGGCTCTCACGAACGCGGAGATCGCCGACCGGCTCGAGTCGCTGGCCGCGCTGCTCGACATCACGGGGTCGAGCCCGTACGCGCCGCGTGCGTACCGCCGCGCGGCCGAAACGATTCGCGAGACGCCGGCGTCGATTCCCGAGCTCGTCCGCACAGGGCGCGTGCGCGACCTGCGTGGGATCGGGCCCGGGATCGAGGCACGGCTGCGCGAGCTCGTCGAGACCGGGCGGCTCGCGGAACTGGACGCGTTGGAGGGCGAAGTCTCGCCGGAGCTCGTCGGGCTCGGTCGGCTGCTCGGGTTCGGTCCCCAGCGGGCGGCCGAGATCGGGCGCGCGCTTGGAGTGCGGACCGTGGACGAGTTCCGCGCGGCTGCTGCGGAGGGGCGGTTGGGGCAGGTGCCCGGGATCGGGCCGAAGACGGAGGCGAAGCTCCTCGCCGCTCTCGAGCGAGGTGAACGGCCTCGACCCCGCCGCGGGCTTCTGCTCAATCGTGCGCTCGCTTTGAGCGAGGACATCGCCGAGGCGCTCGGCGGCGAGATCGCGGGCGACCCGCGGCGTTGGCGGGACTCGAGCGAGGTGTTCGCGGTCGTGTGCTCCGCTTCGAAGCCCGCGCCGGTGCTGGAGCGGTTCGAGCAGCTGCCGCAGATCGTCTCGATCGTCGAGCGGGCGAAGCGGCGGGCGATCGGGGTGACGGTCGAGGGCGTTCCGGTCGAGGTCGTCGTCGCGGAGCCGCGGCGCTTCGGGACCGAGCTCCTGCGGGCGACCGGGTCGGCGGAGTACGTCGAGGCGCTCGAGCCGCTCCCGGACGGGCCGGACGAGGAGAGCGTCTACCGCGCGCTCGGTGTTCCGTTCTGTCCGCCGGAGTTGCGCGAGGCTCCGTTTCGCGGAGAGCCGCCGGAGCTCGTCTTGCTCTCCGACGTCCGCGGGGACCTGCACGTTCACACGGACTGGTCGGACGGCAGGGCGACTGTCCTGGAGATGGGCGAGGCGGCGCGCGGGCTCGGCTACGAGTACCTCGCGATCTGCGACCACACGCGGAACGTGCGGGTCGTGCCGGGCCTGGACGCGGACGACGTGCGGAGGCAAGGCGAGGAGATCGCTGCGGCGAACGAGCGGCTGGCGCCGTTCCGGATCCTGCGCGGGATCGAGTGCGACATCCTGCCCGACGGCTCGCTCGACCTTCCCGACGACGTGCTGGCCGAGCTCGAGTGGGTGCAGGCGAGCGTGCATGCCGGCCAGCGGGCGCCACGGGACGAGATCACGAAGCGGACGGTCGAGGCGATGCGGCATCCGGCTGTGCGCTGCCTGAGCCATCCGACCGGGCGGATGATCAACCACCGGCCCGAGAACGCGGTCGACCTGGAGCAGGTGTTCGAGGTCGCGCTCGAGACGGGCGTTGCGGTCGAGGTCAATGGGCTGGCTCCCCGGCTCGACCTCAGGGATGTGCACGTCCGATCGGCGATCGAGGCGGGCGTTCCTGTCGTGTGCTCGACGGACGCCCACTCGGTAGACGGTCTCGGGAACATGCAGCTGGCGATCGCGACGGCGCGCCGCGGCTGGGCGACGGCGGCGAACATCGTGAACACGCGCCCGCTGTCCGAACTGGTCTAGTCCCCCGACCCGGGGTCCGGCCGCGGGCCTCCCTCCGGTCAGGACCCTATCGGCGAAATTCGCGCGTGTCTGTGCCGCCTTCGTGCCGAGAGTGGAACGTCTACGCGTTCGCGCCCGGGCCCGTGCTCGACCACTCGCGCACCTCGTACCAGTGCGTGTCGCGCAGCGCCTCGGCCACCTGCGGATCGGTGTGCGTTGCGTAGAACACGTTCTTGTCGAGGTCGGCGCAGATCGCGATCGCGCCCATCGGAAAGTCCCCCAGCCGCACGAGCGCATCCGTCGGCAGCCGCGCCTCGGCGACCGTGTAGTGCTTGAACTGGAGATCCGGCGCGATCTCGGTCAGCTGCGGGCCAGTCGGGACACGTGCGCGAGCTCATCCGGCCTCCACTCTTCGGCCGCGTCGGCAAGCGTCCACTCGCCGTCGAGCAGCACGCGCCCCGCGAGCGTGATCGGACGACTCGACACGGCGAAGCTGCACCGCCCCGTCGACCCGGTGGTACTGCCGCGTCCCAGCGGCGTCGGTCGAGCGCGACGCTGACCTGGAACTCGCCCTCGCCGAGCGGCAGCTTCTCGAGCAGGAAGCGAACCTCGCGCTGACCCGGCGCGCCGTCCCAGCCGAGCTCGCCCAGTCCTGCTGGTCGGCACCGAGCAACGAGCCGTCACCGTCGCGCACCTCGAGCGAAAGCACCGGAGCCGCAACCGGCCGCTCGCCGACGAGCTGCAGCACGATCGTCACAGGCTCACCCGAGACGAAGTGCACCCGCGCCTCACCGTCGGCCCCCACCAGCGAAACGCCTTCGACGCGCACCTCGCCGCTCCCCCACTCGCGTAGGCCGGCGCCCACCTCGTCGGGATTCTCCTCGAGCGCGAGCGACTGGTGGTACCGCGCGATCGCCTCCGAAGCCGGCCCGTCGTACTCGACCTCGCCCTTCGCCAGCATGATCGCGCGCTCGCAGAGACGCTCCACCGCGGCCGCCGAGTGCGAGACGAAGCACACGGTCCCGCCACGCTCCTTGAAGTCGAGGATCTTCCCGATGCACTTGCGCTGAAAAGCCTCGTCGCCGACCGCGAACACCTCGTCCAGCAGCAGGATGTCCGCGTCCACGTGCACCGCGATCGCGAACCCGAGCCGCATGTGCATTCCCGACGAGTACGTGCGCACCGGAAGGTCGATGAAGCTCTCCAGCTCGGCGAACGAGACGATCTCCTCGAGCCGCTCGCGCACGTAGCGGCGCTTGAGCCCGTAGATCGAGCCGCTCAGGAAGATGTTCTCGCGGCCCGTGAAGTCCGGGTGGAAGCCGGCGCCGAGCTCGAGCAGCGAGCCGACCGTGCCCCCGACCTCGATGCTGCCCGGTCGTCGGCGCGAAGATGCCCGCGATCAGCCGCAGCAGCGTCGTCTTGCCGGAACCGTTCCGGCCCACGAAGCCGATCGACTCGCCCGGCTCGACGTCAAACGAGACGCCGCGCAGCGCCCAGAACTCCTCGGTGCGCCGCATCTCCGGCGCGCAGGATCGCCTCCTTCAGCGTCAGGTTGCGGTGCTTGTTGACGCGGAAGCGGCGGCCGACGTCTTGAACGGAAATCTCGCCCTGGTTGCATCACGTCGAGGGTACTGAAACGGTCTCGCCGGACAAGCTCGGCCAACCCGCGGACGAAGGCGGGGTCGTCGTTCAGCGACTCGATGCGATCGAGCTCGAGGCCCAGCTCGGCCGCGCGCTCCCGCGCCTCGACGTCGATGTCCCACAGGATCTCGAGGTGGTCGCTGACGAAGCCGATCGGGCAGACGAGCACGTGCTCCACGCCTCGCTCGTGCAGGCTGTCGAGCTCCTCGAGGATGTCCGGCCCGAGCCACGGCTCGCCGGTCGCGCTCGCGCTCTGGAACGCGAACGACCACGAGTCGAGGCCCGCCCGCTCCGCGATCAGCTGCGACGTCTCCGAGCAGCTGGTCGCGATACGGGTCGCCCATGTCGAGGATCCGCGCCGGCAGGCTGTGCGCCGTGAAGACGACATGCGCGTCGGTGCCGCGCACGCGGTCGGCGAGCACGTCCAGGTACGGCTCGTGCACGTGCCAGCTCTCGATGAACCGCAGTCCGGCGCGCCCGTCGAGCGCGTCCTCGAGCCGCTCGCGGTAGCCGTCGATCGAGAGCTTCGAGTAGTGCGGCGCGAGGACGAGCCCGACGATCGGGTCGGCGCCGCCTTCGACGGCCAGGTCGACGGCCTCGGCGATCCTCGGCGTCCAGTGCTTCATCCCCGCGTAGACCGGGAAGCCGAGCTCGCGCTCGAGGCCCGCGCGCGTGCCCTCGGTCACGTCGTCGAGCGGCGAGCGGCCGCCGATCCGCCGGTAGCGCTCGGTCAGCTCCTCGACCGCCTCATCCGAGACCGGCCGGCCCGACCGGATGTCCTCGAGGTACGGGCGGATGTCCGCGAGATCGGACGGGCTCCCGTAGGCCATCAGGACGACCGCCGGCTTCATGCGGCCGTCCGTTCGTGGACGAGCTCGACGATCCGCTTGAGGTCCGCCGGGATCCGTGTCCGGCAGCACGCCGTGGCCGAGGTTGAAGATGTGCCCGGGACGTCCGCCGGCCGCCTCGAGGATCGCGACCGCCGCCGACTCGACGCGCTCGAACGGGCCCGAGCAGAAGCGCGGGGTCGAGGTTCCCCTGCACGCCGCGATCGTGGCCGACGCGCTCCCAGCCTTCGTCCAGACGGACGCGCCAGTCGAGGCCGATCACGTCGCCGCCGGTCTCGGCCATCGTCTCGAGCAGGTGCGCAGTGCCCGTGCCGAAGTGGATCGTCGGCACGTCGACGGCGTCGAGGATCCGCTTCGAGTACGGCGCGACGAACTCCTCGTAGTCGTCGCGCGACAGCGCGCCGACCCAGGAGTCGAAGAGCTGCACGGCGTCGGCGCCCGCCTCGACCGTCGCGCGCAGGTAGGCCTCGAAGGTCGCCGCGAGCTTCTCGCAGAGCGCGTGCCAGACCTCCGGCGAGCCGTACATGCAGCGCTTCGTGACCGCGAACTCCCGCGTCGGCTTTCCCTCGACGAGGTAGCCCGCGACCGTGAACGGGCCGCCGCAGAAGCCGACGAGCGCCTGCTCGGGCGCGAGCGCGCCACGCACCAGCCGGACGGCCTCGAGGATGAACGGCACCGCCTCCTCGGGCTCGGGCACGCGCAAACGCTCCACGTCGGCCATCGTCCGGACCGGCTCGGCGACGACCGGCCCGACGCCCTCGACGAGCTCGACGTCGATCCCCATCCCGAGGATCGGGAGCATGATGTCCGCGAACATCACCGCCGCGTCGACGCCGTGCACGCGCACCGGCTCGAGCGTCACCTCGGCGCACAGCTCAGGCTGGCGGCAGACCTCGAACAGCGTGTACCGCTTGCGGATCTCGCGGTACCCGGGCAGCGAGCGGCCGGCCTGGCGCATGAACCAGACCGGCGTCCGCTCGACCGGCTCGGGCGAGCCGCTCTCACCAGCAGCGGATCCACTACAACTGGGCCGCGAGCGGATCGTCGAGCCGCCGGAAGACGAGCCAGCGACGACCAGCGCTGCAAGCGCCACGCCGAACGCGTAGACCACGTCGCCGACCTTCGGCAGGACGCCGAAGAACAGCGAGTCCCGGATCGCGACACGAGCGGCGCGACCGGATTCCCCTAGTGGAGGACG
>CAWGVD010000054.1:0-17219 GCA_963825795.1 uncultured Actinomycetes bacterium | reverse complement strand
ACTGGCCTGGGCGACGGTGCACCTCGCGCTGCTGCCGACCAACGAAGACCGGGCAAAGGCCATCGTCGACTGGGCTGGAGCCGGGCTGACGCGCCGGCGCGTTCGGGCCGCATCACCGTGGACCTGGAGGAGAAGCCGGCTTCGGAGGCTCGGCGATGAGCGAGGCCCTGTTCGAGGAGCTCGGCCGGCGCGGGCACGAGCCTCTGCTGGAGAAGGTCCACGGCACCATCCGCTTCGAGATCGTCAACGGCAAGCAGACCGACCGTTGGCTCGTCACCATCCTGAAGGGCGATCTCGCCGTCTCCCGCAGGAACCTCCGGGCCGACTGCACGTTCGCACCGACAAGACGCTATTCGACCGCGTCGCCAGCGGCAGGGCGAACGCGTTCGCCGCCCTGCTCCGGGGGGAGATCGCTGTCGAGGGCGACCCCGACTGCTGGTGGCGTTCCAGCGGCTTCTCCCGGCCCCCGCGGCGCCGCCGGCCGCTACGCGCCAGCGCCGACGGCCGACGAGCATGAGCGACGGCCTGATCAAGATCCTCGACGGCAACACCTTCGTGGTCAGCGATACGCGCGGCGACATCGAGGCATCGCTCACCGACCCGACCGGTCTCTTCTCGTTCGACACCCGGTTCCTCTCCAAATGGGTGCTGAGCGTGAACGGCGAGCGGCTGAATCCGCTCTCGGTCGACGATCTCCAGTACTTCGAGACGCGCTTCTTCCTCGTGCCCGGAACCGGCACCGTCTACGTCGACTCGAAGCTCTCGGTGATCCGCCAGCGCGCCGTCGGGAACGGCTTCCACGAGGAGCTGACGATCTTGAACCACGACGAGAAGCCGGTCGGCCTGACGGTCCGCGTCGACGCCGGGTGCGACTTCGCTGATCTGTTCGAGGTGAAGGACGCGCTCTCGAAGAAGGGCAAGTACCTCAACCGCGTCGAGAAGGGGCAGTACGGCTCGTCTACGAGCGCGACAAGTACGTCCGCTCCACGTTGATCTCGGCAACGGCCCCCGCCCGGCTGGACAAGGATGGCCTGACCTTCAAGATCAAGATCGAGCCCCACGGAACGTGGACGACCGATCTTGACGTCGTCACGGCGATGCTGGGCTACGGCGAGCGGCACGAGCTCCCGAAGTTCGCGCAGGGCCGCGGCCGGCAGAACATGCAGCGGAACCTGGAGCGGTGGCTGGAGGACGCGCCGAGGCTGGAGTGCGACTGGGATCCCCTCAAGGAGACGTACAGGCGGAGCCTCGTCGACCTGGCCGCCCTGCGCTTCACCCCGCCCGTCGCCGGCGGGCGAAGCCTCCCCGCGGCCGGCCTGCCCTGGTTCATGACGATGTTCGGCCGCGACAGCATCCTCACCAGCCTGCAGGCGCTCCCGTTCACGCCCGAGCTGGCGAAGACGACTCTGCTCGCGCTCGGCGGCTGGCAGGGATCGCGGTCGACGACTTTCGCGACGAGGATCCCGGCCGGATCCTTCACGAGATGCGCTACGGCGAGCTGACTGCGTTCGAGGAACGGCCGCACTCGCCCTACTACGGCTGCGCGGACGCGACGCCGCTCTACGTCGTCCTGCTCGACGAGTACGAGCTCTGGACCGGCGACCGGAAGCTCGTCCGTAGCCTCGAGCTCGAGGCCCGGGCGGCGCTGAACTGGATCGACGAGTACGCCGACCTCCAGGGCGACGGCTACATCTGGTACCAGCGCCGCAACGAGAAGACGGGGCTGGAGAACCAGTGCTGGAAGGACTCCTGGGACTCGATCTCCTACCGAGACGGCAGGCTTCCCGACTTCCCGCGCGCGACCTGCGAGCTCCAGGGCTACGCCTACGACGCGAAGATGCGGGGCGCCAGGCTGGCGCGGGAGGTGTGGAAGGACCCGGCGTTCGCCGACGAGCTCGAGAAGCAGGCCGCCGAGCTCAAGCGCCGCTTCAACCGCGATTTCTGGGTCGAAGACGACGAGTACTTCGCGCTGGCCCTCGACACCGAGGGCAAGCAGGTCGATGCGCTGGCCTCCAACAACGGCCATCTGCTCTGGAGCGGCATCGTCGACAAGTCGAAGGCGAAGGCGGTCGTGCGGCATCTGATGGGACCGAGGCTCTTCTGCGGCTGGGGGGTGCGCACGCTGGCCGAGGGTGAGGCCCGTTTCAACCCGATCGGCTACCACGTCGGCACCGTCTGGCCCTTCGACAACTCGTTCATCGCATGGGGCCTGAGACGGTACGGCTTCAAGGACGAAGCGGCGCAGATCGCCGCGGGAATCCTCGACGCAGCCGATTCTTCGACGGCCGGCTGCCCGAAGCCTTCGGCGGCTACGAGCGGACGCTGACGAGGTACCCGGTGCAGTATCCGACGGCCTGTAGCCCACAGGCCTGGTCGACCGGCGCGCCGTTGCTGTTGCTGCGAACGATGCTGGGCCTCGAGCCTGTCGGCGACCATCTTGTAGTGGATCCCGCGCTTCCCGCAGGCATCGGACATCTGGAATTACTCGACGTGCCGGGCCGCTGGCACCGGGTCGACGCCTTCGGGCGCGGCCGCGTCGACGTGGACGGAAAGCGAGCACCGCTGCGTCCGCAACTCGGAGTAGGAGGAAACGTATGACGACGGCAAGCCCAACTACCTCACGTGCGATGAGCCCGGCAATGACCGGTACCGAGCCGAAGCCGGCGGATGTCTTCGTCGCGTTCGGGATCACCGGCGATCTGGCCAAGGTGATGACCTTCCGGTCGCTCTACCGGCTCGAGAAGCGCGGCCTGCTCGACTGTCCGATCCTCGGCGTCGCCGTCGACGACTGGACGATCGACCAGCTCAAGGACCGCGCGCGCGACTCGATCATCGGCACGGGCGAGGAGCTCGACGAGCAGGTGTTCGACCGCCTGGCCGATCGGTTCTCCTACGTCGCCGGCGACTTCGCCGACGCGGCGACCTACGAGGCGGTCGCCGAGGCGATCAACGGCGCCGAGAACCCGGTCTTCTACCTCGAGATCCCGCCGTTCCTGTTCGGAACGGTGGTGAAGGGTCTCGCGGACGCCGGGCTGACGGAGAACGCCCGCGTCGTGGTCGAGAAGCCGTTCGGGCACGACTCGGCGTCCGCCCGCGAGCTCGCCGACCAGCTCCACGAGCACCTCGACGAGTCCCAGATCTACCGGATCGACCACTTCCTCGGGAAGATGGGGATCGAGGAGATCCTCTACCTGCGCTTCGCGAACTCGATGCTCGAGCCGATCTGGAACCGGAATCACGTCCAGTTCGTCCAGATCACGATGGCCGAGGACTTCGGGGTCGAGGACCGCGGCCACTTCTACGACCCGGTGGGCGCTCTGCGCGACGTCGTCGTCAACCACCTGATGCAGGTGGTCGCGGCCGCCGCGATGGAGGCTCCGGTCGGCCACGACGAGAACACGCTCAAGAACGCGCAGCTCTCGGTCTTCCGCGCGATAGCCGATGCCGACCCCGCCCACTACGTGCGGGGCCAGTACGACGGCTACCTGGACATCGACGGGGTCGCGCCCGACTCCACGACGGAGACGTATGCGGCGCTGCGGCTCGAGATCGACAACTGGCGCTGGGACGGCGTGCCCTTCTTCATCCGCACCGGCAAGAAGCTCAAGGCGACGCAGACGGAGCTCAGGCTCGTGCTCAAGGACCCGCCGCGGCTCGGCTTCAAGCACAGCGACCGCATGCCTGAGCCGAACCAGATCGTCGTCAAGCTCGACCCGACGACAGGCATCAGGGTGATCGTCGACGCGCACCGGGGAGACGAAGGAGGAGCCGGACGCATCGACCTCGACGTCGAGTTTGCCCACCAGGGAGGTGAGGGCGCAACGCCCTACGAGGTGTTGCTCCAGGCCGCCATGCTCGGCAACGGCATGCGTTTCACCCGGCAGGACGGAGTCGACGAGCAGTGGCGGATCATGCAGCCGCTCCTCGACGCGCCACCGCCCGTCCACCCGTACGAGCCCGGCTCCTGGGGTCCGGAGGCGGCCGACAAGCTCCTGTCCGGCCACGGCCGCTGGCACGGCCCCTGGGTGACGTCATGACCACGGCCGAGCCCGCAACCGAGCCCCGCCCGCAGAGCGCGGCGGCACCTTCGCCGTTTCCGCCGATCGCCGAGTACGCATTCCTCTCGAACTGCCACACCGGCGCCCTCGTAGCGCCTGACGGGGCGATCGACTGGCTCTGCGTGCCCCGCTTCGACTCACCCAGCATCTTCGGCAGCCTGCTCGACCGTCAGGCGGGCTTCTTCCGCTTCGCGCCCTTCGGGATCAACCACCCGACGTCCGTCGTCTACGAGCCCGGGACGAACGTGCTCGAGACGACCTGGAAGACGCCGAACGGGTGGATCGTCGTCCGCGACGCGCTGACGATGGGCCCGCGCGACCACGAGGACACGATCACCCCCCATACCCGGCCCCCGGCCGACGACGACGCCGAGCACCTGCTGGTGCGGACGGTCGAGTGCCTCGAGGGAAGCGTCGAGGTGGAGCTCGTGTGCGAGCCGGCCTTCGACTACGGCCGTGCGCCGGCGACCTGGGCGCTCGTGGGAGACGACCGTCACGCCGCAGATGCCACGGGCGCCGGGCAGACGGTTCGCCTGCAGACCGACCTCGCGCTGGGCATCGAGGAGAACCGCGCTCGTGCCAGGCACGTTCTCGCCGCCGGAGACCGGGCCTATTGCGCCCTTTCCTGGGACGAGGGCCTGGTCGCCCCCCAGGATGCCGACGAGGCCAAGGCGCAGATCGACGCGACGACGCGCTTCTGGCGGGCCTGGCTCGGCCGAGCCCGCATCCCGGACCACCGCTTCCGCGACCCGATTCAGCGCTCGGCGCTGACGATCAAGGGCCTCACGTACATGCCCACGGGCGCGACCGTCGCCGCGCTGACGACCTCGCTCCCCGAGACGCCTGGCGGCGAGCGGAACTGGGACTACCGCTACACCTGGATCCGGGACACGACGTTCACGCTCCAGGCGCTGCACATGCTCAACCTCGACTGGGAGGCGGACGAGTTCATGCAGTTCGTCGCCGACGTCGAGGCAACCGAGGACGGCTCGCTGCAGATCATGTACGGGATCGACGGAAGGCGAGACCTCACGGAGTCCACGCGGGACGATCTCACCGGCTACGCCGGCGCGAGCCCTGTGCGAATCGGCAACGGCGCGTTCGACCAGAAGCAGAACGACGTCTTCGGGGCCGCGCTCGACTCGATCCTGCTCCATACCCACCGGAGCGGGCGCCTCCCGCGGCGCCTGTGGCCGATCGTCGAGACGCAGGCTGAATGCGCGATCCAGGTCTGGCGCAATCCCGACCAGGGAATCTGGGAAGCGCGCGGCGCTCCGCAGCAGTACGTCTCCTCCAAGTTGATGTGCTGGGTCGCGCTCGACCGGGCGGCGAAGCTGGCCGAGATCCGAGGCGACGGCGCCCTGCAGGAGAAGTGGAACGCGGTTGCCGAGGAGATCAAGCAAGACATCCTCGAGCACGGCGTGGACAAGCGCGGAGTGCTCCGGCAGCACTACGAGACCGACGCCCTCGACGCCTCGACGCTGCTCGCAGCGATCTTCGGCTTCCTGCCCGGCGACGACGAGCGTTTGAAGGCGAGCGTCATGGCGATCGCCGAGGAGCTGACCGAGGACGGCTTCGTGCTCCGCTACAAGACCGACGAGACCGACGACGGCCTTTCGGGCAAGGAGGGCACCTTCCTAATCTGCTCCTTCTGGCTCGTCTCCGCCTTCGCCATCGTCGGCGAGCTACAGCAGGCGCGCGACCTGATGGAGCGCCTCCTCCGAGTGGCCTCGCCGCTCGGCCTCTACGCCGAGGAGTTCGACGCCGAGACCGGCCGGCACCTGGGCAACTTCCCGCAGGCGTTCTCCCATCTGGCGCTGATGGAGGCCGCCGCCCGGATCATCCTGCCCGAGATGACGGCGGAGATCTGAGATGGATTCCTACGACGTGATCATCGTCGGCACCGGGGCAGGTGGCGGCACTCTGGCGCGGCACCTGGCGCCCTCCGGCAAGCGGATCCTGCTGCTCGAACGGGGCGACTGGTTGCCACGGGAACCGCAGAACTGGCTGGCGCAGGACGTGTTCGTGGACAACCGCTACGTCTCGGAGGACACCTGGTACGACGAGCACGGCAAGCCGTTCCAGCCGCAGATCCACTACTTCGTCGGCGGTGCGACCAAGCTCTACGGCGCGGCGCTCTACCGGCTGCGCGCCGAGGACTTCGGCGAGCTGAACCACCACGACGGGGTCTCACCGGCCTGGCCGATCACCTACGACGAGATCGAGCCCTACTACTCGAAGGCCGAGCAGCTCTACGAGGTTCACGGCGCCCGTGGCGAGGACCCGACCGAGCCGCCGGCGAGCGCGCCGTACCCGCTGCCGGCCGTCTCGCACGAACCGCGGATCCAGCAGCTCTCGGACGATCTCGAGGCCGCGGGCTACCACCCGTTCCACGCACCCTGCGGGATCCGCCTGAACGAGGCGAACCTCCCGTACAGCGCCTGTGTGCGCTGCGCGAACTGCGACGGATTCCCTTGCGCGGTGCACGGCAAGTCCGACGCCGACGTGCTCGGGGTCAGGCCGGCGCTGGAGCACGCCAACGTCGAGCTGCTCACGAACGCAACGGCGGTGAAGCTCGAGACGAGCCCGGACGGAACGGCCGTGACCGAGGTCGTGGTCGAGCGTGACGGTGAGCTCGAGCACTTACCGGCGCCGATCTCATCGTCCTCGCCTGCGGAGCGGCGAACACGGCGAAGCTGCTGCTGGTGTCGGCGAACGACAAGCATCCGCAGGGGCTGGCGAACGGCTCGGACCAGGTCGGCCGCAACTACATGTTCCACAACAGCCAGGCCGTGCTCGCGCTCTCGAGCGACGAGAACCCGACGATCTTCCAGAAGACCCTCGGCCTGAACGACTTCTACTTCGCGGGCAACGGGCACGACTACCCGCTCGGGAACATCCAGATGGTCGGCAAGTCGCAGGCGCCGATGTTCCACGGCGAGAAGCCGGTCCAGACGAAGCTCGCGCCGCACTGGTCGCTGGAAGAGGTCGCCCGGCACGCGATCGACTTCTGGCTCTCGACCGAGGACCTGCCGATGCCCGAGAACCGGGTCACCGTCGACGGCGAGGGAAAGCTGACCCTCGCGTACACGGCGACGAACGACACGCCGAAGAAGGAGCTCTACAAGCAGCTGCACTCGATGCTCGGCAAGCTGCGACATGGAGCCGGACAGCCTCTTCCACCGCTTTGCGTACATGAAGAACGAGATCCCGGTGGCGGGCGTCGCGCACCAGGCCGGCACGTGCCGGATGGGCGCCGATCCGGAGACGTCCGCGCTGAACGCCGACTGCCGCGCGCACGAGCTCGACAACCTCTACGTCGTCGACACGAGCGTCTTCCCGAGCATCGGCGCGGTCAATCCGGCGCTGACCGCGATGGCCAACTCGCTGCGCGTCGGCGACCACCTGCTCGAGCGGCTCGGCGCCCGCGCGGCGCCGCCGCCGCGGCCTGACAGGCGTGGCGCCGACGGCCGACGCTCGCGCTTCGGCGCGGCTGGCCGCCTCGCGTTCTTCCCGGCGCGGGTTGCTGCACGGGCCTCGCGCGGCCCGCTCGAGGCGGCGGCCGACGAGCACCTCGTCCCGGAGCTCTCGCGCCTGATCGACCTCGCGCTCGCGCAATCGCTGCCCGAGGAGCTCGTCCACTCCATCGTCGAGCACCACGTGCTGGAGCGAATGGCGAAGGAGTTCGCCGAGAGCGGCGCGCTCGACCGGATGGTCGAGAACGCGCTTGCGAGCCCGCGGACGAACGAGCTCGTCGGACCGCATCGTCAACAGCGAGGAGATGCGCCGCGCGATCCGCGAGATCGTCGCCAGCCGCGAGGTGCGCGAGGCGGTCACCCAGCAGACGGCGGGCTTCGCCGAGGAGCTCGCCGGCGATATCCGGAACGGGCGCGTCGCCTCGACGACCGCCTCGACCGCACCCACGCCTCGCAAGCCCCGTTCGCCGGCATCGCGACACGCGCCGCCGCGCTCGGCGTCGACGCGCTCCTGATCGTCGCGATCTTCACCGTCGCTCTCCGGCTTCGTCGCGCTGATCTCGTCGCTGGTGGGCACGCTGCGGCCGACCTGGCTGGTCGGGCTGCTGCTCGGCGCGGGCGGGACGCTCGTCGCCGGTGGCTACCTCGTGCTGTTCTGGAGCGGCGCCGGTCGCACGCCGGGAATGAACCTGCTCCGCCTGCGCGTGCGCGCCGGTCGGGCGGACCGCCTCGGTTGGCCGGGCCATCGTTCGCGCTCTCGCGACCTGGATCGCGATCATCCCGTTCTTCGCGGGCTACCTGCCGGTCCTCTTCGACCGGCGCAGGCGGGGCCTGCCCGACTTCGTCGCCGGCACCGAGGTCGTCTACTCCGAGCCCGACGGGTAGAGGCTGGACGCGATCTTCTCGATCGCCGCGCGCTCGGCCTCGCTGACGCTCTGATCTCCCTCCCTGTGGGCCTCCGCGACTCGCTCCGCCACTGCGAGCACGAACTTCTTGTAGCTCTTGACCTCGTCGGGCGTTGCCTTCTGCTCCAGCAGCGCGACGGCCTCCGCGAGCCGTCCGAGCCCCTTGGTCTCGACCTCCTCGGGGGATGAGTAGCGCTTCGTCTGCGGCTTCTCGGCAACGAGTGCGTCCAGCAGCTCGCTCTCGCCGTGCTCCTTGCGCGCCTCCGTGTACGACTTGGCGAGCGCCCACGACTCGCGGAACGTGCCGCCCTTCTCGGCCGTCAGAGCGACCATTCCCGCCGCGGGCGGGCCCTCACGCACGAGCTCCCATTCCTCCTCCGTGAAATCGGCCTTGCCGGTCATCTCGTCTCTCCTTTCGTCTTGCCTCCGTCGAGCACGACCACCTCGTCGACCAGGTCGAGCCCTTCGGGACGGTGGGTGATCAGTAGCACGGACCGGTCGCCGGACGCAGCGAGTACGTCTTCGAGCAGGCGCTCGGCGGTCGGCTCGTCGAGGTGGGCGGTCGGCTCGTCCAGGACGAGCACAGGCGCGTCGGCGAGCAGCGCGCGCGCGAGTGCGATGCGCTGCCGCTGGCCTCCCGAGAGCTCGCGCCCCTGCTCGCCGACGAGCGTGTCGAGGCCGTCCGGGAGCGAGCGCACCCAGTCCCCGATCCTGTGCAGCGTCGAGCGCCTGCTCGAGCTCGTCGTCGCTCGCGCCGGGACGGCCCAGGCGGACGTTGTCGCGGATGGTCGTCGAGAAGAGGTGCGCGTCCTGGCCGGCGACGGCGATCGCGCTGCGAACGTCCTCCTGGCGATACGCGCGCAGGTCGCTCCCCGCGAGCGTGACCCGCCCGCGCTCCGGGTCGAGAAACCGGAGGAGCAGGTTCGTCACCGTCGTCTTCCCCGCCCCGCTCGGCCCTACGAGCGCGATCCGCCTGCCCGGGTCGAGCCGCAGGGTGAAGCCGTCGAGCGCCGGTGGCTCGCCCGGCGCGTAGCGGGCGCGAACGCCTTCGAGCGCGACGGTGAACGGCGCCGTCGGGCGCCGGGAGCGGTTCGTCGGGGTTCGTGACGGCAGGCTCGCGGTCGATGAGCTCGAGCAGCCGCCGCCCGCCCGCGAGGGTCTCACCGAGCTCCCGCGCCGCCTCGGCCAGCGGCTGGATCGCCTCGAACGACGGCGAGCGCGAGCAGCGCCAGCAGCGCGATCAGCACCCGGTCGAGCCCGCCCGAGGCATGGGCAGAGACGGCGACCGCGAGCACCCCGGCGACGGTTGCCCCGGTCAGCGACGAGCCTGAGCCCGTCGGCCGCGCCGTCGGCGAGGGCGGCACGGCGGGCCAGCCTGACGAGCTCACGGTCGGCGGTGTACAGACGGCGCAGGCGGTCATCCTGGCGACCGTACGCTGCGAGCTCCGCGCTGCCCGCGAGAGCCTCGACGAGCTCTGCCGTCAGCTCGCCCCGAGCAGCCGCCTCGCGGCCACCCCGCCGGGCCGACGCAGGCTCCGACCGCGGGAACGCCGAGGCCGGCGGCAACCAGGCCGATCGCGAGCACGAGGCCCGCGGCCGGCAGGATCGCGGCCGCGACCCCGACGGAGACCGCGCCTGCCGCGACCGCGACGAGCGGCGGGCCGATCCCGCGCAGGTGGAGGTTCTGGAGCGAGTCCACGTCGGCCACGAGCCGCGAGAGCAGATCCCCTTGCCGGTCGTCCCGCAGCTCCGCGGGCGCCAGCGGCTCGATCCGCTCGTAGACGCGGTGCCGGGCCTGGCCGAGCGCACGGAAGGCGACGTCGTGCGAGGTCAGGCGCTCCAGGTAACGCGCGATGGGCCGCGCGAGCCCGAAGAAGCGCACGCCCACGATCGCGACCGTCAGCGAGAGAATCGCCGGCCGCTCCGCCGCTCGGGAGATCAGATAGCCGGCGGTCGCCATCAGCCCGACCCCGAACAGGATCGTCAGCGCGCCCGAGCAGCACCGCGAGCGCAACGCGCTTCCGCGGCACGGCGGCGAGCGCGAGCAGTCGCCGGAGCGTCGTCATGCCGCCTCGTTCGTCGGGACGAAGAGCGGTGCCGTCGCCGTCGAGGGAGACGACCCGGTCGGCCCGATGCACGAGCTCGGCGCGGTGCGCGATCAGGAGCACGGTGCGGCCGGGCCGAAGCCGCTCGACCGCCTCGGCGACCACGTCGGCGCTGACGGGATCGAGGTCGGCGGTCGGCTCGTCCAGGATCACGAAGGGCGCGTCGCGAAGGAACGCGCGCGCGAGCGCGATCCGCCGCCGCTCGCCGGCCGAGAGCGGCCTGCCGCCGTCGCCGACGAGCGTCTCGTACCCGGAGGGCAGCGCCCGCACGAAGTGGTCGGCGCCGGCCAGCATCGCGCCTCGCGGGTCCGAGCCCTCGGATGCGCGCGGCGCGCCGAGGCGGATGTTGTCCGCGACGGTGCCGCGGAAGATCGTGGGGCGCTGCGGGACCCAGGCCAGCAGGCGCCGCCAGACATCGGTCCGGCACTCGGCGAGGTCCATGCTCGCCGACCGTGATGCGGCCGGCGATCGGGTCGGCGAAGCGCAGGAGGAGGCTCGCGACGGTGCTCTTTCCCGCTCCGCTCGCGCCGACGAGGGCGACGGTCTCGCCGGGCAGCAGCTCGAGGTCGAGCGAGTCGAGGACGAGGTCGGGTCGCGAGGGGTAGGCGAACGAGACCTGCTCCAGGCGAACGGATGCGTCCGCCGGACTGGGCGGGACGAGCCGCCCCCCGCGCCCCACCGCTGCGGGTGCCTCGAGCAACCCGAGCAGGCGGTCGGCGACGGCCAGTCCGTCGGCGCTGGCGTGGAACTGGGCTCCGAGCTGGCGCAACGGAGCGTAGAGCTCCGGCGCGAGGATGAGGACGGTCAGCCCGGCCCGCAGACCGAGGCCGCCCTCCACGAGGCGCACGCCGACCGTGACCGCGACCAGGGCCACCCCGAGCGTGGCCGCCAGCTCGAGCACGGATCCCGAGAGAAAGGCGACGCGCAGCGTGCCCATCGAGGCCTCTCGGTAGCGCTCGCCCACCTCCTCGATCGTCGTCGCCTGCGCGCGGCTTCGGTTGAAGGCGCGCAGCGTGGGTAGGCCGCGGACGACGTCGAGGAAGTGGGTCGAGAGCAGCCGCAGAGCCAGCCAGCGCTCGCGCGTCCGCTCGGCGGTGTAGCGGCCGATCAGCCACATGAACACCGGCACGAGCGGGAGGGTGATCAGCATCAGCAGCGCCGTGCCGACGTCGACTCGGGCCACCCAGACCAACACGGCGAGCGGAACGATCGCGGCGAGGACGAGCTGGGGCAGGTAGCGGGCGAAGTAGGCCTCGAGCCCGTCGATGCCCTGGACCGCTGCCGCCGCTACCTCACCGCCCTCCACCCCGTCGAGCGCAGCCGGCTGCGATCGAAGCCGCCGCTCGACCAGCGAGAGCCGCAGCTCGGAGAGGACCGACGAGGCGGCTCGCCGTCCGGCCACCTCGAAGCCCCAGGCGAAGGCGCCGCGGGTCGCGAACGCGAGCCCGAGCAGCACCAGCTCGCCGCGAACCTCACGCAGGGACGCGCCGTAGAACGCCCGGGTGACGATGTCCGCGATCAGCGTCGCCTGGAGCAGGACGAGCAGCGCGGTGCCGAGACCGAGCACGACGTCGGCTGCGAGCAGGCGACGCGCAGCACGGGCCCGGCGAAGGAGGCGCTTGTCGAGCGACCTCATCGCCTCAGACCGGAGACTCGACCTCGTCGCCCGTCAGCCGGGCGCGGAAGACGTAGTACGTCCAGCCCTGGTACAGCAACACGACCGGCGTCACGATCAGCGCCACCACCGACATCACCGCCAGCGTGTAGTGGGCGGACGAGGCGTTGGCCACGGTGAGGCTGTTGCCGAAGTCGGGGCTCGAGACCATCACCCGCGGGTAGAGCCCGGTGAAGAGCGTCGCGACCGCGGCCACGGTTCCGACCGCGGTCATCGTGAACGCGAGCCCGCTCTTGCCGACGTAGACCAGGTAGGCGGCCACTGCAACGGCAAGGATCGCGATCGCCGCAGGGAGGATCACCGGGAACACGTCCTTGTCGTTGCGATCGACGGCGACGGCGATCGTCCAGATCAGGAACGCGGCCGCGGCCGCCGCGGCCGGGAGCGCGAGCCTCCGGGCCGCCCGGCCCGCCCGCTCGTACAGGTCGCCAGTCGTCCGCAGCGTCAGGAACGCCGCCCCGTGGAAGGCGAAGAGGAGCACGAATGCGATCCCCGGCGAGCACCGTGTAGCCGCTGAACAGATCCCAGAAGGTCCCGGTGAAATCGCCGTTCGAGTCGAGCGGGACGCCGTGAAGCAGGTTCGCGAGCCCGATTCCCCAGACCAGGGCGATGCCGGCGCTTGCGATCGCGTTCACCCACATCCACGTCCTCCGCCAGCGCGGGCTGTCGTTCTTGCTTCGCCATTCGAACGAGACCACCCGCACGATCAGGAGGAAGAGGAGAAGCAGGAATGCGATGTAGAACCCGGAGAACATGGTTCCGTACCAGGCCGGAAACGCGGCGAAGGTCGCCGCACCTGCCACGACGAGCCAGACCTCGTTGCCGTCCCAGACCGGACCGATCGTTTGGAACATGACACCGCGTTCGCGCTCGTCCCGCGGCACGAACGGCAGCAGCATCCCGACGCCGAAGTCGAAGCCCTCGAGCAGGAAGTAGCCCGACCAGAAAACCGCGATCAGGCAGAACCAGAGGATCTGGAGATCCATCAGTACGTCGCCGCCGGGTAGCGGGCAGCTCCTCCTTCGGCGCCGGCCGGTCGGGCCGCGCGTATCGGCGCATGAGCACGAAGTCGACGATGCCGAGCGCCAGGTACAGGCTGACGAAGACCCCGAGGCTGATGCCGAGCCACGTCGTGCTGACGCTCGGCGAGTTCGCCTTGCTGGTCAGCAGCAGCCCCTGCACGATCCAGGGCTGGCGTCCCATCTCGGTCAGGATCCAGCCCGCGGTCGCGGCGATGTACGGCAAGGCGATCGCGGCGATCGCCGTCCACAGGAACCAGCGCGCCCGCTCGAGCTTCCTCTTCCGGTAGAGCCAGGCACCGGCGGCCGCGACCAGGAACATCAGCACCCCGGCGAAGGCCATCACCCGCATCGACCAGTAGATCACCTCGCACGTTCGGGATGTAGTTGCCGCGGCCGTACTTGCGCTGCTCCTGCTTCTGGAGCTCGTTGAGGCCTTGCACCTGGCCGTCGAACGAGCCGTCGGCCATGTACGACAGGAGCTTCGGGATCGTGATCGAGAAGCTCGGCGTCTCGTCACTTGCGGTGAAACCGCCGATTTGGAACACCGAGAAGCCGCACGGCTGGCAGGTGTTCCACTGCGCCTCCGAGGCGGCGATCTTCATGCCCTGGGCGCTCGTGACGGCCTCCCCGAAGCGGTTGCCGACGACGAGCTGGAGGAGCGTGACCGGCACCGCGACGATCAAGGCCAGCTTCGCCGCCTTGAGGAAGAGGTCGCCGTCGTGGCCGCGCAGGAAATGCCAGCAGCAGATGCCCAACATCACGATCGACCCGAAGATCAGACCGGCGAGCATCGTGTGCACGTACGCGCGGAGCGCGAACCCGTTGGACAGGAGCGCCCAGACGCTGGTGAGCTGTGCCTCCCCGTTCACGAGCTTGTAGCCGACCGGGTGCTGCATCCACGAGTTCGCGACCAGGATGAAGTAGCCCGAAAGCCAGCTGCCGACCACGGCGATCCAGAGCGTGGCGAGGTGCAGGCGCGGCGAGAGCCGATTCCAGCCGAAGATCCAGAGGCCGAGGAAGGTCGCCTCGAGGAAGAACGCCCCCAAGCCCTCGATCGCGAGCGGCGCGCCGAAGACGTTGCCGACGAACCTCGAGTACACCGACCAGTTCATCCCGAACTCGAACTCCTGCACGAGCCCGGTCGCGACACCGATCGCGAAGTTGATCAGGTACAGCGTCCCGAAGAAGCGGGTTAGCCGCAGCCACGCCTCGTCCCCGGTCCGGTGCCAGATCGTCTGCATGATCGCGACGAGCGGCCCCAGACCCAGCGTCAGGGGCACGAACAAGAAGTGGTAGATCGACGTGGTGGCGAACTGCGCCCGGGCCAGGTCCACGACGGTCGAAGCGAGCGGTTCGACGCCCAACATCTCGGCGCAGACGCTAGGAGGTGGCGGCCGAGGCGCCATCGTCCGAACGGGATGAACCCAAGCGGGCCTGTGCCGTGGTAAGCAGGGGTGGTGACAGCTGCAAACGCTCCTTCAGGCGAGCAGATCGGGCTCTCCTTCGGCGACCAGGAGGCGGTCGTGACCGAGGTCGGGGCCGGCCTGCGGACGTACTCGGCCGCGGGTGGCGAAATCCTCGACGGCTATGCGGCAGACGAGCTCGCGCCTTCGGGGCGGGGCCAGCTTCTGATCCCTTGGCCGAACAGGATCCGCGACGGCGCGTACGAGCTCGACGGGCGCGGCCACCAGCTCGACCTGAACGAGATCGAGCGGCAAAACGCCATCCACGGGCTCGTGCGCTGGTCGGCCTGGAGCGTCTCGGAGAGGGAGCCGGAGCGCGTCGTCCTCGAGCACGTTCTCCGACCGCGGCCGGGCTATCCGTTCACGCTCGAGCTACGGGTGGAGTACTCGCTCTCCGACGGCGGGCTCGCGGTCGCCCTCACGGCGCTCAACACGGGGAGCGAGGCGTGTCCGTACGGGGCCGGAGCGCACCCGTACCTCGCGGTCGCCTCCGGCAGAGTCGATGACGCCGTGCTCCAGGTGCCGGCGGCGTCCGTCCTGGAAGCCGACGAGCGTGGCATCCCGGTCGGGGCGGGACCCGTGGAGGCCGCCGGGGTCGACTTCCGCGAGGCCCGGCCGATCGGCACGACGCGGCTCGACCACTGCTTCACCGGGCTCGAGCGCGACAAGGACGGGCGCGCGCGCGTGACCGTCGACCGGACGACTTTGTGGGCCGACGAGAGCTACCCGTACCTGATGATCTTCACCGGCGACGGCCTGCCCGACGTCGAGCGCCGGAGCCTCGCGGTCGAGCCCATGACCTGCGCCCCGAACGCCTTCGCGAGCGGTGACGGGCTGATCCTGCTCGAGCCCGGAGAATCGCACGCGGCCGCCTGGGGCATCGTGCCCCCCAGCTGATCACATCGGTAGACGCCGTGCAGTCCACGTCGCGCGCAGGGTCGAGGCGTCCACCGGCTCGTGCGTGTACTCCTCGCCTACAGCGGTCACCGCGAAGCCCGCGTCCTGGAGGGAGGCACGGACCTCCGCATCCGTGTGGAAGTACTGCCGGTGCTGCTCGCTGAAGGAGTCACCGGCACGGGGCCGCGTGAGCTCGATCGTGGTGTCGCAGGTGCGGGTGCCGCGATCCACGGTGCTGCTGATCACGAAGCCGGTACCGGCCGATTCAC
This sequence comes from uncultured Actinomycetes bacterium, assembly GCA_963825795.1. Taxonomy (GTDB): domain Bacteria; phylum Actinomycetota; class Thermoleophilia; order Gaiellales; family Gaiellaceae; genus VAXT01. The sequence continues at coordinate 1,349 of CAWGVD010000054.1, read as the reverse complement.
CCGCGACGACGGGGTTGGAGATGGTGAAGTCCATCATCCCGTCGGTGTGGAGGTCGAAGACGAGCCAGCCGGCGGGCCGAAGCCGGAGGGCCACCGCGGCCATCGTCAATCGCAACTCGTCCGGCGTGAGGTAGTTGAGGCCGTCGAACGTGCAGACCGCCGCGTCGAAGACACCGTCGCCCTCGAGCTCCGGGAGAGTCGTCCGGCTCAGCTCCACTTCCGGGCCGAGGCGCTCGCGAGCGAGCGCCAGCATCGCCTCGGATGCGTCGACGCCGACGACCCGGTAGCCCCGTTGCGATCAGCTCGCCCGCGAGGAGGCCGGTGCCGCAGCAGAGATCGAGCACGGAGCGAACGCCCTCCGGGTCGGCGCTCCAGAGATCATGGAGGAACGAGGCCCAGCGGTCATGGCAGGGGTCGATGACAAGCTCGTCGTAGACCCCTGCCAGCCGCGAATACGCCTCGGCGTGCCTCACAGCGCGCGCGTGATCCGCTCAGATTCCGAGGATCTTGGCCTTGGCCGCAGCGAACTCCTCATCGGTGAGCACACCCTGGGTGTGAAGCTGCGCCAGGTTCTGGAGCTGTGCGTTTGGGTCGTCCTCCGGCGCCGGTGGCGGTGCCTCCTGCTGGTACTGCTGCGCGTCTTGCTCGTCATACCTGGCGGCCTGACGACGCTGCACGCGCCCGGACACAGCGGTGGCGGTTCCCGCGACGACGGCGGTGCGGGCTGCCATACGTAGAAGTCCCATGTCGTTCCTTTCGATCTCGAAATGGACGGGTCTAGCTTGCGTCGACCGCGGCCGCCACGACGTCGGCGGGGATCCGGATCGAGTCGATCAATACGGCGTCGGCAGCCTGGAGGGCGTCGACCACCTTCGCGGCCCAGAGGTTCTCGAAAGCGACCAGGAGGGCCGAGCTGTTGGACGGGAGGTCGTCGCTGACCTCCTCGGCATCCTCGGGCCCCAGGGCGCCCGGCTGCGCGACGTCGATGGAGAGGAAGCCCGCGCCTTCCTCGTCGAGGTCCGCAGCCTCGAGCGTCGTCACGACGCCGTCTGCATCCTTCATCACGAAGAGCAGATCGAGGACTCGGATGGTGCCGTTCTCTACGAGCTCCAAGATCGCCGGGGCGATTCGCCCGGTGAACTTGTTGCCCGGAAAGCCAATGATGTAGACGTCGACGGGTCCGACTGCCATAACCTCTCCTTGTTGGGACGGCGCTCAGCTGAAGACGTGGTCAAACGGTACGCCGGGGCGTGAGCACGCCCTGTCGTCCCGCTGCGCCAGTATATGCCGCGCCCGTGCGCTCGGGCAGTCGTCGAACTAGCATCTTCACCGCCCCTTCGCGTAGTCAG
>CAWGVD010000053.1:0-6273 GCA_963825795.1 uncultured Actinomycetes bacterium | reverse complement strand
AACGCTCGATATAGCGGCTCCAACTCGGGTAGGCGCTCCCTGATCGCGTCCAGGTGCGCCTCGACCGTCTCCCAGTCGCCGCGCACGGCCGGCCCGGTCAGCTCGAAGTCGTTCTCGATCACGCGCCGCATGAGAGGAAGGAGCGCCTCGGGCGGTGCGCCTGCAGCCTGCACGAGGTCGGCCGCGGCCTGGTGCAGCGTGACGAGGTAGCTCGCGGCGACGACGGCGCCTGCGTGGTAGAGCACACGCTCCGAGTCGTTAAGCGCGAACGGCTCGAGCCCGAGCTGGCGCGCCAGCCACGAACCGACGTCGCGGGCCTCGTCGCTCTCACCGGTGACCGCCGCGTAGGCGCCGTCGAGCTGCTCAGGTCCACGCGCGCGCGTGAACGACTGGAGTGGGTGCAGCCCGAAGCGCCGCTCGTGCGGTCCGAGCGCCGACAGCGGCGTCGCTCCGCTCGTGTGCCCGATCCACGGGCCCTCGGGAACGGTCGCTGCGACTTCCGGGATCGCCCGGTCGGGAACGCAGAGCAGGACGAGCTCGGCCTCGTCTTCGGCCAGCTCGAAGCCGCGCTCGCGGAGCCTCGCGGCCACCGCCGAGCCAACTCGGCCCGAGCCGATGATTCGAATCGTTTGCACCACCAGAAAGCTCCAGTTCCGTAGCGGATACCGGGCAAATCGAAGTGTACCTCCGAGTGTCCGGATCTATGCCTAAACTCTCGCGGCGATGCCGATCTACGAGTACGTGTGCATGGAATGCGAGTCGCACTTCGAGGAGCTCGTCCGGAACGGGGAAGCGATCAGCTGCCCGGACTGCGACGCCTCGAACGTGCGCAAGCAGTTCTCCGTGTTCGCGACTCACGGCACCGCCGAGCAGCCCTCTTTCGGCGGATCCAGCGTCGGGCGGCTGTTGCGGCGGAAGCTGTGGCTGCGGGCACTGAACTAGACCAGTACGCGGCCGAGGTCGCCGGCTGCACGCGCTGCCGTCTTGCAGAGGGCCGCACCCAGGTCGTCTTCGGCGTCGGGAACCCGGAAGCCGAGCTGATGTTCGTCGGCGAGGCGCCGGGTTCCACGAGGACAAGCAGGGCTACCCGTTCGTCGGCCAGGCGGGCAAGCTCCTCGACCAGCTCCTGGGCGGGATCGGCATGTCCCGCGAGGACGTGTACATCGCGAACGTGATCAAGTGCCGGCCGCCCGGCAACCGCGACCCGATGCCCGACGAGATCGAGGCCTGCGAGAGCCATCTCTTCCGCCAGGTCGAGCTGATCGAGCCGAAGCTCGTCGGAACGCTCGGCAACTTTGCGACGAAGCTGCTCTCGGGCAAGCCGACCGGGATCACGCGCGTCCACGGCCAGGAGCAACAGGTCGAGCTCGGCGACCGCGCCGTCCTGCTCTACCCGCTCTACCACCCGGCGGCCGCGCTCTACACGCCGGCGATGCTGAGCGTGCTCAAGGAGGACTTCGCGCGGATCCCCGAGCTCCTCGGCCGCGTGATCGAGCCGGCGCCGGAGCCCGAGCCGCTGCTCGCCGCCGAGCCCGCTGTCCAGCTCGGCCTCTTCTAGGCTCAGGAGCATGGAGCGGGAGTCGTCCTCGCCGGAGGAGACCGAGCGCATCGCTGCGGAGCTCGCCGCGGACCTCGAGCCGGGCGATGTCGTCACCGTCTCCGGCGACCTGGGCTCGGGCAAGACGACGTTCGTCCGCGGCGCGTGCCGGGCGCTCGGCGTCGAGGGACACGTCACGAGCCCCTCCTTCACCATCGGGCATCGGTACCTTGGGGTCGTCGATGTGTCTCACCTCGACCTGTACCGGTTCCAGAGCGTCTCGCCGGCGGAGTGGGGCGATCTCGAGCCGTACTTCGACGGGGCGGTCTGCTTCGTCGAGTGGCCCGAAGCGGCCGGGGACGAGCTGCCCGAGCCTCGCTTCCGCGTGCGGCTTCGCCACGCCGGAGGAGACCGGAGGATGATCGAGGTCGAACGTGCTGACGCTCGCGTTTGACACGGCGACGAACGTGGCCACGAGCGCGTTGCTCGAGGACGGGAAGCTGCTCGGCGAGCGCACCGGGCTCCCGGCGCGCCTGCTCGAGGACGTCGACGACCTCCTGACGAGCGCCGACGCGGAGCCGGAAGAGCTGCAGCGGATCGTCGTCGGCACGGGGCCCGGGAGCTTCACGAGCCTGCGCATGGGGCTCGCCGCGGGCCGCGCGCTCGCCTTCGCACTCGACGCGCAGGTCGCGGGCGTCTCGACCCTCGAGGCGCTGGCAGCGGGCGCGCCGGCCGCGCTCCCGATGATCGACGCGCGCCGCCGCGAGGTCTTCACGCTGATCGACGGCAAACCGGCCGCGACACTTCCAACCGAACTTAGTAACACTGTGTTACAAGGACGAACTTGCGTCGGCGATGGGGCGATTCGGTACCGCGAGGTGCTCGAGGCGGCCGGCGCCGAGATTCCGCCCGACGACAGCGAGCTGCACGTCCCGCGCGCGAGCGTGCACGCGCGGCTCGCCACCGACTTCGGCCCGGCCGAGCTCGTCGAGCCGATCTACGTCAGGGTTCCCGACGCGGACCGGAAGCGTTCGTGACGATCGAATACCGAAAGCTCAAGCTGCGCGACCTGGGCTCGATCGAGGAGATCGAGCGCGCCTCGTACCCGACGCCGTGGTCGCGGTCGATGTTCGCGGGCGAGCTCGCCAAGCCGTCCTCGATCTGCCTCGGCGCGGTCGACACCGATCGCGACGAGCTCGTCGGCTACCTGATCATCTCGCGCTACGTCGACGCCTGGCACGTGATGAACATCGCGGTTGCGCCGGCGTACAGGCGACGCGGGATCGCGCGGGGAATGATGGAGCGCCTGTTCGAAGTCACCGCGCGAGACGCCAGGCGCGGCTACACGCTCGAGGTGCGCGTCTCGAACGACTCGGCGATCCGCCTCTACGAGGCGCTCGGCTTCCGGGCCAGCGGAATCCGCCGCGGCTACTACACGGACAACCGAGAAGACGCGCTGATCATGTGGCGCGACCCCGTGCGCGAGCCGGCCAGCGCTTGATCCTCGGGCTCGAGACGTCCTGCGACGAGACGGCCGCGGCTGTCGTCACGGACGACGGCGAGATCCTGGCCAACGTCGTCTCCTCCCAGGCGGAGCTGCACGCGAAGTACGGAGGCGTCGTCCCGGAGGTCGCGTCGCGGCGGCATCTGGAGCTCGTCACGCCCGTCCTGCGCGAGGCGCTCGGCGAGGCCGGGATCGGGCTCGACCGGGTCGAACGGATCGCGGTCACGCAGGGCCCGGGGCTGATCGGCGCGCTCCTCGTCGGGTTGTCGGCGGCGAAGGCGCTCGCCTGGGCGCGGCGGCTGCCGCTCGCTCCGGTCAACCACCTGCACGGCCACGTCGCCTCGCTGTTCCTCCAACCCGAGGCCGTCGACCCGCCGTTCCTCTGCCTGCTCGCGAGCGGGGGGCACACGCTGCTCCTCGACGTGCGGGATCACGGCGGGTTCGACATCCTGGGCACGACACTCGACGACGCGGCAGGCGAGGCGTTCGACAAGGGCGCTCGGCTGCTCGGGCTCGGCTATCCGGGCGGAGCGGCGATCGACGAGCTGGCGACGAAGGGCGACCCCGAGGCGTTCGACTTCCCGATCGCCCGCGTCCCGGGGCTCGACTTCTCGTTCTCGGGCCTCAAGACCGCGCTTCTGTACACGGTGCGCGAGCTCGACGCGGACGAGCTGGAGCGCCGCCGCGCCGATCTCGCGGCTTCTTATCAGCGCGCGATCGTCACCGCCCTCGTCGAACGAGCCGAGGCCGCGGCTGAGCAAACGGGGGCCGATCGGATAGCGGTCGTCGGCGGGGTGGCCGCGAATTCCGAGCTGCGCGCCGCGCTCCCGGACGCCGCGCTGGCGCCACTCGCGCTCTGCACGGACAACGCGGCGATGATCGCCTCCGCCGGGAGGTACGTCGAGGCGATCCCGTTCGCTCGTTATCTTGCGTTGGATGCGTATGCGTCTACGGCGGCGTGAAGCCCCGCAGCTAGGCCTGCTCGCAGCGCTGGCCCTGGCTGCGACGCTCCTGACGGTCGGCGCTGGTGCCGGGAGCGCCGGCCACGAGCAACAGGATCAGGCAGCGTCGTCGTGGCGCGGCCTCGTCGGCAGCCCGCGCGAGCAGGTCGCAGTCGGCCAGCGCGTGATCGTCGTCCTGAACAGCCCGTCGCTCGCCGACCAGGTCGCGGCGGCCGGGGGACAGGCGACCGAGGCGCAGCAGCGCCGCTGGACCGCGGCCGCGCTCGCCGCGGACAACCTCCTCATCGCGCGGCTCGCGCAGGACGGCGTGCGTGTGCGGCCCGAGCACCGCTACGCACGCGTCCTGACCGGTTTCTCGGCGGCGCTCGACGCGCGTGCTGTCGCCTTCCTCGAGCGCGCGCCCGAGGTCGCGGGCGTCTATCCGGTTCGCGTCACGTATCCGGCCTCCGTCTCCTCGACGCTGATCGCAGAAGGGCGCGCTCGCACCGGGCGTGGCGAGCCGTCCGGAGGTCAGCCTGCCCGGCTCGAACGGGCGCGGCGTGACGATCGCGCTGCTCGACACGGGCGTCGACGCGAACCACCCGTACGTCCTCGGCCAGGTCTCGAGCGGCTACGACGTCGTGGGCAACACCCGCGACACGAGCGCGCGGCCCAGCCCGGAGGATCCGACACGGCTCGAACGGCACGGCACGCAGATGGCCGGCCTCCTCGTCGGCTCCGAAGGCCCGGGGAAGATGAACGGCGTCGCGCCCGGGGCGACGGTGCTCCCGATCCGGGTCGCGGGCTGGCAGCCCGAGGCGAGCGGGCGCTGGGCGGTCTACGGCCGCACCGACCAGCTGATCGCCGGCCTCGAGCGCGCCGTCGACCCGAACCTGGACGGCGTCGCTCTCGACGCGGCGCGGATCGCGCTCGTCGGGGTCGCCGAGCCGTTCGCAGCCTTCGAGGACAGCCCGTCGGCCAGAGCCGTGGCCGGAGCGCTCCGGCTCGACACGCTCGTGGTCGCGCCTGCCGGCAACGACGGTCTGGCCGGCCCGGGGTACGGAAGCATCTCGGGCCCGGGCGGATCACGTGCGGCGCTCACCGTCGGCGCGGCCGACCTCCGGGACTCCTCTGCGTCCGTGCGCGTCGTGGCGCGCGTCGGGCTCGGCGTCCTCTTCGACCGCCGCGTGCCGCTCGCCGGAGCCGTCGAGCCGAGCTCGGATCAGACGCTGTCGTTGAGCGTTCCGCGCCTCGGGCCCGCTGAGCTGACGCAGGGCGCGCCGCCGAGCCTGGACGAGTTCTTCTCGAAGAGCGGGATGAGCCTCGTCGCGGGGCGCGCTGCTCTCGTCCCTGCGGGCAACGACCCGGGCTATGCAGCGGCGCAGGCCGCGAAGGCGGGCGCCTCGTCCGTCGTGCTCTACGGCGACGCGCTTCCGGGCGGCGGGATCGGCCTCGACGACGGCGTCACCGTCCCGGTCGTCGGGCTGCCGTCCGCGCTCGGCAAGCGGCTCGCCGACGAGCTCGCCGGGGGACGGACAGTGATGGTGTCGATCGGTCGAACGAGCGCCGAGACGAGCTCCACGGAGGGCGGTGTCGCGCCGTTCTCGTCCCGCGGGCTTGCGTTCGACGGGTTCGTGAAGCCGGACCTCGTCGCGCCCGGTGTCGGCCTCCTGACCGCGGATCCCGGCAAGGCCGAGGACGGCTCGGCCCGCTACTCGAGCATCAGCGGCACGAGCGCCGCGTCGGCCATCGTCGCCGGCTCGGCCGCGCTGCTCGCGGAGGCCAGGCCCGACCTGGACGCATCCGCGCTCAAGGGCCTGCTCGCAGGCTCGGCGAGGCAGCTCCCGCGCGAGTCGGTCGCGGCGCAGGGAACAGGGCTCCTGGACATCGGCGCGACTGCCGCGGGAGAGGTCGCGGCTCTTCCGACCACGCTCAGCTTCGGGCGGGCCACGCGCGGCTCGGGCTGGCACGCGACGCGCAGGCTCGTCGTGCGCAACCTGTCGTCCCGCCGGCTGACCGTCGAGTTCGCCGCCGACCGGCGCGATCGGGGCGGCGCCCGCGCGCTCGTGTTCGCGTTCGCGCCGTCGCAGGCGCGGATCAGGCCGCATGGAATCGCGACGGTCTACGTCGCCGTGCGCGCGCTGGCGCCGATGGGCGACGCGGTCGAGGGCCTGCTCGCGATCCGTCCTCGCGGGAGCAACGCGATCCACGTTCCGTGGCTGGTCACGGTGCGGCCGCGCCACGACGCACTGCTCTCGTCGATCCATCTGTCCAGCAGCGAGTTCCGTCCC
>CAWGVD010000052.1:0-8241 GCA_963825795.1 uncultured Actinomycetes bacterium | reverse complement strand
GGCCGAACTGGTCACGTCCTGTGCCCGCCTCCGGATCCAGCCGCCAGACGAGTGATCGCGTCTCGCCGTCTGCCACGCCTAGACGCTCGTTCAGCGGAGTCGACCAGCCGCCTGCCTCGGTGAGGCCCCACGTGCCGACACGCAGCTCCTCGAGGTGGACCGCCAGCGTGCCCCCGGCCCGTGCGCCCCGCACCTCGATGGGGCCGAGCAGGGCGTGCCCGGCGTCGAGCTCCTTGTCGCGAGGCTCGAAATGCTCGCGCGTCGCCGTGTCGTCGGTGGGCGGGCCGATCCCCCAGCCCGCGTCCGGCACGAAGAAGGCGACCGAGTCGCCCGGGTCGATCGTCACCGCGGGCGGCAGATCGCGTGAAAAGTGTCCGTGCAGGTTCCTGCGCTCGAGCGGCAACTCGTGGAGCACTAGTACTCGAGCAGCTTGTCGACCGCGTCCACGACCCGCTCGACGGAGGGCATGTATGCGTCCTCGATCTGCCAGTAGGGGTACGGGACGTCGTAGCCCGTCACCCTGAGCACCGGCCCGCGCAGGTCGAGCATCGCCTTCTCCGCGAGGATCGCCGCGAGCTCGGCGCCGTAGCCGGCCGTCCGCGGCGCCTCCTGGATGATCACGACGCGCCCCGTCTTGGCGGCCGCCGCGAGGAGCGCGTCCTCGTCGAGCGGCTTCAGGCTGCGAATGTCCAGGATCTCGGTCGAGGCTCGATCTGCGATCGAATCCGCAGCCTGCTCCGCGAGCGGAACCATCGAGCCGTATGCGACCAGCGTGACGTCGTCGCCTTCGCGGACGGTCCGGGCCTGTCCTAGCGGGACGACGTGCTCGCCCTCCGGGACCTCGCCGCGCATCGTTCTGTAGTGGAGCTTCGGCTCGAAGATGACGACGGGGTCGGGATCGCGAATTGCGGCTGCGAGCAGGCCTTTTGCATCGCTTGGCGTCGAAGGGATCGCCACCTTCACGCCCGGTGTGTGCACGTAGTAGGCCTCGGGCGAGTCGTCGTGCAGCTCCGGCGCGCGGACCCCTCCGCCGTACGGCATGCGCACGGTCAGCGGGAACGTCATCTGCCCGCCGGTGCGCCAGCGGTAGCGGCCGACGTGCGTGATCAGCTGGTCGAGTGCCGGGTAGCTGAACGCGTCGTACTGCATCTCGCAAACCGGCCGGAACCCGGCCATGCACAACCCGATCGCGCTGCCGATGATCCCCGCCTCGGCGAGCGGCGTGTCGACGCAGCGATCCGGGCCGAACTTGTCGCGCAGGCCCGCCGTCGCGCGGAAAACGCCGCCCGCGCGGCCGACGTCCTCGCCCATGACCATCACGTTCTCGTCTCGGCCGAGCTCGACGTGGAAGCAGTCGTTGATCGCCTCGACGAGCGTCAGCTCAGCCACCGAGGACCCTCCTCAGCTCGGCAAGGTCCGTCTCGAAGCTCGCGGGCGGGTCGACGAGCGCGTGCTCGAACAGCAACCCGGGATCAGCAGGCGCCTCGGCCTCCGCCGCAGCGATCCCGTCGCGCATGGCCTGCTCGGCCTCGGCCCGGATCGACTCGGCCATCTCATCGGTGAGGATCCCCGCGCGCCGCAGGTAGCCCTCGTACCGCCCGACGCACTCGCGCTTCTTCTCCTCCTCGACGCGCTCGAGGTCGATGTACGCCTTCGGGTCGTCCGCCGTCGCGTGCGGCGCGGCCCGGTAGCTGACCGCCTCGATGAACGTCGGCCCCTCACCTGCACGGGCGCGCGCAACGGCTTCGCGCGTCGCCTCGTAGACGGCAAGGATGTCGAGACCGTCCACCCGCGCGGCCGGCATCCCGTAGCCGACAGCCTTGTCCGCGAGCGTCTCGGCACGCGTCTGCGCCTCGACCGGAGTCGAGATCGCCCAGCCGTTGTTGTTGCAGAAGAGGACGAGCGGCGCGCGCATGACGGCGGCGAAGTTCGCGCCCTCGTGGAACGCACCCTCCGAGGTGGCGCCGTCCCCGAAGTAGGCGATCGCGCACGCGTTCTCGCCGCGCAGCCGTTTCCCCCATGCGAGGCCGGCCGCGTGCGGCACGTGCGTCCCGATCGGCACGCAGATCGAGGCGACGTTGTAGTCCGCCGGGTTCCACCAGCCGGCCGGATGCCCGCGCCACCACGAGAGCACCGTCGAAGCGGGAAGCCCGCGCAGCAGCCCGATCGCCGACTCGCGGTAGCTCGGGAAGATCCAGTCGTCGTCTTCGAGCGCATAGACCGAGCCGGCCTGCATCGCCTCGTGGTTCCAGTAGATCGCGTACGTCCCGATTCGCCCCTGGCTGTGGTAGACGACCGAGCGCTCGTCGTAGGTGCGGAGCAGGACGAGCCCGCGGTAGAGCTCGACCAGGTCGTGGTCGGTGAGCCCCTCGACCTCGCCGTCGGGCACCGACTCGCCGTCGCCGATCACGCGCCGAAGGTCACGCTCGGCCGGAAGCACCTGCGCCATCGGGAGGAATGTATCTAGTGCGCCGCGATGAAAGCCTCGACGCGCGACCGGAAACCCGGGTCGTCGAGCAGCCGCGACCCGTGCATGGCGCCGGGCAGGATCTCGAGCCGCTTGTCCGGCGACACGGAGGCCGCGTACAGCGCTCTCGCGTCCCCGACGAACGGGTCGTCGTTCTCGGATGCGGCGAAGAACGTCGGCGCCCGCAGCCTCGCCACGGCCGGCAGCGCGTTCAGCGGCCCGAACGACGCAGGCGCGGAGAGGCTGACGACGGCTGCCGGCGCCGACGCCAGCGCCGTGCTTCCGATGAGAGCCGCGATCGCCCCGGCCGAGGATCCCACCACGATCACATGCGGCGATCCGGTTCGCCGGAGCGCCTCGACCGCGGGCGCGATGTCGAGATCGACCCGCGTTCCGGGTCGCGAGTTGTAGGCGAGCACGCGATAGCCCGCCGCGGAGAGCTGGCGCGCATAGGGAAGCCACTCGCAGAAGCCGAGGTTCTGGCCGTGTGCGAGGACGACCCCACGTGACCCGCTGCCAACGACGACGCCCAGGAGCGGCGTGTCGTCGTCGGCGAAGAAGCGGAGCGCCGAGGCCTTCTCAGCCTTCGTCGCACAGGATTCGGTCACGGGGAGTGGCGGCGCGAGCCGCGCCTTCAGGAACCGCAGCGTCTGCTTGACGATCGCGCGCGCCCGAGCTGTCCTCGGCCCGATGTCGAAGCCCTGTGCCGCTTCCGGATCGGTGACGACGCGGACATCGGCATGGAGCTCGGTCGCGGCCGCCTGAAAGCGGTCGATCGACTCGTTGATGCCCGCGTTGGAGTCGCGGCCTGCCTTCAGGACCAGCATCGGCGGAATCGAGCCCGGCGACCGGCGGAGGTAGGTCAGGGCGGAGAACTCATCCCCGAGCGCGGGGCTCTGGAAGTCGAGCGGTTCGTAGTAGACGACGTTGCAGCGAAGCCACGACCGGGGATCGCGCATCGTCGCCCACAGATGCCAGGGAGCCGAGAAACCGAGCGTGCAGAGCCTGTTCGGATCGATCCCGAGACGCTTCGAGTGCGAACGGACGTACGCGATCGCAGACTGGACGTCCACGGCCGGGTTGCGCGGCGACTGGAGCCGGCCGTCGGAGCGGATGTCGAACGCGACCGCGCTCAGCCCGGAGGCGGCGATCAGCTGCGCCCAGCCAACCTTCTGGCCGCTGGTCCGGCCGGAGCCCGGCGGCCCGCCGAGGAGGACGGCCGGCAGGCGGCCGCGCGCGTTCCGCGGGCGGTAGACGTCCATCCGCAGCTTCGGCGACCGCTGGTAGACGACGTTCCGCTTCACCTTCGCGCGGTGCATGCCCTGGAGCTGCAGGACGAGGGCCTTGCCCGCGGTCGGGTTCCGGTACCCGTCGGCGGCCGGGACGGCGACGAGCGCGACGGCCAGGATCGCGAGCGCGGCTCTCACGGCCGCTCCTCGAGCTCGCGCAGGATCTCGTCCGCCCAGCCGATCCAGGCCTCTGCCTGGGCGATCCCCCAGCGAAGGGTCACGTACCCGAAGTAGGACGACTCCTCGTCGCGGATCTGCTCCTCGATCGCCCGGTACTCGTCGAGGTAGGCCTCCGCCCACTCACGCTTGCGCTCGAGGTGCGCGACGAGCGCCTCGCGGCTCATGTGGCGCCCGAAGAAGATCTTGAGCAGGAACGTGCTGCGTCCGTCGGGGCGCTCCTCGACCGGCTCCTCGAGCCAGGCCCGGAACGCCTCCTCGCCCTTCGCCGTGATCCGGTAGACCTGCTTGTCGGGGCGCGAGCTCTGCTCGACGCGGCGCGAGGTTGCGTAGCCGCCTTCGACGAGCCGCGGCAGCACGGCGTAGATGTGGCTCTTCGCCGCGGTCCACACGTAGCCGACGCCGGCCGCCGCCTGCTTCTTCAGGTCGTAGCCGGAGTGCTCGCCGAACGCGGAGAGGAGCCCGAGCACCGAGAGCTCGGTCGTGGAGAGCGTGACCGTTTTCCGCCGCTGCGCCGTCGCCACGGCTGCATCATAGTCCGTACCGGACTAGTCTGCTACGGACTACTCGTCAACGGCCCAGCGGCCGACCAGAACGGTGATCAGGACGAGCGACCCGAGCACCGCCACGACGCCCAGGCTCTCGAGCGCCAGCCCTCCCGTCCCGGTGGCCGCCGCCGCGGCGACGAGCGCGAGCGCGGCCAGCACGGCCGCGCCGATGCAGGCCCCGGCGATCCGCGCCAACCTCCATTCGGCGACCGCGGGCTCACTCCACGCCGGAATGCGCGACTCGATCGACCAGAAGCCGAGCTCCGCGACGAGGATGAAGCCGGCCGCATAGGCGGGCGTGAACTGGTCGAGCGCGCCCCCTTCCGCCACGAACAGGACCGCGTAGTCCGCGCCGAGCAAGGCCAGTCCGATACCCAGCGCGCCCGGAGAGCGAGCCACGAGCCCCACCGCGAACACGAGCACGGCCGCGATCGCAAAGGCGAGCGCGGCCCACTGCAGGTCCAGGTTCTGCGAAGCGGGGAACGCCGCGAGCGCAGCGGCCGCGAGCACCGCGACCGCACCCGTCGCTAGGCGCGAACGACTCGGGCGTGGCGCCTGAATGCCCGCACCTCCTCCACGACCGCTTCCATCGGGACACCCTCGCGCCACTCGACGATCGGCACTCCGAGCGACGCGTACTTCGTGCGGAGCGCATCGCGCTGAAGCCGCCAGAGCCGGTACGCGAGCCGCTCGAGCTCGGTCTCGCCCTCGGGCACGAACGAGTACGGCGACAGCTCGATCACCGCGAGGTCGAAGCCGCGGGCACGCAGGTCGAGCAGGGCGCCGATTGCCCGCTCGTCGAGCAGCGGGCTGAACGCGAACACGAGCGCGCGCGGCGGCAGCGTCCTCGGCGGGATCACGTCGAGGTCCTTCCACGCGTAGCTGAGCAGGATCTCGGAATCGAGCAGCGAGTCGACGATCCGGTAGAGCTGCGCCGTCCCGGAGGTCACCGTCAGCCAGTTGAGGACCCCGCCGAACGAGACGAGCCCGACACGGTCCTTCTCGCGCAGGTAGAGCGCGGCGAGCGACGCAGCGGCGCGAACGCCGATGTCGAGCGTCCCCAGATCGGGCCGCCTCGCCTCGGCGAACGTGTCGAGGAAGATGACGATGTCCGAGTTCCGCTCCGGGTGCGTCTCGTTCACCCAGGGCTCGCCGCGGCGCGCCGTCGCGCGCCAGTTGACGCGCCGCACCTGGTCGCCGTACGTGAACGGCCGCAGGTCCGCGAACTCGATCCCCTCGCCCCGGCTTCGCGCGACCTGGTTGCCGGAGAAAGCCTGCGTCTCGAGCGGTCGCAGCAGCCGCTGGAGCGTCTCGCCGCGCGGGTAGACCTTGAGCCGGTGGCCCGACGCGATCGTTCCTTCGTAGACGAAGAGGCCGAACGGGTCACGGGCGCGCCAGACGACGCTCCCGACCTCGTACGTCCCCCAGTGTGCACAGCGGATCGGTACTTCGAGCTCGCGCCGCTCCCCGGGGCTGAGGTGGATGAGGATCGGGTTCGGCGCCTCGGCGACGAGGCCCTCGTCCGCGTCGAAAACGAGCTCCAGGTGCTCGACCGCCCTGTTCGCGGACACTTCCAGCAGCAGCGTCACGGTCCGCTCCTCCAGCTGGCGCTCGAGGTCGAGCTCCGAGGGCGCCCTGACCTCGACGGGTCGCATCAGCGCGAGCCCGAGGGCGGCGAAGAGCGCGAACGGCGCCGCCAGCGCGGCGAGCTCGGGCCGGCCGAGAGCGAGCGCAGCGAGCAGTCCCAGGCCGGCGAGGAAGACGTAGACGCGGAGCTTGCCGGTCGCGACGCCCGTCATTGCGCGCGTGCGCGCGCTTCCGCCTGCTCGACCGACGGCGTCGGAACGGTGTCGAGCACGTCGCGGACGATGTCGTCCGAGCGGCGGCGCTCGACCCAGAGCTCCGGCCTCAGCGAAAGCCGGTGTGCGAGTGCAGGCACCGCAACTTCCTTGACGTCGTCGGGCGTCACGTAGTCGCGCCCGGCCAGTGCGGCGCGGCAGCGCGAGAGCTTGAGCAGCGCGAGCGACCCGCGCGGGCTCGCGCCGACCTGCACACCGGGGGCGGTCCTCGTAGCGACGGTCAGGTCGACGATGTAGTAGCCGAGCGACTCGTCGATGTGCACCTGCTCAACGGCGCGCTGCATCTCGAGCACGCTCTGGCGGTTCACCACCTGGTAGAGCTCCACCTCGTCCTCGGCCCGCTCGATCCGGCGCTCGAGCATCTCCCACTCGTGCTCGCGCGACGGGTAGCCGACTCCGATGCGGAGCATGAAGCGGTCGAGCTGCGCCTCTGGCAGCGGGTAGGTGCCCTCGAACTCGATCGGGTTCTGGGTCGCGAGCACGATGAACGGCGGCTCCAGCTGGCGGGTCTCGCCCTCGGTCGTCACCTGCCGTTCCTGCATCGCCTCGAGCAGCGCGGCCTGCGTCTTCGGCGGGGCGCGGTTGATCTCGTCGCTGAGCAGGACGTTGGCGAAGATCGGCCCCGGCCGGAACTCGAAGTCGGAGCGCTGCTGGTTGTAGATCGACGACCCGGTCACGTCCGCAGGCATCAGGTCGGGCGTGAACTGGACGCGCGAGAACGTCATCCCGGTCACGTGCGCGAACGACCGCGCGATGAGCGTCTTCGCCAGGCCCGGGAAGTCCTCGAGCAGCACGTGACCGTCCGCGAGGATCCCGAGCAGGACGAGCTCCAGCGCCTCGCGCTTTCCGACCACGGCCCGTTCGACCTCGGTGAGGATGCTCTCCGCGTGCGCGGTCAGCTCGGAGATCGTCATCGACACTTAAAGACGCTCCAGACGGCCGATGGTTCGCTCGAGCCCTTCGACATCGGGACCGGGAGCCAGTCGATTCGGCGGCGGTTCGCGGTCGGGCGCCGTCAGCTCGAAGAGCTCGTCGCCCAGAAGCTCCTGGACGACCGGGCGGCCGGAGTCGAGGTCGAGCCCGCGCTGCTCGAGCCTCGCCGCCGCCACGTCACGCAGGATCGGCCGCAGGCGGTAGTGCAGGTCGAACTGCCTCGCGGAGGCCATCGAGAGCGCGCGCTCGAGCCTGAGCAGGTCGGCGATCGGACGCTTTTCGGCCGGCTCCGGATCGAGTGCCTCCTCGACGAGCGACCTCTCCGCGGCCGGAGCCAGGCGGCGCAGCTCGGCCGCGAGCACCAGCAGTCCGATGCCACCGAGGACGAGGATGAAGATGTCGAGCTCGAGGTCCTTCCGCCCGGGGGAGACCATGCGCGCGACCAGGAGCGCGATCGCCGCGACAACGGCAAGGCCCACCCAGCGCAGCGCCGCGGTGATCACGTCGCCGCCGGCGGCATGCTGATCCCCTCTTCGACGGGTACGGAGGGGTGACGGTGCGCGTCAGCTTCCAGTTGGGCCCGGAGACCAACCAGGGAGTCGATCGCGTCGTCCTTCATCTTCTGATCGATCTCGTGCGGGCTGAACCGGGCGCGCTCGAACAGCCTCGTCAGGCGGCGCGCGGAGTGGCCGCTCCCCTCGATCGCCCCGAGGATGCGGCCGAGGTACTCGAGCGGCGCTTCGGACTCGCGCCTCGGGAAGCCACGTGCGGCGAGCGTCCGCTCCATCTTCACGTAGGCGCCGATGACCGCCTTCCGCGGATCGGGCTCGCGGCGCAGGTCGTCGAGCGTCTCGCTGAGCACCTCGGCGAGCGCCTCTGGACCGGAGCCCGCTCCAGCTCCACGTGTCGGCGCCTGAGGGCGAGGAAGGCCATGGCGCCGCCGATGCCGACGACCAGCGAGCCGATTA
>CAWGVD010000051.1:0-16693 GCA_963825795.1 uncultured Actinomycetes bacterium | reverse complement strand
CGGCGGTCGACTCGTTCGGGCCGATTCTCACACAGATCTACGGGTCGTCCGAGATGCCGCATCCGGTGACAGTGCTGAAGCCGGAGGACTACACCGGGCTCGATGATCGCACGCTGCTGAGCGCCGGCCGCGCAGCCTTCGGAGTCGACCTCAAGATCGTCGACGAGTCCGGCGCCCCGGTCGATCCGGGAAGCCCCGGTGAGCTCCTGATTGCCGGCGACCAGGGCATGCTCGGCTACTGGCAGGACGAGGCGGCGACCAGAGAGGTCACGACCGAGGACGGGTATTACCGCTCGGGCGACCTCGCCGGATCGACTCCGACGGGCTCGTGACACTGCAGGATCGGCAGCGCGACATGGTCATCTCGGGCGGTTTGAACATCTACCCGTCCGAGGTCGAGCGCGTTCTCTCCGAGCATCCGTCGGTCGCACAGGTCGCCGTCGTCGGCGCGCCGGACAGTGAGTGGGGTGAGTCCGTCGTGGCATTCATCGTTGTAGACGGCGGCGCTCCTCCCGTGAGTGCGAACGACCTGCTTGCGTGGACTCGGACTCGACTCGCCTCATACAAGAAGCCGCGCCGGATCGTGTTCGTGCCCGAGCTTCCGACCAGCCCCACCGGCAAGGTGCTCAAACGCGACCTGCGCGACGATCTGTGGCGTGACCACGATCGCCAGGTCGGGTAGCACCGAAGCGCCTTTGCGACACCCAGAGGAGATGAAACGAAGACGTGCTCTACGAGCTTCGCACTTACCACGTCGTGCCGGGCAAATTGCCGGCACTCAACCACCGCTTCCAACACCAGGCGCTTCCGCTGTTCGCCAAGCACGGGATCAAGCCCGTCGGCTTCTGGACCTGCTACATCGGCCCGTCGGCGAACACACTTCGCTACATCCTCGCCTGGGACGACCTCGCTGAGCGCGAAACGATCTGGAACGGCTTTGCGTCCGATCCCGAATGGCTCGCGATCCGCGCCGAGACCGAGAACGACGGCCCGCTCATCGAGCGCGCCGAGAACATGATCTTGACGCCGACAGCGTACTCGAATCTCAGGTAACAGACGAGGCCATCACAGGAGGCACGATGAGCGACAAGCCGACGCCAATCTCCACCACCGAAGGTGACGAGATCATCGTGCGCGGCCATCGGCTCGCCGGAGAACTGTTGGGCCGAGTCACGTTCACCGAGATGTTCCTCCTCGACATGGACGGCGCACTTCCGGGCCCACACCAGGTCCGGGTCGTGGACGCGGTGCTGGTCGCGCTGATGGAGCACGGAATCACGCCCAGCACGCTCGCCTCGCGCCTCGTGCTCGACGGAGCGCCGGAGGCCACGCAGGGCGCGGTCGCCGCAGGACTGCTGGCCGTCGGCTCTCGGTTCCTCGGCACGATCGAGCAGGCCGCCGAGATGCTCCAGCGCATCGTCTCGCCGGTCGGCATCCCTTCTGAGGATGCGGTGCAACTGGAGGTGCGACGCCTCCTGGACCGCGGTCTGCGGATTCCCGGGCTCGGCCACAACTTGCACAGCGGCAGCGACCCACGGGTCGACGTCCTGATCCGGATCGCGCAGGAGGAGGGCTTTCGCGGCGCCCACGTCGACGTTCTGGGAAGGGTGCGAGACGTTGCGGCACGCGAGACTGGGCGAACGTTGATCGTCAACGCAGCCGGAGCGATCGGCGCGATCCTCTCGGACATGGGGTATCCGCCCTGCCGGATGCGTGGATTTGCACTCGTCGCCCGCGCAGCCGGCATCGTTGCCCATATCGTCGACGAGCAAGCGCATCCGATAGCGCGAGGAGTGTGGGTTCGGGCACACGACCGACAGGGAGGAGAGTGAGGGTTTCCCAAGCGAGGCAGTCCAGCCACCCATGCGACGGGCCAAGGCCAGGCGCGCGAGCACACCGCCTCGACGGATCGGGAGGCGCGCCGGGAGGCGCGCCGAACCTGCCACCGCGGCAGCGCGCTCACGCTCGACATGCGTCAGGAATGGCTCGCCGCTGGTTCGAACCGTACGAACGCGTACAGCGGAGCAACGTTGAAGCGGTCCGGTCTCGCTAATCGTGGAGGTCCGCCGAATCGGAGCGCGGGTGCAACGATGGCTGCGATGAGTAACACCAGGCGCCTTCATACGAACCAGCCGACGAGATCCGCGTCGTGGCAGCGCGGCAGCACGTGAAGGTCGTCATCGGTGCCGGCGTGGTCGCGCTGACCACTGCGTATGAGCTCTGCAAGGACGGCCATGAGGTAACCGTCGTCGAGCGGCATGACGGCGCCGCCGAGGAGTCGAGCTTCGGCAACGCCGGCCCGCGTGCACGAGGCGCGGCCCGGCGTGCCCGTCACGGGCCCGTTCACGGCGGCACTCACGGCCCTCGCGGCGATGGGGTGGCAGGGAGCCTCGACGTGCCGGTGATGGGCTCCTTCAACCTCCCCGATGACAACGCAGTCGCCCGCATCAGCGAGGCCTCGATCGAAGACGCCCTCGTCGAGCTGGCATCCGATCCGGCCGTCGACGCCGCCTTCGTCGCCTGCACCAGCCTGCGCGTCTGCGGCATCGTCGAGCGCGCCGAGGAGCGTGTCGGAAAGCCGATCACGTCATCGAACCACGCCCTCGCCTGGCATTGCCTGCGGCTCGCCGGGATCCGGGACGAGATCGACGGGCTCGGCCGCCTCTTCCGGACCCAGCCCCCGGGATAGCCGAGACGTCAGCAGCGACCTGCCGAGACAAGGCGTCTGTCGTACCAGACGCAGTCGCATCAATCCGCCGCTTCGTACTTGAACGAGATGTCGAGGCGCACGCGGTAGTCGGCGATCTTCCCGTCCTTGATCGTGACATCGAAGCGCGTGGCTTCCGCGACGCGCAGGTCACGGATCGTGTGCCCGGCTGTCGCGACTGCGTTCTGCGCGGCGGCCTCCCACGACTCGGCGCTTGTCCCGATGACCTCGGTGACGCGATACACGGTGTCGCTCATACTTTCCCTCCTATCGAAATGGCCTCAGCTCGTGGCGAACAGGGCATTATCGCGCACAACAGGCATGCCGCTGTCGACAGGGCACGACATTCCATCCCGGCCGAAAGAGTGTCCGCCGGCTGCACCGTGAAGGCTTGAGGCCAGTTCATCTTCGGCTAGGCGACTAACGAGCGCGCAGCCGAAAGACCGGGTAGCCAGGCGCGATGCGCCGCAGCTCCTCGTCCGGCGCATCCGGCCCGACACCTTCGAAAAAGATGCCGACCTCGGCCTTCCACCGCTTCAGGTACGCCCGCAGCAGCCGCGGCTTCTCGTCGTCGCCCAGCTCGGCTGCGGCGAATGGCTCGCGGCGCCTGCCGAGCAAGAGCGTGCCCTCACCGCCGCTCGCGCGAAGGTTCCGCACCCACTGGGTCTCGCCTCGAGGAGCCACAAGGTAGCGCTCGCCTTCGAAGCTCAGCAGGTTGACGGGCACGCGTCGCGCCTCGCCGCTCGTGCGGCCGCGCACCTCGAGCACGCGCGAACCGAGCACACTCACGCCGAGCCGGGTGAGAGCCGCGACGATCCGGTTGAACACGTTCCTCGTGAACCAGCCGGGACGCAGGTAACGATCGGGCATGCCGCTCATAGTTGCATCTATCAGCTGTAGGCCGTAGATCTCGCGCGAGGCCGTGGACTCGTCGCAGTTGAGCACTTCGAGCTCGCGATTAAGCGACTCGCTCTTCGGGCCCCGCCCCGCCAACCCACGGGCGGCCGGGTGTGGTGCAGTCACCGAGGGCCGCCCCAACGGACGGAGGCCGAAGGCGTTGACGGGGACGCACACCGAGTGCTACCGGCACCATGCTCAACGAATCACGAGCGCTCCGGCGCGGCCGGCCATTTGGCAGCCAACCTCGCCGCGGACTCAACTTGAGAGTCGTAACACAAATACGCGAAAACGATCTATTTGTGGTACGGTGCGGTTGTGAGCGAGATCAGCGTGTCGGAAGCTGCTCAGCGGCTTGGCATCGGTGAGCAGCGCGTGCGTTCGCTCGCCGCCTCAGGGCGATTGCCGGCGCGGCGCCTCGGCCAAGCGTGGGCGCTCGACTCCGCCGCGGTCGACGCCCGCAGAAAGGGTGCTCGCCGCGGGCGACCGCTCTCAGCTCGCTCTGCCTGGGCACTTCTGTTGCTGCTGGAGGGCCGGAGCGGCGAGATCGAGCTTCATCGCTCCGAGCGTGCTCGCGCCGCCGGCCGCTCCGCGCGCTCTGCGGAACTCCAGCCGGGCGCGCTTGCCGCGCGCGCGGATGTCCGCTCGTACTTCGCGCATCCGGCTGCCCTGGAGCGGATTGCGCGCGACGACCGGGTCGTGCTCGGCGGCGTGGCAGCCGCCGCCCACCATCACGCGAATCTCGCAGGGGGAGGGCTGGTCGAGTTCTACGTCCGCGAGCAGGACGCCTCGAAGATCGAGCGCGAACTCGCTCTCCGCCGTGTCGCGGCAGCAGAGGCGAACCTGAAGCTACGCATCCCCAGCACGCTGTGGCCTTTCCGAGAGGGAGAGCGGATCGCGCCGCGCGCATTCATCGCCGCCGACCTCATCGACGACGGCGACGAGCGCAGCGTTCGCGCCGGGCGTGCCCTGCTCGCGCGGCGGGAACCTCGAGTGATCGAGTTGCCTGCACCCGGTGGAACCGAGCGGGAACTCTGGGACGCGCTGCTTGACCTCGCTGAGCGCCAGCCTGACGGCTGGACGCTCGTCGGCGGACAGATGGTGCTCCTGCGTGCGCTCGAGCAGGACCGCGTCCCGCCGCGCGTCACACGCGACCTCGATGTACTCGCCGACCTACGTGCGCGCCCAGCGGCTCTCCCTCGGATCGTCGCCACGCTTTCCGAGCTCGACTTTGAGGTCGAGCTCGCAGCCCCGGACGAATCCGGCCACCGCTTCAAACGCGGCGACGTCACGCTCGACTTGCTCGCGCCTGACAACCTCGGCGCGCGGGCCGACCGCCACACCGTGGGCTCGCTCACAACGGTCGCGATCGCCGGCGGCACCTACGCGCTCGAGCGCAGCCAGCCGCTCGCGGTTCGCCTCGACGGGCGCGACGCCATGATCCCCTGCCCCGACCTCGCGGGCGCGCTCGTTATCAAAGCCGCGGCTGCTGGCTCCGACCTTGGACTCGGCCCAGAGCGTCACCTCAGTGACCTGGCGGTGCTCTTCTCGCTGGTGGCCGACCCGTTCCGCCTACGGGAAGAGCTCGGCCCGCGCAATGCACGCCGCATTGCCGCTGTGCGAGCCCTCGATAATGACGAGCACGAGGCGTGGCGCCTCCTGCCACAACCGCAGCGTCTCGAAGGCATCACCGCGCGCGCACTCATCGTCGCGACCACATGAACGGACACCGCCAAACCGCACAAGACCGCACCAGGCGGAGGCGCCCCGGGAGGCGCAACACCGCGAAGAAATCCCTGCTCATCCGACTCTTTCAGAGCTTCCTAAACGGTGCGTCGGACGTTCAAGTCCTCCCGGGGGCATGGCGTTGTCGAAGGCACCACGATTTCCCCGCTCAGCGATCTGCCGGGCGGGTCCCCTCGTCCTGAACGTGCGAACGCCGCCGGCAGCCGGTCGCGGAAGCATTCCGCGGCGGCCCGGAGGCGTCGCCTGGTTGGGGTTTGTGGCCTACCGGCCGGAACGGAGGAAGGCGTCGTTGAGGATCTCCTGCGGATGCTCGAGTCCGAACTTCTCCTTGAGGTGGCGAGCCACCTCGTCACGGGAAGCACCGCTCTTGGCCATGTTGAAGGCCTCGAGGCGGGGACTCCACAGCGGGCGGTTGCATCCCGCTGGTGCCGTCGCCGGCTGCCGGGGCCGCCGGGCTGCCGAACGGGCGGCTCTGCGTCTCAGCCTGCTGGGACGCCGGAGCGCTCACGGTCGCCGGAGCGGCGAGCTTCTCCTCAGCGGGCCTGGCCGCCGCGGGCGTGGCCAGCGGCGCGGCGGCGGGAGCGGTGGGCCGGGCGGGCGTGGCCAGCGCGCTCGCTGCGGGGGCGGCGGCTGGGCGCTCTTCGCGGGGGACGTCGAGGTCGGCACGCAGCTTGTCGGCTCCGGAGCGCACGGTGTCGGCGAGCTTGGAGATCGATCCGCTTGCGTCGGTCACGAGCTTGCCGAGATCGCCTTGCACGGTGTTGGCGCGCTCGAGCAGCCGCGCCACGGACTGCTCTACCCGCTCGAGGTGCTGCTGGGCTTGCGCGCGGGAGTTGGATCGCGTGCTGGCGGCTTCGGCGCGTGCGCTCGAGAGGATGGCGTCGGCCTCCGTGCGCGCGCTTGCGAGCATGCGTTCGGACTCGCTCTTGGCGCTCGTGAGTGTCTGGTGGGCGTTGGAGTTGGCGCTCGTGAGCGTCTTCTCGGCCTCGGCCTTGGCGCTCGACAGGCAGCGCTCTGCTTCTTCGCGGGCGCTGGTGAGGGTGCTCTTGGCCTCCGCACGCGCGCTCGAGAGGCTGCTGGCGGCCTCGTTGCGGGCGTTGGTCAGCGTGCTCTCGGACTCGGCCTTGGCGCTCGAGAGCGTCTGGTGAGCGCTCGCGTTTGCGCTCGTGAGCGTCTTCTCGGCCTGGGCCTTGGCGCTCGAGAGCGTGCTCTCGGCCTCGTTCTTGGCACGCGCGAGGGTGGTCTCGGCCGCGGCCTTGGCGCTGGAGCGCATGCGCTCCGCCTCGGCCCGCGCCGTCTGCTCCAGCTCCTGCGCGGCTCGCTCGGCCGCATCGACGATGGCGGTTACCCACGCGCCGGTCGCGGCCGCGGTGCCGCCATGCTTCACCTCATCGACGGCCTTGGCCACCTCATGCAGGTGGTCCTGTACCGCCTCCGGGTCAAGACCCCGGCGCACCTGAGGGAAGTCCTTCCGCTCAATGCGTTCCCGTGTGAGTTCCAAGTCGCTGCTCTCCTGGGTGGGATAGAAAGATCAACGTAAGTCAGGTCCGTTTCTTAAACCCCCTGCTTATGCGGGGCTTTTCGGAGAACCGCGAGGGCTCGGAACCACGACTCTTGGGGGTAGGTGGACAAAGCCGTCCTGTTGGGTGTGCTATCTGATGCCGTTCACTCACACGCTGCCGCGGCCGCGGCGCGGCGAGCGCCGAAATCTCTCGGCTGACGAGCACTCCCGCGATGCCGTCGGGCCTGGCGCAGTGGCTCTTCGGCCGGCTAGCTCAGGCGTGGTCGCCTGAATGCCGTCCGTTCTTCACCAGCGCGGCGAGCAGAGGACGCAACGAGGCAGGCGCCCCGTTGTACCAGCGGAGCTCGAAGCGACGGCCGCCGCGCACGATCGTGAGCGTGTTGAGGATGCAATCCATGCACCCGTTCTCGAGAGGCAGCAGCCGCGGCAGCCGCGCCGGGACGAGCGCAGCGGTGCGCGCCAGCGCGGCGCGATTGTGCCGGTCGACAGCGGTCACGCTGTGTCGAGCGACGAAACCGCCGTCGCTGACGAGACGGATGGACGTCACCTTCGGAGCGGCGGCGGTAGCGGTCGTCATCGCAAGTGCGAGCGCGACGACGACGAAGGCGAGGACCTTCAGCATCTCGAGGCTTCGACGCCGCAGGTTGCCGCCCGGTTCCCTCGCCTGAGTCGGTCCGTCCGCTCCTGATTGGTGCGTGGCAGGATGGCCCGGTGAAGTTCCTCGGTATCGATCTCGCATGGACACAGAACAATGAGTCGGGCGTGATCGCGCTCGAAATGCTCGTTTCCGGTGCGGGCTGGACGGTGGGGACATCGGAGACGCTTTCGTGGATGCCGCAACCGGCGAGCCCGAATGCGGCTGAAGGCAGCCGGGTCGGGCGGGCACCACGGCAATGGCCCGCTCGTGGTCGGCGTCAGCGCGAACCGGAAACTGCGGCCTGTCCCGGCGTATGATCTGCGCACGCCGGGAGGGAGGTCCGCGGTGGAAAGCACGGGGCATGCGACGACCTGAGACGCGCTACGCGCTGAGTGGCGACGTGCACGTGGCCTACCAGGTGACCGGGGAGAAGAATGCCGTCGATCTCGTCTCCGCGCCCGGTGCCATGTCGCATCTGGAGCTGGACTGGGACTGGGCCGAGGTCGCGGCCTGGATCGAGCGGCTGAGCGGCTTCGCGCGCTTGATCCGCTTCGACAAGCGCGGAACCGGACTCTCGGACCGGTGACCGACGCGGCCACGTTCGAGGAGCGGATGGATGACATCCGCGCCGTCATGGACGCGACCGAGAGCCGCGAAGCGGTCGTCATGGGCTACTCAGACGGCGGCAACATGGCGGCGCTCTTCGCCGCCACGTACCCGGAGCGCACGCGCGGCTTGATCCTGTTCGCGACCCAGGCGCGCTGGACCCGACCGACGACTTCCCCTACCCCGTGCTGACAGTTGCCGAGTACCGCACGGTCATCGAGCGGCTCGAGCGGGAAGGCCCGACGGAGGAGTGGCTGTTCAGGTTTGGCGCGGGCATTCCGCGGAGCGATCCCGAGAAGGACGCGGCTGTCTATCGCTACGCGCGGTCAGCCTTCAGCCCGGCCGCAATGGCGGCGCTCGAGCGCATGAACCTGGAGGTCGACATGCGAGCCACACTTGCGCTGGTGCGGGTGCCCACGCTTGTCGTCAATGCGACCAGCGACCCGGTCAGCCCTCTGGCCGGGGCGCGTTGGATCGCGGACGCGATTCCGGGCGCCCGGCTCGTGACCTTCGAGGGGACGTCGCACGCGCCGGGTGAGACCGACGACGAGGAGACACTTGACGCGATCCAGCACTTCGTCACGGGTGTACGTCCGCCGCCGCGCATCGACCGCGTACTCGCCACCGTCCTCTTCACGGACATCGTGGGCTCGACCGAGCTTGCCACGCAACTGGGCGACCAGGGCTGGAAGGCCCTGCTGTCGGGGCATCGGGCACGCGTACGGCAGGAGATCGCCCGCTTCAGCGGGCGCGAGGTCTCGACCACCGGCGACGGATTCCTGGCCACGTTCGACGGCCCCGAACGCGCAATCCGCTGCGCGAGTGCCATCAACGGCATCGCGGGAATCCCCGTCCGCATGGGCCTGCACGCGGGTGAGGTGGAAGTCCTCGGAGACGACATCGCGGGCATCGCGGTGCACATCGCCGCCCGCATCATGGCCCTCGCCGCATCCGGTCAGGTGCTGATGTCACGCACCGTGCGCGACCTCGTCGTCGGTTCCAGTCTGACGCTCGTCGAGGCCGGCACGCACCCGCTCAAGGGAGTGGACGGTGAGTGGCAGGTGTATGAGCTCGCCGGGCCCGAGACGCGCTCCTAGCTCCCGTCGTCGCGCCGCGCACGCGCCGGCGTGACCGCCCGCAGGGGCGCGCCGTGCGTGCGCGTCAGCCGCCTGCTTTGACGAGTGCGACGAGGGCGCCGAGCGGGTCGCCCTCGAGTTGCAACGCCGTCCAGCTATCGCCGCGGTCGCGGCTCTCCCAGATCTGCCCGTCGGCGAGGCCGGCGAAGAGGCGACCGTCGGTGGCGACCAGCGCGTAGGGCATCGCCGGAAGCGGCTCGGGCAACCCGCCGGCGAGCGGCTGCCACGGTTCGCCCGTCGCGCCGCCGGTAGATGCGCGCCTGCGGGTCGCCACCGCCGTGGGCGGCGAAGGGGCCGGTGCTCGCCGACACGTACCAGCAGTCCGGGTCGTCGGGGTCGACGGCGACCGACCAGGTGTAGTGGCGGTCGCGGCCCTCGTCGGCCGGCTGCCAGGTCTCGCCTCCGTCCGTGCTGAAGGCGGCGCCGCCGCCGCCCGCCTCGTAGGCGCGCCCTCGGCACGCGGGGTGCCAGGCGAGCGAGTGCACGTCCGGTTGCGCGCCGGGCCGGTGGTCCTGCCAGGTTTCGCCGCCGTCGGTGGAGCGCATCAGCCCGCCGAGCTCGATCCCGACCAGGAGCAGGTCGGCGTCGTGCGGGCTGGGCGCGATCCAGCGCACGTGCGACGTCCACGGCCGCGGCGGGAAGCTCCAGGTCGGCCGCGAGGGCAGCTCGAGCAGCGCGTCGAGCTCGCGCCAGCTCTCGCCGCGGTCGTCGCTTCGGAACAGCCGGCTCGGCTCGGTGCCGGCGTACACCGCGCCGTCGGCCGCGCTCACCGCGAGCGAGAACACACCCGGCTCGGGCAGCTCGCAGTCGACCCAGCTTCGCCCGCCGTCCACGGTTCGCCGCACGCCGCCCTCGCGCAGCCCGGCGTACACGGTGTCCGGATCGGCCGGGTCGACGGCGAGGCACTGCGCGCCGCTTCCGGGCAGGAACAACTCGACCGTCCACGCCGTCCCCCGACTCGTCGAGCCGGGCGATGCCGTCCCCGGTGGCCGCGTACAGGCGCGCCATCACGACAGCCTAGGTCTGATGGGCCCCAAACGCGCCGTTCACAGACCCTGAATCGACTGACATCTGGCTGACATGATTCTGGTGTCGCTGGTATTCCAGAGGGGTCCCGCGGCGCTTGACTGCGCTCATTCACAGGCTAATTAGGGATGTGATGTCGGCTCCGCGAAGATGTGGCCAGTGGGATGGGAGGCACTCGAGCAGTGGGGTGACGACGTCGCTCGCATCGAACCGCTCGCTGGCGGAGTCGCCAACGACGTGTGGAGCGTGCGCGTCAACGGGCACCTCGCGGTCGGTCGTCTCGGTGCCAGGAGCGACGCTGATCTCGCGTGGGAGACCGAGCTCCTCCAACACCTCGACCGTGAAGGTCTGACCGTGCCGGTGCCGATCCCGACGACGGACGGCCGGCTGTTCGCCGACGGTCTGGTGGTGATGACCTACGTGGAGGGCGGACCGCCCGAGACGGAGGCCGACTGGCGTCGCGTGGCCGACACGCTCCGCCAGCTGCATCGGTTGACGCAGGGCTGGCCGCAGCGCCCGGGCTGGCGATCGTCGACCGACCTCCTGCACGCCGAGACCGGGACGAAGATCGACCTCGGCGCGATGCCGCCTGAGGGCGTTGCTCGATGCCGAGCAGCGTGGGCGCGGCTCGTCGGACGTCAGACATGCGTCGTCCACGGCGACCCCAACAACCCGGGCAACGTCCGCATGACCGCGGATCGGGTCGCGCTGATCGACTGGGACGAGTCGCACGTCGACGTCCCCGACCTCGACCTGGTGCTGCCCCACAACGCCGCCGGTCTCGACGACGGCGCGCACGACATCGCCGCGCAAGCGTCGGCCGCATGGGAAGCCGCCGTCTGCTGGGACGACGAGTACGCAGTCAAGCGGCTCGCCGAAGTTCGAGCGGTCTGAGCAGCGGCAGCGAATCGAGAGACCGCTTGTTTCGATCCGTTCTTCGTCCGCTACGTTCCGGACTGAATGGATGCCCGCGAGCTAATCGCCGCCAACCGCTACATGACGCTAGCCACCGCGGATGCCTCCGGCCGCCCGTGGATCTCGCCCGTCTGGTTCGCGCCCGACGATGGCGGGTTCCTCTGGATCTCGCGGCCCGACTCGCGCCACTCGCGGAACCTCGCCGAGCGGCCGGAGTTGGCACTCGTCATCTACGACTCGACCGTGCTCCCGGCCGAACGTCAGGCTCTGTACGTCGAGGCGGTGGCCGAGCAGCTCGACGGGGAGCCCCGAGACGTGGCCGTCTCCCGCTACTCAGAGCATTCTGTCGCCCAGGACCTCGAGCCGCTGACCATCGATGAGGTGACGGGAAGCGGGCCGTTCCGGATCTACCGCGCCTCCGTCACGGCAGCGTTCATGCTCGAGGACGAGCGGGACTTCCGCATCCCGGTCGAGCTCTGAGGCTGCGCCGCGTCCTCCGGGCGGCGACGTAGGGCGCAGATCAACGGCGAGATCCGCCCGCCGGGAATTGCTGCGAGGGCCGCAAGCGCGTAGCGTCGCACGTGCATCCGCCACCGCAGTCGATGGGACAGGGCGATGGGGATCGGTCGTGCCGAACGGCATGAGCTCGCCCTCGCAATGATCTCCCGCTCACCTCAGCCGGTCGCATCGCCTGTCTCGTCGTCCGCGTCGAACGCCGTCGAGAACTGGTCGGCCACATGAGCACTGACCGGGTGCCGCGGGAGTCGACTGGACACCTCGAGCGCTGGGTCCCGGGCATCGGGATGATCAGGCGGTATCAGCCGGCGTGGTTGCGCTCGGACGTCGTCGCAGGGATCGTGCTGGCGGCGATCCTCGTGCCGCAGGGCATGGCCTATGCAGAGTTGGCCGGCCTGCCGGCGGTGAACGGCCTCTACACCACGATGGCGTGCCTGGTCGGCTATGCGCTGTTCGGCCCGTCGAGGATTCTCGTGCTCGGGCCCGACTCGTCGCTCGGCCCGTTGATCCTCCTTGCAATTCTCCCGCTCGCGATCGCCGACGACCCCGCCGAGCTGGTCGCTCTCGCCGGGATGCTGGCGCTGCTCGTCGCCGCGATCGAGATCGGGCTGGGGCTCGGCAAGCTCGGCTTCGTCGCCGACCTGCTCTCGAAGGAGGTCCAGGTCGGCTACATGATCGGCCTGGGCATCACGATCATCATGGGCCAGCTCCCGAAGCTGTTCGGCTTCTCCACCGATGCCGACAAGTTCCTCGACGAGGTGCGGGCATTCTTCGACGGCCTCGACGCGCGCAACGGCTACACGTTGGCGGTCGGTCTGGCCTCGCTTGCCCTGCTGCTGATCCTGCCGCGCTTCACGCGACGCATCCCGGCCGTGCTCATCACCGTCGTCCTCTCGACCCTCGCGGTGGCGCTACTTCGACCTGACGGACAAGGGCGTGACGACCGTCGGGTCGCTGCCGCAGGGACTGCCCCGGCCCCAGTTCCCCGTCCGTCGCTCTGAGCGACATCGGGGCGCTGCTGGCGGCGGCAATCGGCATCACCCTCGTGTCGCTCGCCGACACCATCGCGACCTCGACGAGCTTCGCCGCCAGGCGTGGCGACGAGGTGGACGCGAGCCAGGAGATGATCGGGATCGGCGCCGCCAACGCCTTCGCCGGGCTCTTCCAGGGGTTCCCCGTCTCCACGAGCGGATCGCGTACGGCAGTCGCCGAGCAGGGCGGCGCCAAGAGCCAGGTGACCGGGCTGGTCGGCGCGGCGCTGGTCGCGATCATGCTGCTCTTCCTGCCTGGCCTGCTCGCGAACCTTCCGAACTCGGCCCTCGCGGCGATCGTGATCGCCGCCGCGCTCTCACTGATGGACATCGCGACGGTCGCCAAGTTCCTGTCGTGTCCGCACGTCGGCTTTCCTGCTGGCGATGACGGCCACGCTGGGCGTCGTGTTCTTCGGCGTGCTCGAAGGGATCCTGATTGCGGTCGCGCTCTCGATCCTGGGCTTCTTCAAGCGGAACTGGTGGCCCACCGGCCAGGTGCTCGGCAGAGTCGCCTCGCTCGACGCCTGGCACAGCATCGACGTCTATCCCGACGCCGCGCAGACCCCCGACGTCGTCGTGTTCCGCTGGGAGGCTCCCCTGTTCTTCGCCAACGCGAGCATGTTCCGCCAGGAGATCCGCCGGCTGGTCAACAGCTCCGATGCCGCACTGGGTCGTCGTCCAGTGCGAAGCCATCACCGACATCGACGTCACGGCAGCCGACATGCTCGAGCGTCTCGACAGCGAGCTCAACCAGCGCGGCGTCCACCTGGTGTTCGTGGAGCTGCGCAGCCGCCTGTACGACCTCGTGACGCGCTACGGGCTCCTGGAGACGCTCGACCGGAGGCACTTCTACGACTCGCTGGACGACGCCCTCACCGGCATCGACACGATGGTTCAACGTCGTTGATCGGCTGGCCGGCTGAACGAGATCGGCTCAGCCGGCCGATCGGTACAGGCCCGGGCGGCTCGCCGGAAATCCGCAATGCCCGGAGGGGCTGCCCGAGCGGAAGAAGTAATGGCGCGCGGGCACGTACCGGTTGCGGGCTTCGCCGCCGTAGCCGGCGAAGATGCCTGCCCGATGGAGGATGGCTTCGGCCTCGCTGACGGAGCGAGCCGGGGAGAGCTGGGCGGGCGACGGATAGACGCACTCGAGTCCCCGGGCGCCGCTCGATCCCCTCACCCGAAGGTCGACCGTGACCTTGATCGTGTTGTGGCTCGTCGGGCTCGGGCTGACGTCGGCGCTCCGGGTGGTGCCGTGAAAGGCAAAGGCGCCGTCTCCGGTCTTCCGTCCCTTCACCCGCAGGCCGCCATCGCCGAGCTGGAACATCCCGAGGCCCAAGAGGTCGTGCATCGGCACGTGCGCCGTGCCGGGGCCGCCGTTCAGCACCTCGGTGCAGCCGCCGGTCGAGCGCACGAAGACCTCGCCGAGACTCGAGTACGCGCTGAAGTCACGCTGTGGGGCACCGTTCTGCCAGATGTACATCGTGATCGCGCCAACGTTGAGCTCCGACGTTCCTCCGAGCCGGTTGAGGGTGGTCGCCTCTCGAAGATCGCGCGGCGGTCGAGGATGTTCTCGACGGTGCTGATGCGCGTGGCCGAGGCGCTGCCGTCGCCACAGCCATCAATGGTCTCGGTGGGTTCCAGGAGACCGACTGCAGTTCGGCGTGGAGGTAGCTCGGGATGGCGGTCGCGAGTGGCCTGAAGCTGAAGTGCTCGGGGACGACGATCGGGTCGTACGCCTGACGCTGGGTGTTCGTGAGGAGAGAGCCCGAGATCGCATAGACGGCGTGGCCGCTGTCCACCGTACCCGCGCTCTCCGTCCAGTCGACGGTGATGTTGCCGTCTACCCGGTAGGCGGCGGCCGTCGCGCTGCGGACATCCGCCCCGACGACTACTGTTGCCGCGGCCGCGCTCGCGCCGAGCAGCATCACAAGCCAGACGTTCGTGCGTCGATGACGTTCTCCCCTGTCGTTGGCAACGGCGTCGTCCGGTCCCGACGCCCGTCCTGGTGCTGGCAGATCAGCTGGTGGATCGGCTTGCCAACGTGGATGTGTTACCCATCGGCGGGAAGTCGGGATGGGTTGAGCACGGGGACCGATGAAGTCTTCGCCTCGGTGCGGTCATAACGAACAGACCCTGAGGCAGAGGACGAACCCATGAAGCCGACGACCGCTGCAAACGTACGATGAAGGGCGAGTCGCTGTGGCCGCGGCTCGCGGGGCTCCCGCTCGTGATCGAGGCGTGCGAGTACGAGCGCCTGCACGCCGTCCTCGCTTACGAGTTCGAGCGCATCACGACGCACGTGCGGCTCGTCGGCGCCGGCGTTGACGGGCTGGGCGAGGACATCTCCGTGTTCCGCGAGGACGGCACCGCGCTGCATGAGACCCGACCGGCGCTGCCGCTCGAGGGAGAATGGACACTGGCCGGCTTCTGTGAGCATCTCGCGACGCTCGAGCTGTGGCCTGAGCCGCCGGAGTGGGACGGGGCGCTGCGCTTTCGCCAGTGGGCGTTCGAGTCCGCGGCGCTCGACCTCGCGCTGCGCCAGGCCGGTCGCTCGCTGCACGATGTGCTTGGGCTGGAGCCGCAGCCGGTGCGCTTCGTCAACTCGCTCGGCCTCGGCAAGGAGCCTTCGATCGAGCCGGTGCGCCGGCGGCTCGCTCGCTCCCCCGGCGTGCGCTTCAAGCTCGACGCGGAGGCGACCTGGCCGCCGGCGCTCGTCGATGAGGTCGCGGCGACGGGCGCGGTCGACACGATCGACTTCAAGGGCCAGTACGGCTTCGAGGTCAAGGATCCCGAGGCGCTCGGTGCGCTGTACGACCGCGTTCTCGCGGCCTTTCCGGACGCCTATCTGGAGGACCCGCACGACCTGCCCGAGATCGCTCAGCGGCTCGGCGATCACCTCGAGCGCGTGTCCTACGACGCGCCGATCCGAAGCGCCGACGACATCGGCGCGACGCCGCTCGCCGCGCGCGTGGTCAACGTCAAGCCCTCGCGCATCGGCAGCCTGCGCGAGCTGTTCGAGGTCTACGCACGCTGTGCACGGGACCAACGGCCGATGTATGGCGGTGGTATGGGCGAGCTGGGCGTGGGCCGCGGGCAGATCGAGCTGCTCGCTGCGTTGTTCCACGCCGATGCGCCCAACGACGTGGCGCCGAGCGCCTACAACGAGGAGGACCCTCCGGGCGACCTGCCGGCCAGCCCGCTGACGCCGCGACCCGAGGCCACCGGTTTCCGCTGGACGGCGTAGGGACGCCTCGCGCCGACGGTCGAAAGACACCATGAGCGAAGGGACGGCCCGTGAAACTGACGACCATGACGCAAGTCACCGTCGATGGAGTGATGCAGGGAAACGGCGGCGCGTCGGACGAGGACCGCAGGAACGGATTCGAGCGCGGCGGATGGGCCTTGGGGATGGGCGACAACGAGACCATGACGTTCATCAACCAGACCTACCAGCGCGCCGACGCGTTCCTGTTCGGCCGGCGGACCTACGAGCTCTTCGCCGGCTACTGGGGCGCGGAGGAGCGGGCTCGCGCCGCGGCGGAAGATCCGGGCAGCCACCCGATCGCCGCTGCCTTGAACACGAAGCCCAAGTACCTCGCATCGACCACGCTCACCGAACCGCGCTGGGCGAACACGACCGTCCTCTCCGGTGACCTCGCGGCCGCCATCGGCGAGCTGAAAGCCAAGCCGGCGGGTGAGCTGCAGGTGCACGGCAGCGGTGCCCTGATCCGCTGGCTGCTCGAGAACGACCTCGTCGACGAGATCAACCTGCTCATCGTCCCCGTGGTCCTCGGCCAGGGCACGCGGCTGTTCCCCGACGCCGGCCCGGACATCGCGCTTGACCTGGTCGACTCGCGAGCCGACTCGAAGGGCGTGACGATCCAGGTCTACCGGCCCGAACGGGCGCCCGCAGTACCCCGCCTGATCACGAACCTGAGCGGCGCGCAGCGG
>CAWGVD010000050.1:0-8934 GCA_963825795.1 uncultured Actinomycetes bacterium | reverse complement strand
TGGAGCGCTTGAGCATGTGCGGGAGCTCGTACGCGAGCAGCGCGGCGAGCACGACAGCGAGCACGACGACGAGGATCTTCTGGCGGCGCTGCTTCGCAGCGATCCGCGCGTTGTTCGCCGATCCTCGGCGTCTCGTTGCTGCCGCCGAGGCCATCTAGGGCGCCGTCGTCGTCGAGCCGGCTGCCGGCGCGGGCGGCGCGGCTCCGGCCACGAACGCGTTGAGCGCGAGCGTTGCCGTGATCAGGCCGCCCTTGTCGCCGGTCGAGAGCGAGATGTTGTCGATGCCGTAGAGCCGCCCCGACGCGTGCGCCTTTCCGTCCTTGACCCCGGCCTCGAGCCGGAGCAGGTGCATGAACTTCGCGAGCCGGAAGTAGCGACCCTTGACCGAGAGGGCGATCGGCACCGCCTGCGCCCCGGTCGACGGAACCGGCTGGGACGGGCGTGATGCTCTCGATCCTGACGCCGCTCGCGCGGGACGCCCACGAAAGCTGCCGGAGGATCTCGGACATCTCCACGTCGTCCGGGATCGCGCGGCGAAGACGACGGAGGTCCGCGACGCTCTGCTGCGACGCCGGGCTCTGCAGGAACGCCTGCGTCGTGGCGAGCTGGACGTTCGCGTCGCCGATCTGAGTGTCGAGTGCCGCGGCCTTCGAGCGCTGGGGCGACACGAGCACGAACCAGCCCGCCAGGACGAGGATCGAGCAGCCCTGCGACCGCGAGCAGGAGGGCGAGACGCCCGTTGATCCGGTCGATCATTTCGCACCTCCGTTCGGGTTGAAGCCGGCGGTGACGGTGAACGTGTCGCCGCGGGACAGTGTCGTGCCGCGTCGTGCCGCCGCTCGTGCTCGACACGAG
Source organism: uncultured Actinomycetes bacterium (assembly GCA_963825795.1). Classification (GTDB taxonomy): domain Bacteria; phylum Actinomycetota; class Thermoleophilia; order Gaiellales; family Gaiellaceae; genus VAXT01. The sequence continues at coordinate 8,079 of CAWGVD010000050.1, read as the reverse complement.
CGTCACGTTCGAGAGCCAGGGCAGGCTCGCGAGCCGGTCGAGGACGAGCGCGACCGTGCACGTGCGAGGACGCGACACCCGTCGCCGAGAAGCCCGATGCGCCGGCGCCGGCGTTCCGCGGCGGCGTCGTCGGAGCAGGCGCCGCTGCACCAGGTGCCAGCGGCGTCGGCGACTGCACGGACAGGCTCTGCAGGTAGACCTGTTTCGGCAGCACACGCGAGACGTCCGCGAGCAGCTCGCTCCCAGGCGACCCGCTTCTCCGAGACGCGTGCCGGCCGCGGCCATTCGCGCAGCCGCGGCGGCCTGCGCCGCGCGGAGCGGAGCGGCCTTGGCGTCGTCGACTGCGACCTGCGCCTGGACGTCGGCGAGCGTGGCGTGCCTGTCATTGACGACCGAGCGCTCGTGGATGTAGCCGAGGCCGAGCCCGAGCGCCGCGACGCACGCGACGACGGTGCCGGCCTTGAGGACGCGGCGCGGGGAGAGGTCCTTGCCGACGGCGGCCCAGGGATGCCCGGGGCGCGCGTATGCCGGAAGGAGATTGACGGCTTCCATTAGCCCTCCACCCCCAGTCCGATTGCGGCGGCGAGCGACGCGAGGTCGTCCCGCTCGGCGAGCCCGTTCGAGACCTGGACCCCGGCGAGGGGGTCTGCGATCCGGACGGGGACGCGGGTCAGCCGCTCGAGCTCCTCGGCCAGCCCCGGAAGCCTCGTCGTGCCGCCGGTGACGATGACCTCGGAGATCGCGAGTGAGCCGGGCTGGCCCTGGTAGAAGTGGAGCGAGGCGACCAGCTCCCGCGCAAGCGTCTGCAGCTCACGTTCGACCGCGGCGCGGGCGCGCGGCGCGCGCGGATCGTCGCCGTCCGGCGCATCGCTTCCGAGATCGAGCTCGAGCTTGAGCTCGGCGGCCTCGGCGCCTGGTCAGCCCGAGCTCCTGCGCGATCGCGGCCTCGAGCTTCGAGCCGCCCCAGTCGAGAACGCGCATGAAGTCGCAGACGGTGCCGTCGGAGATCGCGAGCGTCGAGCGGTCGTGACCGATCGAGACGACGACCGAGGCGACCGTCGGTGCGTCGCCGTTGCCGTTGCGCGGCGCGACGGCGCGCAGCAGCGCGAACGCCTCGACGTCGATGCCCGAGAGCTCGAGGCCCGCCGCGCGGCACGCCTCGACGTAGTGGTCGATCGGCTCCTTGTAGGCGGCCGCGAGCAGGACGCGCCGTGAGACGGCCCCGGACTCGTCCACGGTCTCGCTGACGACGTGGTAGTCGAGCACGGCCTGGTCGAGCGGGATCGACAGGGCCTCGTGCGCCCTGAAGCGAACGACGTTGCCGAGCTGGCGCTCGTCGTCGACGCCTTCGATGTCGACCGTGCGCACGCCGATGCGGTTGGTGCCGATGCCGAGCCGGATGCCCCGGCGCGGAAGCTTGTTGTCGGTGAAGAAGCGGTCGAGCGCCGTCGCGAGCGCCGGGACGTCGCGCACCTCGCCGCCGACGACGACGCCGGGCTCGAGCGGAACCCGCGCGAGCTGCACGAGCTTCGCGGAGCCGTTGTTGACGACCCGCGAGGCCGCGATCTGGGAGGCGCCGATCTTGAGGCCGACGATCTCCTGCTTGCGACGCCGCTTGCGCTTGCCGTTGCTCGGCTTCGACGACGCCGGGCGCCTTCGTCTTCTTCTTCGGCCGCCGGACGAGGTCCGACAGCTTGATCTCCTTGTTCAGGTCCACGTGTCTCTACACCTCCTGGGCGAGCCGAAGCCCGCTCTGTGCTGGGGTCTTGTTGCCGGCGGTGCTGCCGTTGCCGGCGGCCGGTGCGGTGAAATTCGTCATGCCCGAGCGCTCGAGCAGGCCCTGAAGCTGGTCGGGCCGGGAGGAGCGCGCGAAGGCAAGCTCGGGCGTGATCACGTGGCGCAGCACCAGGTCGGCGAGCGACTGCTCCATCGTCTGCATCCCGCGCGAGGTGCTCGTCTGCATGACCGAGTAGATCTGCTCGACCTTCGCCTGGCGGATCAGGTTGCGAACCGCGTCGTCGGGCATCAGGACCTCGAGCGCGGCCGTGCGGCCGAGGCCGTCGGCGGTCGGCACGAGGTTCTGCGTGACGACGCCCTGGAGCGTCGACGCGAGCTGCACGCGCACCTGGCCCTGCTGCTCGGCGGGGAAGACGTCGATGACGCGGTCGATCGTGGTCGGCGCGCTCTGGGTGTGCAGCGTCGCGAACACGAGGTGCCCGGTCTCGGCTGCGGTGAGCGCGGTCGCGACCGTCTCGAGGTCGCGCATCTCGCCGACGAGGATCACGTCGGGGTCCTGGCGCAGCGCGGCGCGAAGCCCCTCGGCGAACGTCGTCGCGTCCTGGCCGATCTCGCGCTGGTTGACGATGCACGTCCCGTGGTGGTGCAGGAACTCGATCGGGTCCTCGATGGTGAGGATGTGCTCGTGCCGGGAGTGGTTGATGTGGTCGAGGAGCGAGGCGAGGGTCGTCGACTTGCCGGAGCCGGTCGGCCCGGTGACGAGCACGAGGCCCCGCGGCTTGTCCGCGAGCTCGTACAGGCGAGTCGGGAGGCCGAGCTCCTCGAGAGTCTTGATCTTGTCCGGGATGAGCCGGAAGGCGGCGCCGACGGCCGCGCGCTGAAAGTAGGCGTTGACGCGGAAGCGCGCGAGGCCGGGAATCGAATGCGAGAAGTCGATCTGCCGGCGCGTCTCGAGGATCTTCTGCTGCTCGGTCGAGAGGATCCGGTACATGAGCGTCCGGATCTCGCTCCGGCGTCAGGTCGCTCGTGGTCCGGCAGGCGCTCGAGGCGGCCCTTGACGCGGATCACCGGCGGCGAGCCGGCCGTCAGGTGGAGGTCCGACGCGTCGCGCTCGACCATCACGGCGAGCAGGTCGTCGATTGAGTGAAGTTGCGTGCTGCATGGTGTGTGGTTTCCGATCTTCAGTCAGTCAGCGTTGGAGCTTCAGCGTGGGCGACGGTTCGCCCGCGCCTCGAGCGTGGGGTCTAGCTATGCGCGCCCTCGCTCGACGTACAGGATTGCCTCGTCGCGAACTAGGACGGCCTAGAGGGCTCCTGCCGCTGGGCAAGCGCCGGACTGGCGACGCCTGCGTTCAGAGGCCGCTTGCCACGGACCGCGCGCCACGTCTTGCCGCCGACGGTCTTCTGAGGCAGTAGGTGTCGCCGGCGACAGCCGGAGCCGCGTCGCTGGTGCTGATCACGAGGCGCGACTGTCGACACCCGAATCGATCGCCTGCAGAGCGGCGATGGTCATGCCGGTGTAGTTGCCGTTGTCGGCGAAGTACGCCTCGGCCGACGGAACGGCCGCGCGGACGTCGGCCTCGGCAGCCGTGTCGTTCGCGCGATCACGGAAGCCGAGGTAGGACGGGACCGCGATCGCCAGCAGGATGCCGATGATCACGATGACAACGAGCAGCTCGATCAGCGTGAAGCCTTCCTCACGCTGGAGCCGCTTCCACAACTTGTGCATGAAGTTCTCCTTTGGTTGGTAGATCTGCACAGCCCCTTTATGCCGTGTCCACCCCCGACCGGTACGACCTAGATGGGTCATTTAGGACGACCCATTTGGGTCATTTAGCCCGTCCTCTACCCCTTTCTAGCTAGGTCTCGGACCCGCGCGAGTCAGGCCGACCGACCTATTGACGCCCGCACGGTCAGCGCGGCAGAATTGTCATTAGTTACTGCGGCCCTGCGGCAATTCGCCGCCCTAGTGGGAGGGTGGGTACAAATCATGAAACGGTTGATCCGCGTTGGCGTAACGTGGACGATCCCGGTGCGACTCCGGGTGGGACTCCGGCACGGCGAGCGGGAGTCCTGAGATGCGACGAGTCGTGATCGTCGAGGACCACCCTCTGATGCAGACGGCGCTCGAAGCGACGCTGGAACGCGCCGAAGGCTTCACCGTGGTGGGGACCGCCACGTCGGGTCTCCAGGCCGAGCCGCTCGTCTCGCGCACCCAGCCAGACCTCGTGCTGCTCGACCTGCAGCTGCCCGGGCTCGACGGCCTCAGCTGCCTCGCGCTGCTGCGCGAGCGACACCCCGAGACGACCGTCGTCGTGCTGTCCGGCGTCGAGGACGACGAGTTGATCGAGAGGGCGCTGTCGGGAGGCGCCGCCGCCCTTGTGAAGAAGTCGATCTCCCCGGCCGACCTCCCCGTCCTCCTCCGCCAGGTGCTGCAGGGCAGCGTGAAGTTCGCGACCCCGCGGATCGCCCGCGCCGTGGTGACGAAGGCCACGCGTGAGAGCCAGTTGGACGTGGTCCGCGCCGAGGCCTGCGGCGAGACCGGGCTGACCGCGCGCGAGCTCGAGGTCCTCGAAATGGTGGCCCGCGGCCTCCCGAACCGCGCCGTCGCCGAGGAGCTGTTCCTCTCCGACCAGACGGTGAAGCGCCACCTGCGCAAGGTCTACCGGAAGCTCGGGGTGGCGAACCGCACCGAGGCGGCGCGGACCGCGTACCGCCTCGGGCTCCACGGCGTCACGGACGGGCTGCGCTCGGCCTGATCGACGTCAGACGGTGCAGACGCGGGCGAGCTCTTCGACGGACGTGATGCCGGCGGCGACCTTGCCGACGCCGTCCTCCCACATCGTCCGCATGCCCTCCTCGACGGCGGCGCGCTCGATCTCTTCGCGCGGCGCCTTCTCGGCCGCGAGCTGCTCGAGGCGCTCGCTCATCGTGAGGAGCTGGAAGACGCCGACGCGCCCGCGGTAGCCGGTCTGCCCGCAGCGGGCACAGCCGCGGCGGCGGCGGAAGGCCACGCCGTCGAGGGAGGCCGCCATGTCCTCGCTCAGGTGGAGACCCTCTAGCTCGTCGAAGGTCGGCAGGTACGGCTCGGCGCAGTGCGGGCACAGCCTCCTCGCGAGGCGCTGCGCCAGGACCGCCGAGACGGCCGCACCGGTCAGGAACGGCTCGACGCCCATCTCGGTCAGCCGCGTGATCGCGGACGGCGCGTCGTTCGTGTGCAGCGTCGAGAGCACGAAGTGACCCGTCAGCGCGGCCTCGATCGAGATCCGTGCGGTCTCGCCGTCGCGGATCTCGCCGACCATGATCACGTCGGGGTCGGAGCGGATGATCGAGCGCAGCGCCGTGGCGAAGGTCAGCCCCGCGCGCGGGTTGATCTGCACCTGGTTGACGCCGCCGAGCCGATACTCGACGGGATCCTCGACGGTGATGATGTTGATCTCCGGCCGGCTGATCGCGTTCAGCGCCGCGTAGAGCGTCGTCGACTTGCCCGATCCGGTCGGCCCGGTGACGAGGAGCGCCCCCGTCGGCCGGGCGAGGATCGCATCCATCTGCTCGCTCATCCGGTCGGAGAGGCCGAGCGACCCGAGCGTCGGCACCTCGCGCGACTTGTCGAGGAGGCGCATGGTGACCGCCTCGCCGTCGACCGTGGGGAGCGTCGCCACGCGGATGTCGAGCATCCGTCCCGCGGCCGCGGCGTTGAGCGAGATCCGCCCGTCCTGCGGCCTGCGCCGCTCGGCGATGTCGAGCTTCGCGAGCACCTTGAGGCGGGTCGTCACGCCGGAGGCCAGCCGCTTCGGAATGTGGTGGGCGACGTGGAGGACGCCGTCGATCCGGTAGCGGACGACGAGATCGTCCTCCTGCGGCTCGACGTGGATGTCGCTCGCCCCGTCCTCGGCGGCTTCGAAGATCATCGAGTTGACGAGGCGGACGAGCGGCGCGTCGGAGATGCCGTCGTCGGCCTCGAGGTCGTCGACGTCCTCCTCCTCTTCCTCCGACGCCGGCCATCTCCTCGGCGAAGGTCGCGTTCATCGCCTCGGCCGCGCGCGAGAGGCGGCGCAGCTCGGTGAGGACGTCGCTCCTCGCCGCGACGTGGAACTCGACCGACAGGCGCGTCGCGAGCCGCAGCTCGTCGAGCCCGCGCACGTCCTGCGGGTTCGGTGATCGCCACCTTGAGCGTGCTGCCGTCCGAGGCGAACGGGATCGCGACGACGCGGTTGAGCACCGGCAGCGCGATCATCTTCACCGCCTCGGCGTCGACGCCGACGACGCCGAGGTCGACGAGCGGCAGGTGGTGCTTCTCGGCGAGCGTCCGCGCGACGTCGAGCGCGCCCGCGAGACCCTCGTCGACCAGCTCCTGTGAGAACGAGTCGCCGGCGAGACGCAGCTCCGGCTTGTTCTCGTGATCCATCGCCGCCTCCATTAGAGCAGGCGCAGGTAGGCGTCGAGGAGCGCCTGCCCGGCGAAGAGCGCGACGACGCCTCCGAAGGCGAGGAACGGCCCGAACGGGATCTTCATCTTGCGCGCGGCGCTTCCGTGGCGCGCGAACAGGACGATCGACGGCACGAGCGCCGCGACCATGCCGACCATCATCGCGACCGGAACGGTGCGTCCGAGCACCACGCCGAGCAGCAGGGCGAGCTTGACGTCGCCCATGCCCATGCCCGCGGGGTAGGCGAGCGCGGCGAGGAGGAGGAAGAGCGCAGCGCCGAGGCCCGCGACCGTCCACTCCACCGACGGGTGGAGGATCGTGTTGGCCGCGAGCACGATGCCCGCGGCCGGCAGGACGACGCGGTTCGGGATGATGTGCCGCTCTGCATCCGTGGCCGAGATCGCGACGAGCGCGGCGCAGAAGAACGCGGCGACGGCAGCGTCCCAGGTGAGCCCGAAGCGGAGCACGCACGCGGCGACGAGGATCGCCGTCGTCGCCTCGACGAGCGGGTAGCGCCACGGGATCGCCGCCTGGCAGTGGCGGCAGCGCCCGCGCAGCAGCGCGAACGAGAGCAGCGGGATGTTGTCGTACCACGCGAGCGGAGTCCCGCACGCCATGCAGGCCGAGCCGGGGCTGACGAGCGAGCGCCGCAGCGGGATGCGCGCGGCGACGACGTTCAGGAAGCTTCCGAACGCGAGGCCCGGGAAGAACGCGATGGCTGCGAAGGCCATGCCCATCTCAGAAGGGCTGGCTGTTGCGAAGGACGATGTTGTCGATCAGCACGAAGCGCTGGTTCGTGTTCGCAGGTGTCAGGTCGAGCGCGAGCGACACCGACAGCGTCGCGCGGGGCGGGCGCGCGCTCGACGCGTTGTAGACCGGCATGTTCTGCGGATACTGCCCCGCCTGGCCGCCGGTGCAGCCGGTGAAGCTGGTCGACGTCGTCCCGGTGCAGGTGACGGGGCCGGACGCCCCGAAGGCGATCGTGTTCGCGCCCGAGTTGAAGTTCGAGGTGTCGGCGACTCCGATCGTCGCGCTGGGAAGCGTCAGCGGGTTCGTCGGTGAGCTTGGTCGGCCCGGTGTCGACGTACGACGTGCCCGCCGTGACGTTCTTCAGCAGGCGCAGGCCGCCGCCGTCCCGGCCGTACACGTTGTACGACGTCGCTCCCGTGTACGCCGACCAGCTGACGGTGATCTGGTTGGTCAGCCCGGAGGCGATCGTGACGTCGACGCGACGGTCCCCGGAACCTCTGTCGCCGCTGGCGAGCACCGCCGTGACGTCGTAGGAGTAGGTCCCCGCGGCCAATGTCCCGCCCGTCGTCGCCGAAGTGAGCGTCGCGGCCGGAACGGAGGCGGCGCCGAAGATCTTGCCGGCGGTGATGCTCGGTGCGTCGACCTTGTCCACGAGATTGGACGCCCATTTCGTCCCGGTGCCCGAGCAGGCCGACCCCGTGTAGCGCCAGAGCGTGTAGGGCTGCGCCGCCGGCGACCGGCGGCGAGGCGCCGTTCTTGTCCTTGGTGCACCACGTCACCGTCGTGGCGGCTCCGCCGGCGGTCGGGCAATAGCTTCCGAGCGTGATCGTGATCGCCGAGGCGGGGTAGCCGCTCGGCGTCGTGAGGCCGCTCGCGCAGCGGATCTCGCGGCGAAGCTTGTCGAGGCCGAGCCTCGCGTCCTGCTGCGCCTGCGTGCGGTTCGTCTGGTCGTTCTGGGACTTCAGCGCGGACATGAGGAGCTGCGTGATCCCGGCCAGGACGACTCCGAGGATCGCGATCACGACGAGCAGCTCCACAAGCGTGAAGCCGTCCTGCGCTTGCCGCGGCTCGCCGGACCTGGAGCCGTGCGCGCATCAGGCGATGCGGAGGTCGTTGTCCAGGCGCAGCGCGTGCCTCGTCGTGAACGGCCGGCTCCTCGGGCTC
>CAWGVD010000049.1:0-9400 GCA_963825795.1 uncultured Actinomycetes bacterium | reverse complement strand
TGGCGGCCGAGATCGCGGAGCAGCACGACGGGACGAGCCTGCGGGCGCCGTTCGATGCGCGGTCGGTCTTCGACGCGGCCCGTCAAGGCGACGAAGCGGCTCCGCTCGTGGTGGACGAGGTCGCCCGCCGGATCGCGCTCCACCTCGCGCCCGTCGCAGCAGTCGTCGACGTCGAGCTCGTCGTGTTGGGCGGCGGGATCGGCTCGAACGGCGATCTTCTGCTCGCTCCGGTGCGGCAGTTGCTCGCCTCGTGGCTGCCGTTCCCGCCGCAGGTCGAGGTGTCGACCGTCGGCGAGGCTGCGGTGCTCGCAGGGGCGCTCGCAGTAGGCCTCCGCGCTCGTTGGAGAGCGTCGCGCGCGCCGAGGTCGCCTGAGCACGACGGTTCCCGCTTGGCTCCGGCGCGGAATCCAGTTAGAACCTAGGTGTGCGGAGGGGGAAGGGCGCCATTCGTCTGGCGTGCGTGGGTGCAGCGCTGCTGATGCTTCCGGCTGCAGGCGCAGGCCCGGGCTCGACGACGCGTGTCAGCACGGCGACCGACGGCAGCCAGGGTAACGGCAGCAGCTTCGTGCCGGCGATCAGCGCAGACGGCCGGTACGTCGCGTTCTACTCGGACGCGTCGAACCTCGTCGCCGGGGATACGAACGGCGCCCGCGACGTCTTCGTGCGCGACCTCCAGACAGGCGAGACGACCCGCGTCAGCGTCAGCAGCTCGGGCGCCGAGGCGAACGGCGACAGCTTCGCTCCGGCGCTGAGCGCCGACGGGAGGTACGTCGCCTTTTCTTCGGCGGGCACGAACCTCGTCGACGGCGACACGAACGACGCGAACGACATCTTCATCCGCGACCGCCAGGCGAACACGACCGACGCGGGTCAGCGTCGGCTTCGACGGCAGCCAGGCGAACGGGGGCAGCGACCAGCCCTCGCTGAGCGGTGACGGCCGCCTGGTCGCGTTCACGTCCACTGCCTCGAACATCGTCAACGGAGACGTGAACAACCTGCGCGACGCGTTCGTCTACGACCGCCAGACCGGAACCGCGGTCAACGTGAGCGTCGACTCGAACGGCGTGCAGGGCGATCTCGAGAGCTCCTCGCCCGTGCTGAGCGCCGACGGCAAGTTCGTCGCTTACCAGTCCTTCGCGGACAACCTGATTCCGGACGACCAGAACGAGGGCGGTGACATCTTCGTCCGCGATTTGCAGGCGAACACGACCGGACGCGTCAGCGAGTACACCGGCCATTTCGAAGCCGAGGGGGACAGCCAGCGGCCGTCGATCAGCGCGGACGGCCGCTACGTCGCCTTCGACTCCGACGACTGGGATCTCGTCTGGGGCGACACGAACGACTCCTTCGACGTGTTCGTCAACGATCGCGCGACGACGGTCACGACCCGCGTGAGCGTGGACGACTCGGGCACGCAGTCGAACAGCGACAGCTTCCGGCCGTCGATCAGCGCCGACGGGCGCTACGTCGCGTTCTACTCGGAGGCGTCGAACCTCGTCTCCGGCGACACGAACGGCGCGACCGACGTGTTCGTCTACGACCGGCGGAGCGGCGCGACGAAGCGCGTGAGCGTCGCCGCCGGAGGCGAGGAGGCAAACGGGGACAGCGCGCGCCCGGCCATCGGCGGGGGCGGGCACGTCGCGGCCTTCGAGTCGGACGCGACGAACATCGTCCCAGGCGACTCGAACCGCTTCACGGACGTCTTCGTCCGCGACCCGCTCGGCACGCCGCCGCCCGCACCGCAGGTGAAGTGCCGTGTCCCGCGCGTGATCGGGATGCGACTCGCCGTCGCGCGCAAGAAGATCGGCAGCGCGAACTGCAACACCGGCCGCGTGCGTCGGGCCCGCTCGGCGAAGACCCGCGTCGGCAAGGTGCTCTCCCAGAGCCCGAAGGCCGGGGCCGTACGCACGCGCGGGACGAAGGTGAACCTCGTCGTCGGTCGGCGCTGAGCCCTATTTGCCCGGGATCGTTCCTGGCGAGTTCGCGTAGCAACTCTGAGCCAGGCCGCGCGGGTGCCCTGCGGCGGCGGCCGCGTAGTTCGCCCTGATCGAGTCGAGGCCACCGTCGTGTGCGAAGACGGCCAGCGGGACCCCGGGCCGATTCGCCGGCCTCCAGTTCTCGTCCGCCCCGGCGGGGGCCTCGATGATGTTGTGCGCGAGCAGGTTGTCGAGCGCGGCGTGGGCGCGTGCCTGGGCCGCCGTATCGCCGGTCCGGATCGCGTGGACCCAGTAGCACTCCCACGCGTTCTGCGCATTCAACACGGCAATCCCGCCTCCGGCGCCGCGACCAGTCACGCTGTTCGGGGGGCCGAAGACGACGCGGGGCCAGGTCGCACCGGGCGGCAGGTCGAGCCGGCTCTGCGCAGCCAGGTACTCGGCGCTGGTCACGTTGGGGCGGACGACGTCGCTGCCGACGAGCCGCGAGATCGCGAACGCCGTCGAGGCGAGGAGCGCGGCGACGGCGAATGCGACGGCCAGCGCGAGCCCGCGCCGACGGAAGAACGGCTTGCGGGTCGGTGTGGACAGTCTCGGATCGGCGGGGAGCGCCGTGATCTCGCTGAAGAGGTCGAAGGAGTCGGTCTCCACGATCAGCGGCTCCGGGTTTGCGGCTTGCAGGCGGGTGAGAAGCGAGTCGCTCGTCATGTCCTCTCCATGGTCAGCTTGGTGTCGGGTGCAGTCGTGATTCCGGCGAGCTTCGCCTCGACGCGCCGCCGGGCTCGCAGCAGGCGCACGCGGAACGCCGTCGGCTTGATGCCGAGCGCGCGGGCGGCCTCTGTCGGCGTCAGCTCCTCCCAGGCGGTCAGGAGGAGCGCCTCGCGGTCGAGCGGCGAGAGCTCGCGCAGGGCAGCGGCGAGCGGCGGGTCGAGCTCGGAGACCTCCGGCGCGCGGCTTTGCTCGACGAGCTCGTGCTCGTGGCGCCGTGCAGTCGCGGCCTTGCGCGACTCGGCGAGCAGGAGGTTCCGCGCCGTCGCGTAGAGCCACGGCCGCGGGTCGTCTTCGGGGACGTCCGCGAGCCGCCGCCAGGCGATCGTCATTACCTCGGCCGCGAGCGCATCCGCGTCGAGGCTCCCGCGTCGGCGCGCGTAGGCCGTGACGGCGCCGAGGTGGGCGAACACGGAGCGGAACCGGGCTTCGGGAGTCCCAGTCGATTGCACGGCCATACCTCTATCTGTCGCGAGGCGCCTCTTGCGTTACAGGCCCCGCTATGTAAGAAGTGCAACTTGGGAATGCGGCACCCAGCTCGATTCTGGTCTCCCGCCCTGGTTCTCGGGCTGCTCGCTGCGTCTGCGGTGATCGCTTACTCAGGCACGGCGGCGTCCTCGAAGCGCTCGAACGCGGCAGCGGTCACCGCGGGCATTGACCACACGTGCGCGCTGACGCATGCAGGCGGCGTCAAGTGCTGGGGCTACAACGGACACGACGAAATCGGCGGCGGGGGACCGGGTGACAACGTATGGACCCCGGTCGATGTCCAGGGACTGAGCAGCGGGGTGACCGCGGTTTCCGCCGGTCTCCGTCACAGCTGCGCGGTCACGAGCGCCGGCGGCGTCAAGTGCTGGGGGGCCAACTACAGCGGCGCATTGGGTGACGGGACCACGGACCGGCGCTTCGGCCCGGTCGACGTGGTCGGCCTTGAGCAGCGGCGTGACGGCGGTCGCGGGCGGCTACGACAGCACCTGCGCCCTCCTTTCCTCCGGCGGTGTCAAGTGCTGGGGCTACAACGCTCAAGGCAAGCTCGGCGACGGGACACAAGTCGACCGCCTGACGCCGGTGGACGTCGTCGGCCTCAGTAGCGGCGTTGCCGCGATCTCGACGGGCAGCCTGATCAGCTGTGCCCTTACGAGCGCGGGCGGCGTCAAGTGCTGGGGGTTCCACTATGGCTTCACGCCGGCCGACGTTCCCGGCCTGAGCACCGGCGTGACGGCTCTTGCGACCGGGTTTCCCCTGTGCGCTCTCACGACCGCTGGTGCCGTCAAGTGTTGGGGAGCCGACTCCGGCTGGACGCCTCTGGAGATCCCGGGTCTCGCGAGCAGCGTTATCGCGATCGCCAACGGCGGCGGTCACACGTGCGCGCTCACGAGCGGCGGCGCTGTGAAGTGCTGGGGCCAGAACGACCATGGCCAGCTCGGCGATGGGACGACGATCGACCGCTCGACGCCGGTGGATGTGGCCGGACTGAGTGGCGGTGTCACGGCGATCGCCGCTGGAGGCTCATACACGTGCGCCTCGACCCGCACGGGCGGCGTCAAGTGCTGGGGCTGGAATTCCGTCGGCAACCTTGGGGACGGAACGAAGGTGGAGCGGCACCGGCCGGTGAGCGTCGTCGGCTTCGGGCCTGCTCCGTGTGTCGTTCCCGGCGTGGTGGGGAAGCGGTTCGCAAAGGCGAAGGTCGCGATCGCGGGGGCGAACTGCCGAGTCGGAGCGGTAGCGCGCGTCCATTCGAAGAGACCGAAGAACGTCGTCCTCCGTCAAAACCCGCGAGCCGGGACGCAGTCGAACGCTGGCTCCAGGGTCAGGTTGATCGTCAGCCGCGGATAGTCACGCCGCGTGGGGCAGGCGCCCTCGGCCGAGGTGCTCGGCGATCCGTTCGGGATCGAGCGGGAGAACGGCCAGCTCGGGTGGAGGACGCCGAATGAAGCCGTGCAGGAGCATGAGGTCTTCAGCCTCGCCCGCGGTCAGCGTGTCGTCCGGCTCGCCGGCGGATCGGCAGAGCGCGATGCCGGCTTCGATCTCGATCCGCGCTCCCGCGCCCGGTGGCAGCGAGCGGACCGCACGGACAGCGCCTCCGGAGACGAAGAACGCCTTCTGCCAACCCGGCTCCACGGCCGGTGCGATCAGGCAGAGCTCGAGCCGCCGGAGTCGGTCCAGCCGGCACAGGCGTTCGACGACCTTCTCGAGCGCGTCGACCCGGTCGCGCAACCGGGCCGCCTCCTCGTAGCGCTGGCTCTCGGACAGATGGTCGAGCCGTGCGCGCAGGCGCGGCAGCGGACCGCCCTGGAGCAGTGTCTCGAGCTCGGTGTCCGTGCAGGAAGCGAGCGCGCGCGCGGCAAGGGCCGCCTGCCGCCGCGAGCCGATCGGGCCGAGCGGCCCCGCCTTCTTGGAGACGACGAACTCGTCGCCGCGGCGCCGCAGGTAGACGCCCTGCTCCTTCCGCCGCCCACGCGAGTTGGCCGGCGGCTCCAGCTCGCGGATCAGGCGCAGCTCCTCGAGCGCCGCCTCGAGCTCGGAGCCGAGCACTCGCCATTCGATCCGCGCCAGCGCGAGCAGGGCCGCCTCGACCGACGGCCGCTGGCGGTCGCTGCGGAAGTACGAGCGCAGCCGTGCGCGCAGGTCGCGGGCGCGGCCGACGTAGAGCACGTGGTCGTGGTCGTCGCGGAACAGGTACACACCCGGCCGGGTCGGCGCGCCGCGGGCCAGGTGCCGCTTCCCGTGCACTCTGCGCTTGCGGGGCGCGGCCAGCCCGCGCAGCTCCGACAGCGTCCTCGCACCGCGCTCCTGCGCCAGCCCGATCGAGGTGCACCAGCACCTGGGCCGTCGCCTCTGCGTCGGGCAGCGCGCGGTGGCAGGGCTGGGTCGGGACGCCGAAGAAGTCGGCGAGCGAGGCGAGGCCGACGCGGCGGAGCCGCCCTTCGAGCAGGCGGCGCGCGAGCGCGGCAGTGCAGAGCGGCGGCTCCGACAGGCGCCGGTCGCCCAGCTGCCGCTCGAGAAAGCGCTGGTCGAACCGGGCGTTGTGGGCCACGAGCAGCTCGTCGCCCGCGAACGCGAGAAAGCGCCGAACGACGGTCGAGACCGACGGTGCGCCTCGTAGCTCCTGTTCGCGAAGACCGGTCAGACGGGCGATCGGCTCGGGCAGCGCGATCCGCGGATTGACGAGCGACTGGAACGAGTCGACGAGCTCGAGCCCCTTCACCCGCACCGCGCCGATCTCGCAGATCTGGTCGCGACCGGCCGCGAGCCCGGTCGTCTCGAGGTCGAAGACGACGAGCTCCGCATCCTCGAGCAAGGGGTCCGGGCGGCCTCCGACGAGGGAGACGATCGTCCCCGTGCACACGACCCGGCTGTCGCCCGCCGTGACCTCTTCCAGCAGCGAGAGGGCGAGGCCGTCGGGGATCGAGCTCGTCGCGAACAGCGCCCGCGCGGCGTCGAGGACGGTCAGCGGGCCGCGTTCCTCGAGCATGTCGACGAGTCGATCGAGCGAGTCGAGGGCGAGCTGCACCTCTCAGATGAAAGCGAACATACGTTCGCTTTGCAACCAGGGAATCAGTCCGGGAGCAGCGGAACCGTCAGTCCCTGGCGTCGGCCGAGTAGCACGGCCCGTGTGACCGCGGCCGACCCGAAGCGGAGTCGCACCTCGTCGAGTGCGGCGTCGAGTGTGTCGCTCCACGATCCGTCGAGCGGCAGCCTCAGTTGGCCGAGGTCGTCGTCGAGGTTGCTGATCGACACGCCGACGAGCGTGATCCCCTGGCGCTCGATCAGCGGCAGCGCGACCTCGAGCAGCTCGCGGGCCGCGACGAGAATCGTCCGCGTGTTCGCGGTCGCGTACGGCAGCGTCTGTGAGCGCGTGGCGCGCGACGAGTCGTCGAAGCGCAGGCGGAGCACGACGGTGCGGCCGAGCCGATCCGCGGCCCGCATCCGACTCGTGACTCGCTCGACGAGCCCGATCAGCGACGTGTCGACCTCGGCGTGCGAGGTCGGTCTCCACCCGAGCGCCCGCTGGGCTCCCATCGAGCGTCTGCGCCGGCGAGCCTGGACCGGACGCGGATCGCGGTTGTGCGCGAGCGCGTGCAGGTGGCGTCCGGCCGCGCGGCCGAGCATCGTGACGAGGACATTCTCGGGGAGCTCGGCGACCTGGCGCACGGTCGTGATCCCGGCGTCGTTCAGCCGTCTCGCCGTCACGCTGCCGACGCCCCAGAGCCGCTCGACCGGAAGTGGGTGCAGGAACTCGAGCTCGCGGTCCGGCGGCACCAGCAGCAGACCGTCCGGCTTGGCCACGCCGCTTGCGACCTTCGCCAGGAACTTCGTTCGCGCGATCCCGACTGTGATCGGCAGCCCGACGCGCTCGCGTACGGCCTCGCGGAGCCGTGTCGCGATCTCGAGCGGAGAGCCGGCGAGCCGGCGCAGGCCGCGGACGTCGAGGAACGCCTCGTCGATCGACAGGCCTTCCACGAGCGGCGTCGTGTCGTCGAACACCCGGTACACGGCCTTGCTCGCCTCCGAGTAGGCGGACATGCGCGGCCGCACGACGATCGCGCCAGGGCAGAGCCGAAGCGCGCGGCGGACGCCCATCGCAGTCTGGACGCCGCGTGCCTTCGCCTCGTAGCTCGGGCAGAGCACGACGCCCGCGCCGACGAGCACGGGCCGCCCCCGAAGCTCAGGACGGTCGCGCTGCTCGACCGCAGCGAAGAACGCGTCCACGTCTGCGTGGAGGATCGTCGCGTCCGCCCGCACGAACATATGTTCGCACAGATTGTGCTCTAGGTCAGCTGGGCGATCACGACGACGAGCAAGACCACGATCAGGGCGCCGATCAGGGCGAAGCTTCCGAGCACGAGCTTCACCTTCCGCAGCACGACGGCCCAGACGACCCAGGACATGAGCTGCGACGCGAGCTGGACGCGTCCGAACCAGATGCTCGAGATCCCGAGGCGAGCGAACAGCCGGCCGATCGGGCTCGCCTCGAAGCGTGCGAGCTCTGCCGCGCGCACGCGCTCCTGCCAGCGCACGGTCATCTCCTTCGCCTCGCGGCGAGCGCTGCGCTGGTAGAGCGGAAGCCGCTTGCGCCGGGCCTGCCAGTACTCCAGCGACGCCTGAGCATCCTCGAGCGGCGGCGGCTCGAGCATCTGCTCGATGAGCAGCTGGTCCGGATCGTGAACGGCGCTACGCACGTGCATGAGTGTAGACGGCGCGGCCAAGTGCCCCGACGGCCGTCGAGCTAGTCGGCTGCGACGTAGGCCGAGATGGGTTGGACGACGCCGTGCGCCTCCATCGCGGCCGCGACTTCGGGCGTCGGCGAAGCCAACATCGCCTGAAGAGCATCGACGTCCTGGACGTCGGCAGTGATGGCGATGTTGTTGCTGCCGTCGCGCGCGACATAGTCGGTCACGTTGGAGCCGGTACCCGACTCGATAGCCGCAGCGCGCTCCGACTTGCCCTCCAACCAACGGTCGAGGTCGACGACCGCGTGGGTGATGACGACTTTCGGCATGCAATCTCCTTCTGCGTAAGTGGCGGTTTGGGAAGGTCGAGGAGGTCATACCACAGGACGCGGCATCCTCTTGAGCGCTCTCTCGTTTCTACGTAGATAACGTAGAGAAACGTAGCCCTGTAGCTCTACGTTGCGAACAAGGTCTGTTACAGTACGTGGTGCGCGAGGTTCCCACACGGAAGCCGTCGAGGCTCCGAATCCCTCTTCGACTGTCACATCGGGCCTGAGTGCACCAGGAGGACGAAGGAGCCGGTTCTCCACCAGCACTGTGACAGTCAGGAGCATCAAGGTCGGCTCATGTGCGGGATCGCCGGATACAGCTTCTCTCTCGAGAGCACCGTCGATCGGACGGTGGCCGCCCGCGCACTGCTCGCGGGCATCGCCGAGCGCGGGGCGGACTCAGCGGGCTTCGCCTACCGCGGCGACGACTCGAAAGTCACGGTGCACAAGCAGCGCACGGGCGCAAGCGAGCTCCTCGACCGCCTCGAGGTGCCCCAAACCGCCACACAGCTCCTCGTGCACGTCCGGGACTACACAAAGGGTCATCCGCGTGTCGTGGCCAACAACCATCCGATCCGCCACGGAGCGGTCGTCGGGATCCACAACGGCACGATCGCCAATGACGACGAGTTGTTCGCAGCCCATGGCATCGCTCGTGCCGAGCCCAGCATGACCGTCGACTCGGAGCTGATCTTCGCGCTCGCCGAGCGGTTTCGGGGACGCACCGCCTACGCGCTCGAGCGACTGGTCGGCTCGATGGCGACGGCCTGGCTCGACGAAGGCCGGGAAGAGCTGGTGCTTGCCCGCGGGATGGGCCGGCCGCTGTGGATCGGCACCTCGACGCAGGAGCTCTTCTTCGCGTCGACGCGCGCAGCGCTGGACCTGGTCGAGGAGTATTCGTCCGTCGAGCTCCGCAAGCGCGAGGTGCGCGAGGGATCCCTACTCGCGGTGAACGGCGGACGGATCGTCGAGCGAGACTCGTTCCGCCCGGACATGTCGTTCGAGGGACAACCTCTGCCGGCAGTGCGTGCGCCGAACGAGGCTCGCGCGAGCCTCGCGCGACTCGCCGCACTGCACGCCATCTAGCCTTCGTACCCGGGTCCCACTCAGTCCACCTCGGTCTGGGCCATGGCAGGCCCGTAGCCGAGCGAGGAGAACAGCTCCCGAGCTTCGCTGAGCGCGCCCTCCGCTCCGT
>CAWGVD010000048.1:0-5463 GCA_963825795.1 uncultured Actinomycetes bacterium | reverse complement strand
CTCGGCACGTTCGTCGGCAGTGCGGTCGCGGGAGTCGACCCGCGCGTCATGGGCATCGGCCCGGTGCCGGCGGTCCGGAAGCTGCTCGCGCGCACCGGCGTCGCGGTCGGCGACATCGACCTCGTCGAGCTGAACGAAGCCTTCGCGTCGCAGAGCCTCGTCGTCATCCGCGAGCTCGGGCTCGACCCGGAGCGCGTGAACGTGAACGGCGGCGCGATCGCGATCGGCCATCCGCTCGGGATGAGCGGCGCGCGGCTCGTCGTGACACTGCTGCACGAGCTCCGGCGCCGCGGCGGCAAGTACGGGCTGGCGACGCTCTGCGTCGGAGTCGGCCAGGGGCAGGCCGCACTCTTCGAGCGCTAGTGGAGATCGAGCGCTACCTCGAGCTCTGCCTGCGACTCGGACGCCATGTCGACGGGCTCGTCGACGCGTACTACGGCCCCCAGGAGATCGCGGAGCGGGTAGACGCCGAAGAGCTTCGCGACCCGGCGGCCCTCGTCCAGGACGCCGACTCGCTGCTCGAACAGGTCGACGACGACTGGCTCGGCGCGCAGTTGGTCGGCCTCGAGACGGTAGCCAGCAAGCTCGCCGGCGAGCACGTCGCCTACGAGGACGAAGTCGAGCGCTGCTACGGCGTGCGGCCCGACTGGGTCTCCGAGGAGTCGTTCGAGGCTGCGCACGGCGAGTTGGACGACCTTCTACCTGGGGACGGCTCGCTCGCCGAGCGGTACCAGGTCTGGCGTGAGGAAGACGCGCTCGACGGCGAGTCGCTCGTGGGTGTCTACGACAGCATGCTCGCGGACTTTCGGGAGCGAGCCAAGGCGCTGTTCGGGCTTCCTGAGGGCGAGTCCGTCGAAGTCGAGTACGTCTCCGATGAGCCGTGGTCGGCGTTCAACTACTACCAGGGCGGTCTACGAAGTCGGATCGCCGTCAACACGGACGCGACGCTCATACCGGACTTCGTCCTCGAGTTGGCTACGCACGAGGCCTACCCGGGCCATCACACCGAGCACGCGTGGAAGGAACAAATCCACGTTGTCGAGGGCGGCCGGCTGGAGGAGTCCGCGCTGATGGTCGGCACGCCGTCGTCGCTTGTCTCGGAGGGGGTCGCCAGCCTCGCCTCTGAGATCCTGCTTGGCGGCGAGGCGGAGCAAGTCACTTCCGAACACGTCGATGGCACCGGGGTGCGTTATGACCCCGAGCTCTCGCAGCGTGTCAAGGAGGCGATCCGGCCGCTGGCCTATGTGGGCGGGAACATTGCGCTCCTGGTTCACACAAGAGGCAGCTCCGAGGAGGACGCGATCGAGTACTCGATGAAGTGGGCGCTCAGGTCGCGGAAACGCGCGGAACAGTCCGTCCGCTTCATCACCGACCCGCTGTGGCGCTCGTACGTCACGACGTACACCGCCGGCTATGACCTGTGCCGCGACTGGGTCGACGGCGACCTGGACCGCTTCAAGCGGCTTCTCACCGAGCAACTTACGCCAGCCGACCTTCGCTAGGGTCTCGCCGATGGCCGTCGCGACCGAGCGCGAATACCTGCTTTTCATCAACGGCGAGTCGTCGGAGGCCTCCGGGGGCGACCTGAAGGAGCTGTCCGAGCCCGCAACCGGTGAACCTCTTGCGAAGGTGGCCATGGCCGACGAGGCCGACATAGACCGGGCTGTCGAGGCGGCACGGGCTGCCCTCGACGGCGACTGGGGCAGGACGCCGCCGACCGAGCGCTCGCGTCT
This sequence comes from uncultured Actinomycetes bacterium, assembly GCA_963825795.1. Classification (GTDB taxonomy): domain Bacteria; phylum Actinomycetota; class Thermoleophilia; order Gaiellales; family Gaiellaceae; genus VAXT01. Next base: position 3,730 of record CAWGVD010000048.1, on the reverse strand, counting down.
GCTGCACGCGCTCGCCGACGCGCTGGTCGCGAACCGCAAGGAGCTGGCCGAGCTCGAGGTGCGGAACGTCGGCAAGGCGCTCTCCTCAGTGAAAGCCGAGCTGAGCCAGGCGGTCGAGAACTTCCGCTTCTACGCTTCGGCGATCGGCTCCATCGGCGGCCGCTCGAACCCGCTGGGCGGCTCGCTCCTCTTCTACTCGCTGAAGGAGCCCGTCGGCGTCGCCGGGCAGATCGTGCCCTGGAACTACCCGCTGATGATGACGACGTGGAAGCTGGCGCCCGCGCTGGCCGCCGGTTGCACGATCGTGCTCAAACCGGACTCGCAGACGCCGCTGACGGCGCTCCGGATGGCCGAGCTCGCGACCGAGGTCGGGTTCCCGCCGGGAGCGATCAACGTCGTGCCCGGCCCGGGGACGACCGTCGGCCGCTATCTCGTTCAGCACCCGGGCGTCGACAAGATCGCGTTCACCGGCTCCACCGAGACGGGCGCGCAGATCATGCGAGACGCCTCCGACGGCATCAAGCGGCTCACGCTCGAGCTCGGCGGCAAGAGCCCGAACATCGTCTTCGCCGACGCCGACATGGCCGACGCGATCCCGAGCTCGGCCTGGTCGATCTACTACTCGGCCGGCCAGAGCTGCGAGGCGCGTTCGCGGATCCTCGTCGAGCAGTCCGCCTACGACGACTTCGTGGCGAAGTTCACCGAGGCGGCGAACGGCCTCAAGGTCGGCGATCCGCTGGACAACGAGACGCAAGTCGGCTCGCTGATCTCGCCAGAACACCGCGACCGCGTGCACGGCTATGTCGAGACCGGGCGCGAGGAAGGCGCGGAGGTCGTGGCCGGCGGCGAGTCGCCGAACGGCAAGGGCGCGTTCTATCCGCCCACGGTTCTCGCGGGCGTCAACCAGGAGATGACCGTCGCCCAGGAGGAGATCTTCGGCCCGGTCGTCACGATCTCGCCGTTCGCCGACGAGAAGGACGCGATCAGGCAGGCGAACGCCGTGCGCTACGGGCTGATGGCGACGGTCTGGACCGGCGACCCGGCTCGCGGGCACCGGCTGGCGCGCAGGATCAAGGCGGGCACGGTCGGGATCAACATGCCCTTCACGGCCTTCCCGGGCATCCCGTTCGGCGGCTACAAGCAGTCCGGCTTCGGCCGCGAGCTCGGCCTGGAGACGCTCGAGCTCTACCTCGAGACGAAGAGCGTGATCACCTCGACGAGCCCGAAGCCGTTCAACCCGTTCGGCCTCTGAGCCGGACTCGCTAGCTCTCCTCGAACCGGATCGGCTGGGCGCCTTCCCACAGGGTCTTGCGCCCGAGCTCGCTGAGCGCTGCGGTCCCTTCGAGCACCGTGGCGAAATGGTTCCCGGCCAGCGCGCCGGCCTTGCTCGCGAACGCAGTCGCCCCGTACGGGAACAGGATCTCCGTCTCGCTCACGCCGCCCGGGTAGAAGAGGATCTGCCCCGCCGCCGGGTAGCAGGTCGCGTTCTCCACCCCGAACCCGACGTCGACCTCGCCGAACGGGATCCAGCACGCCTCGCCGCTCCAGCGCGCATGGATGATCCGGCTCTCGAGCGGCAGCAGCCGCCGGAATGCGGCAACGGTCTCAGGGGCGGCCTCCTCCTCGAGGCGCGCCGTGAAGCGGAGCTCTCCGGAAACGATCTCCAGCATGCGGCGAATCTAGATCATGCTCGGGATAGGTTGCGGCATCGCGAATCCCCGCTACCGCTGGGTCGTGCTCGCTGCGGGCACGGCGGCTCAGGCCGGCTTTTCGGCCGTCCTGATCGGGCTTCCGGTTCTCGGGCCGGCGCTGCAGGACCGGTATGACCTGTCGCTGAGCGCTGTCGGTGTCGCCTTCTCCAGCGTGTGGATCGGGCCGATCGCGACGCTCCTGCCGTGGGGGCTGCTCTCGGATCGGATCGGGGAGCGCATCGTCCTCGCGAGCGGCCTTGCCGGGTGCGGCGTACTCGTCGCCGCGGCCGGTTGGGCGAGCTCGTTCTGGCTGCTCGTCGCACTGCTGACGATGGCCGGCGCGCTCGGCGCGAGCGTGAACGCGGCCAGTGGACGCGCGGTGATGCAGTGGTTTTCGGCCGATCAGCGCGGGCTCGCTCTCGGCGTCCGCCAGACCGCGATTCCAATCGGAGGAGCCGTTGCCGCGTTGGCCCTGCCTGCTGTGAACTCGGCCGCTGGGCTGAAAGCCTCGTTCCTCTTCCTCGGTGCAGTGTGCATCGGTTGTGCGCTGTTCGCTTGGATTGCGGTTCGCGAAGCGGCAAGGCCCGAGTCCACACTCGACGCCGAGGACGTGGACTGGACGCTCCGCGACCGGCGTCTGTGGATCCTCTCGGCCGGCAGCGACCTGTACCTGGTCGGGCAGGTCGCGCTCCTGTCGTTCTTCGTGCTCTTCCTGCACGACCAGCACGGCCTGAGCGACGCGGCCGCTGCGGCGGGGCTCGCGGTCATGCAGGTCGGCGCGATCGTGACGAGGATCTCGGCGGGCCAGATCTCGGATGCCCTCGGCGCCAGGATCCGGCCGTTGCGTTGGATCGGTCTGGCCAGCTCCGCGGGCGTTCTGCTGACGGCGGTTCTCACCAATGCGTCGGTCGCCGTCGTCTTGCCGGTCATGGTCGTCGCTGGTGCGGTCTCGATGGCCTGGAACGGGCTCTCCGTGACTGCGGCCGCGGAGCTCGCGGGCCTCGCGCGGAGCGGCGCTGCGATCGGCTTCCAGCAGACGACGCTCTCTGTCACGGGCCTGATCGTCCCGGTCGCTTTTGCCTCCGTGGTCGATTCGACCTCCTGGGAGGCCGGTTTCGGGCTCGCCGCGGTCGGGCCGTTCCTCGGCTGGTTGCTGCTGGGCCGCTTACGTGAGATAGCTCTCTAGCCGAGCTCCCGGCGGAGCACCGACGCGACCGCGGTCAGCGCGATGTGCGTCTCCTCGATCGCCGGCTCGCGCGTCGTCAGCCGCTGCAACGCGAGCCCGGGCACGAGAAAGGCCCGCGCGGCCGTGAGCGTGGAGCCCTGAACCGCCCGCCAGAGCTCCATCGTCAACCCGAGCGAGACGACCGCCACGACAACGGGCGTCCAGAGCGCGGGCGCGAACGGCCACAGGCGGTCGGCGAGGAGCGACATCGGCAGCGCGAGCGCGACGAAGTTCGTCCCGCAGCGAAGCGAGAAGCGGGACGGCCGCGCCTCGCCGTCCCACGTTCTCCCGAGCAGCCCTTGCTCGGCCGCCGCAATCGCCCGGTGCTCGGCGCCGTGCAGGTAGAGCGTCCGTCCGCGCATCAGCCAGAAAACCAGGCCGATGCCCATCACGATTCCCGCGACCAGCGCCGCACGGCTGGGCAGGAAGACGAACGCGATCGGCGCAAGCACCACGGCGAAGAGCACGAGCCGCTCGACCCGCCCCGCGATACCGCCGCGCCGCAGCAGCGGCGACACCGACATCCCGAGCCGGGCGATGCCGCGAAGCAGGGGAACGCGTCGTGCGAGACCGGGCAGCCGTGGCATCTCCCCCTCGAGGAGCGAGCCGTCACGGCCCGCGAACGCGAAGAACCGCTCGCTCACGATCACGACGCCGTCCGGCCGGGCCATTCCTCCGAGCGCCGGCAGCGCGGTCGCATCCGCACGGTTGAACAGAGCAGCGAGGCTGGTCCCTGCACCACTGAAAACTGCCTGATCGAGCCACCTCTCGACAAGTGCCATGCGGCCTATCCGTCCGCGCGCCGGGTCCTAGC
>CAWGVD010000047.1:0-10165 GCA_963825795.1 uncultured Actinomycetes bacterium | reverse complement strand
GAAGCCGCTTAAGTCAATCCTGCGCTGATCCGCACGACGTTCAACCCCCAGGCCTGCCCGGACGCGAACAGCTCATCGGGATCGACGTCGTCCCGCCAGGCGATGAAGTGGGGCTCCGGCTCGTCTTCTGTCGACCCGTAGACGGCGAGCCGCTGCTCCGCCTTCCGCTTGCCACCGCCGCGCTCGAGCTCGTCGCGCCTGCGCTCGGCCTCCTCCGCAGCGGGGCCTTCGGCGTAGCCCTTCGCCATCAGGGAGCCTCGGCCAGCAAGGCGTCGAGGTCGAGCGGAATGCTGACCATCACAACGCCCTTGCCGTCAGGCGCCATCGGCCACTCGTCCCGCGGACGGTCGCGATACAGCTCGACCCCGTTGCCGTCCGGGTCGTTGAGGTAGATCGCCTCGCTCACCCCGTGATCGGAAGCGCCTGTGATCGGCACCTGGTTGTCGACGAGCCGCTTCAGCGCGTCGGCCAGGCCGGCGCGGTCCGGGTAGCGGATCGCAACGTGAAAGAGCCCGGTTGTTCCGGGCGGAGGCGGTGAGCCACCCTTCGACTCCCACGTGTTGAGCCCGATGTGGTGGTGGTAACCGCCCGCCGACAGGAAGGCGGCCTGGTCGCCCAGCTGCTGCATGAGGTCGAAGCCGAGCACGTCACGGTAGAAGCCGATCGCGCGGTCGAGGTCGGCGACCTTCAGATGGACATGGCCGATGTCGACCGCTGGGTCGAGCTGGGTCATGCCTGAAACGCTACTACGGCTTCTTCGAGTCGCTGCCTTCGCGCCGCTCGAACTCGAGCATCAGCCGGCGCAGAAGGCGTTCAGCTGCTCCTTCTCCGTCTTCGTCAGAGCCGCCGCGATCAGCGCCTCGCGCTCCGCCTCGGCGCCCGTCGACTCGAGCCACGCGATCCCGCCCGCTTTCGTCAGCTCGATCAGCACGCCGCGGCGGTCGTCCGGATCGGGCAGGCGTTTGACGAAGCCGGCCTTCTCGAGCCGGTCGAGCCGGTTCGTCATCGCCCCGCTCGAAAGCTCGGAGAACTTCGCGAGCTCACCCGCCGAGCGCCTGAACGGAGGGCCGGCGCGCCGGAGGGCCCCCAAGACGTCCCATTCCTCGAACGTCAGCCCATGTTCTACAAGCACGTCGTTGAGGCTCCGCTTGAAACGACGGGTGAGCCCGCTCATGCGATCGACGATTCCCTCGACCGCGAAATCGAGATTCGGGATGTCCTGAAGCCAGGCCTTCTCCAGCCATTCGTCGATGTGGTCCCGTTCCTCGACCTTCTTCATGGTCACAGTCTTGACGAAAAAACTCTTGACGTCAAGTGATTCGACTGCTACCTTCCTGATCGTTCGATCTCAAGATACTTTATCTCGAAGGAGGCTCCAGTGTATCCAGTCGACGTCCAGACGCAGAGCTTGATCACGAAGGAGCACGCCGCCCGCCTGCGCGAACAGGCCCGGCCGTCGAGGAGCGTAGGGTTGAAGCGTGACCCTCGAGCGGACGATCAGGCCCCGCGGGCCCTACTCGCTCGCGCTGTCCGGCCGGCGCGCGTCTGATCCCACGCGGCGGTTCGGCAACGGCGTCCTCACCTGCCTGCTGGCTGGAGGCGAGCGCGCCGGAGCGAGACAGCTCTCCGACGGAGCCCTCGTCCTGCACGCCGAGACCGAAGCCGGCATCGACCAGCTGCGCTTCGTTCTCGGCGCCGACGACGACCACAGCGCTTTCCTCGAGCGCTTCCGGGACGACGAGCTGCTCGCCGGCCCGATCCGCCACCTGCGCGGGCTGCGCCCGATCCGCACGGCGACCGTCACGCATGCGCTCATGCGGGCGATCGTCAGCCAGCTGATCACCTCGCGCGAGGCTCGCTCGATCGAATGGCGCCTCCTGCACGCGACGACAGAGCGTGTCGACCGGCTCGTCGCGCCGCCTCTGCCCCACCACTTCGCCGGGTTCGCTCCGGCTCAGCTGCAGCGGTTCGGCCTCCCGGCACGCAAGGCGACCGCGCTCGTCCGGATCTGCCGCACGTTCGACCCGGAGCGCCTCAGGCGGCTGCCCGCCGACGCGGCCGCCGCCAGGCTCGAGAGCGAACGCGGCGTCGGCCCGTACTCGGTCGGCTTCGTCTGGACACAGGGGCTTGGCCGCTACGACCGCGGCATCGTCGGCGACCTGGGGCTCCTCAAGATCTGCTCCGCGATCGAAGGCCGCTGGGTGGAGCCGGACGACACCGCGCGGATCCTCGGCCGGTACGGAGAGTGGGCCGGCCTCGCGTGCGTCTACCTGATGGCCGGCGCGGCGCGCGGCATGGTGCCGCTGAAGCTGAGCCCGCCGGAAGTCCGGCGCGAGCGCATCAAGGCTCGCAGAGCTGCGTAAGTCGACCACGCCGGCCAAGCCGGCATGGTCTTTCTTTGTCGGCGTCGCGAGCGAGCGCCTTAGACTCAGGCCATGCCTGTAGACGGCCGGCGCATTGCGATCCTCGGCGGCGGCAAGATCGGCGAGTCACTACTCGCGGGCCTGCTCAGCTCCGGATGGCGCAAGCCCGAAGAGATCGTCGTCACGGGCCGCCGCCAGGAGCGGATCGACGAGCTCGCCGAGCGTTACGGGGTCGAAACGACACTCGCCAACACCGAAGCGGTCAGCGATGCGTCCTTCATCGTGATCGCCGTCAAGCCCCAGGACTTCGACACGTTGCTCGGCGAGATCGGCGGACTGCTCACGCCGGAGCAGACCGTGCTGTCGGTCGCGGCGGCGGTCCCGACCGCGCAGATCGAACGGCATCTCTCCGACGGCGTCCCCGTCCTGCGTGCAATGCCGAACGCGCCCGCAACGGTCCACGAGGGCGTCGCCGGGCTCTGCGCAGGCGCACATGCAAGCGAAGACCACCTCGCGATGGCCGACGAAGTGCTGAGTCACGTCGGCCGCGTCGTCCAGATCGCCGAGCCGTACATGGACGCTGTCACGGCCGTCTCGGGCTCGGGGCCGGCGTACTTCGCCCTTCTCGCCGAGGCGATGATCGAGGCCGGGATCCTGCTCGGGCTCTCGCGGGAGGTCTCGACCCAGCTCGTCATCCAGACGATGTTCGGGACCGCGAAGCTGCTCCGCGACGAGGAGATGCACCCGGTCGAGCTGCGGGAGATGGTCACCTCGCCGGGCGGCACGACGATCCGCGCGATCCGCGAGCTCGAGCGTGCCGGCGTGCGCGCCGCGTTCCTGAACGCGATCCAGGCCGCGATGGAGCGCTCGAAAGAGCTGGCCGAGGGCGACGCCTAGATCGGTGTGTATGAGGCTTCAGTCGAATCGACCGGTCAGTTCCGACGGACGCGAGGGACACCCTCGCGTCCTGAGGACGGCGCCGCGAGCGGCGCCTTGATCGACATCCGGGTCTTCGAGACCGCGCACGAGGCGCAGCGCGCCGCAGCCGAGCTTCTCGTCGCCGCCGCGCGGGCCGGCGAGCACATCGCGCTCTCGGGCGGGGATGCACCCGGGCCCGCGTTCGAGATCGCCGCCGAGCTCGAGCCGAACTGGAGCGCTGCGCGGATCTGGTGGGGCGACGAGCGGTGCGTGCCGCCGGACGACGAGCGCTCGAACTACCTGCTGGCCAAGCGCACGCTCCTCGATCGGCTGGACACGCAGCCGGCCGAGGTTCACCGCATCCGCGGCGAGCTCGGCGGCGCGGCGGCCGCGGCGGAGTACGACGAGGAGCTCGAAGGCGTGCGCCTCGGGCTCGCGCTTCAGGGAGTCGGGCCGGACGGGCACACGGCGTCACTCTTTCCAAGCTCGCCGGCGCTGGACGAGCGCGAGAGGCGCGCCGTCGCGGCTCCGCACGAGGAGGTCGAGCGCGTGACGATGACGCTGCCGGTGCTCGCAGGCGCCGCGCAGGTCGTCTACCTCGTCCTCGGCGAAGCGAAGGCGGAGGCCGTGAAGCTCGCGTTCGCAGGCGACCCCGATCCCGCGATACCCGCGAGTTTGCTGCGGTCCGAGCACGGCGAGACGATCGTGCTCCTGGATCGCGCCGCCGCCGCCAGGCTTGACAACGGCAGCTGAATCCCTATATGTAGGATCTATATGACCGTGGCGCCGACCACCGCATCCACCGACGTCTTCACGATCGAGCGCGCTGAGCAGCTCAAGGCGCTCGGTCATCCGCTGCGCCTTCGCGTGCTCGAGATGCTCGGCGATGAGGGCGGTCAGAGCCTGACGAACCGCGAGCTCGCTCAGCGGCTCCGCGTCGATCCAGGGCACCTGCACTTCCACGTCAAGATGCTGCTCCGTGCGGGCCTGATCGAACGCGCTGAGGGCGGCCAGGGACGGGAGAAGCCCTATCGCGCGGTCGCGAGCACCGTTCGCGTCGGGCCGGAACTGCTCGGATCACGCCTTACCGGCGATCTTCAGGCCGCAATGCTGAACGAGGTCCAGGCCGGGTTCGCGAAGCGGGACAAGGCTCAGTTCAGAAGCGCTCAGGTGACGGGCCGGGTGACGCCCGAGCAGGCGATCGAGATGATCACCGAGCTCGTCGAGAAGGCGCAGGAGATCGAAGACCCGTCCGTCGATCCGATCGTGATCACGGCGTTCATGCACCCGCCGACGTCGCGGGGAGAAGCGGCGAGCTGAGCTCCGAGGCGATGCCGCGACGCGCGGCGAGCGCCTGCAGGACGAGCACGGTGTCGGCGACGGGGATGTCCTCGAGGTACTCCTCGCGCGTCTCGAACGAGGCGAGGACGCTCTCGACGGCGTAGGTGTAACCGACGACGTCGTGCGCTGCGATGAACGCCAGCGCGTCGCCGACGTCGTGCGGGAAGCCGTCGCTCGTGCGGATGGCGTCCGCGTGAGCGACTGCGTCGTGGTCGTGCCCGAGGACGAGCAGGGCGAGCGCGGCCGCGTAACGCCCGATCGGCGAGGCGGATTCTGCCGCGCCAAGCTCGATCGCCCAGCGCGCTGCCTCCTCGGCTTGCGGCCAGTCGTCCGCGAGAACGAGCGCCTTCATCGCTCCGATCGGCCTGCCCCAGCTCCCGGGCGGTGCGTCCGTGATGCTCTCGCGGTAGCGCTCGGCGGCGCGGTGGAACCAGTCGGACGCCTCATCGCCGCGCCCGGCCATGAGCAGTGCGAGCCCCGCGCCACCGGCAGCGTTGCCCATCCGCGTCAGCTGCCGCTGCCGCGCGTCGGGGTCGTCGGGCAGCCGCGCCTCTCCGTCCTCGTAGCGGGCGACTTCCCGGGCGAGATGCTCGTCCCAGTCGGACACGGCAGGAAGATAACCTGGTTCCGTGGGCGAGCCGGTGACCCAGTTCCACCTCGACCGGCGCGACTCGGTGGCGCTCGTGACGATGGACGACGGGACGCGCGCCGGCCGGCCGAACATCCTCGGCCGCGGCGCGCTCGAGTCGCTCGCGCGGCTTCTGCCCGAGCTCGAGGAGAGCCGCTTCACGGCCCTCGTCATCACCGGCAAGCCGGGGAGCTTCTCCGGCGGCGCCGACCTCGACGAGTTCCCACGCATCGAGACCCGCGAGCACGCGATCGAGGGCAGCCGCGCGGGACACGACCTCTTCGCACGCGTCCGCAAGCTTCCGTACCCGACCGTGGCCGCGATCAACGGCGGCGTCCTCGGCGGAGGCGTCGAGCTCGCGCTGCACTGCGACTACCGCGTGATCGCCGACGAGGTCCGGCACGTCGCGTCGCCCGAATGCCTACTCGGCATCGTCCCGGCCTGGGGCGCGACGCAGCTCGCACCGCGGCTGATCGGGCCCGAGGCGGCCGTGAAGCTGATGGTCACGAACCCGATGCGCCAGAACAAGATGCTGAACGCGGAGCAGGCGCACGAGCTCGGCCTCGTCGATCGCGTGATCGAGTTGGAGCGGCTGATCGACGAGGCGATCACGATCGCGCTCGAGCAGCCGACCCGCGACCCAGCCGACCTCTCGGCGACGAGCGAGCTCATGGCCCGCGCCCGGAGCCAGCTCGACGATTCCCTGCACGGAGCGGCGCCGGCGCCCTACCGGGCGCTCGACCTCATCGAAGGCGCCCAGGCGTGGACGATCGAGGAGGGCTATCGGGCCGAGGAGGAAGCGCTCGCCGACCTGCTCTTCACGCCGCAGGCGAAAGCCTCGCTCTACGCGTTCGACCTCGTCGAGCGGCGCGCCCGCCGCGGAGCCGGCCGCCCGTCCGCCGAGCCGCGCACGGTGGCGAAGGTCGGGATCGCGGGCGCCGGGCTGATGGCCGCGCAGCTCGCGACGCTGTTCCTGCGCAGGCTTCGCACTCCCGTCGTCCTGCGCGACGTCGACCAGGCGATCGTCGACCGCGCGCTCGAGACGATTCGCGACGAGCTCGCCGGCGCCGCGGCTCGGGGCCGGCTCGACCACGAGCAGGCGCTCTCGCTCGCCGCCCAGGCGTCAGGCACGACGTCCTACGAGGGCTTCGAGCAGTGCGACTTCGTGATCGAGGCCGTCTTCGAGGAGCTCGACGTGAAACGACAGGTCTTCGGCGAGCTCGAGGGAGTGGTCTCGGACGAGTGCCTGCTCGCGACGAACACGTCGGCTCTCTCGGTCACCGCGATGGGCGAGGCCGCTCGAGCATCCCGAGCGGCTCGTGGGGATGCACTTCTTCAACCCGGTCGCCCTGATGCCGCTCGTCGAGATCGTCCGCACGCCCGAGACCGACGACACCGCACTGGCGACTGCCTGGTCCGTCGCGGACACGCTTCGCAAGCGCCCGGTGCTCGTCAACGACGCTCCCGGCTTCGTCGTCAACCGGCTGCTGACGCGCATGATGCTCGTCGTCCTGGAGTCGGTCGAGCGAGGCAACTCGGTCGAGGAGGCGGACGCGGGCGTCCTCATGCTGGGCCTGCCGATGGCGCCTTCAGTGCTGCTGCAGATGGTCGGCGAGCAGGTCGCGACCCATGTGCGTGCGACGCTCCAGGCAGCGTTCCCCGACCGGTTCGCGATCAACCCGGACGGGCCGGTGCGAAGCGTCGAAGAGATCCGGGGCGCCGTGCTCGAGGCGCTCGCGGACGAGGTCGGGCACCTGCTCGAGGAAGGCGTCGTCGCCTCGCCGAAGGACGTCGACGCGGCGCTCCTGCTCGGCGCCGGCTTCCCGTTCTTCATGGGCGGCCTGACCCCGTACCTACGCGAAAACGGCTACACGTTCGAGCTCACGGCCCGCCAGGCCTGAAGCGCCGTCCCATCGGGTATGCTTCGAATTGCGACGCTCATTGGGGACTCCGAGCGCGCCCTCTCTAATTTCTGAGGCATCGCGGCCACTAGCGCCGCCTCCATGCAGGAAACCACAGAGCAGCTATCAACAACTCCTGCGACTGATGAACTCGTCGCAGCCGCACGAACGGCCGGGGACTGGGCGGGAGAGCCCCTGCTCCACGACGACGAGGATCCCGGGCAGGTGCTCGCGGCCGGAACGGCGCGCCGGAATGCGCTCGACGAGGCGCTCGCCGAGATCGGGGCCGGCAACGAGCAGCCGTCCTCGCAGTGGAAGGTGCACTTCGCGCTCATGCTCGGCCTCGAGCGCGTGCTGTCCGAGAAGCCTCCGCACCTCGCGTCCGGAACCGAGCTGCGCCGCCATCAGGTGGACGCGCTCGCCGGGATGCTCACGGAGCTGATCGCCGCCAACCAGCGCCAGGCCGAGGAGCCGCTGAACGGCAACGGGAGCGCGAACGGCCAGGTCGAGCCGGCCGACCTCGAGGAGGAGGACGCGGACTTCGGCGTCATCGACGAGGAGCTGCTCGCTGAGGAGCCATCCCCCGCGGAGGATCCCGGCGCCGTTCGCCGTTACCGGTTCCGGCACCCGACCGCGTCCGGCAAGACGATCGCCGCAGCCGGGTTCGTCGAGGCGGCCCGCACGATGGGCGTCCTCATCCTCACCCACAGGCGCCTGCTCGTCTCCCAGTTCAACCGCGAGCTCGCTGCCGAGGGCTACGGCGACCGGCTGACCCCGATCGTCGAGCAGGGCCAGACCTCGCCCCAGCCGTCTCCGATCACGGTCCAGACGTATGCATGGTTCGCGCGGCACCACGACATCGTCAGCCGCGACACGTACCAGCTCGTGATCGCCGACGAGGCGCACACGGCGCTCGGCGAGAAGACGAGCCTCGCGATCCGCAGCTTCCCCGACCCGATCTACATCGGGATGACCGCGACCGAGCAGCTGATCGCCAAGCAGGTCTCGGACGTCTTCCCGGCTTCGGTCGACGACCTCCCGCTCCAGGACGCTGCGCGGCGCGGCTTGATCGCCCCACTCCGCAACCTCCGCGTGCCGCCCGCAGCCGCGATCCATTCCGTGCCGATCGTGGGCGGCGACTTCGAGGAGCGGGCACTCGCGGCCGTGCTCGACCACACGGCGCTGAACCAGGCGGCCGCGAGCCTGTACCGCGACCGCTTCGACTCGACGCCCGGAATCGTCTACGCGGCCGGAGTCGACCACGCGTACAACCTCGCCAAGGAGTTCCGGGCCGCCGGGCTCAAGGCCGAAGCTGTCAGCGGACGCACGCCTCCGGTCAAGCTCGCCGAGATCCTCGCCGCGTACGAGCGGGGCGAGATCGACATCCTGATCAACGCGATGCTCCTCGCGGAGGGCTGGAACTCGCCGCGCGCGACCGTGGTCATGCACCTCGCGCCGACCGCGAGCCGCCGCGTCTACCAGCAGCGCATCGGCCGGATCATGCGCATGCACCCGCGCAAGGAGGCCGGGATCGTCGTCGACTTCGTGAACAAGGGCGCGACGCACAACGACCGCGTGATCTCGCTGCACAGCCTGCTCGGAGCCGACTTCTACCGCGAGGGCGCCCGCGTCACGCCCGCGCCGCGCCGCCGCCCGAACCGCCGCGCGCGACGCCAGCTCTCGCCGGCGCCGTGGCTCGTGCCGGTGACACCCGATGTCCGCCGCCGCCTCGCTGTCATCCAACGCGAGTGGCAGCGAATCGATCCGCGGTACCTCGACGAGGACGAGCAGCGCTACTGGGCGTCGATCGCCGGCCGCCAGGTGCGCTTCGAGGAACGCGCCGAATTCGTGAAGAAGCTTTCCGACGGCAAGGCGAGCAAGGCCTGCCTCGAGCAGTTCCTCGCCACGGCAGCGGCCGAGAACCCGAACCGCAGGCTGCGGATGATGGCGCTCTCCGATCGCGTCTCGATGACCGTCGAGCGGGCGGACTTCGACGACCTCGTCACGCTCGTCATCCAGGGCGCGACGTGGGACAAGGACCGCGTTCAGGGCTCCCGGATCCTTCTGCGGGCGATCGGCGAGGGGAAGGCGGACGCGCCGGAGCAGATCCTCGCCCGCTGGACGTGGAAGCTCGCCCGGGCGACGCGCAAGGCGCAGGACCGCCGGGTGAGCGCCGAGTTCCCGGAGGCGAAGCGGTTGCTGGGCGCGCTCGCGAACTCACGCGGGCACCGTCACGAGGAGAACGCGGCGAAGCTCGTGAACGCAGCGCTCGAGCTGCCGATCGAGGTCGGGGTCGCTCTCCTCGCTTCGGCCGACGGCTACACGCCGCGCGCGACGAAGCTGATCGAGGGCGCCCGCGAGAAGATCGGCACGCTCCCCGAGGTCGCGTACGCGCTCGCCGAGAACCTGCCGCCGCCCAAGGCGCACAGCGGGAGGCGAAGGCGCAGGCGACGGAAGAAGAAGGGCGGGCAGCAAGGCCAGCAGACGGGCGAGGCGCAGACAGCCCAGCAGTCCCGGGACGGCGCTCAGCCGAAGAAGCGGCGCAGGCGGCGCAAGCCGGCGAGGACCGACACGGCCGAGACCCCACCCGAGCAAGAGCCGGAGCCCGCGCGGGCCGCCGAAGCGTCGTAATTCCCGCTTAACCACCTGCTCTCTACGCTTACGAGCGAATGCTCGTTCTGATCGGCATCGGCCTCGCAGCCGGGTTCATCACGGCAATCTCGCCGTGCGTGCTCCCGGTTCTGCCGATCGTCTTCGCGGGCGGCGCAACCGGCGGCCGCCGCAAGCCGTTCGCGATCATCGCCGGGCTCATCCTCAGCTTCACGGCCTTCACGCTGTTCGGCGTCTGGCTCCTGCGGACGCTCGGACTGCCCGAGGATCTTCTCCGCAACCTCGCGATCGCGCTCCTGTTCCTCGTCGCGGCGACACTGCTCTTCCCGAAGGTCGAGGAGATCGTCCAGCGACCGTTCCTCCGCCTGACGAGGCGACCGAGCGGCGACCTCGGGGGCGGACTG
>CAWGVD010000046.1:0-155328 GCA_963825795.1 uncultured Actinomycetes bacterium | reverse complement strand
GTTCGCGTCGACTCGATCGACGACGAGCTCGTGCTCGAAGTCGAGCCGGCCGAGCAGCCGGTTCCCGTCACATAGGATTCGCGCTTCGTGGGCGCCCTGATCGCAGTCGCAGCAATCGCGGTCTTCCTGTTGATCCTCCTCGCCGCGTCCGTGCGCGTGGCGCGCGAGTACGAGCGCGGCGTCATCTTCCGGCTCGGCCGGCTGAAGTCGCCGCCCAAGGGCCCGGGCCTCTTCCTCCTGATCCCGATCGTCGACAAGATGGTCCGCGTCGACCTGCGGACGGTGACGCTGAACGTCCCGCCGCAGGAGGTGATCACGAAGGACAACGTCCCGGTCCGCGTGAACGCCGTCGCCTACTTCCGGATCATCGACCCGGAGAAGGCGATCGTGCAGATCGAGAACTTCATGGTCGCGACGTCGCAGATCTCGCAGACGACGCTGCGAAGCGTCCTCGGCCAGCACACGCTCGACGAGCTCCTGTCCGAGCGCGACAAGATCAACGCGATCCTGCAGGAGATCATCGACCAGGCCACGTCGCCCTGGGGCATCAAGGTCTCGATCGTCGAGGTCAAGGACGTCGAGATCCCGACCGGGATGCAGCGGGCGATGGCGCGCCAGGCCGAGGCCGAGCGCGAGCGGCGCGCGAAGGTGATCGCCGCCGAGGGCGAGTTCCAGGCCTCCGAGCGGCTGAAGGACGCCGCCCAGGTGCTCTCCGAGAACCCGATGTCCCTCCAGCTCCGCTTCCTGCAGACGATGCTCGAGATCAGCTCCGAGCGCTCCTCGACGATCATCCTCCCGGTGCCGATCGACCTCTTCACGCCGTTCCTCGAGGCGACCCGGCGCAGCCGGCGGGACGACGACCTGACGCCGGACCTTCAGGCGAGACCCGATCTCCGGACGAACGGTCGCGATCGCGCCTGCCCGGGCGCGTCGGCCCGGAGTCGACCGCCCCACGATCCCCGAGCCGACGCAGGCCGAGCTCGACGAGTGCCCGTTCTGCGAGGGACGCGAGGACCGCACGCCGCCGGAGACCTACGCGGTCGCGTCCGGCCAGATCGCGCGACCGGACACGCCCGGGTGGCAGGTCCGCGTCGTCCCGAACCTCTATCCGGCGCTCGAGCGGCAGGAGGTCGTCGTCCACACGCCGCGCCACGCGCGCTCGTTGGCCGAGCTGGAGGAGACGAGAAGTCGAAGCGGTCGCGCACGGCCCTGGCACGCGCGCCGCCAGGCTGCGCTCGGCCGAGGGGTTCGCGCTACGTCCAGGTCGTGCTCAACGAGGGCCGGGTCGCCGGCTCGAGCCTGCCGCACAGCCACTCGCAGCTCTTCTGGCTGCGCGAGCCGCCGCCGGCCGTGCTCGAGGAGCTGCCGCAGGCTCCGAACAGGGCAGCTGCGGCGTCTGCGACGTCCTGCGGGAAGAGCGCCTCGAGATCGCGCGTCCGCGGAGACGTCGTCGCGCTCGCGCGCGCCGGCCGGCCGCGCCCCGTACGAGCATCTGCTCGCACCGAGCCGGCACGCGGCCGAGCCGACCGAGGAGGACCTCGTCGACGCGGCCCTCCTCCTTCGCGATGCGATCCGCCGGCTACGCGAAGCCGAAGGCGCCGGTCCCGCTCAACGCCTGGCTGCACACGGGCGCGCACTGGCACTTCGAGCTCGTGCCGCGGCTGACCGTCTTCGCGGGCCTCGAGTTCGGCGCCGGGATCTACGTCAACTCGCTGCCGCCCGGAGGAGGCCGCGCAACGCCTCAGGGCGTAGGCTCGGCCTCCGGCTTGCCGTTCAGCTCGCGGAAGCGGCGCGCTGCTTCGATCGCCGCGCCGAGGTTCAGGCCCTTGTCCTTCGCCTGCTTGATCAGCATCACGGTCTCGACCGCGTCCATGTCGTAGATCCGCTGCTTCCGGCCCTGCGTCGGGATCTGGGCCTTGTTCGTCCAGTAGTCGAGCTGCATCTTCGAGATGCCCGCGATCTGGCAAACCTGACCGAGGTAGAGCTGGATCTTGTCGAGGTGCTCCGAAAGATCGATCGGCTCTAGAAGGTCTACTTGTCTGCTGGCGGCCATACCTCTCTCCCGGCGAGGACTCGACCCCTCGGCGCGAAGATATATCGCTCTCAACACGTTTTGTGAAGGGTTTCGGCCCGGAAGCCGCCGAAATAGCGGGGCTTCAGGCCGTGTCGCCGGCGGGCGCCGCGGCCGGCTCGGAGCCGTCTTCCGGCGACCTGCGGCCTCGTCCGCCTCGACCACCGGAGCGAGCGCGGAAACCTGCTCGCCCTCGCGCAGGCGCATCACGATCACGCCCTGCGTCGACCGGCCGAGCCGCCTGACGTCGTTGACCGGGATCTTGATCACGGTGCCGCCGTTCGAGATCAGCATCACCTGGTAGTCGTCGCGCACGATGCGGGCTCCGACCAGGTGGCCGCGCGCCTCGGTCAGCTGGACGGTCTTCACGCCCAGGCCGCCGCGGCCCTTGCGCGGATAGTCGGCGAGCTTCGTCCGCTTCCCGTAGCCGTTCTCGGTCACGACGAGCAGATCGCCCTCGTTGACGCCGATCACGTCGGCCGAGATGACCTCGTCGCCCTTGCGCAGGCCCATGCCCTTGACGCCGGCCGGTGTCGCGGCCCATCGGCCGCGCCTCCTTCTCGCTGAAGCGGATCGCCTGGCCCTTCCGCGAGACCATGAGGATGTCGTCCTCGCCGGTCGAGTGACGAACCGAGACGAGCTCGTCGTCCTCCTCGCGCATCTTGATCGCGATGATCCCGTCGGCCTTGAGCGGCGTGTTGTACGCGGCGAGCTCGGTCTTCTTGACGATTCCGTTCTTCGTCGCGAAGACGAGGTACTTCGACTCCTCGAAGTCGCGCGTCTGGATCACGGCACGCACCTGCTCGTCCTGGCGGAACGGGAGCAGGTTCTGGATCGCGCGGCCCTTCGACTGGCGCGAGCCGAGCGGGAGCTCGTGCACCTTGAGCCGGTAGACCTTGCCGACGTTCGTGAAGAAGAGGACGTAGTCGTGCGTGGAGGCGACGAACAGGTGCTCGATGTAGTCGTCCTCCTTGAGATCCATCCCCATGACGCCCTGCCCGCCGCGGCGCTGCTCGCGGTAGGTCGTGACCGGAAGGCGCTTGATGTAGTTCGAGCGCGTGATCGCGATCACCATGTCTTCCTCGGCGATCATGTCCTCGAGTGAGAACTCGCCTTCGGCCGCGATGATCTCCGTGCGCCGGTCGTCGTTCTTGCCGTAGATGGTCTTGATCTCGAGCAGCTCCTCGCGGATGAGCGCTCCGATCCTCGACTCGTCGCCCAGGATCGTCCGCAGCTCGCCGATCCGCTCCACGAGATCCTTGTGCTCGTCCTCGACCCGCTTGCGCTCGAGCGCCGTCAGTGCGCGCAGACGGAGGTCGAGGATCGCCTGGGCCTGGATCTCGGAGAGCTCGAACTCCTTCATCAGGCCCTCGCGCGCCGCGTCGGCGTCGGCGGCACTCCGGATGAGCGCGATCACCGCGTCGAGGTTGTCGAGCGCGATCAGGTAGCCGAGGAGAACGTGGGCTCGGGCCTCGGCCTTGCGCAGCTCGTACTTCAGCCGGCGGGTGACGACCTCGCGCTGGAAGTCGAGGTAGTGGCCGAGCAGGTCGCGCAACGCGAGCGTCCGCGGCACCCCGTCGACGAGAGCGACCGCGTTGTAGCCCCAGGTCGCCTGCAGCGCCGTGTGCTTGTAGAGCTTGTTCAGGACGACCTGAGGGATCGCCTCGCGCTTCAGGTCGATCTGGATGCGCATGCCGGTCTTGTCGGAGAGATCCTTGACGTCGGAGATCTCCGAGATCACCTTCTCGTTGACGAGATCGGCGATCTTCTTGATCACGCCCGAGTCGCCGCCCTTCTTCACCCCGTAGGGCAGCTCGCTCACGATGATGGCGGTCTTGCCGCCGCGCAGTTCCTCGACGTGAGCGCGGGCGCGCATGACGATTCGACCGCGGCCCGAGCGGTACGCCTCGCGGATCCCCTCGCGGCCGACGATGATCCCGCCCGTCGGGAAGTCGGGGCCCTTGACGTGACGCGTCAGGCGGTCGACGTCGATCTCGGGGTCGTCGATCAGCGCGACGAGCGCGTCGACCACCTCGCCGAGATTGTGCGGCGGGATGTTCGTCGCCATGCCGACGGCAATGCCCTGCGACCCGTTGACGAGCAGGTTCGGGTAGCGCGACGGGAGCACGCTCGGCTGCCGGCGCGACTCGTCGTAGTTGGGGACGAAGTCGACGGTGTCGGCGTCGATGTCGCGGAGCAGCTCGGTCGCCAGCCGCGTGAGCCGGCACTCGGTGTACCGCATCGCCGCAGCGGGGTAGTCGTCGATGTTTCCGAAGTTCCCTTGCCCGTCGACGAGCGGGTAGCGCATCGAGAACGGCTGCGCCATGCGGACGAGCGTGTCGTAGATCGCGACGTCGCCGTGGGGGTGGTACGAGCCCATCACGTCTCCGACGACGCGCGCGCACTTGAGGCGCGGCCGATTCGGCTGAAGGCCGGCTTCGTGCATCGCGAAGAGAACGCGCCGATGCACCGGCTTGAGGCCGTCGCGGACGTCCGGCAGCGCGCGCGACACGATCACGCTCATCGCGTAGTCGAGGAAGCTCGAGCGCATCTCCTGCTCCAGCTCGCGCGGCTCGATCCGGCCGGGGCCGAGTGGCTCAACCGAAGACATTCAGACCTCCCCCACCATCAGACGTCGAGGAACCTGACGTCTTTCGCATTCGTCTCGATGAAATCGCGCCGCGGCTCGACCTGGTCGCCCATCAGCATCGAGAACATCCGATCGGCGGCGGCCGCGTCTTCCACCTCGACGTTGACCAGCATGCGGTTCGCCGGGTCCATCGTCGTTGCCCAGAGCTCCTCCGGGTTCATCTCGCCGAGGCCCTTGAAACGACCGACGTTGATCCCCTCTTTCGCGAGGTCGAGCGCCTCGTGGCGGAGCCCGTCGAACGTGTCGGCCGTGCGCTTCTTCTTGCCCAGCGCGAGCTCGAAGGGCGGCATGCCGACGATCTCGACGAGGCGCGCGTAGGAGCGGCGCAGGTTCGCGTAGACAGGCGAGGCGAAGACACCGGTCGGAATCGTCACATGGCTGGCAGCGCTCGACTCGACCTCGATGACCTTGATCGTGGTCGACTCGTCCGTCTGCTCGAGGATCGACAGCTCGTGGCCGTCCTCGCCCACGGACAGGAGCGTCTCCGCAAGGTCCTTGCCGGCTGCGTCGTCGATGTCGACCTCGACGAGCCGGTGGCCGATCACGAAGTTCGCGGCCGCGCTGCCGAAGTCGGCGCGCAAGCGGGCGGCCCAGCCCTCGAACTCGTTCAGTGCCTTCGTGAACCGCCGATAGCGGGCCTCAGTGAGCTGCTGGCCGTCACCGTCACGGGCGGAGAGGACGATGTCCTTCACGCGCTCCCGGACGAGGATGTCCTCGAACTGCGACTCCTTCTCGACGTACTGCTCCCGGCTCCCGATCTTCACGCGGTAGAGCGGCGGGACCGCGATATAGACGTATCCGCCTTCGACGAGATCCTGCATCTGGCGGTAGAGGAACGTGAGGATCAGCGTTCGGATGTGCGACCCGTCGACGTCGGCGTCGGTCATGACGATCACCCGGTGGTAGCGGAGCTTCTCGAGGTCGAACTCGTCGCCGATGCCCGTGCCGATCGCGGTGATGATCGACTGGATCTCCGCGTTCGAGAGCACCTTGTTGATCCGGTTCTTCTCGGAGTTGATCACCTTGCCGCGCAGAGGCAGGATCGCCTGGAACGTCCTGTCCCTCGCGTCGATCGCGGAGCCGCCGGCCGAGTTCCCCTCGACGAGGTACAGCTCGGCCGAGCTGGGATCGTTGATCGAGCAGTCGGCGAGCTTGCCCGGCAGCGACATGCTGTCGAGCGCGCTCTTCCGCCGCGTCAGCTCGCGGGCCTTGCGCGCGGCCTGCCTCGCGTTTCGCGCGGCGAGCGCCTTCTGGAGGATCTGCTTCGCCTCGGTCGCGTTCTCCTCGAGGAACTCGGCGAGCTTGACGTTGACCGTCTGCTCGACGAGGCCCCGCACCCAGGCGTTTCCGAGCTTCGTCTTCGTCTGCCCTTCGAATTGCGGGTCCTGGAGCTTGACCGAGATCACGGCCGCGAGCCCCTCGCGGACGTCCTCGCCATCGAGGTTGTCGTCCTTCTCCTTGAGGATGCCGTTCTTGCGCGCGTAGTCGTTCAGCGTGCGTGTGAGCGCGGCCTTGAACCCGGAGAGGTGCGAGCCGCCCTCGTGGGTGTTGATGTTGTTCGCGAACGAGAAGACCGATTCGACGTAGGACGTGTTCCACTGCATCGCGACCTCGACCTGACCGGTCGCGGCGGAGTCGCCGTTCGTCGACCCCTCGAAGTAGACGATGTGCTTGTGGGCGGGATCCTTCGAGTCGTTCACGTAGCCGACGAAGTCCCGGATGCCGCCCTCGGCGTAGAACTCGTGCCGCTCGTCGCCCTGGCGCTCGTCGATGAGCGTGATTCGCAGTCCCTTGGTCAGGAACGCGGTCTCACGCAGGCGCTGGACGAGAATCTCGCTCGACCATTCGAGCTCGTCGAAGATTTCGAGGTCCGGCAAGAACGTGATCGTCGTGCCCGACTCCTTCGTCGGCCCGACCTTCTTCAGGTCGGTGGTCGGCTCGCCTCGCGCGAATTCCTGGCGAAAAACCTTGCCGTCGCGCTTCACTTCGACATGGAGCCACGCCGAGAGGGCGTTCACGACCGAGACGCCGACGCCGTGGAGTCCGCCGGAGACCTTGTAGCCCTCGCCGCCGAACTTCCCGCCGGCGTGGAGCTTGGTCAGCACGACCGTCACGGCGGGGAGCCCCTGGTCTTTCATCACGTCGGTCGGGATCCCCGAGCCGTTGTCGCTGACGGTCACCGAGTTGTCCGGATGAAGCGTCACCTCGACCAGGTCGGCCCGGCCCGCCATGGCCTCGTCGACCGAGTTGTCGACGACCTCGAAGACGAGGTGGTGGAGGCCCCGGGAGCCCGTCGAGCCGATGTACATGCCCGGTCGCAGCCGGACCGGCTCGAGACCCTCGAGAACAGTGATGTCTTTTGCTGTGTAAGCTGCTTCTGCCATTAAAAAAAGCCCTGCAAATCTTCGCTTTTTGGGCTAAGCACAGTGTACCAGATCCACCGGCCGTCAGTCGGGCTTGGAGAGGCTCGCAAGCGCCGCCTTCGCAACAATTTTCCGCAGGTTCTCATCCTCGATTCCAGCCGCCAGCGCAGCGGCCAGCTCGCGCTCCTCGGCCGTCGGCTCTCGACCCCGCCTCGGACGGCTCTCGATCTCCTCCGAGGAGCGCTCGGGGAGCTTACCGGGAGCGAACCGCAGCGCCGCGGGCGCCGTCTCACCGAGCGCTTCTCGCAGCGCGTTCGAGCAGCTTCGGCTCGAGCTGCGCGAGCTCGAACGCCCACGCAGACGAGGAGGTCGCGACGTGGAGCGTTCGGTCGCGGGCCAGCCGTGCCGGCCAGGCGTTGCGCGCGATCTGATCTCCGACGGCGCCGGGCCAGGCGCGCACGATCTCGCTCATGCCCTCGGCCGGTCCGAAGCGCGCGAGCTCGCGCTGAACGTCGGCGCCGATGCGGTCCGGCTTCATCTCGCGGCTCCGGGCGTCACCTCGACGAGCTGCGCCGGCTCCGCAGGCAGGGCTGACGCGGCAGTGGCCGTGATCAGCGTCTGCCCCGGCCCGGCCAGCCGCTCGGCGAGCGCAGCCCGCCTGCCTTCGTCGAGCTCGGACAAGACGTCGTCGAGCAGGAGAAGCGGCGGCGCCGGGCCCCGCTCGGCCAGGAGCGCGGCTTCGGCGAGGATCAGCGACAGCACGGCGAGGCGCTGCTCGCCCTGCGAGCCGAAGCGGCGCAGGTCACGGTCGTCGGCGCGGATCTCGACGTCGTGCAGGTGCGGCCCCAGGCCGGTCGTTCCGCGGTCGAGGTCGTCGTCGAGACGGGCCTCGAGCGCTTCGGCCGTCGGCGGGTCGGCGTCGTAGCGCAGCTCACCGCCTGGGAGGCCGAGCTCGAGGGCGCACTCGGCGAACAGCGGGGCGAGGAGCGCGATCGTTTCCCGGCGAGCCTCCACGAGAGCCGAGCCGAGATCGGCGACCCGAGCGGTCCACGGCGAGACGGCGTCTCGCGACGAGGCGCCGATCGCAACCCGACGGAGCGCGGCGTTCCGTTGCGCCACGGCCGCGCCGTACTCGGCCGGCACGCCGGCCCGGGCGGGAAACAGGCGCCCCAGAGCGCGGTCGAAGTACGCCCGCCGGGCAGCCGGCCCTCCCTTGACGACGACGAGGCGGTCGGGCGTGAACACGAGCGTCGAGACCTCGGAGCGAAGCTGTTCGGCCGCGCGCAGGGTTGCGCCGTTCAATCGAGCCTTCCTCGCATCGCCCGGGCGGAGCGTGATCTCGATCTCCAGCTGAGAGCCGGCCCGAGAGCCGGCCAGCTCGATTCTCGCGGCCTCCGCGCCGAAGCGAACGAGCTGGGCATCGTTCCGGCTTCGCGGCGAGAAGCCCTGCGTCCCGACGTGGATCGCCTCGAGCAGATTCGTCTTGCCCGCGCCGTTCCGGCCGACGGCCAGCAAGAGCCCAGAGGACAGCTCCAGCTCGAGCGACGCGTACGAGCGGTAGTCGCGGAGCGTGACTTCCCGGACGATCAGGCGGCCGAGGCGCCGCTTGCGGCGCCGATCTCAGGACGGACGGGCTCCGCCCGTGCGTCCGTCGGAAATGACCGGTCGGCCCGCTGACGGACAACCTAGCCCGCCAATCGGATCGGCATGATCAGGTACGAGAAGTTCTCGGCCTCGGAGCGCAGGAGGCCCGGGCGGAGCGAGCTGATCAGCCGCAGCGCGATCTCGTCCGTGTCCACCGACTCGAGCCCGTCCCGCAGGAACTCCGGGTTGAACCCGATCTCGAGCGGCTCTCCCGAGAACGGCACCGGCAGCGACTCCTTCGCCTCGCCCACGTCCTGCGTCTGCGCCGAGATCGTCACCTCACCCTCGGCGAACCGCAGCCGGAGCGGCGAGTTCCGCTGGGCCATCACGGACACACGCCGCACGACCTCGAGGAACTCCTCTCGGGGCAGCGCGATCTCGTGCTCGAAGGTCTCGGGAATCAGCTGCTTGTGGTTCGGGAACTGACCGTCGATCCGCCGCGTCGTCAGCCAGACGTCTCCGGCGCCGAACACGACGTGGTTCTCCTGGACGCCGATCCGGAGCTCGGCGGCGTCCTGTGCGATCCGCGAGAGCTCGGTCAGCGCGCGCGCGGGGACGATCGCCTCGAGCTCGGCGCCTGCGGCCTCCTCGAGCTCGGTCGTCTTGACCGACATCCGGTACGAGTCGGTCGCGGCCATGACGAGGTTCGAGCCCTCGAAGTGGACCATCACCCCGGTCAGCACCGGGCGCGACTCGTCACGCGACGCGGCGCGGGCGACCTTCGAAACCGTGTCCAGGAAGGCGGCGTTGTCGACGGTGAAGGTCTGAGCGCCCTCGACTTCGGGCAGCTTCGGGAAGTCCTCGGCGCTGTACGTGTTCAGCTTGTATGCGGCCGGCCCGCACGTGATCTCGAGCACACCTTGCTCCGTGCGATGCTCGAGCACCACTTCGTTGTCAGGCAGCAGTCGCGCGAGGTCGACCAGAAGCCGCCCGGGCGCGACGACCGCACCCTGACCTTCGACCTGCGCCTCGACCGACAGGCGCAGCGAGAGCTCCATATCGGTGGCGGCCAACTCGAGCGATCCCTCGCCGCCGCGCAGGAGAACCCCGCCGAGCACCTGAACGCTCGCACGCGTCGAGACCGCTCGTCCGACAACCGCCAGCGCGCGGGTGAGCTCGTCCTTGGGGCAGGTGACCTTCACGGCCGATCCAACAGCAGTTTCTATCTCAGTCATTTAAAAGAAAGGTCGTAGTAGCAGTAAGGGGTGTGGACTCTGGGGAAGATGGTATTCGCTGAGGCGGGCAGCAGGTTTGCCCTGGGGACGTGTCTTGTGGGGAAGCGGCGGTTTTGAACATGTCGTGCGGGGCGGTGTCCAGGTTTCCCCAGATCTAGCGGGTTTGCTTGACCCTCGCGGTCAGTTCTTGCACAAGGTTGTAGACAGACCTGTCCTCGCGGATCATGCGCGCGATCTTCGAGGTTGCGTGGATCACGGTCGTGTGGTCGCGGCCTCCGAACTCACGGCCGATCTTCGGCAGTGACGCGTCCGTGAGCTCGCGTGAGAGGTACATCGCGACCTGCCGCGGATAGACGATGTTCTGCGAGCGCCGGTCGCCGCAGAGCTCCTCCATCGAGAGGCCGAAGCGATCCGAGACCGCCGTCTGGATGCGCTCGATCGAGACCTCGGGCGCCTGGCCCTGTGGGAACACGTCCTTGAGCACGTCCTGGGCGAGCTCGACGGTCATCGGCCGCGCGGTCAGGCTCGAGAAGGCTACGACCCGCGTGAGCGCGCCCTCCAGCTCGCGGATGTTCGTCGACACGCGGCCGGCGATGAAGGTCAGCACCTGAGGATCGGGGACGTGGATCCCGTCCGTCTTCACCTTCTTGCGGAGGATCGCGATGCGTGTCTCGAGGTCGGGCGGCTGGATGTCCGTGATCAACCCCCACTCGAACCGTGACCGCAGGCGCTCCTCGAGCGTCGAGATCTCGCGCGGCGGGCGGTCGGAGGAGATCACGATCTGCCGGCCGGCCTCGTACAGCGAGTTGAAGGTGTGGAAGAACTCCTCCTGGATCCGCTCCTTGTGCTCGAGGAACTGGATGTCGTCGATCAGGAGCAGGTCGTAGGTGCGGTAGCGCTGCTTGAAGCCCTCGATGCGCTTGTCGCGGAGCGAGTTGATGAAGTCGTTCATGAACGTCTCGCTCGTGATGTAGCGGACCGAGAGCGCGCGCGAATGGGCGCCGACGTACTGGCCGATCGCCTGCAGCAGATGCGTCTTCCCGAGGCCCGTGCCGCCGTAGATGAAGAGCGGGTTGTACGCCTGGGCCGGCGCCTCGGCGACCGCGAGCGCGGCCGCGTGCGCGAACCGGTTCGACGAGCCGATCACGAACGAGTCGAACGTGTACTTCTGGCTCATCTCGAACGCGCGGCGGGCCGTCTGCTTCGGCGCGTCCTCGACCGGGCCGGAGGGCTCGACCTCGCGCTCGACGAAGAGGCTGATCTCCCTCTGGTCGCCGGTCGCGTCGCGGACAGCGGCGCCGATCAGGTCGAGAAAATGCCCCTCGATCCAGTCCCGGGTGAAGTCGTTCGGGACCGAGAGCACGAACGCGCGCTCGTTCAACTCCCGGGCGGAGACATCGCCGAACCAGGTGCCGAACGTCGTGTCGTTGAGCGCTCCCTTGAGCCGGTCCGATACCTCAGTCCAGAGGCTGTCTGCTGTCAACTCTTGCTGGCGCGCCAACGCCGGGTGAACTCCTCGCTCAGGGGGAAGGAGTGGCGAGCATAACAGCGTCCTCCAGGGGTCACAAGGAGGGTCGCCGTGGGCAAATATATCGAGATTTGCAGGAGATTTCTTTTGCTCCACATGGATGTCCACAGGTGTGGACAACACAATCCGGCCGCCGTGCTTAGCGTCCCCTAGCCGCCTCCGCGCAGCGATTTTTCAAAGCTGTAAACACCTGCTGAGCTGTGGATAACGCGGGTACAGAGGGCTTGTCTATACTGGCCCGACGCCCGTGCGAAAAGGGCGCTCGTTCCTCTTTTTCTCTCACCTCTCACCGTGAAGCGCACCTACCAGCCGAACGTACGCCGCAGGAAGCGGAAGCACGGATTCCGCGCGCGCATGTCGACGCGTGCCGGCCGCGCGATCCTGAAGCGACGCCGTGCTCGAGGTCGCAAGCGGCTCGCCGCCTAAACGACAAACTTGCAGCGCAGGAACCGCCTCTCCCGTTCCAGGGATTTCGATGCCGTCTATCGGCACGGGCGGTCCGCCTCGACGCGGTTCATCGTTCTGTACTGGTTTCCGCGTGAGGACGGCGACGACCCACGGCTCGGGATCGCGGTGCCGAAGGGAGCCGGCGGCGCAGTCGTCCGCTCGAAGATCAAGCGCCAGCTGCGCGAGCTCTGGCGCGCGCGGCTCGAGACGCTTCCGCCGGCGCACGACTACGTGCTGATCGTGCGGCCCGGGCTCGTCGAGGGCACGGAGGCGAAGGGCTTCGACTGGCTCGGCGAGCGGGTCGACGAGGTGCTCGGGAAGGCTGCAGCGTGACTCCGATCCTGCGTCTGCCCTCGTATCTCGGGATCGGCCTCGTCTACGCGTACCGCTACACGCTCGGCGTCCTCTTCCCGGGCGGCTGCAAGTACCACCCGTCCTGCTCGCAGTACGCGATCGACGCGCTGCGCCGCTACGGGCTCGTGCGCGGGGTGATCCTCGCCGGCTGGCGACTGCTCCGCTGTAACCCGTGGAGCCTCGGCGGGGTCGACCACGTCGAGCAGCAGAGGCTGTTCAAATGATCCTGTTCTCGATCCTCACCCCGCTCGAAGACCTCCTACGCAACATCCTCGAGTGGCTACACGGGACGATCGGCCTCCCGTGGGCCTGGGCGATCGTGGCGCTGACCGTGATGGTGCGGCTGCTGATGGTGCCGCTCGCGGTCAAGCAGATCCACTCGATGCAGGCGATGCAGGCGCACATGCCGGAGATGAAGGCGATCCAGCAGCGCTACAAGCACGACAAGGAGAAGCGGAACCAGGAGCTGATGAAGTTCTACCGGGACAACCGGGTCAACCCGGCTGCTCCGTGCCTGCCGCTCCTCGTCCAGTTCCCCGTCTTCATCGCGCTCTACCTCGTGCTGCGCCAGTTCTCGAAGCACCCGCCGGCCGGAAGCCTGTCCTGGTTCGGCGGCCTCGTCCCGGACATCACGGCCCACGCGAACGCGCACTGGTCTGGCTACCTGCTGCTCGCGATCTACGTCGGCAGCCAGCTCGCGTCGACGTACTTCATGTCCACGACGATGGACAAGACGCAGCGGACGATGATGATGATCCTCCCGGTCGCGTTCGTCCCGGTGATCGTCAACTTCCCCGTCGGGCTCGTCATCTACTGGGTGACGACGAACCTCTGGACGGTCGGCCAGGGCCTCGTCACGCGGCAGCTGATGCCGAAGGCGAAGCCGGCGCCGAAGCGGTCGTCCAGGACGCCGCCGAAGTCCGAGCCGGAGAGCAGCGACGGCGCCGCGGAGACCACCGAGGCCAAGCCGGCCGCTCCGCCTGCGCAGCCGCGCCGCGTGCGGCGGAAGAAGAAGAAGGCAAGGCGATGATGGAGGACCTCAGCCAGGTCGAGGCGACCGGCGAGACCGTCGGCGAGGCGAAGTGGGCTGCGCTCCGCGAGCTCGAGAAGCTCCATCCGGGGCTCGACAAGGGCGCCGTTCGCTTCCAGGTCGTGTCCGAAGGCGAGCGCGGGCTGCTCGGCGTGGGCTACGCGCCTGCGCGGGTCGTCGCGCTGGTCGACGCAGAGGTTGCGCAGGAGTCGACGGACGGCGACAGCGAGCTTGCCGCTGAGGTGCGCGACCTGCTCGAACGCATCACCGTCGGGATCGGCGTGCGCTGCCGGATCGACATCCTCGAGGACGACGAGACGGTCACGGCCTCGTGCTCCGGCTCGAACCTCGGCCTCCTGATCGGCAAGCACGGGCAGACGATCGACGCGATCCAGTACCTCGCGAACGCGATCGTCTGGCGCTCCCGTCCGGACGACCGCAAGGAGGTCGTCGTCGACGCCGCCGGCTACAGGGAACGGCGCCGCGCGGCTCTCGAGTCGCTCGCGGTGCGGAGCGCCGAAGAGGCGCTCGCGACCCACTCGTCGGTCGACCTCGAGCCGATGACCGCGGTCGAGCGGAAGACCGTGCACCTGCGGCTGAAGGCGTTCGACGGGGTCGAGACCGGTAGCGAGGGCACGGAGCCCAATCGCTACGTCGTGATTACGCCGCGCCGGTTGACGGATCCGCGGCTCGAGCGCTTGGCTCGACGCGGTTCTGGCCACGCCCGGGCTGACCGCGATCGAGGATCGCGACGAGGCCTGGGCGATGCTCGTCGACGATGCGCTGCGCGGAGTCGAGGTCGTGCGCGGCTTCGACGGGCCGATCGTCGACGTGGGCTCGGGAAACGGGTCGCCGGGGCTCGTCCTGGCGGCGAGCCTGCCCGACCGCGAGGTGACGCTGCTCGACTCGAACGCGCGCAAGACCGCGTTCCTCGAGCGCGCAGCGGCGGACTTCCCGAACGTGACCGTGACTCGGTCGCGCGCCGAGGAGCACGAGACGGATCGGTTCGGTGTGGCGGTCGCGAAGGCGCTCGCCCCGCCCGCGGTCGCACTGGAGTGGGTCCTGCCGCTCGTTCGCGAGGGAGGCGCGGCCGTGCTCTGGCTCGGTCCGTCCGCCGACCTCGACGCGCTCTCGCGGGTGTCGGAACAGCTCGGCGGCTCGACCGTGGAGGAGCGGGGCGGTTTGGCCGTTGCGCGCAAAATCGCCCCCACTCCAGCGGGTTTCCCGAGACGGCCCGGCCTGGCCCGGAAACGTCCTCTCGCCTGATCAGAATGGGCTGCGTGCCCGGGCGGATCTACGCCGTCGCCAACCAGAAGGGCGGGGTTGGCAAGACGACCACTGCCGTCAACCTCGCAGCCTGCCTCGCGAAGGCGGGCGAACGGGTGCTGCTCGTCGATCTCGACCCGCAGGCGAACGCGACGTCGGGGCTCGGCGAGCAGGCGAACGGGACGTCCAGCTGCGACCTGCTCGACGGCGCCCCGCCGAGCGAGCTCGCGAGGCCGACGCGCTTCGAGAACCTCGACCTGATCCCGTCCAAGCCGGACCTCGCCGGAACGGCCGCGGACCTTGCGCGCCGCGGCGACGGCGAGCGCTTCCTCGCGGAGACGCTCGCCCCGGCGACGGAGACGCACGCATTCGTGTTCGTCGACTGCCCGCCCTCGCTCGGCCCGCTCACCGTCAACGCGCTCGCGGCCGCGAGTCGCGTGCTCGTCCCGGTGCAGGCCGAGTACTACGCGCTCGAGGGCCTCTCGCAGCTCGTCACCTCGCTCGGCGCGATCCGGACGCGGCTCAATCCCAGCCTCGCGCTCGCCGGAGTGATCCTGACGATGGTCGACGCGCGGACGAAGCTGTCCGCCGACGTGGCCGCGGAGCTCGAGCGCCACTTCGGCCCGCTGCTCTTTCGCGCGCGCGTCCCTCGCTCCGTCCGGATCGCAGAGGCGCCGAGCCACGGCGAGCCCGTGATCACCTACGACCCGCGCTCGGCCGGCGCGGAGGCCTACTGGAAGGTGGCGATGGAGCTTGTCGACCGTTCCTCTGAGGCGCCGCTTGCGGCGCCGGTGTCAGGAGGGACGGGCTTAGCCCGTGCCTCCGTCTGAAATGACCGGTCGACTCAATCCGAGTTCAACCGAGAGCGCAGCAAGGCGAGGACTGGGCCGCGGGCTCGAGGTCCTGATCGGCGGCGCCGGCGGCGCCGAGCTGGCGCACGTCCCGATCGACCAGATCCATCCGAACCCGAAGCAGCCGCGGAAGCGCTTCGAGCACGAGACGACTCTCGCGCTCGCGGAGTCGATCCGGGCGCAGGGGATCATCCAGCCGGTCGTCCTGCGCCCACGCGCCGCCGGGGGCTACGAGCTCGTCGCGGGCGAGCGGCGCTGGCGGGCGGCGCGCGAGGCGAACCTGGAGACGCTGCCCGCGCTCGTCCGGGACGCGGCCGATCGCGACGCGCTCCTGCTCGGGCTCGTCGAGAACGTCGCGCGTGAGGAGCTGACGCCGATCGAAGAGGCGCGCGCCTTCGCCGTGCTCGTCGACGAGTTCGACCTCTCGCTGGGCGACATCGCCGAGCGCGTCGGCGCGTCGAAGCCGGCCGTCTCGAACCGTCTGCGCCTGCTCGAGCTCTCGGACGACATCCTCGCGATGGTCGAGCGCGGCGAGCTGACCGAGGGTCATGCGCGCGCGGTGCTCGCGGTGCCGGACAACGAGGGCAGGCGCCGGCTCGCGCGCAAGATCGTTCGCCAGGGGCTCTCCGTGCGCGCTGCGGAGCGCGAGGCGCGCTGGTCGGGCGCTGCGACGAAGCGCCGGCGGCGGCCACCTGCCGATCCGCAGCTCGCGGAGCGCGTCAAGATCGCAGCCGAGCGCCTGACGGGGTTCCGCGTCCGGGTCAGTGCAGCGCGGGCTCGAGATCCCGGTCGAGAGCGAGGTTCAGCTCGAGGAGCTCGCCGAGGCCCTGGAAGCGGCGGCCCGCTGATGTTCGTCGAGTGGCTCGAGGATCTCGAGTCGCTGGAGGCGATCTCGCAGGACGCCGAGGCGCGGACAGATCTTCTCGCACATGGCCGCGATGTCCCAGGAGGGCCGGCTGGGGACGTTCCTCGTCGAGCTGGCGGGGACGCCGGACCTGGACGACTTCACGAAGGGAACGCTGAGCGAGATCGCTCGGGACGAGGCGTTTCTGCTGACGGTGGACGACTACCTGCACCGCACGCAGGTCCTGCACTAAGTCGCTGCGCCATGCCTACCCGCAGCAGTCGCCAATCCGCGCTCCGAGAGTCGTCATGGCGCGCGGAGCGCGCCGGACTCCGCGCGGAGAGTGGGCGATCGTGGATTCGAACCACGGACCTCCGCCTTATCAGAGCGGCGCTCTAACCAACTGAGCTAATCGCCCGGGGCGTCGGATTCTAGCCACGCCGCGGATACCCCTTGAGGGGACGGACGGGCCGGGGGCCGGCGCTAAGATGAATCGAGGTCAGGCATGCAGGAAATGGTCATCTACGGGGTCAGTTTCGACCTGGGCAGCAAGCAGCCCATCGTCTTGCTGAAGACGGCCGACGGAAACCGGTTCCTCCCGATCTGGATCGGCCACCCCGAGGCCGCCGCGATCCTGATGAAGCTCCAGGGCGCCTCGACGCCGCGGCCGATGACGCACGACCTCGTCACCGACATGCTCGAGCAGCTCGACGCGCAGGTGATCCGCATCACGGTCACCGAGCTCAAGGAGAGCACCTTCTACGCGTCGATCACCGTGCAGCAGAACGGCTCCGAGGTCGAGATCGACTCGCGGCCGTCCGACGCGATCGCGCTCGCCGTCCGGGCCGAGGCGCCGATCTTCGCCGCCGACGACGTGATCGAGGAGTCGGCGATCGAGTTCGAGGGCGAAGAGGTGAACGAGGAGGAGATGATCGACGAGTTCAAGCGCTTCCTCGACGACGTCTCGCCCGACCAGTTCGCGGTCGGCGAAGAAGAGCTAGAGCCGAGCGTAGACCAGCGGCTCGTTTCAGAGCGGCACGTCGGTCAGCGGCCGGCCCAGTCGACGTAGACGGCCTTGCCCGCGGGCAGGCTGAGCAGCCGGTACGGGTAGGTGACCCGCGCCTCGACGTGGTCGGCCAGCGTCGGCGTCCGCTCGCGCACCTTGACCGTGATCGCGTCGTCCCGCTCGGTCACGCTCAGGATCCGCACCGAGTAGCCGGTGCTCGAGCGCGGGCCCGGCGAGACGAGCAGGAGCTGGCGGGTCGAGAAGTCGACCGGTGCCTGCTTGCCCGAGCCGAAGAACTCCGCGAACTGGGCGGGCGTTCGGAACAGGCGCTTGCGTCAAGTCCGAGGTCAGCACCGGTGCGACCTGCGCCGAGGCATCGCGCCAGGCGACCGGATGGCTCTTCCCGTGCGGTACCAGCAGGACGACGAGGACAGCCGCGGCCAGGAGCCCGCCCAGCAGCGCGGCGACGCTAGTAGTAGATGTAAATCGGCTCGCCGTAGTAGCTCGAGGCGAAGAGGATCGGCGCCGCCCAGATCGGCGTGCGGACGCAGCCGTGGGAGGCGGGATACGTGGGCACGGACGGGTAGCCGTGGATCGCGAAGCCGCGCAGGAAGAAGTTCGAGTCGAACATCCCAGTCGGGAGCGTTCCCGGGACCTTGCTGTAGATGTGCCAGAGGCCGACCGGCGTGTTGCCCGTCGCGCCGGTCGACACGTGCACGACCCGGACGACGCGTCCGTGGTTGACCTCGAACAGCACCTGCTTCGACTTGTCGACCTCGATGTGGTGCCCGTAGCGGTACCGCGGCCGCGGCGCGTGCGCGGTCTGGAGCCGGCGCCAGACGCTCGGCGTGACGCGACCGGTCCGCGCCAGGCCGTTCACCTTCTGGAAGGCGAGCACCGCGTCGGCGGTGTCGTACGAGTAGAAGCTGTCGACCCCGCGCAGCAGGTAGTGGAGCTGGGCGAGCCGGCGCTCGAGGATGCGCACGCTCGGCCCGTGAGCGCCATCTGCGAGGTAGGGCAGGAAGACGTTCGTGCGGACCGTCTTCTGCGCGGCCGACGAAGGCGCCGGTCGGGGTCGCGGTGATGCGGACGACGTAGCTCGCGATGCGTTTCGTGCTCAGGTGGACGACCGCGCGGCCGCCGAAGTCCTTCGTGGGCAGCTCGTGGCCCGACCTCCAGACGCGCACGTGCAGCGTCCCCGAGCTCCTCGGCCTGAGGACGGCGCGAACGACGAGCGGCCGGCCGAGCATTCCCGAGTGGGGCACGGCGACGTCCAGCCCCGGGCGAACCGCGACGGCGACCGGGTTCGACGGGACCGTCTCGAAGCGGGCCGTGTAGGTGGCGGGAGCGCTCTGGCGCACGCGGACGGCGAACCGCCCCTTCTTGTCCAGCTTGGTCGTGCGCACGGGCGAATCGCCCGAATAGAGCGTGATCGGGGCCCCTTTGAGGGCCGGGACCATTCGTCCGCGGAAAGCCGATCGGCGCCCGTACGTGCCGACCTTCGGGCCGTTGAGCGAGAGCTGAGCGGACGTGATGACGACGCTCGCCTGGGCGGTCTCGCCGCCCGCATCCGTCGCGGTCACCGTCGCCGTGAATCGTCCCGGCCCGTACTGGTGCTGCACGACCGGCCCGTCGGCGACGGAGCCGTCACCGAGATCCCAGTGGTACGTCGCGGAGTCCCCGCTCGCCGTCAATGTCACCGTGAGCGGCGCGGCTCCGAGCGTCGCGCTCGCCTGCACGTTGACGATCGGCTTCGCGTGCGCGGGCGCGGCCCAGACGAAGAAGACGGCGACAGACTGGGGCGATGCGCCGCATTGCCAAAAGGCTAGCTCGCGATCCCGACGATCAGCCCGAAGGCGTTGAAGGACGCGTGGAGCAGCATGCACGGGTAGATGCTGTCCGTCCTCGAGCGGAGGTAGGCGAGGCCGGTCCCGAACACCAGGATGACCGGGAAGCCCGCGATCAGCCCGTGGACGAGCGCGAACGCGAGCCCGACGAGCAGAACCGCGGCGGTCGGTCCGAACCGCTCGAGGAGTCCGTAGCCGACGCCGCGGAACTGGAGCTCCTCGACGATCGGCGCGACGACTATGACGACGAAGGCGAAGGCCGCGAACGGGGCGATCTTGCTCGAGTCCCAGTTCTGCGGGATCAGGCCTTGCTCTTTCTGGGGGTTCCCGAACTGGTCGACGATTCCGCCGACGACGAAGACGGCGATCAGGATGAGAACCGCGATTCCGGCCGCTCGCTTCCACGACGTCGGTCGCCGGAAGGCGAGGAAACGCCGGCGATCGAGCCCGAGCGTGATCAGGTAGAGGATCCCGAGGATCACCCCGTACTGGATGAGCCCGAGGATGCTCGAGCTCCACTTGTAGGCCACGTCGTTGGGCGGCGTGCCGCTCGTGAATCGGGATGCGTACGCGACCGCCGACATGAAGACGATGAGCGCGCACCAGCCGCCGAGGCGCCAGTTCATGCGGAGCGGGTCACGCGACCCATTGCCAGAGGGCCCACTGGACGATTGCCACGCCGAGGAAGAGCGCGCTGACCGAGACGATTGCCGTGTGGACGCGCGGCCGGCCGCCGATTACGGCCAGGGCGAGGAAGAGCGGGAAGATTCCGAGCCCGAGGCGAGGCAGTGAGAGAAGCGGCCAACGGTCGCTCGGCATGCTGAGCGGGATCGCGAGGCTCAGTGCCGAGAAGAGCCCGTAGGGAGCGCCGAAGCGGCGCCAGGCGACGATCGCCAGGAGCGTGAAGAGACCGAGTGCTGCGAGGCACTCGAGGTTGACCGCGGCGACCCGCATCGGATCCGGTTCCCTGGACCTCGGGCCAATACGAGTGCACGTGTGAGCCCGATGCGACCTGGCGGATGCCCGCCCAGCCGGCCCGCAGGCCGTCCCAGACGCCTCCGAGCGGCCCGGCCGGCGAGAGCTTGCGCGACCAGTACCCCTCGGCGTGCAGGAACGTCCAGGGATCGCCTCGCTGGGCCCAGAGCAGGAGCGGGTACGCGGCGAAAACGAGCGGTGCGACCGCAAGCTGGGCGAGGTTCCTCCGCGGTCGAGCGGAGCGCCACGCGAAGATCGCGAGCGCCGGGAGCAGCGCGACGGCAACCGGGCGTGTGAGCAGAGCGAGCCCGCACGCGAGCCCTGCTCCGAGGAAGCGCCGTCGTTCTGCGGCCAGGAACGCGACGACCGTGAGCATGAGGTAGAGCGACTCGCTGTAGACGGCCTGGAGGAAGAGCGCCATCGGGAACAGCGCGAGGTAGAGCACCGCCCGACGTGCGCCGTCGGCTCCGATCTTGTCCTCGGCGAGGCGGTAGAGGAGCACGAACGTCGCAAGGCCCGTCGCCAGCGAGACGACGATCCCGGCGAGCACGTAGTGGCCGAGCAGGACTCGTCCGAGCAGGCCGACGGCCGCCGGGTAGAGCGGGAAGAAGGCCGTGGCCGAGCTGGAGAGGTGCTCGTAGCCGTGCTCGGCGATCCGAAGGAACCAGACGCTGTCCCAGCGCGCCCAGACGTCGGTGACTGCACCGAGATCGTGCGTGACGGTGGGATCGTCCCAGCGGGCTGCGTCGGGGTTTCGGCTCGGCTCGAAGGCGAACAACGCGAAGAGCGCCGCCAGCCAGATCGCCAGGCGGCTCCAGATGAAGATCTCGACAGCCGGATTGCGCGTGGCGACGCGAGCGGGCAGGTCGCTCGCCTCGGCGCGTGGCTCCCGAAGCCGTTGACCCGCGCTCACAACGGCCGGATCATACGGGCGTGGAGCAGCGGTACTTCACGGTTGAGGAGGCGAACGAGGCGCTCCTGGAGGTGCGTCCGCTCACGGAGGAGCTGGTCGGGCACCGGCGCGCGCTCGTCGAGCTCCAGGAGCGGCAGTCGGCGGTGACGGCGCGGATCGCGGGCAACGGCGGAAACGTCGAGCCGCACGAGCTGGAGGAGGTGCAGGCGCAGCTCGACGAGGAGGTCGCCGGCATCGCCCGGTGTGTCGCGCGGATCCACGAGGTGGGCGCACTGGTGAAGGACCTCGACGACGGCCTCGTCGACTTCCCCGCGACCCGCGACGGGCGCGATGTGCTGCTCTGCTGGCGCCTGGGCGAGGACGAGATCGGCTTCTGGCACGGCCTGGACGAGGGCTTCTCGGGCCGCAAGCCTCTCTAGCCGGCCGTAGCAAACCCCCACGCCCCCACCCGGGTGGGGAAGTAGAAGTTCCACCCGCCACCCGCTGCGAGCGTATCGCCGAATCTGCGGCGCCGATGTGCCGATTCAGCGCCAACTCACGCACGAGGCCCCGGCCGCTGAGGATCGCCCGCCTGCCCGTCGAATAGAGCGCCCATGGAGATCTGGGAACGCTGGCTGTTCGTGACCGTGATCGTCGTCGGCGCGATCGTCCTCGCGAAGATCGTCGACTGGCGCATGTCCAAGCGCGAGCTGCCCGCGGCCGCCGCGACGCGCTACGGGGTCCTGCGCCGCAGCCTGATGACGGCGATCATCTTCGTCGGAGTCCTCTCCGCGCTCCTCGTCGTCCCGCAGGTCCGCGCAGTCGCAGCAGGCCTCCTGGCCTCGTCCGCCATCGTCGGCCTCGTCATCGGCCTCGCCGCCCAGCGCCCGCTGGCGAACTTCGTCGCCGGCATCGTGATCGCGTTCACCCAGCCGCTGCGCCTCGGGGACACGGTCACGGTCGACGACGTCCAGGGCGTCGTCGAGGAGATCGGGCTCACGTACACGTTCATCAAGACGCACGACAACGAGCGCCTCGTGATCCCGAACGAGAAGCTGGCCTCGGATACGATTCTGAACTCCACCATCGTCAGTCGGGAGAAGCTCGCTCAGGTGTCGATCCAGGTACCGCTCGACAAGGATCTCGATGCGGTGGTCGACCTGCTGAAGAGCGAGACAGCCGGCGATCCCCGCGCTGACGTGCTCGTCACGGGGCTCAACGGGACCGCGACGGTCACGGTTCGCTCGTGGGCGCCTGACGCCTCCGGGCTCGAAAGCGTGCAGAGCGACCTGCGCCGGCGTGTCGCACGCCGGTTGCGCGAGCAGAGCCTGCTGTGAGCCCGCCGCCCGGCAACGGTCGACCCGGCCGCGCGCGGCCGTACGTGCCGAACCATCGGCGCCAGCGCCGGAACGGCCGGCGAGCACGACGACGCCGCAAGCTCGGCGCCCTTCTGGTCGTGCTCCTCGGGATCCTCGCCGTGTTCGCCACGGTCGGCTTCAGCGGCGCGCGCTCGATCCAGGCCGACTGCAATCTGCAGGACCTCCGGCCGGCGACGATCGGCTCCAACTCGTTCGTCTACGCATCCGACGACACCCTGCTCGGCTCGATTCCCGCCGAGAAGAACCGTCAGCCCGTGAGCCTGAGCGAGATGAGCCCCTGGATGGGCAAGGCGACGGTCGCAATCGAGGACAGGCGCTTCTACCAGCACGGCGGCATCGACTTCCAGGGCATCGCGCGCGCGGCCTACAACGACGTCCGTGCCGGCCGCACGGTCGAGGGCGGTTCCACGATCACGCAGCAGCTCGTCCGCAACCTCTACATCCGCCACCAGGAGCGCACGCTGCACCGCAAGCTCGTCGAGGCCTGCCTCGCCATCAAGCTCAGCGACAAGCACGGGAAGAACTGGATCCTCGCCAACTACATGAACACCGGTCTACTACGGCAACCACGCCTACGGCGTCGAGGCCGCCGCGCAGACGTACTTCTCGCGCCGCGCGAGCAAGCTCTCGCTCCTGCAGTCGGCTCTCCTCGCGGGGCTGCCGCAGGCGCCGTCGATCTACGACCCGTTCAAGGACCCCGAGCGCGCCATCAAGCGGCGGAACGACGTGCTGAAGGCGCTGTACGACAACGGCCAGATCAGCTACGGCAACTACCAGGACGGCATCAAGGTCACCGACCTCCACCTGCGCCCGGGGAGGATCTACAGCCGGATCCGCGAGCCCTACTTCTTCAGCTACGTCCGCGACGAGCTGATCAAGAAGTACGGCGTGGCGACGGTCCGCTCGGGTGGGCTCAAGGTGTACACGACGATCGACCCGCGCATGCAGCGCGCAGCGACGAAGGCGATCAAGGACACGCTCTACTACGACACCGACCCGGCTTCGGCGCTCGTGGCCATCGACCCGCGCACGGGGGCGATCAAGACGATGACGGCGGTCACTCCCGGACGGGCCGGAAACCAGTTCAACCTCGCTGCACAGGCACGCCGCCAGGCCGGCTCGACGTTCAAGACCTTCGTCCTGACCCAGGCCGTCTCCCAGGGCATCGACCCCGACACGACGACGTACGTGTCTGCGCCGCTCCACTACCAGCCGGACCCGAACAGTGCAGCCCTGGGACGTCTCGACCTACTCGCACACGTACGTCGGCTCGACGTCGATCACGCACGCGACGCTGCTCTCGGACAACACCGTCTACGCGCGCCTGACGCTCGATCTCGGTGCGGAGAAGGTGGCCGCGATGGCGAACAGGATGGGCATCCGTTCGTCGCTGAAGACGAGGGAAGGGGCGTACGTGCCGTCGCTCGGCCTCGGCTCGATCGGCGTCTCACCGCTCGACATGGCCTCGGCGTACGCCACGCTCGCCGCCGGGGGCATCTACTCCGAGCCGATGGCGATCACCAAGGTCGCCTTCGCCGGTGGGGGCGAAGACAGGAACTGGGGCAGGCCGAAACGCCATCGCGTGATCGCGGACTGGGTCGCGGCCGAGGTGACGAAGATCCTCGAGGAGAACATCCAGGCCGGGACCGGCGTCGGCGCGAACATCGGCCGGCCCGCAGGCGGGAAGACGGGGACGACCGAGAATCACGCTGACGCCTGGTTCGACGGGATCACGCCGACGCTGACGGCCGCGGTCTGGGTCGGCTATCCGCAGGCGGAGATTCCGATGGAGAACGTGCACGGGATCGCGGTCGCGGGCGGGACGTTCCCGGCCACGATCTGGAAGCTCTTCATGGACGAGGCGATCGGGCCGACTCCGGTGCGCGAGTTCCCGACGGCGCTCTCCGAGCCGATCTGGCACTCGTGGACGCCGGGCAGCTACGGAGGCCCGCCGCCGCCGAGCTCGTACTACTACCAGCCTCCGGCCGCGCAGCCGCCGCCGACCAGCCCACAGCCTCCGGCCGGTCCTCCGCCCACGCACGCGACTCCGCCGCCGCCCGTCCAGCACCCGCCGCCTCCGGCCGAGCCGCCACCGGCCGAGCCGCCACCGCCGCCTCCGCAGCCATAGCCGCCGACGCCGGCACGAGGCTGGCCGCGCGCGTCACGGCGCTCGCCGCGCCGCTCTTCCTCCTCGCCTGCGCGGTCCCTGACGGCGGCCTCTTCCGCGCCGAGCGGTACCGCGACGTCCACATCTACGGCATCTACGCCGACGGCTTCCTGCGCGGCGATCTCCCGTACCGCGACGTCTTCGTCGAGTACCCGCCGGGAGCGTTTGCCGTGTTCATGCCGCCGGCCGTTCTGCCCGCCGGCGCCTACAACCCGGCCTTCAAGACGCTGATGGCGCTGTGCGGGATCGCGGCGCTCTTCGCCGTCGTGCTCACGCTCGTGACGCTCGGCGCCTCGAAGCACCGTCTGTACGTCGCGGCTGGCCTGTTCGCGCTCTCGCCGATCGCCGTCGGCCCGATCTCGCTCAACACGTACGACCTCTTCCCGGCGGCGCTCACGGTCGGAGCGCTCGCCGCGGTCCTGCGCCGGCGCGAGCTGCTCGGCTTCGGCCTGCTCGGGCTCGCTGCGACGGCGAAGCTCTATCCCCTGGTCATCGTCCCGCTCGCGGCGATCTACGTCTGGCAGGTCGCAGGTCGCAGCCGCACCCTGCGCGCGCTCGGCGTGTTCGCGGCCGTCGCCGTGCTCGTCGTCCTGCCGTTCGCCATCCTCTCGCCCGGCGGGCTCTGGGACAGCTTCCACTCCCAATCCGCGCGCGGCCTGCAGATCGAGAGCCTCGGCGCGAGCATCCTGCTCGCGGGCGACCAGCTCGGCCTGTACGCGGCGACGGTCGTGCACGGCGCCACAGGAGCGGCGACGAGAGATCTCGCCGGCTCGCTCCCGGACGCGCTCGCCACGATCACGACGCTCCTCCAGGCGGCCGCCGTCGCCGCGGTCTGGTGGCTCTACGCGCGCGGCTCCCGCGGGCCCGAGCGCCTCGTTCTCGCATCGGCCGCAGCGGTCACCGCGTTCCTCGTCTTCAACCGCTTCGTCTCGCCGCAGTACGTCGTCTGGCTGATCCCGCTCGTGCTGCTCCTACCCGGCGCGACCGGGGTTGCGGCGATCGCTCTCGTCGCCGCGGCGCTCGTCCTCGCGCAGATCTGGTTCTTCCACTACAGCCACCTGTTCCAGCTCGAGGGAATCTCGTGGCTCGTCGTGGCGCGCGACGCGCTGTTGCTCGCGCTCTACCTGCTGCTCGTTTTTCGCTTGAAGACGAGCACGCCGTCGTCGGAGAAGACGAGCCGCCAGGACGGGTTGCGCCGCAGCCGAGACAGCGCCTCGGCGGTCGCCGGCGGATCCCAGCGGTCCGCATAGCCCGGCTGGGTCTCGTCTGCGGCAACCCACTGCGCGTCGCGGATGTACGGGAAGCTGAGGAACCGCCTCCGTCCCGAAAGGTGCGATCCGAGCGAGTTCGTGGCGCTGACGACGGCGCCGTTCGGGATCAGCCGGAGTGCACGATCCGTGATCCGGTCGTGTGTCGCGACGTGCGCCGCGTACGCCTGGTACGTCTGCCCGCCGGGGAGACCGCGCCAGACCGGCACCGCACCGAGCACGTAGTTCGCGCCGACCATCACGACGACCAGCGTCATTGCGAGCGGCACGCGCAGGTCTGGGCGCGACCTCGTCACCCGCGCCGCGCCGAGCACGGTGGCGACGATCAGCGGCGGAATCAACCCGGCCGTGTAGTGGTGGTGGATCGAGCTCTGCGTGTGGGTCGCGGAAAGCAGGTTCAGGCCGAGCTCCGGAATCGCAGCGACGAGCACGACCGGGGCGGCGACGACGAGGAGCAGGAGCGGCACG
Source organism: uncultured Actinomycetes bacterium (assembly GCA_963825795.1). Lineage (GTDB taxonomy): Bacteria > Actinomycetota > Thermoleophilia > Gaiellales > Gaiellaceae > VAXT01. The sequence continues at coordinate 129,103 of CAWGVD010000046.1, read as the reverse complement.
AAGAGCTCGAGGAGGTAGTGAACGCCCTCGCCGTCGAAGACCGTCGACAGGACCTTGCCCGGATCGGTGAACAGGGTCGCGAGGATTCCGCCGGGAGAGTGCCCGAGCGCGCCGTAGCGTTGGTAGAAGCTCGACGACGCGCCCTCGTTGAAGTGCGGCATCACGATCTGCACCGAGATCGCGGTCAGGCACACGCCGAGCACCGCGATCGCTCCGCCGACCCGCCACCGCCGCCGCGAGACCGCGTACCAGACGCCCATGCCCGCGATGACGAGCGGGATCTCCTCCTTCGTCAGCGCGGCGAGCACGGCGAAGATCGCGAACGCCGCGAGCCGGTCCTCGTCGAGGTACCAGAAGGCATAGAGCAGAAGCGGGCACGCGAGCGCCACCGGGTGGAACTCGTTCAGCGTCAGCCACTGCACGGCCGGGTACAGCAGGTACGCGAGCGCAAACCCGAGAGCGGCGTGCTCGGAGCCGAGGTGCTTCCTGGCCAGCCAGAAGACGGGCAGCGCGCCGAGCGCGATCGCCACCGCCTGCGCCGCGACCAGCATCGCCGCGCTCGGCCAGATCCACCACAGCGGCGCGAACGCGGCGAGGATCGGGTCGACGTGAGAACCGAGCCGCGAGGCCTGATCGCCCTGGAGGTTCGTGATCTCGAGCGGGTGGCCGTGCGCCGTCGCCCAGACCGCCTGCGCCATGTTCCCGAGGTCGAAGCGCCCCGTGTTGTACGCCCGGTACTGGAGGATCGAGAGCGCGCCAAATCCAGCGGCGTACGCGGCCGTCGCGGTCCAGAGCAGGACCTTCGGCCGCGGTCTCACACGAGGAGCTCTTCGAGCAGCGACCGCCAGCGGGCGCCGAGCACCTCTTCGCTCGCCTGCTCCTCGTAGACGGCCAGACCGCCGCGGCTCAGCGCGCGGCCCAGCTCGGGATCCGCCGCGAGGCGCCGCATCGCCTCCGCCAGCGCAGCAGGGTCGCCGGGCGGAACGAGCAGCGCGTTCTCCCCGTCGCGCAGCAGCTCGCGCGCGGCGGGCGTGTCCGCGGTGATCAGCGGCGCTCCGCAGGCGAGCGCGTGGTACGCCTTGTTCGGGATCACGCGCAAGGCCTTGTCGGACGTCCCGAAGATTCCCAGCGCGCAGCCGGCGCCCCAGTACTCCCGCGGGAGGTCGTCGTACGCGATCCACTCGATCCACTCGACGTTCGGCGGCCGGTCCTCCATCGCCCCGTTGAGCTGCCCGGAGCCGATCACGCGCACCTCGAGCTCGGGAGCGAGCCGCGCAGCCTCGAGGATCGTCTCCATTCCGTGCAACGGGATCAGCTTGCCGACGAAGAGGACGCGGAACGGCTCGTCGGGACGCCAGCCGGCATGGAAGAGGCGGTCCTCAGCGCCGACCAGGCAGACCTGCACGCGCTCGCGGGGCAGCTCGCCGAGCTCGGCGAGGAAGTCGGCGTTCGCGTCGGTGTCGGCGACGACGAGGTCGGGGAGCCGCAGCGCCCGGCGGTCGACGACCGAGAGGACGCGTGCCGTGAACAATCCCGCCCGGAACCGACTTCGATCGCCGACGAGCGTGTCGTGGAGCGAGATCAGCGGGTTGAAGACGAGCGGTCGCTTCCCGGCCACGCGCCGCGCGTGCGGCACGTCGAAGTGCCCGGGATAGCCGACGAGGACGACGTCGAACGCGTCGTGGTTCGAGAAGCGCAGCCGCAGCTCCGCGAGGAAGAGTCGGAACGCGACCGTCCAGCGGACGGCCCAGTTGTCGCGCCGCGCCTCGAACACGGGCTCGTGGTGCTCGGTCACCTCGACCCCTGCGCTGCGCAGCGCGGAGATCACCTGCGCGTTCCGCGGGTAGTTCCGCTCGTAGGTGCCGAAGTAGAGGACGCGCAACGTCAGTTCAGGACTTCGTCGACGAGCGCCCGCTCACGGTCGGCTGCGCCGCTGCGCTCCTCGTGGTGGCTCGTGACCATCTCGCTGAGCAGCCCGAGGGAGAAGAACTGCAGGCCGACCACGACGAGCAGGACGCCGAGCGTGAGCAGCGGGCGCTGGCCGATCGCGTGCCCGGTCGCCTTGAGCACGGTCAGGTAGACGAGGATCGCCGTGCCGACGGCGCCGAGGAGGAGGCCCAGCCCGCCGAACAGGTGCAGCGGCCGGTGTCGGTAGCGCCCCATGAACGTCACGGTCAGGAGATCGAGGAAGCCGCGGAGGTACCGCTCGAGCCCGTAGCGCGAGCTTCCGTGCGTCCGCGGGCGATGGTTGACGGACAGCTCGGCGACGCGAAAGCCGCGGTAGTGCGCGAGGACCGGGATGAAGCGGTGCAGCTCGCCGTAGAGCGCCATGCCCTGCACGACCTCGGCGCGGTAGGCCTTGAGCCCGCAGTTCATGTCGTGCAGCCGCAGGCCGGAGACGCGGCCGGTGACGGCGTTGAAGATGCGCGACACGACTCGCCGCCGAAGAGGATCGCGGCGCTGCGCCTTCCAGCCCGAGACGAGGTCGAAGCCCTCGTCCAGCTTTGCGAGCAGGCGCGGGATCTCGCTCGGGTCGTCCTGGAGGTCGCCGTCGATCGTGACGACGATCTCGCCCTCGGCGTGCGCGAACCCGGCGGCGAGGGCGGCAGACTTGCCGAAGTTGCGGCGCAGGCGCACGACCTTCGTGTTCGGCGTCCGTGCGTGGAGCCTGGTCAGCGCGGCGAACGTGCCGTCCTGCGAGCCGTCGTCGACGAACACCGCTTCCCAGGGCTCTCCGCCCGGCTGCAGCGCGGCTTCCAGCTCTTCGTAGAGGAGGGCGACGCTCCGCTCCTCGTCGTGAACGGGGACGACGACCGAGATCACGGCTCGGAGCCTAGCCGCGTGAACTACGGCGGTGGAGGGGGCGGCTGTGGAGGTGGCTGTGCGGGGAGGCGGCGGTGGCAGTGGAGGCGGAGGCGGCGGCGGTGGCAGCGGAGGCGGGAGGCGGCGGTGGAGGTGGTGGCAGCGGAGGGGGCGGTGGCGGCGGCGGTGGAGGCGGAGGCGGCGGCGGCGGAGGCGGGGGTGGCGGTGGAGGCGGCGGCGGCTGGAGGCGGCGGAGCCGTCGTCGTCACGATCGTGGTGCCGGGCGTCGAGGCCGGCGCAGGCGTGTTCGAGCCGTTGTCGTTTGCAACGAGGGCGATCGCGATCCCGGCCAGGAAGAGCAGCGGCAAACCGATCAGTGCGGCAAGCAGCCAGGGTCGTCGGCCCGACCGAGGCGGCGGGATGACCTGCGTGGCCGCGTCCCCGGCGACTGGGACGATCGCTCCCGAGAGCAGGCCGACGAGCGCACGCCCGTCCGGGGGCCGATCCGCGGGCGACTTGGCCAACGACTCCTCGGCCACCGCAGCCAGCGTCATCGGCGCGTCCGGCCGAAGCGAGTGGATCGCGGGCGGCGCCTCGTACAGCTGGCGGCGCAGCAGGTCGACGGGGCTCGGCGTCTCGAACGGGAGCCGCCCCGTGAGCAGCCGGAACAGGATGACGCCGAACGAATAGACGTCGCTCGCGGGGGTGGCGCCCTCTCCCGAAGCCTGCTCCGGCGACATGTACGCGGCCGTTCCGATCAGCGTGCCGGCCTCCGTCAGCGTGTCCACGCCGGACATCCGGGCAATGCCGAAGTCAGAGACCTTGGCGCGACCCTCCTCGTCGAAGAGGATGTTCGCCGGCTTCAGGTCGCGGTGGATGAGCCCGTGCTCGTGCGCGTGCGCGAGCCCGGCCGCGACCTCGGCCGCGATCGTCGCGGTCTCGGAGTCCGGCAGCGGCCCGCCCTCGCCGAGGCGCTCCTCGAGCGTGCCGCCGGCCAGGTGCTCGAAGACCATGAACGGCCGCCCGCCCTCGCTTCCGTAGTCGTAGAGGCGGCAGATGTTCGGGTGCGACAGCGAGGCGACGGCCCGCGCCTCGCGCTCGAAGCGCACCGGATCGGCGTCGGTGCGCAGGAGCTTGAGCGCGACCGGCCGACCGAGTTGCGTGTCGATCGCGAGCCAGACCTCGGCCATCGACCCCGCTCCCAGCTGCTGCTCCAGCCGATAGCGGCCGGCGAACATCTCGCTCATGCGGGAGTAGCTTATGGCTGCCTTGGCCGCGACTCGGAATCTGATTTCGATCGGAGAGGCGCTCCGGCTCGTGCTGGAGCGGGTCGAGCCCTTGCCGGAGGAGAGCAGTGGCATCGAGGCAGCCTTCGGGCGAGTGCTCGCCGATGACGCGGTCTCGGCAGTCGACCTGCCGCCGTTCGACAGCTCGGCGATGGACGGCTTCGCGTTGCGCTCGAGCGACACGCCGGGGCGGCTGCCGGTCGTTCACCGGATCCCCGCGGGCACGCCGGCGCCGCGTTCGCTCGAAGCCGGAGAGGCGATGGGCATAGCCACCGGCGCTGTGGTGCCCGAGGGAGCCGATGCCGTCATCCCCTTCGAGTATGTTGTCGAGAGTGACAACGCGATCGAGATCGAGCACGCCGTCGAGCGGGGAGCGAACGTTCGCCCGGCGGGAGGAGACATCGGTGCCGGCGAGACCGTCGTCGAAGCGGGCGCACGTCTGGAGGCGCGACACCTCGCCGCCCTCGCAGCTGCGGGCATCCCCGAGGTTCGGGTTGCCCGGAGGCCGCGGGCCGCCGTCGTCGTAACGGGCAGCGAGCTGCGCCTGCCTGGCGAGGCGCTGGCTCCGGGACAGATCTACGAGGCGAACGGAATACTGCTCGAGGCGCAGCTGGCCTCGGCGGGGGCCGAGGTCGAGAGGGCGAGCTCGGTCGCGGACGAGGAAGCAGCCCATCGGGAGGCTCTCGAGCGCGGGCTCGACGCGGACGTCCTCGTGACCTCGGGCGGCGTCTCGGTCGGACCGCACGATCTCGTGCGGGCGATCCTGGCCGAGCTCGGCGTCGAGGAGGTGTTCTGGGGCGTCTCGGTGAAGCCGGGCAAGCCGATCTCGTTCGGCGTCGCCGGAAACCGGCTCGTCTTCGGCCTGCCCGGGAACCCGGTCTCGGTGCTCGTCGGCTTCGAGCTCTTCGTCCGCCCGGCCCTGCTGGCTCTCCAGGGCAGCGCCGATCCCGGCCCACGGTTCGAGCGCGGAGTCCTCGGCTCGCAGCTGAAGCGGAACCCGGTCCGCGACGAGCTCGTACGCGCCCGGGTTCAGCGACCGTCCGACGGCCCGGTCGTCGAACCGCTCGCGGGCCGCGAATCGCACATGATCGCGCGGGCAGCGGGCGCGGACGCGCTCGTCCTCATTCCACGTGGAAACGGCGACCTGGCAGCGGGCGAGCCCGTCGAGTTCCTGCGCCTCTAGGGGCCGACGGCCCGCTGCTCTTGCTCGTCCGGGCGCTTGCGGCTTCTCGAGGAGAGCACGGCCCTGCGCATCAGTCGCCTCGCAGGCCCGAGGCGCGGCCGTTCGGCCGCGGTCGGATACGGCGCATAGCGCCGGGCGGTGATCGCCGCGAGCTGGGCCGCGACGGCGAGCCACGCGCCGCCGACGAGCAGGGTCGGGAGCTTGACGTAGCCGACAGCTGCAAGTTGCGCGAGGTACCACGGGGCATCCAGGCCGAGCCCGAGTCGCGTTGCGAGCGAGCCCACGAGCAGGAGCGGTCCAAGGAAACCGCCGACGAGCGCCGCCACCTGAATCGGAGCCGGTCTGGTTCCGCGCCTGGGGAAGCCAGATCCACGCATGCAGTGACGGCAGCACGAAGATGACCGCGTACGGGTTCATCGCGACGATCAACAGCGAGAGGACGGCGAGCACGAGCAGTGCGCCGACCTGGCCCGAGAGCTCCTCGCCTTCGCCCAGCGGCCGTCGCGGGACGAGCCGGTCCCGGCCGAAGAGCCAGCCGAGCGCCAGCAGGCATCCGTACGCGAGGAGCGCGAGCACGGGCCACTCCGTTCCGGGAGACAGCTCCGGCGCGAGCGGACGCGCCGCTCCGGTCGCCCACGCGCCGAGGAACGCGAAGAGCTCGAACAGGAGCACCGCGAAGAGCCAGAAGAGCAGGCGCGTGCGGTAACTCCGCAGAGCGGGCGCCAGCGGAATGTGCCTGCGGCGCAGGCGCGCGAACAGGTCGACGATCACCGCGAGGGCCGGAAGCATGGCGGTGAACAGGATCAGCACGATCGCCCAGCCGCGGACGGCGCGAGCGCCGAGGTAGATGTAGCTCGAGGTCCCCTCCGCGAGCTCGACGTCGTCGTCGAGCGCTTCGAGTAGCGACTGGCCCGAACGGCCGATTCGGGTCAACCGCGCGCCGTTGAGGCGGTCGGGAGTGTCGCCGAACGCCGGAGGCGGACGGTCGCCGGCCGAGGTGAGCGCCACGGCCGCTACGCCGTGCGCGACGAACGGCGCCTGCTCGTACAGGCTGAGCGGGAAGGCCAGGTCGAGCAGCTGCGAGAACGCGCGCGGCCAGGTGGGCTCCACGCCGGTCTGCTCGGCCAGCCGCGCCGCGGCGGTACGGACGAGCGTGGCCGAGGCGAATTTGGGCGTGTCACCGGAAAAAACGATGTGCGGACGGCCGTCGCCGGCGATCGAGTCGAGGTCGACCACCGCGACGACTCGATCGCGGTAGCGGTAGTGCGTGATGAAGTGCTCGACGCCGAGGCCTCCGAAAGCGCCGGCATCGCTGGAGAGGAAGAGAATCGTGTGATTCGGCTGCGGCGGATGCGGAGGAGCCTGCGGAGTTGCGTACGAGCGGGCCAGCTCGAGCAGTGCTGCCGTTCCCGACCCGTTGTCGTTCGCTCCAGGGCTGGTGCCGGTGTTATCGCGATGCGCGACGACGACGATGAGCTGGTTCGATCGGCCCTGGCGCACCGCGATCAGGTTCTCCAGCTCGACGTTCCCGCGGCCGGGGATTTTCGCGTGAAAACGCTCGTGACCGAGCTCCAGGCCGTACTGGTCGAGCCGTCGGGCGACCCAATTCGCCGCCCGGCGTGCGTCCGGAGTGCCGGGAACGCGGATCCGGATTGTTGTTCGCAAACTGCTCCGCGGTCAGCCGCGCGGTCGTGCCGTCGAAGTCCGGTTGCAGCGTGGGCGCCGGCAGCGGCTGCGGGTGGAAGACCGTGAACGCGGCGATCAGCAGCGGGATGCCGACGAGGAGCCACGTGCCCCGGTACATACGGCTGTTGACGGGGCGATCGAGTGATCCCGGACGCGCCCGGCGCCTCTCCCTGAAGGGCGGATGGGCGGCCATGCGTGGCAATAGTAGGGACGGCCCCGGCACAATTACCCCGGATGCCGGATTCTTCGACCATCCTTCTCGTCGACGACGAGGACTCTGTCCAGAAGCTCCTGACCTATCCGCTGGAGCGCGACGGGTTCCGCGTCGTGTCCGCACGGGACGGCGAGGAGGCGCTCGTGCGCTTCGCCGAGGAGGCGGTCGATCTCGTCGTGCTCGACATCATGCTGCCCAAGCTCGACGGGCTCGAGGTCTGCAAACGGCTCCGGGCGGAGAGCTCGGTGCCGATCATCATGCTCACCGCCCGCGACGACGAGTTCGACACCGTCCTCGGGCTCGAGCTGGGTGCGGACGACTACATCACGAAGCCGTTCTCGATCCGTGAGTTCCGGAGCCGTGTGCGAGCTCTCCTGCGGAGGGCAGGCGCATCTCGCCGCGACGTTCCGGAGGCGGAGCCGCTCGAAGCCGGTGTGTTGCAGCTCGATCTCGACCGTCGTGAGGCAAGGGTGAACGGACGCTCGCTCGAGCTGACCTACGTCGAGTTCGAGTTGCTGCGGACGCTCGTCGCTCAGCCCGGGAAGGTCTTCAGCCGCCGCGCGCTCCTGCAGGCGATCTGGGGCGACTCCGCCTACCGCGAGCCGCGGACGATCGACGTCCACGTGCGCCACCTGCGCGAGAAAGTGGAGGAGGATCCGAGCGAGCCCGAGCTGATCCTGACCGTGCGAGGCGCCGGCTACCGGCTGCGCGAAGCATGAGGCACTTCCGCACAGTCGGCGCTCGCCTTGCGTCTGGCGCTTCTCGCTCGTCGTCGCCGCGGTGCTCGCCGTTCGTCTACCTGATCGTGATCCCGTCGCTCGAGGACCGGCTCGTCAACTCGCGGCAAGGACCAGGTGGCAGACGATCGCCGAGGCGCGTCGCCGCGCAGCTGGCACGCCGACGCGGTCGCGCCCACCGGACGCAGCTTGCGCGCCAGCTTTGCCTCCGCCTCGAACACGCGCGTGACGATCTTCGACGTCGCCAACCGCGCGCCGCTTGCTCGCTGCTCGACGTCGCCGACGCGGGAGGCGGCGCACGTCGTGCGGCATCGACGACGACCCGGTCGCGATGCGTGCGGCCACGTCGCTCGACTCCGTCGCGCGGGGTCGTGACTCGAGGCGAGCCGCAAGTACGCGGAGGCTGCGCAGCCGACTCGGCGGACGGCAACTACGTCGTTCTCGTCTCGAACTCGATCGAGGACTCGCTCGGGAGCGTCGCGCTCGTCAAGCATCGCCTGTTCATTTCGGCTCTCTTCGCTCTTGTCGCCGCGTTGCTTGCTCGGCTATGCGCGGCGCGCGGCTCTTCGCGCGGCGGATCCGCCGTCTCGAGCAGGCGGCCGAACGGATCGCGAACGGGAAGTTCGACGAGCCGATCGTCGATACGAGCCCGGACGAGCTCGGCCAGCTCGCTCGCGCCTTCGAGCGCATGCGCCAGCGCCTCGCGGGGCTCGAGCACGCACGCCGTGAGTTCATCGCCAACGCCTCGCACGAGCTCCGGACGCCGCTCTTCTCGCTCGGCGGTCATCTCGAGCTCCTCGTCGAGGAGGATCTGGACGAGGCGACCACGCGCGAGTTCCTCGGGCGCATGCGCGAGCAGGTCGATCGGCTGACGAAGCTCGCCGGCGAGCTGCTCGACCTCTCCCGACTGGACGCCGGCCGCCTGCGGGTCGACCGCGACCCGGTCGACCTCGCCCAGGTCACCGAGCTCCTGCTCGACGAGTTCGACTCGCGCGCCCAGGGGACGGGACACGACCTGTCGCGGGACGGCGTCGACGGCAGCGCCACGGGCCTCGGCGACCAGCAGCGGATCCTCCAGGTCGGCCGTGCGCTCGTCGAGAACGCCCTGCGCCACACGCCGGCCGGCACGCACGTGCTCGTGAGCGCGAGCCGGAACGGCGACCGCGTCGCGCTCAGCGTCGAGGACGACGGTCCAGGCATCTCCGAGACCGCGGCGGTCCAGGTCTTCGAGCGCTTCTACCGCGGCGACACCGGCGGCCGCGCGTCGGGCAGCGGCCTCGGCCTCGCGATCGCGCGCGAGCTCGCCGTCGCGATGCAGGGCGAGATCGAGCTCTCCTCCGAGCCCGGTCGGACCGTGTTCACGTTCTGGCTTCCTGCGGCATCCAGCACCTCCTCTCCGGCGATCGAGTAGGTTGTCAAGATAGACAACGGAGCGGACGGAGCCCAGGTGGCTACAGTTCGGCCCGTGCGCCGGGGCCCAACGATCGCCGTCGTCGCGCTCGCAGCCGCGGTGCTGGGAGGCGTCGTCGCTCTGCTTGTCGCCACGGCGACCGGGCTGACGGACCGCAAGACGACCACCGTCTACGTGCCCACGACTGCGAGCGAGCTCGGTGCGAGCAAGAACGAGCCGATCGTGCGCGCGACGCCGCTCGGCGGTAAGGGCTTCACCCCGTCGCGCATCTACACGGCCCGCTCGCCCGGCGTCGTCACGGTCTTCGCGTTCTTCGACAACGCAGACGCGCAGGAGGCGCAAGGCTCCGGCTTCGTCGTCACGCCGAGCGGCTACATCCTGACGAGCGCGCACGTGGTCACGGACGTCGGAGTCGGCGCACCCGAGCGAGGCGCACGAGGTCTTCATCGCCTTCAAGGACGAAGACCGCGTCAAGGCGAAGATCGTCGGCTGGGACGGGTACGACGACGTGGCGCTGCTCAAGGTCGATCCGGCGGCGCACCCGCTCGTGACCGTGCCGCTCGGCGACTCGTCGCGGGTGCGCCCGGGCGATCCCGCCGCGGCGATGGGGAGCCCGTTCGGCAACGAGGACTCGATCGCGGTCGGCGTCGTCTCTGCGATCCACCGCTCGATCGGCTCACTGACCTCGTCGTACAAGGTCGTCGATGCGATCCAGACCGATGCGCCGATTACGCACGGGAACTCGGGCGGCCCGCTGTTCGACGCACGCGGGCGCGTGATCGGGATCAACGCGCAGATCCGCAGCGACTCGGGCGGCGCCGAAGGGGTCGGCTTCGCCGTTCCGATCAACGCCGCCAAACGGTCGATGGGTCAGCTGATCGCGACGGGCAAGGTCGTATACGCCTTCCTCGGAGTGACGACCGAGGATCTGACGCCCACGCTCGCGCGGCACCTCGGTTACGCGGTGAGCCGCGGTGCGATGGTCGGTGAGGTGCGAGGCGGCAGCCCGGCCGACCACGCCGGCATCGAGGGCGGCAACGACGAGCAGAGCGTCAACGGGCTGGACGTGACCACCGGCGGGGACGTGATCGTCGCGGTCAACGGGCATCCGGTGCGCAGTGCAGACCAGGTCGTGCGCGACATCGGCTCGAGGCTTCCGGGCGAGACGGTCAGGCTCACGGTCGTCCGGGGCCAGGAGCGCAAGACGCTGATCGCGAAGCTCGGTGCCCGACCCAGTGCGGACACGAGCCCCTGAGCGCATGACGTTACGGAAGCCGCTCCCGGGGTACGAAGAGGGTACGAGGTGATGTCTGTGCAAGGTCAACCTGCGGTCGATCCGGGCGGTCCGACCGTTCGACTGACGATTCCGGCGAAGGCCGAATACATCAGCCTCGCGCGCCTTGCGCTGAGCGGGCTTTCGGGTCTGCGCCCACTTGGCGAGGAGGCGCTCGGGGACATGAAGCTGGCTGTGACCGAGGCGTGCACCAACTCCGTGCGCCACGGCTACAACGAGGGCGACGGCATCGTCGAGGTCGTGTACGAGCTCCAACCCGACCGGCTCGTGGTCGAGGTTGCGGACGACGGCCCCGGGTTCGACGCCGCCGGGGACCGGCCGATGGGGGACGGTCTCGCCGAGGGCGGGCTCGGGATCGCGATCATCAGAGCGGTCTCGGACGAGTTCGTGGCGGGCAAGCAGGCGGATGGCAGCGGGTCGCGTCTCCGCTTCGTGAAATTTCTGGAGGAGTAGCCGCCAAGCGCGCTCCTCGTGCAGGATGCGGGGGTATCGTGCTGAACCCCTCGGGAACCGCCGATGCTCCAACTCGTCAACGTCGGACATAAGTCTCTGGCGGACTACGCGTCGCTCGCGTCGCGCGGTCTGATGACGGAGATCCGACGGCTCGCCGAACCGCTGCAGGGGAAGCGGATCGTCCACCTGTCGGCAACCGCCTTCGGCGGCGGCGTCGCCGAGATCAACTACGCGCTCGTGCCGTTGATGGCGGACGTGGGACTGGACGTGGAGTGGCGGATCATCCAGGGGGCCGACGAGTTCTTCGGCGTGACGAAGACGATCCACAACGCGCTCCAGGGCGACCCGCACGGGCTCACGAAGCAGCAGGAGGCGACGTTCCGGCGTTACAACGCGCTGAACGCAGAGGAGTTCGAGGACGACTACGACTACGTCATCGTCCACGACCCGCAGCCGGCGGCGATGATCGACCACTTCCCGGATTCGGACGCGCACTGGATCTGGCGCTGTCACATCGACCTCTCGACGCCGAACCTGGACGTGCTCGGGTTCCTCGGGCCGTCGCTCGAGCGCTACGAGGCGGCGATCTTCCACATGCCCGAGTACGTGCCGCGCCATGTGGCGCTCAGGCAGGCAGTGATCTGGCCGCCGGCGATCGACCCGCTGACGCCGAAGAACATGGCGCTGTCGGCCGAGGACGGGGCGTACGTCGTCGACCAGTTCGGGATCCACCTCGAACGCCCGCTCCTCACGCAGATCTCGCGCTTCGACCCGTGGAAGGACCCGCTCGGCGTGATCGACGCGTACCGCCTGGTCCGCCAGACGCACCCGAACGTGCAGCTCGCCCTCGTCGGCTCGATGGCGCACGACGACCCGGAGGGCTGGGACTACTACAACCGCACGGTTGCGCATGCCGCCGGCGACCCGGACATCTTCATCCTCAGCAACCTGAACAACATCGGCTCCGTCGAGGTGAACGCGTTCCAGGTGCACTCCGCGGCTGTGATCCAGAAGTCGATCCGTGAAGGGTTCGGCCTGACCGTGACCGAGGCGCTCTGGAAGGCGAGGCCGACGATCGGCGGGCGTGCGGGCGGCATCCGCGCCCAGATCAAGGACGGCGAGACCGGTTGGCTGGTCGATTCGTCCGAAGAGTGCGCCGACGCCTGCCGCGAGATCCTCGACGATCCGGTCGGCGTGGCGGTTCGGGGCCGGCGCGGAAAGGAAGACGTGCGAGAGCGGTTCCTGATGCCGCGGCTGCTGCGCGACTGGCTCGCGCTCTTCAACCAGCTCGCCGGGAACGATCTCGGCGAGACGGCGCTCGAAACCGTCGCGGCTGCGTGACGTAGTCTCCGGGCCGATGGCGGCCCGCCGGAAGCTGATCGTCGTCTCCAACCGCGGCCCGGTCTCGTTCACGCGCGACGAGGACGGGAACCGTGTGGCTCGCCGCGGGGGCGGCGGGCTGGTGACGGCGCTGCGCAGCCTGGTCGCGCACCACGACGTGACCTGGATCGCGAGCGCGATGACCGACGAGGACCGGACGGTCGCCGAGGAGGCCGGCGGCGACGCGATCGAGGAGATCGCGCGCGACGGCTCTTCGTACCGGCTGCGGCTCGTCTCGCACGATCCGGCTGCGTACGACTGGTACTACAACGTCGTCGCGAACCCGACGCTCTGGTTCTTGCAGCACTACCTGTGGGCGCTCGCCTACGCGCCGGACATCGACCGGGGGCTCCATCACGCCTGGGACGACGGGTACGTCCCCGTCAACCAGGCGTTCGCCGACGCCGTTCTGATCGAGCTCGACGCTCAGCCCGACGCATCCGTCTTCTTCCACGACTATCACCTGTATCTCGCGCCGCGGTTCGTCCGCGACGCGCGGCCTGACGCCTCCCTCGGCCACTTCGTGCACATCCCGTGGCCGGAGCCCAACCTCTGGCGTGTGCTACCCGATCAGATCCGGCGCGCAATCCACGACGGGCTGCTCGCGAACGACGTCGTCGGCTTCCACGCCAATCGCTGGCGCCGGAGCTTCCTGCGCTCGAGCCGTGACCTGCTCGAGGTCGAGTGCGACTTCGACTCGAGCATCTGCTCGTGGCGCGGCGGGAGGACCTTTGTCGCCGCGCGGCCGATCTCGGTCGACCCGTCCGAGTTCGAGGAGCTCGCCGAGAGCGAGCCGGTGCTTCGCCTCGAGGCGGAGCTCGAGTCGCGCCGCCCCGAGTTCCTGATCCTCCGCGTCGACCGGACCGACCCGTCGAAGAACGTCGTCCGCGGCTTCCGGGCGTTCGAGTTCTACCTCGATGCCCATCCCGAGATGCACGGCCGCGTCGGGATGCTGGCGCTCCTCGACCCGTCCCGCCAGGACATTCCGGAGTACGCCGAGTACCTGGGCGCGATCCAGCGCGCGGCGCGGATGGTCAACGACCGCTTCCAGCGGAACGGCTGGGTTCCGGTCGACCTGCGGATCGAGGACAACTTCCCGCTCTCGGTGGCCGCGTACAAGCAGTACGACGTCCTCCTCGTGAACGCGATCTACGACGGGCTGAACCTCATCGCGAAGGAGGCGCCGCTCGTCAACGAGCGCGACGGCGTGCTGATCCTCTCGGAGAACGCAGGCGCGCACGAGGAGCTGGGGCCGTGGGCGTTGTCCGTGAACCCGTTCGACCTCGAGGAGCAGGCGCAGGCGATTCACGCGGCGATCGACATGGATCGCGAAGAGCGGCGCGCGCGGCTGGAGGCGATTCGCGAGTACGTCCGCGCGCACGACGTGGGCGCCTGGCTGGAGACGCAGCTCGAGGATCTCGATCGTTGGTCGGCGAAGGCGGCTCGGTGAGCGATTTTTCGCACGTCGACGAGTCGGGCCGCGTGCACATGGTCGACGTGGGCGGGAAGGAGGTCTCGCGGCGGCGAGCAGTTGCCCGGGCGAGCCTGCGCATGGCTCCCGAGACCGCGAGGCGCCTACGGGAGCTGCCGAAGGGCGACGCGCTCGCGGCGGCGCAGCTGGCCGGGATCATGGCGGCGAAGCGGACGAGCGAGCTGATTCCGCTCTGCCATCCGCTTCCTCTGACGCACGTCGACGTCGAGCTGTCGGTTGCCGAGGCTGCCGTCGAGATCACGGCGTCTGCAGAGACGACCGCGCAGACCGGGGTCGAGATGGAGGCGCTCGTCGCGGCGACCGTTGCGGCGCTCACCGTCTATGACATGGCGAAGGCCGTGGACGACGGCATGGAGCTCTCGGAGGTTCGGTTGGTCGAGAAGACGAAGGAGCCCGCGTGAAGGCTGCGGTCCTGACGGTCTCCGACGGCGTCGACATGGGGACGCGCGAGGACGCGAGCGGCGACCTGCTCGAGGAGCTGCTCGTCGCCGAAGGCTTCGAGGTCGTTCGGCGCGTGGTGCCCGACGAGCGAAACGCGATCGCCGAGGCGATCGAGGAGCTGGCGGACGAGGCGAGGCTCGTCCTGACGACGGGCGGCACAGGAATCGCCCCGCGCGACGTGACGCCCGAGGCGACGGCGAGCGTCCTCGAGCGCATGGTTCCGGGGATCGCAGAGGCGATGCGCGCCGACTCGATCGACAAGACTCCGCATGCATTGCTTTCGCGGGGAATCGCAGGAGTGCGCGGAACGACGCTCGTCGTCAACCTGCCCGGCTCGACCGGCGGGTGTCGCGACGGGTTCGCGATCCTGCAGCCGGCGCTCCGGCACGCGCTGGAGCTGCTCGCGGGCGAGGAGACCGCGCACCGGCAGACGTGAAGGCCGAGGCGGTTCATCTCGCTCGTCAAGTTCGAGCACACGATCTTCGCGCTGCCGTTCGCGTACGTCGGCGCCTTCCTCGCGGTGGACGGCGTTCCGTCCGCGCACGACCTGCTCTGGATCACGGTCGCGATGATCGGCGCCCGCTCGCTCGCGATGGGGCTCAACCGGATGATCGACGCGAGCATCGACGCGAGGAACCCGCGGACCGCGAGCCGGGAGCTTCCTTCCGGCCAGCTGACCGAGCCGCAGGTCGCGCTCTTCTGCCTGGTCTCGCTGGGCGTGTTCCTGCTCGCCGTCTGGCAGCTCGACCCGATCGTCCGCTGGCTGTGGCCGATTCCCGTCGCCGGCTTCGTGATCTACCCGTACCTGAAGCGGTTCACGTGGATCTCGCACCTGTGGCTCGGCGCCGTGGACGGGCTGGCGCCGATGGGCGCCTGGATTGCGATCACCGGCCATCTGCCGCTCGCGGCCTGGCTGCTCGGGGCCGCGGTCGCGTGCTGGGTGGCCGGGTTCGACTGCTTCTACGCGCTGCTCGACGTCGACTTCGACCGGCGCGAGGGTCTGAAGTCGGTTGCGACCGGGTTCGGAGAACGGGGCGCGTTCTGGGCGGCGCGCGTGTTGCACGTCGCAACCATCGGCCTGCTGATCTGGGTCGGGATCCTGCTCGACGTCGGCGTTCTCTACTGGCTCGGCGTCGTCGCTGTCGCGGCGCTCCTGATCTACGAGCACGCGCTCGTGCGGCCGGGCGACCTGCGGCGGCTCGACACCGCGTTCTTCCTGATGAACGGGATCATCAGCGTCACGTTCTTCGGGTTCGTCCTTCTCGATTCGATTTTCTGAGTTGCTAACTACACTCGGGCCGTGATTCGGGCCCGGAAGCTCTCCAAGCGGTTCGGCGACAAGCGCGTCCTCGAGAGGCTCGATCTCGAGGTGCCTCGCGGCGGGTTCGTGCTCGTGACCGGGCCGAACGGGTCCGGGAAGACGACCTTGCTGCGGCTCTGCGCGGGGCTCTTCGCGCCGACCGGCGGCGAGCTCGAGGTCGACGTGCCGCGCGGCGCGATCGGGTTCCTGGCCCACGAGCCGCTCGTCTACCGGGAGCTGACGCCGCTGGAGAACCTCGACCTCTACGGCCGCCTCTACCGACTGCCCGAGCGGCGTGAGCGCGCCGGTGCGATGCTCGAGCGGTTCGGGCTCTGGCGCGTTCGGAACGAGCGGGCCGGGACGTTCTCGCGCGGGATGCTCCAGCGGCTCGCGCTCTGCCGCACGTTTCTCCACGACCCCGACCTCCTGCTCCTCGACGAGCCGTTCGACGGGCTCGACGTCGAGGGCGCCGACCTGCTGCAGGCCGAGCTCGCCGAGCGGACCGGCGTCACGGCGCTCGTCGCGACCCACGACCCGGAGGCGCTCGCCTCGCGCGCGACGGCAAGGCTCGCGATCGCATGAGCGCTTACGCGGGAGACGTCGCGGCGCTCGCGCGCAAGGACCTGCTGCTCGAGCTGCGGTCGCGGGACACGCTGCCGGCGATGCTGCTGTTCGTCGTCTCGGCGCTGACGATCTTCCACTTCGCGCTCCCGAGCGGCTCGTCGGAGCGCGCCGAGACCGGCCTGCTCTGGATCGCGATCGTCTTCACGGCGCTCCTCGGGCTCACGCGCGCCTTCGCGGCCGAGCGCGAGCAGGGGCTCCTCGACGGCCTCGTGCTGGCGCCGTGCGACCGGAGCGCGATCTGGCTCGGCAAGACGATCGGCGTCACGCTCTTCCTCGTCCTGGCCGAGGTCGTGGCGCTGCCCGCATTCGCGCTCTTCTTCCACCCGCTGTCCTGGGAGCTCGTCGCGGCGGTGGCGCTGGCGGACATCGGGATCGCGGCGATCGGGACGCTCCTGGCTGCGATCGCGGCTGCGAGCCGGGCACGCGAGCTGCTGCTGCCCCTCCTCTTCCTGCCCCTCGCGATTCCGGTCGTGATCGGCGGCGTCGGCGCGAGCATCGCCGCGAATCCCGGCACTTTCCTCGCCTTTCTCGGCCTGTACGACGCCGTTTTTGCGATTCTCTCCTGGGCGAGCTTTGAGTACGTCGTCACTGAATGAACACAGGAGGGGGCCCTCGCTGCGCTTCGGGGCCCCACTTCTCGCTGCGGCGGCCGCGGTGCTGCTCCTCGGCGGCTACACGCTCGCCTTCTACTGGGCGCCCGAGGACGCGGACCAGGGCTTCAGCCAGAAGATCTTCTACCTCCACGTCCCGATCGCGCTGACGGCGTACGCGTGCTTCGGCTGGGGCGCGTGGAAGGCGCTGCGCCTGCTCTGGACCGGGGATCGCCGCTACGACCTCGAGAGCTACACCGCGGTGCACATGGGCGTCATCTTCGGGCTGCTCACGCTCGTCACAGGCTCGATCTGGGCCAAGATCTCGTGGGGCGAGTGGTGGACCTGGGGCGAGCGGCAGCTCGTGCTCTTCCTGATCCTGTTCCTCTTCTACTCGTCGTACTTCATGCTCCGCTACTCGACCGAGGCCGGACCGCGGCGGGAGCGAAACTCCGCCGTCTACGCGCTGTTCGGGGTCGTCCTGATTCCCGTCAGCTTCCTCGCGGTTCGGATCGCGGGGACGATCCTGCACCCGACGGTCTTCACGCACGAGGGAGCGAACCTGCCCTGGCAGATGCTCGTGTGCTTCCTCGTCTGCCTCGGCGGGATGCTGGCGCTGGCGGCGACGCTCTACCGCGTCGAGCTGGCCGGCAAGCGAGCGAGCGTGAGCCTGCGCGAGCTGCGGGAGCTGCTCGCATGACGACCGCGGAGAAGTACGTGACGGGCGCGTACCTTGTATTGCTCGGGATGCTCCTCGTCTACCTGCTGATCATCGCGCTCAAGGTCTCGCGGCTCGAAGAGGAGCTCGCGGACCTGACGCGGGCCGCGCGGGAGAAGCTCGGTGGCTGAGCTGCTCTTCTGGCCGGCCTTGCTCGCGTACGGCGAGGCTGCGGTCGCGTACGCGGGCGATGCGCGGCGGCCCGGCTCGATGGGCAGGCTGGCGACCTGGGGCGTGCGCATCGGCTGGCTCGTGCAGACGGCGCTCCTCGTCGCGCAGGCGGCGCGCGCGGACGGCTTTCCGTGGGACACGTGGGCCGGATCGCTCAACCTCTTCGTCTGGCTCGTCGTCGGTGCGTATCTGATCTGGGGCTGCAAGCCGCGGTTCAGGCTGCTCGGGCTCGTCGTGATGCCGCTGGCCGCGCTGCTGCTGGCGATCTCGTACGCCGCCGGAGGCGTGGGCGGCGTCGGGCCGGAGCGGCTACTCGTCGCTGTTCCTGATCGCTCACGTCGGCCTCGTGCTGGCCGGGTTCGCGGGCCTGACGCTCGCCGCCGCGCTCGCTGGCGCTCTATCTCTGGCAGGAGCGGGAGCTGAAGCGGCGGAGCTCCACGGTGCTGCGGTTCCGCGCGCCCTCGCTCGTCACCCTCGAGTCGCTGTTCGGCCGCACGGTCGCCTACTCGCTGCCGGTGCTCACGCTCGGGATGGCCGTCGGGTTCGCGCGCCTGCGCCACGACTCGCAGCTCGACCCTCTGATCGTGCTCACGGTGCTGACGTGGGCCGTGTACGGCGCGTTTCTCGTGCTGCGCTTCGGGGCGGGCTGGCACGGCCGGCGGGCCGCGTACACGACGCTGGCCGGCTTCGCGCTGGTCGTCGCCATGCAGCTCAGCGTGCACATGGGGCATTTCGCATGAGCCTCGTCCTCGTCGGCACGTCGCACCGCCTGTCTCCCGTCGAGGTGCGCGAGCGCGTCGCCCTCGATCTCGACGGGAGCCGCGGAGCTCGCGCGCAGGATGGCCCGCAGCGGCGAGGCGGTGTGCCTCTCGACCTGCAACCGCACCGAGCTCTACCTCGTGGACTCGGATCCCGAGGCGGCCGAGGAGCGCGCGTCGCAGGCATTGCTCGGCGACGAGGTCGAGCTCTACCGGATGACCGACGAGGCTGCGGCGCTGCACCTGTTCCGGGTCGCGGCCGGCCTCGACTCGCTCGTTCCGGGCGAGGGCGAGATCCTCGGCCAGGTGCGCGACGCGTACGAGGCGGGCGCGCACGGCCCGGTGCTCGACCGGTTGTTCCGCGAGGCGCTGCGCGTGGGCAAGAAGGTGCGGACGGAGACGGCGATCAACGAGAGCCCCGCGTCGGTCTCGTCCGCGGCTGCGGCGCTGGCGCAGCAGGTGTTCGGCGACCTGACGGGCTGCCGCGTGCTGCTCGTCGGCGCCGGCGAGGTGAGCGAGCTCGCCGCCCGGGCGCTCGCTGCGCGCGGCGCGACGATCGGGGCCGTGACGAGCCGGACGCAGGCGAACGCAGCCAGGCTGGCCGACGCGTTCGACTCGCACGCGGTTCCGTTCGACCGGCTCGGATCGGAGCTCGACCAGGCGGACGTCGTCGTCTCCTCGACGAGCTCGCCGGAGCCGATTCATGTCGCGGGATCAGGTGCCCGACCGGAAGGGGCGCCCGCTGTTCGTGATCGACCTGGCCGTGCCGCGCGACGTCGACCCCGCGGTCGCCCGGCTCGAGGACTGCTACCTGTACGACATCGACGACCTCCAGGCGGTCGTGCGCGAGAGCCTCAACGGCCGCTGGCGCGAGGCGGAGCGCGCCGAGGGGATCGTCGAGCGCGAGGCGGAGCGGTTCCGCGACTGGCAGGCGAGCCTCCAGGTCGTGCCGGCGATCGCGTCCCTGCGCGAGCGCGCCGAGAGCATTCGCTCCGGTGAGCTGGCCAAGGCGGAGAGCCGGCTCGAGGGCCTCTCCGAGAGCGAGCGGCGCACGGTCGAGTCGCTGACGACGCAGATCGTGAACAAGCTCCTGCACGTGCCGATCGTGCGGCTCAAGCAGGCGGCCGCGACCGAGGGCACGGGCTACGTCGAGGTGGCGAGGGATCTGTTCGACCTGCCTGACGACGAGAATGCTGATTCGCGTCGGAAGCCGCGGTAGCCGGCTCGCGCTCACGCAGGCCGAGCTCGCGGCGAACGCGATCCGCGGGCCCGGGATCGAGATCGCCCTCGTTCCGATCACGACTGCCGGCGACCGCGACCGGACGAAGCCGTTCGGCGAGATCGGCGAGCGGGGCGTCTTCGTCAAGGAGCTCGAGGAGGCGCTGCTCGACGGGCGCATCGACGTTGCGGTCCATTCCGCGAAGGACATGACCTCGACGGACCTGGACGGTCTCGCGGTCGGGGCGTACCTGGCGCGTGAGGATCCTCGGGACGCGCTCTGCGGGGCGTCCGGGATCGAGCCCGGGATGCGGATCGGCACCGCGTCGATCCGGCGGCGTGCGCAGCTGCTCGCGCTGGAGCCGTCGCTGTCGATCGAGCCGTTGCGCGGGAACATCGACACGAGGCTTCGTAAGCGCGGCGAGCGCGGGCTCGACGCGGTCGTGCTCGCGGCGTGCGGGCTCGACCGGCTCGGGCTCGGGAGCGAGATCGGGCACCGCTTCGACCCCGACGAGCTCCTCCCGGAGGCGGGACAGGGCGCGCTCGCGCTCCAGGTTCGCCGCGGCGAGGAGCACCTCGTGGCGGCGGCGAGCGACGCGGAGACGGCGCGCAGGGTCGAGCTCGAGCGCGCCTGCGTGGCGGCGATCGGCGGAGGCTGCCTCGCTCCGATCGCGGCGCATCACGACGGCGAGACGCTGACGGCGCTCATCGCCGACCCCGACGGCCGTTGGGTCGAGCGCCGCACCGGAGACGACCCGGCCGCGCTCGCGTCGGAGCTGGCCGCGCTCGCCGCGTGAAGGTCGTCGTCACGCGTCCGCGCGCGCAGGCTGGGCCACTCGTCGAGCGTCTCGAGCAGCAGGGCCACGAGGTCGTCGAATGCCCGTTGATCGAGATCGAGCCAACCGATGATCCGGTTGACGTCGAGGGCTACGACTGGGTGATCGTCACGAGCCCGAACGGCGCCGCCGAGCTCGTCAGGCGCGCCAATGGGCTGCTCCCGCGGGTCGCGGCAGTGGGCCCAGGAACGGCCGAGGCGCTTCGCGAGCTGGGGATCGAGCCCGCGTTCGTCCCGCGTGTCTCGTCGCAGGACGGCCTCCTCGCGGAGTTCCCGCGGCCTGCGGGGCGCGTCCTCTTCGCAGCGGCCGAAGGATCGCGGCGACGGCCGATCGACGAGCTCGGGGCCGACTTCGTCCCGCTCTACACGACGCAGCTCGTTCGGCCGGACGAGCCTCCCGAGGGCGATCTCGTCGTGCTCGCGTCGGGGTCGGCGGCGAAGTCGTTCGCGGCACTCGGGGTCGACATCCCGGTCGTCTCGATCGGGCCCGAGACGACCCGCGTCGCCGAGTCGGTCGGTCTCCGGGTCGTCGCCGAGGCCGAGACGCACGATCTGGACGGCCTCGTTGCGGCCGTCGGTTCGTTAGCGTCGCGCTGACGTGCTGATCACCTTCCTGAGCGACTTCGGACTCGAGGACGATTTCGTCGGCACCTGCCACGGCGTGATGAAGGTGATCGCGCCCGAGGTCGAGATCCTCGACCTCACTCACGGAATCCAGCGGCACGGCGTGCTCCAGGGCGCGCTCGTGCTCGCGAACACGCTCCCGTACCTGCCGAAGGGCGTGCACCTGGCCGTGGTCGACCCGGGAGTCGGCGGCGGGCGCCTTTCCGTGGCGCTGCGATCCGGCGACGGCCGGCTCTTCGTCGGGCCCGACAACGGGCTGCTCGTTCCGGCGGCCGAGAAGGTGGGCGGGATCGAGGCCGCGCACGAGATCACGAACCCGGCCTACCTGCTCGACCACGTCTCGGCGACGTTCCACGGGCGCGACGTCTTCTCGCCGGCGGCGGCGCATCTCGTGGGCGGGGTCGCGCTCGAAGACCTCGGCCCGAGGATCGAGCCCGCGTCCCTCGTCCGGCTCGACGTGCCCAAGCCGGACGTGACGCACCGGCGGATCCTCGCCTCGTGCCTCTACGTCGACCGCTTCGGGAACATGCAGCTGAACCTGACGCGCAAGGATCTCGAGGAGCTCGCGCCCGAGCCGGGCACCCGCGTCGAGCTCGAGATCGCGTCGGAGCGCTACTACGCGGTCACCGCGCGGACGTTCGCGGATGCGCGCGACGGCGAGATCATCGTCTACGAGGACGCCTACGAGAACATCGCGATCGCGATCAGCGGCGGCAGCGCGGCGGGCACGTTCTTCTCGGCACAACCCGGGGTCGAGGTACGGATCAGGCTGGCCGACTGATGCTCGAACGGCTCGGCCGGAAGTTCGCGCGCTTCACGACGAACCAGGTCGTGCGCTGGCCGCGGGCGTGGCCGCTCTTCCGGTGGCTGACGCGGGCGCAGTTCAACCGGATCGCGCCGGCGTGGGACCAGCGGCGGACGCCCGAGGCGTTCGCATCGCTCGAGGCGGCTCTCGACGCGCTCGACGCGAGCCCGAAGCGTGTGCTCGATCTCGGCACCGGCACGGGCCGCGCTGCGTTTCTGCTCGCGCAGCGCTACCCGGAGGCCGAGGTGGTCGGCGTCGACCTGGCGGAGGACATGCTCGCCGAGGCCAGGAAGCTGACTCCGCCCGAGCTCGCCGGGCGCGTGCGCTTCGAGCAGGCCGACGCGGAGCGGCTCTCGTATCCGGACGGCTCGTTCGACCTCGTCTCGCTCGCGAACATGATCCCGTTCTTCGAGGAGCTGGCCCGCGTCACGGCGCCGGGCGGGGCGGTCGTCTTCTCGTTCTCGGCCGGACCGGAGACGCCGATCTACGTGCCGCCCGAGGTGCTGCGCGCGAGATTGGGCGAGCACGGTTTCGCGGAATTTGCGGATTTCGCCGCCGGCAACGGGACAGCGTTGTCGGCACGGAAAGGCGGAGGGGCGTAGGCTTCACGTCACTAGGACGTTGGCGGCACGGAGACACCGGCCCCAACGTCCTTTTTTGCGGGCACAGCCTTCGGTCTTGCCGCCTTCGGCGGCGTTGACATTTTCGGGCCGCCTGCGGCGCGCCGAAAATGGCGAGGGCCGGAATCGAACCGGCGACACCACGGTTTTCAGCCGTGTGCTCTACCAACTGAGCTACCTCGCCGCGCGGGCGAAGTGTAGCCGTCACGAGATTCAGAATCAGGCTGGCACTTTCGCTGCGGTCAGCCGGCCGAGCAGGCCGTCGACGAACTCGCTCTTCAGCAGTACGTCGTCCGCGCCGGACTCCTTCGCCGCCGAATGCAGAGCCGGGGCGCCGTCCCCGGTGAGCGCGATCAGGCACAGGTGCGGATGGTCGCGGCGCAGGCGGGCCATCGTCGTCACCCCGTCCAGGAGGGGCATGTGCAGATCGAGCACGACCGCATCGGGCGCAAGCTCGTCGACGAGCTCGATCGCGGACAGCCCGTTCGTCGCCGTCGCGACCACTGTCAGCTCTCGCTGCACCTCGATCAGCTCGCGCAGCGACACGAGGAAATCCTCATCGTCGTCGGCGAGCAAGACGCGGACCCCACCCTCCGTGGCCACAGTGTTCAAGGGCTCGCATCTTCAGGCCGCGGGCATGACCGAGTCAAGCAGGATCGGAAGAATCTCACGCGGGTCGCCCGAGACCGAGACGTCCGCATCGTCCGGGGTTTCGTCGCCGATCGTCGCGATGACGCGGGCCTTGACCACGCCGCCCCAGTGCTCGAGGTCGTCGCCGACCCCGACTCCGACGTAGAGCCTCGGCGCGACCGGCCGTCCGAGCAGCCCGACCTGGCGCGTTCGTGGCACGAGCCCGGCCTCGCATGCCTCGCGCGTTCCCGCCACGGCGGCATCCATGGCTTCGATCGCGGCCACCAGCTCGGGATCGACATCCTGCCCGACGCCCGACGACGACGTCGTGCTCGTCCAGGTCGTACGAGCTGTAGCTCGCGCGTGCGCTCGACGACCTTCACCCTCGGCTCCGGCAGCGAGCCGAGGTCGAGGCGATGGACCTCCGCATTGAAGTCCTGCGGTTCGAGCGGCTCGTACATGCGCGGGAGCACCGTCGCGAGCTGAGGAGTCGTCGCGCCCATGATGACCGACACGATGTTGCCGCCGTAGGCCGGTTTCTGCTGCAGCAGACGCCCCGCCTTGGCGATGTCGACGCCGACGCAGTCCGCGGTCATTCCGAGCTCCAGTTCGCCCGCCGTGCGCGGGCCGTAGTCCCGCCCGCGGCCGGTCGCGGGGACGAGGAGGGCGCGCGGCAAGTGGTCGACGAGGACCCTGCGGAGGACCGCGGTCCACAGCTCCGGGTGGTACTCGGCGAGGGCCGGATCGTCGGCGAGGTAGACGACCTCTGCCCCGTGCAGCGCCGCCTCGCGGGCGGGCTCGTCGAGCTCGTGGCCGATCAGCAGTGCGACGGCGCGCCCGCCGAGCTTCCCCGCCAGCACGCGGCTCCGGGCGATCAGCTCGAGCGAGACCCGCCGCGGCCGCCCGTCAACGAGCTCGCAGACGCTCCAGCAGTCGTAGCTCGTGCCCGGCTCTTCTGCGATGTGAGCGGGCTTCTCCCAGCTCGGTGCCTCGGGCGCCCGCTCCGCGAGCAGCTCGCGGACTTTCGCGGCCGCCTCGTCTGCGCTCGCGACGCTGATCCCGGCACGCTCGGGCCGGGAGTCGCGGACGGCGAGCACGCGTGTCGGCGATCCGGTCTGTCCGAAGCGCTTGTCGTACTCGAAGACCTGGTCGACGAGATCGGTCGCCTGCCAGACCTCGATCGGGCCGTCTGCGTTGCCGCTCGTCGCCTGCGCGGGCGGGAGGCCGACGGAGACGACGACCGGGAGGCCGGCCTCGTACACCTCCTCGCCGAAGTCCGTGTGGCGCGTGAGCCGGAGCGTGTCGCCTGAGCGCTCGACGGCCGCCGCGTTCGTGACGTGCGGCCAGCCGAGGAACGCGGCCACCTGGGACGGCACCTGCCAGGTCTCCGAATCGAGCGCCTTGCGGCCGCACAGGACGAGATCGGCGCCTTCCTTCTCGATCGCCATCGCGAGCGTGCGCGAGGTCCCGAGCGTGTCCGCGACCGCGAACACGCGATCCGAGAGATGGATCGCCCGCTGGGCTCCGAGCGCGAGCGCCTCGCGCAGCGCCTCCTCGGCCTGCGGCGGGCCCATGGTCATCACCACGACCTCGTCCGCGAGCAGGGCGCCGTGCTGCACCGCAAACCGGTCGAAGGCGTTCAGCTCGAGCGGCACGCCCTCGCGCTTCAGCGAGTGCGTCTCCTCGTCGAACTCGATCGACCCGAGCGCGGGCACCTGCTTGACGAGGCAGATCGCCTTCACACCTGCGAGCCTATCTCCCCATGCTGGGTGTTCTGTACGACATCCACGGGAACCTGCCCGCGCTCGAGCGGATCCTGGCGGAGGCGGACACGCTCGAGGTCGACCGCTGGCTGCTCGGCGGCGACTACGGGACGCCGAGCCCGTGGCCCGACGAGACGCTCGAGCGGTTGAAGGCGCTGCCGAACGCGACGTGGATCCGCGGGAACGGCGAGCGCTGGCTTCGCGAACCGCCGCTCGACCGTCCGGAGGTGATGGAGACCTACGACGTCTTCCGGGGCTCCTACGACGAGGCGCTCGTCGATTGGCTGTACGCGCTGCCGACGCAGGCCGAGCTCGACGGTGTGCTGTACGTCCACGGCTCGCCGCTCTCGGACGTCGAGAGCTTCCCGCCGCAGCCTTCCGACGACGACGAGCGCATGCTCGCGGGCGTGCACGACCGGACCGTCGTCTTCGGCCACAGCCACCAGCAGTTCCGCCGGCCGGGGCCGAACGGGACCGACCTCGTCAATCCGGGCAGCGCCGGGATGCCGCTCGACGGCGACGTGCGCGCCGCGTGGGCGACCCGGGACGGCGACTTCGAGTTCCGCCGGACCGAGTACGACGTCGCGCGCGCGGCGGCGGGCTACCGGTCGATGGGCGGCGACTTCGGAGAGTTCGCGGCTAACCGGATTGAGCGGGGCTCGGACTAGCCAGCTTCGCTTCGACCGAGATCTCGACGTTGCCCTTGAGCGCCTTCGAGACCGGGCAGTTCTCCTTCGCGCCCTCGGCCGCCTCGCGGAATGCCGCCTCGTCGATGCCGTCGACCTCGCCCTCGATCTCGAGCTTGATCTTCGTCATCCGGAAGCCGGCGTCGATCTTGTCGAAGGTCGCCGTCGCGTTCGACTCGAGCCTGGTCGGCGGCGTTGCCGCCATCGGCCAGCGCGTGAGAGAGCGCCATCGAGACGCACAGCGCGTGCGCGGCCGCGATCAGCTCCTCCGGGCTCACGCCCTCGGCCGTCCTCGGCGCGGGCCGACCAGGTCACGCCGTCGGTCGGAGAGCGCTCCGCTCCCGGTCGAGACGCGGCCCGAGCCGCTCATCGAGGTCGCCTTCCCAGGTCGCGCGTGCTGTCTTCTCAGTCGCCATTTTCGTCCCCCTTCTCCTCGCCGGAACCCGACGGTCGATAGTACTTCTTGCCTTTCAGCGGCTCCGGGCAGGTGGTCGACCTCGAAGCCGCGCGGATCCGAGTGCGGATAGATGTAGCCCTTCCCGCGCCCGAGCTTTTTCGCACCGTAGTAGTGCGTGTCGCGCAGCTCGTCCGGCGGACGCACGTGGCCGTGCTCGCGGACGTCCTTCGCCGCCTCCCCGAGCGCCGTGATGACCGCGTTCGACTTCGGCGCGCGCGCGAGGTAGATGCGCGGCCTCGGCCAGGTTGAGCCGCGCCTCGGGCAGGCCGACGTGCTCGACTGCCTGCGCCGCGGCCACGGCGACGACGAGCGCCTGCGGGTCGGCGAGCCCGATGTCCTCGGAGGCGAGCACGATCATGCGGCGCGCGATGAAGCGCGCGTCCTCGCCGCCCTCGAGCATCGCGGCCAGGTAGTAGACGGACGCGTCCGGGTCGGAGCCGCGCATCGACTTGATGAACGCGCGACGAAGTCGTAGTGCGCGTCACCGCCCTTGTCGTAGACGAGCGGCCGCTTGCGCGCGGCATCGTCGACGTGGACCTGTCCGAGGGCCTGTCCCTCGGACCTGGCCGTTTGGGACGCGAGCTCGAGGATGTTGAGGGCGTTCCGGGCGTCGCCGCCCGCCCGGTGCGCGATCAGCTCGACCATCTCGTCGGAGACCTCCGTTCCGAGCTCGTCGGCCCCGCGGCGCACGATCAGCGCCAGCTCCGCGTCCGAGAGCGGCTCGAGCTCGTAGATCTGCGACCGCGACAGCAGCGCGGAGTTGACCTCGAAGTACGGGTTCTCGGTCGTCGCGCCGATCAGCGTCAGGACCCCCTCCTCGACCGCCGGCAGGAGCGCGTCCTGCTGCGCCTTGTTGAAGCGGTGGATCTCGTCGAGGAACAGGATCGTCCGCTGCGCGTGCGCCCCGAGCCGCTCCCGCGCGCCCGCGATCACCTCGCGCACCTGCGAGACCGTCGCCGACACGGCCGAGAGCTCCTCGAAGTAGGCGCCGGTCGTGTTCGCGATCACGCGCGCGAGCGTCGTCTTCCCGCTCCCGGGCGGCCCGTAGAGGATCGACGAGCCGACGCGGTCCTCGGCGATCGCGAGCCGCAGGGCCGACTGCTCGCCGAGGATCTGCTCCTGGCCCACGAAATCGTCGAGCCGCTGCGGGCGCATCCGAAGGGCGAGCGGTGCGGTCTCCGGCAGCCGTTCGTTGGCCGCATCTGAGAACAGATCGCCCACGGCCACCGAAGTATGCTGCTCGGAAAGCGGCCTGGGAGGGCACGATGGCGTTTGAAGAGCTGAAGGCGAAGCAGAGCGTGATGTGGGGCACGGGGCCCTACCAGAACGTGACCGAGACGATCACCGACATTCACGAGCGCATCGTGGATCGGCTCGCACCCGCGGAAGGCGTCACTTGGCTCGACCTCGCGTGCGGCACCGGCGCGGTCGCCGAGCGGGCCGCCGAGGCAGGCGCCGACGTGACCGGCGTCGACCTCGCGCCCGCACTGATCGAGACCGCGAAGGAGCGTGCGAGCGCGGGCGGGCTCGACATCGACTACCGCGTCGGCGATTGCGAGAACCTCGAGTTCGAGGACGGCGCCTTCGACGTCGTCTCCTCGACGTGTGGAGTGATGTTCGCGCCCGACCACGAGGCGAGCGCACGGGAGCTGGCCCGGGTCGTCAAGCCCGGCGGCCGGATCGGGCTCGCGAACTGGACTCCCGCCGAGAAGGGCCTCGCCGCGATCTTCCGCATCATGAGGCCGTTTCAACCGGCTCCGCCGCCGGAAGGCGCCGGCTATCCGTTCGACTGGGGCGACGAGCAGCACGTGAACGATCTCCTCGGGGATGCGTTCGAGCTCGAGCTCGAGCGGAGCATCTCGCCGCTTCGCCTTCCGAACGGCGAGGCGTACTGGCAGCTGTTCGTGTCGAGCTACGGGCCGACGCGAACGCTCGCGGAGTCGCTCGACGACGAACGGCGCGAGGAGCTTCATCGCTCCTGGGTCGACTTCGCGGACACCGAGCTGGCGGACAACGGCGAGATCGAGCACGCGCGCGAGTGGGTGCTCGTGTACGGGACGCGCCGCTGAGCGCGACCGTCTCGCTCCGCGACGAGGTGGCGACGCTCCTCTCGGAGCTGATCCGCCTCGACACCGTCAACCCGCCCGGGAACGAGACCCGCGCGGCCGAGCACCTGCGCGGCTACCTCGAGTCGAACGGCGTCGCCTGCGAGCTGTACGCCAAGGTTCCCGGAGCGCGCGAACCTCGTCGCCCGCATCCCGGGCAGCGGCGACGGGCCGCGGCTCGCGCTCCTCTCGCACACGGACACGGTGCTCGCGGATCCGGCCGAGTGGGAGCTCGATCCGTGGTCCGGCGAGCTCCGCGACGGCGAGATCTGGGGACGCGGCGCGCTCGACATGAAGGGCCAGGTGGCCGCGAGCGCGGTCGCGATGGCGTCGCTCGCGCGCGAGGGCTTCCAGCCGAAGGGCGACGTGATCTTCATCGCGGCCGCCGACGAGGAGGTCGGCGTCGACTTCGGGCTCGCGTGGCTCTGCCGGGAGCATCCGGACGCCGTTCGCGCCGAGTACTCGATCAACGAGGGCGCCGGCGATCGGATCGAGCTCGCCGGGAAGCCGTTCTACCTCGCGTCGACGGCCGAGAAGATGAGCTCGCCGTTCATGCTCCGCGTTCGCGGGCGGAGCGGCCACGCGTCGATGCCGTCGATCGCGGACAACGCGCTCGTCAAGGCCGCGAAGCTGATCGAGCGCCTCGGCGAGTTCAAGCCGGAGCCGCGGCTCGAGCCCGAGGTGTCCGCGCTCTTCGAGGCCGCGGTCGGTGCGCCGCCGGAGGATGCGAACCAGGTGCTCGAGGCCGCGCGTCTGGTCGATCCGATCGCGGTCGAGCTCGTCGAGCCGCTGCTCGGGATGACCGTCTCGCCGACGATGGTCGACCGCCTCGCAGAAGCGGAACGTCATTCCCGCGCTCTGCGAGGTGACCGTCGACTGCCGGCTGCTCCCCGGCCAGACGCAGGCCGAGGCGGAGCAGGTCGTTCGCGAGCTCCTCGGCGAGGGCGACTACGAGCTCGAGTGGCTCGAGGGCCAGGGCGGGACGCGCTCGCCGATGGAAGGGCCGCTCTGGGATGCGATCGCGGGTTGGGTGGCCGAGACGGAGCCCGAGGCGGGGCTCGCACCGATCTGCCTCAGCGGCTTCACGGACAGCCACTGGATGCGCGACGCGTTCGGGACGGTCGCGTACGGCTTCTTCCCGCTGCGCTACATGGATCCGCAGCTCGCAACGCGGCTCGTCCACTCGGCGAACGAGCGGGCCAGCGTGGACGACCTGGAGCTCGGCGTCGAGTTCCTGCGGTATGCGGCCCGGGCGATGAACTAGCCGCTACGCTCAGAGACATGGCCGAAGAACCGATCCGACTCGGCGGGATGGCGCTCACGAACGGCGTGCTCGTGCACGGCCCGAATTCCTGGGCCTGCGCGATCCGCCTGCCCGACGGACGGCTCGAGGTCGCGGCCGAGCTCAAGCGCTTCCGCGCGTCCGAGGTCACGAACCCGCTCTTTCGCGGGCCGGCCCGTCTCGCGGAGGCGATCTCGCTGCTCCCGCGCGCGCGTCGCCGGCTCTCCGGCATGAAGCTCCCGTTCGAGCGGCCCCGCGTGCTGACGGCGATGATCGCCGGCGCGGCGGTCACCCAGATCGCCCGCGGCTCGAAGAGCCTGTCCCCGGCCGCGCGAGAGATCGTCGCCGCGATCGCCTCGCTCGCTCCGGCTGCGGTCGCCCTGCGCAGCTCCGAGCTCGCCGCCTACCACGGCGCCGAGCACATCGCGATCGGCACCTACGAGCACGGCGAGGCGCGCGACAAGGAGCACGAGCGCTGCGGCTCGCACCTCGTCGGCCCGCTCCTCGGCTCGCTCATGATCGGCAACGTCCTCGCCTCCCGGGCGCCGCGTCAGTTCCGGTTCGCCGCGCGCGGCGCTCGCGTCGCTGGCAGCGGTCGCGGTCGCGACGGAGATCTTCTCGTGGATGGTGCGGAACCCGGAGCATCCGCTCTCGAAGGCACTCGCGAAGCCCGGCCACGAGCTCCAGCACCGCCTCGCGACGGCCGAGCCGACGCCGGAGCAGCTCGAGGTCGCCGAAGCGGCGCTCGCCGCGTGCCTCGAGCTCGAGGATGGTCACCGAAACTAAGCGGGAGCGCCTCGAGCCCGAGGTCTTCGACCTGCCGGTCGAGAAGATGCGGGCCGGCTACTACACCGACGCCTACTTCAACCACGCGCGCGACGCGCTGCTCGAGGACGGCCGACATCCGCGTGTCGTGATGCAGGTCTTCCAGAAGAACAGCTCGTACCTCGGCGGAATGGACGAGGCGATCGCGATCCTCAAGCTCTGCTCGCACGACTGGGAGCAGCTGACCGTCCACGCGCTCTACGACGGCGACCGGATCGAGCCGTTCGAGCCGGTGCTGCACATCGAGGGCGACTACACGCTCTTCGCGCATCTCGAGACCGTGTACCTCGGGGTGCTCGCGCGCAGGACGCTGATCACGTCGAACGTCGTCCGCGTGCTCGAGGCCGCGCGGGGCAAGCAGATCATCTTCATGCCCGCGCGCCACGATCATCACCGCGTCCAGACCGGAGACGGCTACGCGGCCTACGTCGCGGGCCAGATCGTCGGTGCGCCGATCGGCGTGACCACGGACGAGCAGGCGTCCTGGTGGGGCGGCAAGGGCGTCGGCACGGTTCCGCACTCGCTGATCGCGGCGTACGGAGGCAACACGGTGCTCGCGGCGACGAAGTTCGCGGACTGGGCGCCCGAGGACCTGAACGTGACCGTGCTCGTCGACTTCGAGAACGACTCGGTCGAGACGGCGCTCGACGTCGCGCGTGCGCTCGGGCCGCGGCTCTGGGGCGTGCGCCTCGACACGTCGGAGAACCTCGTCGACAGGTCGCTCCTGAACGAGATGGGCGACTTCCGCCCGACCGGGGTCAACGCGCGGCTCGTGCGCAAGGTGCGCGACGCGCTCGACGCGGACGGTTTCGAGCACGTGAAGATCGTCGCCTCGGGCGGGTTCACGGTCGAGAAGATCGAGGAGTTCGAGCAGGCGGGCGTGCCGGTCGACGCGTACGGCGTCGGCTCGTCGCTGATCCGCGGGCAGAACGACTTCACGGCCGACGTCGTGATGACCGACGGCCGCCCGTCCGCGAAGGTCGGCCGGCCGTTCCGGTCGAACGAGCTGGCTCGAGCCTCGTCAGCTCGAACGGCTTCGGCGACGATGCCGCTCGTGCCGATGCCCGGCCACTCTGCGAGCGGCGTCGGTCGAGCGGACGACGTGCATCCCGGCCGCGGCGAAGCGCTCGAACGCCGCGTCCGCCTCGTCCGTGTAGTCGACCGCGCCCGGGACGACCACCGGCGACGTGCAGTCCTCGAGCAGGTAGACACGCTCTGCGAGCTGCCGTGCCTCGCCGTCGCCCGCGAGCAGGTCGTCGATCGTCCAGGCGACGCAGTGGCTCTTCGCCTGGCCCGCGACGACGACCGCGTCGTAGCCGAGCAGTTCCTCGATCAGCTGCTCGTTGCGCCGGCCGAGCTCCTCGCCGTCGGGGCCGATGGTCACCTCCGGGCCGAGGATCGAGTAATGCTCGGTCAACGTCTCCTCGCCCTTGACCTGGAAAGACGGCTGCGTCTCACGAGCCGCGCCGTGGAAGAAGAACGCCTCCTCGACCGCCGAGACGAGCGCGTGCCCGATCCCGCCCAGCAGCGCGTGGTACGGCCAGATCGTGAGCTCGTACTTCCCGCCCTCGGCCAGCGTGCGCGTGTAGTGCGCGAGCTGCCGCTCCGCGTAGTCGCGATCGATTCCGAGACTCGCGCACACGGCCGGGTTGACGCGCCAGCGGCCCGACTCGACGTCCTCCGCCGAGATGAGCGTGTACGGCTCCGGATGGTTCCCGTCGGCGTCGACGAGCCAGACCGCGTGGAAGATCTGCATCGCCCGATGCGTATCGAGGCTGGGGACGATCTGCGTGATCACGCCGAGGTTGCGGTAGACGAACTCGCAGAGCCGCCGGTTGTCGTCGACCGCGCCCGTTCCCGACCGGCCGCCGACGAAGAGCTCGAAGCCCGGGATGCAGAACGTGTTCTGAACGTCGACGGCGAGGAGGCAGATCCGGAGCTCATCGTTTGCAGCGGGCCGAATCCCGTGCTCCTCGACCCAGAGCCGAGCGTCTCGGGCGCGCTGCTCGTACGGCACGCGCCACACCTCTCCCACCCGCTCCGGCCGGTGGAAGTCGGGCACGGGCAGCTCGCGCATCGGACCGAGTCTAGTCCCGCGCTTCAGGTCCTCCGCTTCGATGCCGATGAGCAACCCGCATGCCGGACATCGGTCATCTCTTGAGCGCGATCGGTGCTGTTGCGCTGGTCTGGCTGCCGGTCGTGATGGTCGGGATGATCATCTACCTGCTGTGGCGCACGGTGCAGGTGATGCCGCGCGTCAAGACGAAGTCGGTCAACCCGACCTCCAAGTCGTCGGTCTCGTGGGACGAGGTCGCCGGGCTCGAGGAGGCGCGCGACGAGATGGAGGAGATCGTCGACTTTCTGCGCGACTCGAAGCGCTTCGCGAAGCTCGGCGCGCGCGTGCCGAAGGGAATTCTGCTCCACGGGCCGCCGGGGACCGGGAAGACGCTCCTCGCCAAGGCGGTCGCCCGCGAGTCCGGCGCGAGCTTCTACTCGCAGAGCGCCTCGGCCTTCGTCGAGATGTTCGCCGGGCTCGGCGCAGCCCGCATCCGCAAGCTCTTCGAGCAGGCGCGCAAGGATGCGCCCGCGATCGTGTTCATCGACGAGCTCGACGCGGTCGGCGCCGCCCGCAGTAATCACGGCTTCAACCGCGAGCAGGATCAGACACTGAACCAGCTGCTCGTCGAGCTCGACGGCTTCAACAACCGCGACCAGGTGATCGTGATGGCCGCTTCGAACCGACTCCAGGATCTCGACCCGGCTCTTCTCCGTCCCGGGCGTTTCGACCGGCAGATCCTCGTCTCGCCGCCCGATCTCGCAGGTCGTGAGGCGATCCTGGAGGTGCACACGCGCGGGAAGCCGCTCGACTCGGACGTCGACCTGACCGCGGTCGCGCGCCAGACCGCGGGCCTGACCGGCGCCGACCTCGCCAACATCGCGAACGAGGCGGCGATCTTCGCGGGCCGCGAGAGCCAGGAGCGCATCCACCACGTGAACTTCGAGAACGCGATGGAGCGCGTCATCGCCGGCCTCCAGCAGCGCCGCGTCATGACCGAGAAGGAGAAGCGGATCCTCGCCTACCACGAGGGCGGCCACGCGCTCATGTCGCACCTGATGGGCCAGAGCTTCCCCGTGCAGAAGGCGACGATCGTCCCGCGCGGACAGGCGCTCGGCTACACGTTCAACCTCCCTGAGGAGGACCGCTATCTGCACACGCGCGAGGAGTTCATCGACTGGATGAAGATCGCGCTCGCCGGTCGCGCCGCGGAGCAGGTCGTGTTCGGGCGCGTCACCAACGGCGCCGCGAACGATCTCGAGAAGGTGACCGAGCTCGCGCGCTCGATGGTGTTCGAGTACGGCATGGCCGAAGGCGTCGTCTCGCGGACGATGCGCGCCGACAACTACGCGCTCTCGGAGGAGACGAAGCGCGTTCGCGACCAGGAGCAGGCACGTCTGACCGACGACGCCTACGACGAGGCCGTGCGACTGATCACGAAGCATCGAGCGGCGCTCGACCGGCTCGCGGAGGCGCTCCTCGAGAAGGAGACGCTCGTCCGCGCCGAGATGATGGCGCTCCTGTCCGACGTCGAGCCCGAATCGAGCATGAGCGAGACCGTCGGCCGGGTCGTTCCGCTCGCGCGTGTCGAGGATGCGCCCGACGGGAGAACCCCGGTCAACGGATAGCATCCTCTTCGCGTGCGGGCGAAGGGGATCCACCATCTGGGAGTCGCCGTCGAGGACCTCGACGACGCGGTCGATACCTATCAGCGGCTGTTCGGCGCAGAGGTCGAGGGTCGCGACACGCTCGAGTCGCAGGGCGTCGAGGCCGTGGCGGTCCGGCTGGGTGAGAGCCGCGTCGAGCTGCTCGCGTCCCTCGGCGAAGACACGCCCGTCGGCAAGTTCCTCGCCAAACGCGGCCCCGGGATGCACCACGTCGCCTACGCGGTCGACGATCTGCCACGTGGCCTTGCCGACCTGGCGGGGCAGGGTGTGCACGTGATCGACGACGTCCCGCGTCGCGGTCTCTTCGGCATGCAGGTCGCTTTCGTGCATCCTGAGTCCGTGCACGGAGTTCTCGCAGAGCTGGTGAGCGTTGGCTGACCAGGACCGGATCCGGCTGGAGATCGGCTTCGACGGCGGACAGGTGATGAGCGCGCACGTGCAGACGTCGGTTGCGGACGACCTCGAGCAGTCGCTCGGCGGCTCCTCGGGCGGGACGGCCCAGATCGAGGCGGAGGACGGGCGCTACACGATCTCGCTCGCGC
The DNA here is from genome assembly GCA_963825795.1 of uncultured Actinomycetes bacterium. Classification (GTDB taxonomy): domain Bacteria; phylum Actinomycetota; class Thermoleophilia; order Gaiellales; family Gaiellaceae; genus VAXT01. The sequence goes on along the minus strand of CAWGVD010000046.1, from coordinate 94,448 downwards.
GAGTCGTCTACGTGAAGCGGTATTCGCGCGAAGGCCGCGTCGGCTTCAGCGGCGGCTAGCTAGGTCCCTGGTTACAGGGCGCGCCTCTTCGGGCACCACCTTCAGTGATGGTGCACGGGGCAGCGACGAGAACCGGTCACGGCGCAGCGGTCGACCTGCGTTTCCTCGTAGCGCGGGCGCAGGAAGGCGACCGCAAGGCGCTCGAAGAGCTCTACCTCCTCCATTTCGACCGCATCTACGGCTACCTGCACGTCACCGTCGGCAACCGCCACGACGCGGAGGACCTCACGACGCAGACATTTCTGCGGATGCTCGAGTCGATCGGCCGCTTCCGCTGGCAGTCCGCGCCGTTCTCCGCGTGGCTCTTGCGGATCGCGCACAACCTCGCGATCGACCATTTCCGGGCAGGGCGCAGGGTGCAGGCGGAGGACGAGGTGCCGGAGTGGGACGAGGGGCCGTCGGCCGAAGCGGAGGCGCTGGGCTCGATCGCCCAGTTCGGGATGATGGAGCTGATCGACCGGCTCTCGATCGAACAGCGCCAGGTGCTCACGCTGAAGTTCTTCTTCGGGTTCGGGAACGCCGAGACGGCTGGGATCCTCGGAAAGTCCGAAGGCGCCGTGAAGTCGCTCCAGCACCGCGCGCTCGCTTCCCTCGAGAGAGAGCTCGTCCGCCCGTAGTACCGTCTCGGCGATGCCGCTCGATGTCGGGATCGTCGGCCTGCCCGGGGCCGGTAAGACGACGCTCTTCACTGCCCTGACGGGCGTCTCGCAGACCGCGTACGGGCAGGAGCACGTCGGCGTCGCGCCGATTCCGGACGAGCGGCTCGAGCCGATCGCCGAGGTCGAGGGCTCGGCCAAGACGACGCCGGCCACGGTCAAGCTCGTCGACCCTCCCGGTCTGAGCGCGGCCGTTCTCGGGGAGCTGCGGAAGGCCGACGCGCTGCTCGCAGTGCTGCGCGGCTTCGGTTCGGACGCGGATCCTGCGCACGACCTCGAGACGATCGGGCTCGAGCTCGTCGTCGCCGACCGCGACCACGTCGAGAAGCGCCTCGAGCGGGTGCGGACGATGGCGAAGGGCGGCGACCCGCGCGTACGCGACGAGGTCGACAGAGCTGGAGCGCATCCTCGCGCACGTCGAGGCGGGCGGGCCGCTGAGCGCCTACGAGCGGGAGCTCCCGCCGGAGCTCGCGCCGCTGACGACGAAGCCGGTCGTCCAGGTCGTCAACGGCGACGGCGGCATCGACCTCAAGCTGGAGGCCGAGCTGGCCGAGCTCTCGCCCGAGGAGGCGGCGGAGTTCCGCGACGGGCCTGCGGGCTTCGAGCGCGTGCTCGCGAACCTGTTCGAGACGGCCGGCCTGCTCACGTTCTTCACGGGCGGGGACAAGGAGACGCGGGCCTGGACGCTCGGGCAGGGCCTCACCGCGTTCGATGCGGGGGCGACGATCCACACAGACATCGCGCGCGGGTTCATCCGCTGCGAGGTGATTGCGTGGCGCGACCTCGTCGAGGCGGGGAGTCGCGCCGAGGCCGCCCGCCGCGGCCAACAGCGGCTGGAGGGAAAGGACTACGTCGTCGCCGACGGAGACATCCTCAACATCCGCTTCAACGTCTAGCAGCAGTCGCAGTCGCAGTCCGGGCCGCAGTCGCAGTTACAGCTCGTCATGACGCCTCCTTCCATCGATGATTGTCGATGTAACGTCTAGCTGTTACATTGATGCTTGTCAATGAAGAAGCTCGCGACGATCACCTGTTGCGCGCCCGGGGCGCCGCCGCTGAAGCCGAAGGAGTTCGAGAGCCTCTCGGCGCGCTTCAAGGCGCTCGCCGACCCGACGCGGCTCGCGATCGTCAACCGTCTCGCATCCCGCGACGAGGCCTGCGTGTGCGAGTTCAGCTCGCTCGGGCTCTCACAGCCAACGATCTCGCACCATCTCAAGGTGCTGCGGGAGGCCGGCCTGATCGAGGTCTCCCGGAAGCGGAAGACGTTCTCGTTCTACCGGCTCGTGCCCGAGGCGGTCGAAGCGCTCGCGTTCGCGCTCGGAGGCTCGCCGCAGCCCGAGCTCGTGCTCGCTACGGCCGAGGCCACGGTTGCCCGCTGAGAAGGTCCTCTTCGTCTGCATCGGGAACGCGGGCCGCTCGCAGATGGCCCAGGCGTTCGCGGAGCGGGCGGGGCTCGAGGTGCGGTCGGCCGGCTCGCACGCAGAGGCTCACCTTCATCCCGAGGTGGTCGAGGCGATGCGCGAGCTCGGGATCGACCTCGAGGGCCGCGTCCCGCACCAACTGTCGGACGAGGACGTCGAATGGGCCGATCTGGTGGTGACCATGGGTTGCGGCGACGCCTGCCCGGTGCTGCCCGGCAAGCGCTACCTCGACTGGAACCTTCAGGACCCGGCCGGGATGCCGATCGAGGTCGTGCGCCAGATCCGCGACCGGATCGCCGGCCTCGTCGCCGAGCTCGACTAGCCCTCGGGCACGGGTCGCGTCGCTGCGACCGCGTCGAGCTGGTTCGCGTGGTAGAGCACCGAGGCCTCGGCCGTGCGCGCGGCGCGCGCGTCGTGGTGCGAGCCGACCGCGTGCAGGAGCTCGGCGCGAACTCCGGCCTCGAGCGGCGCGGCGCGCTCCTCGATCAGGCGCAGGCCCAGATGGACGTGGCCGAGTAGGCGGCCCTCCTCGGTCGGCTTGAAGACAGGCCCGCGCGTCAGCTCGGCCGTCCGGCCGACGTCGTGGAGGAGCGCCGCGGCGAGGAGCAGGTCGGCGCGCAGCCTGGGATGGAGCTGCGCCACCTCGCGGCAGATCGTCGAGACGCCGACCGTGTGCTCGAGCAGCCCGCCCGCGTAGCTGTGATGGCCGTCGACGGTCGCGGGCAGTGCGCGCAGCCGACCCCGCAGCGCGTCGTCGCCGACGAAGCGTCCGACGGCCGCCTTCAGCCCGGGGTGCGAGATCTCGCCCGCGAGGAACTCGAGAAAGCCCTCGAGCTCGTCTCCGTCGCGGCGCAGGGCGGGCGCGAGCGTCTCCGGATCGAGATCCTCGACCGGCTCGAGCGAGCGGATCTCGAGCTGCAGCCGGTCGCGGAAGCGGTCGACCCGGCCGAGCACGCGCACCGCGTCGCCCTCGTCGAACCGGGTGTCGAGCAGGTCGACGTCGCTCCAGACGCGCGCCTGGATCCGTCCGCTGGGGTCGACGAGCTCGAGGGCGAGGTACGGAGCGCCTCCGCGCGTGCGCAGCCGTTCCTTCTTCGCGACCGCGTAGACGCCCTCGACGACGCGGTCGTGCTCGAGCTCGGCGATCGCAGACACGTCCCGAGTCTAGGTCCGGAAACGGATGGTACGGTGGCGCCGGAATGGCCGAGATCAAGCCGTTTTCGGCGCTTCGCTACGACACCGGCCAGGCTGGTCCGCTGGAGGATCTCGTCGCGCCGCCGTACGACGTGATCGGCCCCGCAGAGCGCGAGCAGTACCTCGCGCGGAGCCCGTACAACGTCGTCCATCTGACGCTGCCCGACTCCGAGGAGGAAGCCGGCCGCAACCTGCGCGCGTGGCGCGAGAGCGGAGTCCTCGCGACCGAGGAGCCGTCGTTCTGGGCGCTGTCCCAGGACTACGTCGGGCCGGACGGGGTCGCGCGGACGCGGACCGGCCTCGTCGTGTCGCTCGGGATCGAGCCGTACGAGAACGGCACCGTCCTCCCGCACGAGCGGACGCATCGCGGCCCGAAGGAGGGCCGGCTCCGGCTCCTGCGCGCGACGCAGACGCAGCTCGAGCCGATCTTCCTTCTGTACGAGGGACAGGCCCCGTTCGCGGTTCCCGACCGGTCGCCGGAGCTCGAGGTCGAAGGCGCACGGCTCTGGCGCCTCGAAGACGGTCGCATCGGTGACGCGTTCGCAGACCGGCGGCTCCTGATCGCGGACGGCCACCATCGCTACGAGACCGCGCTGGCCTACCACGAGGAGGTCGGAACTCCGGCCAGCGGGTACATGATGGTCGTGCTCGTCAGCCTCGAGGATCCCGGCCTGACGATCTTTCCGACCCACCGCGTCTTCCGCGAGCCACCGCCGGAACTGCTCGCCGGCGACAAGCGCGACGATCCCGAGTCCGCCCTCGAGGAGCTTGGCCGGCTCGAACGCGGCCGGGCCGCAGTCGTCGTCTACGACGGGAGCACCGAGTTGGCCGTCGACGGAGCAGGCGAGCTCGACGTTCAGCTCGTCGACCGGCTCGGCCAGGAGGGCCTGAGCTACACGGCCGACTGGCATGAGGCGGTGCGCGCCGTCGATGAAGGCGAGGCGGCCGTCGCGGTGCTCATGCGCCCGACCCGGATCGAGGACGTCTTCGAGGTCGCGGCGCGCGGCGAGACGATGCCGCAGAAGAGCACGTACTTCTATCCGAAGCTCGTCTCCGGGCTGCTCTTCCACCCCCTCGACGCGTGAAGCCCTGGCTCGAGCTCTGCCGCGCGGCCGTCGGCGACGTGCAGCTGGTGCTCGACGGCATGCCGAGCCGGAACGAGCGTGAGCCCGTCGTCGGGGCCGGCAAGGGAGGCGACGACACGACCGCCGTCGACGCCGCGGCCGAGGCTGCGATCCTCAAGCGGCTCGAGCGGCTGCACGCCGACGAGGGGATCGACTTCCACCTCGTCTCCGAGGAGCTCGGCGAGCGCACGTACGGGCTGTCGCCGACGACACACGTCGTGGTCGACCCGATCGACGGCTCGCTGAACGCGAAACGCAACATCCCGTTCTTCTCGGTGTCGATCGCAGTGGCGGAAGGGTCGACGATGAAGGACGTCGTCTTCGGCTTCGTCCACGACTTCGGGAGCGGCGAGGAGTGGACCGCGACCAGAGGCGAGGGCGCGTGGCTGAACGGTGAGCGCCTGGGGTCGGTTCCTCCGAAGGAGAAGATCGAGGTGCTCGCGCTGGAGGCGACCGTCGCGGCCTCGATCGCGGACAAGGCCGTCGCGTTCGCCCCGCTCGCGCATCGCCTCCGGGTCATGGGCTCGCTCGCGCTCTCGCTCTGCTACCTCGCGGCGGGGCGCGTGGACGCCGTCTGCTCGCTCAAGGAGGCGCGCGCGGTCGACATCGCGGCGGCGCAGCTGCTGCTGCACGAGGTCGGGCTGCCGATCATCTTCGTCGACGCCGGCCCGTTCGGCGAAGGCCCGCTCGACACGGCAGCGCGCTCACCGGTCGCCGCAGCCGCGACGCAGGCGCTCTGCGAGCAGCTGGCGCACATCATTGCGACCTAGGGTCGCTGGTACGCTCGAAAACGTGGAACAGCCAAGCCGCGAGCAGATCACCGAGGCCCTCGGCAAGGTCATCGACCCCGAGCTGAAGCGGCCTGTCACCGAGCTCGACATGGTGCGCGAGGTGCGCGTCGAGGGCGGTCACGTGGCGGTCATGATCGCGCTGACCGTCGCCGGCTGTCCGCTCCGCGACAGCTTCGAGAACCAGGTGCGCGAGCACGTGCTTCCGCTCCCCGGCGTCGAGTCGGTGTCGCTCGAGTTCGACGTGATGAGCCCCGACGAGCGCGCCAAGCTGACGCAGCGCCTGCGCGGCGGCGTCACCGGTCGCTCGAAGGGCCTCTCGGTCGACGCCTCGACGAGGGTGCTCGCGATCGCGAGCGGGAAGGGCGGAGTCGGCAAGTCGACGCTGTCCGTCAACCTCGCCGCCGCGTTCGACCGGCTCGGACTGCGGACGGGGATCCTCGACGCGGACGTCTACGGGCACTCGATCCCGCTCATGCTCGGCGTCACGCAGCGGCCGGTCGTCGTCGACAAGATGATCGTGCCGCCCGTTCGGGGCGATCTGAAGCTGATGTCGATCGGCTTCTTCCTCGACGAGAACGCGCCGGTCATGTGGCGCGGCCCGATGCTGCACCGCGCGCTCGAGCAGTTCCTGTCGGACGTGCACTGGGGCGAGCTCGACACGCTCGTCGTCGACATGCCGCCCGGGACCGGCGACGTTGCGATCTCGCTCGGACAGCTCCTCCCACGCGCGGAGGTCGTCGTCGTCACCACGCCGCAGCCCGCGGCGCAGCAGGTCGCGGTCCGCGCGGCGCAGATGGCGCAGAAAACCGGCATGCGCTTGATCGGAGCGCTCGAGAACATGTCGTATCTCGTCGGCAGCGGCGAGGAGCTCTTCGGTTCGGGCGGCGGGGACGAGCTCGCCGCGGCGATCGAGGCTCCGCTCCTCGGCAGGATCCCGCTCGATCCTCGTCTGCGCGAGCAGGCCGACCTGGGCGAGCCGCTCGTCTGGGCCGAGCCGGAGAACGAGACCGCGCGGGCGATCTACGAGGTCGCAGAAGCGATCGCCGAAGCCGCGCGCGAGCCCGGCACGGTCAAGAAGCCGCTCCCGCTCGCGACGTAACGCGAAGGGCGCCCGAAGGCGCCCCTGGCGTTCCAGACCGAGCGGCTTTCTAGCAGCCGCCGCGGTAGAGCAGAGCGGAGTTGTCCGGCGCAACAGGCGTGTTGGCGCCGAGCTCTCCGGACAGGGTGTTGCCGATCACCGTCGCCGACCAGTTGCCGAGCAGTCGGGCCCACGGAGCCCGAACCTGACCGGTGGCGAGGCCGTCGAGGTGGTTGCCGTTGTCGATGACACCGGAGAGGTGTGCGTTCGAGCGCGGGCGGCCGCCCTTGCCGGGCTTCATCGAGGCCTGAGGGGTCGTGCGCCAGGTTCCGGAGACCCATCCGTCGCCTGTGGTCTCGTTCAGGACCGTGCGCGTCGAGATGACGAGGTTGCCCGAGAGTCGTGGCTCAGCGCTCGTCGAGGTTCCGCGCCAGACCGCGTTCGTGATCCGGAACGTGTTGCCGTCCTGCGTGCACGTGCGGCTGTGCGAGCGCGTCTGGTCCGCGGTGAACGCTGCGGAGACGTCCGCGGTCTGCGGATGAGGCTGCGTGGCCGCAGCGACTCCGACGAGCACGAACAGTCCAACTGCTGCGAGCCAGAAGAGGTGCTTCTTTCGGCGCATGCCGATCGTTCCCCCTTTCGCTGGTCCTCGGACGATCCCGCGTCGCCGTGAAGACTTCGGGTGCTGCTCGTAAAGGTTTTGTGAGGATGAGCGAATGAACGACCGCAGCGAAGTGCTGGACACCCTGCGCGGGCTTGGCTACGGCGAGGACGACGCGACGACGCTCGCCGACCACTTTCTCGATGCCGAGGCGCGGGGGAAGCGCGGGCACGGCCTGACGCGGGTCGAGTGGCTCACGACCCTGACCGACCTGGAGCCTGCGGCGCAAACCCGAGCGCGTGCTCTCGGAGCCTGGGTTCGAACGCTGGGACGGTCGAGGCGCGCTCGGGTACCTGACCCTGGCCGCGATCTGCCGCGCCCAGCTCGAGGACCCACCGGCGCACGCGCGCGTGATCGTGGCCGCGCACTGCTTCCCGACCGGGATGCTCGGCTACTGGGTGCGCAAGCTCGCTGACGGAGGCCTCGTGGCGGCGCTGACCGCTACCTCGCCCGCGCGCCTGGCCCATCCCGACGGCGGGGAGCCGCTCGCCGGGACGAACCCGCTTGCGATCGCGATCCCGAGCTCGGACGGGGGCCCGGTCGTCGCGGACGTCTCGATGGGCGCCGTCACCTACGGCGACGTGCTCGCGGGCGCGGCGACGAATGACGAGCTCGTCCCGTTCGGCGGCGAGCACGCGCACAAGGCGTTCGCGCTCGCGGTCGGGCTCCAGCTGCTCGTCGACGCGCTGATCGGCGACGGCTTCGGGGCCGTCATGCTCGTCGCGCGGCCCGAGGCCGATCCGGTGCCGGCGCTACGAGCCCGCGGGGGCGGAGTCCGCCTGCCCGGTGATCGCTGAGAACTCCGGGTCGTCCCGGATCGCGTCGAAATCGGGGTCGCTGACGGCGTTCTGCTTGAACCTGCTCCTCGGCCTCCACACACTGGCGCAGATGCTTGAGCGCCGAGTCCTTCCGGCCCAGGCGGCTCTCGGCGCAGGCGAGGTTGTAGAGGAAGCCCGCGTCCCCGGGCCGCTCGGTCAGGAACTGCTCGTAGGTCTCGGCAGCCTTGTCGTAGTCCTCGTTCGCGAAGTGCGACGAGCCCCTCCGCGTTTCGCTCCCAGGGCGACGGCGCGAACGCCTCACCGGGCTTGCCGCCCGCGATGACGATCGTCGTCCCGGCCTCCTTGGCGACCGCGGTCCGCTTCGCGGCTGGGTCGCGGACGAAGACGAACGTGCCCGCCGGCGCGTCGATCTCGTCGCCGTTGACCGTGAACGTGGCATGGCCGTTCGACACGAAGTAGAGCTCCTCGTGCCCGCCGGCGCGCTCGCCGAGCTCGTCGTGCTCCTCGATGATCCTGACCCCCGGCTCCTCGGCGATGTACGCGTTGACGCCGAACGACTGGATGTCGAAGTGCGTCCGGACCATCGCCCACGACGGTCCGCCGCCGAGCCTGAGCGCGAGCTCGTTGACGTTCGCGGTTCCGCTCATGCCGGGAACTCCGGGTCGTCGCGCAGCCAGTCGAAGTCGGTGTCGTTCGCCGCGTACTCCTTCGCCTGCGGGTCGAGCTCGATCGCGCGCTTCAGATGCTCGATCGCGCCGTCGCGATTCTTCGTCAGGGCCTCGAGGCAGGCGGCGTTGTAGTGCCCCTGCCAGCTCGGTCCTCGTTGGCGGCGACGTATGCGGTCAGATGCTCTCGCGCCTCGGCCTCGTCCCCGCTCCGGTAGTGGCCGAAGGCGACGAAGATCTCCTCCCATGCTGGAGATCTCGTGGGGCACGCCGGGCTTCGCCCCGATCGCGAGCACGGTCGTGTTCGGCTCGGTCGCGACGGCGCCGCGCTTCGTGCCCGGCTCCGCATGGATGAACGTGCCGGCCGGAGCGTCGATCTCCTCGTCGCCGAGGACGAACGTCGCGCGGCCGCTCGCGACGAAGTAGAGCTCCTCGTGGCCGTCCTGCTCGTGGTGCTCCTCGACGACGCGCTCCGTGCCCTGCTCGGCCGTGTACGCGTTCGTGCCGAAGGCGGTGATGCCGAGCCGCCGGCGGACCGGGCGCCAGAGGAGCCCCTCGTCGTCCACGGGGAAGCGGTCGAGCTCGTCGAGATGCACGACTTCGTACGCCTTCTCGGTCACGTTCGACTCCGCAATGCCTCCAGGACGACCGGATCGATCTGCTCGATGCCGTCAACGCGGTCCTCGAGGTTTTCCTTCCCGGTCCAGCGCGTAAACGCGTCCGCGAGCTCGCCGTCGTAGCCGAGCTTGGCCAGGCGTTCGCGCAGCTCGGTCGCCAGGGTCTCGTCGACGTCGAGCCACAAGCGGCGTGGGGTCTTCCCGAAGATCTCGTCGTGCAGCGTGTAGATCCGCCGCAGCTCCTCGATCGGGAGCTCGTGGTCCTCGACGCGAAGCTCGACGACGACGTCCGACATGCCCTGCGTACCCGCCGTCACGCTCGACGACGAGAAGCGCCGACGACTGCTGGCCGCGGCTGTCTCCGCCTGCTTCCTGGGCGGCGGCGAGACAGTCGATCAGGCGGACGGCGAGCGGCTTGCCCGTAGCTCGCCTCGAACGTCTCGGCCAGCGCGTCGACGGTCTCCCCCGAGACGAGGATGTTGCCCTGCGCGGCGTAGTTCGCGCCCGTGCGCCCGCCGGCCCAGTCCATGCACTCCTTGCCCGTGTAGGTCGCGGCGTTGCCGTCGCCGTCGACGACGCCGAGCTGCCGGTGGTCGCGGCCCTCGTCCTCGCCGGTGAGCCGGTCGACGACCTCCTGCGCGGAGAGGCCGTCGCGCAGGAGCTGGAGCCCGTTCGGCCCGTAGCGTGGGTTCGCGTATGCCTGCGTGGCGACCGCTCCGACGTACGGCTCGGCCCACGGGACGACGGAGCCGACGGACAGGAACTTCGACTGCACCGAGACGCCCCACTGCTGCGCTTCGAGGTCGCAGGCGACGATCGAGTACGTGGCGATCAGCGGCCTAAGCCCATACGTCGCCTCGATCAGGTCGATCTCGGTCAGCTCCTTCGTCGGCACGAGCACGCAGGCTACTTCCGGGCGGGCCAGCGCGGCCAGCACCTTTTCCGGCGTGTCCGCGCGGACGACGACCGGCGTCCCCTCCTCGTGAGCCTTGCGCAGCTGCGCGTCGTCGAGCTCGTCGAGCACGAGCGGCTCGGCCGGGAACTCGATCTCACCCTCGACGGCGAGCTGAGGCACCTGCTGGCGCGTCGCGCCGAACCAGCGCTGTCTCAAACCTCGACCGTCTCTCCCGGCTCGATGGCGACGATCTCGACTCCCGACGGCGCCAGCTCCCGCAGCTGGTCGGGCGTCCCGGCGAGGATCGGGAACGTGCCGTAGTGGCACGGGATGCACTTCGAGACACCGAGGAACTCGAGTGCGACGGCCGCCTCCTTCGGGTCCATCGTGTAGTGGCCGCCGATCGGGAGAACCGCGACGTCCGGCGCGTAGAGGCGCTTGATCAGCTGCATGTCGCCGAAGACGTTCGTGTCGCCGGCGAAGTAGATCTTCGTGCCGTTCTCGACCTCGAACACGAAGCCGACGGGCTCGCCGAGGTAGACCATGTGGTCGTCGTCGATCGTGCCGCTCGAGTGCTGCGCGTGGGTCAGCGTGACCTTGACGCCGTCGAGGTCGACCGTACCGCCCTTGTTCGGGTCGCGGATGTTGTCCTCCGAGACCGCCTTCTTCATCCAGACGAGCCAGTCTGCGAGCTCGACCGGAGCCACGACCGTGCAGTCGTGCTTCTGCGCCAGATCGATCGTGTTGCCGACATGGTCGTCGTGGCCGTGCGTGATCGCGATGACGTCGACGCGCTCCGGCTCCTTCTCGCCCTCGGGGCACTTCGGGTTCGTGAGCCAGGGGTCGACGTAGATGCGCTTCCCTCCCGGCGAGTCGAAGCGGAACGTGGCGTGGCCGAGCCAGGTCAGTTGAACGTCGGGCATCTCTCTCCTTTTCTAGGCGACGCGGCTGAGACTAACCGAGGCGAACGAGCCGGAAAGCCTGCACGGGCTCGCTCTTTCCCTTGAGCTCGAGCGCACCCAGCGGCTCGAGAATCGCGCCGGTCAGCTCCGCGGCCGTGGTCGCGCCGATCACGACCTGGCCGGGCTCCGCTTCGGCCTGGAGGCGCGCGGCGAGGTTCGTCGTGTCGCCGATCGCGGTGAAGCTCATCTGCTCCAGTGCGCCGACGTTTCCGATCACCGCGGGGCCGCTGTTCACGCCGACGCGAAAGCGCGGCCACTCCGGTCGTCCGCGGGCGACGGCCTCGGAGGCATCCGCGAAGCCGAGGGCGGCTCGCGCGGCTCGCTGCGCGTGATCGGGCTGGTCGGTGGCCGCGTTGAAGACGACCAGCACGGCGTCGCCGGCGAAGCGCTCGATCATCCCGTCCTCGGCCGCGACCACCGGAACGACCTCGGCCCAGTACGCGTTCAGCATCGCGACCACCTCCGGCGGCGTCGAGCGCTCCGAGAACGCCGTGAAGCCCTGGAGGTCGGCGAAGAGGACGCTGATCTCGCGCTGCTCGCCGCCGAGCTCGCCCGCGCCGGGCTGCTCGCGGAGCCGGTTCATCAGCTGCGGCGAGAGGTACGGGCTGAAGAGCTCGTCGAGCCGCCGCAGCTCGCCGGCGGCCTGCTCGAGGAGCTGCGCCTCCTCGTCGCTGAAGTGCTCGCGTTCGCGGAGCGTCTTCGTGTCGGTGCTCTCGTCCGCGAGCGCGCTGAGGGCGCTTGCATACCGGCGGTCGATCAGCTCGCTCGTGTGCTCGAGGTAGAGATCCGTGAAGACGGCCGCCGTCGAGCGCCTGCGGCGGTACTCCTGGCGGGCGACGAACGCGACGAGGCCGAACGCGACGGCCATCAGGACGTGCCACTCCCACCAGGAGGCGTGCCAGTTGTGGCCGAAGGCGATCGCGATCATCGCCTCGGCGAGCAGCGTGAAGGCGGCCGCCACCGCGGCGGGCATGGGAGCCGGGCGCCGCCGGTAGAGCTGGACGTAGCGCACCGCTGCGAACGCGTACAGCGGAAGCCCGATCACCGCGAGCGCGTACAGCGGGCCGTTCGCCTGCTCGTCGGTCAGGGCCCGGTCGAGCGGAGGCAGGTTCGAGAGCGAGTAGACGCCCCAGGCGCCGAGGAGCCCGAACACGATTCCGCGCAGGAGCCACTGGCGTCGCATGACCGCCGCCGAGGCCGAGGGCGAGAGGTCGAGCGCCGACGCCGCTGCGAAAATACTTGCGATCGCGAGACCGACAGGAGTTGCGACGATGAAGCCCGCGTTCTTCTTCTCGAGCAGCACACCGGGCGTAGCGAGCGCGTGCAGCGCCAGGAAGCCGGCGCTCGTCACGAACGCGAGGGAGACGAGGAACAGCCGGGCGTCGCCGAGCCTGCGGGCCGCCTCTCCTGACAGGTACCCGAGCACGACGCTGATCGAGCGCCGTGATCAGGACGAGCCAGAAGTGGGCCGGATGGTGCTCCCAGTGGACGTCCAGCTCCGGCTCGCGCAGCAGGAGTGCCAGGCCGACCAGGGGGAGCGCGAGAGGGATCAGCCAGCGGGCCACGAGCGACCCTAGCGCGGCAGGACCATGAGGGTCTCCGGCGAACTGCGGGCCATGCGACGCTGGCTCCCGATCACGATCGTGCTGGCCGCAGCCGTGGCCGAGGCTGTCGGACTGGGCCAGATCGCGTTCTACCTCCTGCTGGTGGCGGTGCCGATCGTCGCGGCGACGGCGCTGACGATGTTCGGAGAGCTGCTCGACAGCCGGTTCGAGCCGGCGGAGTCGCTCCAGGCGCTGCTCTACGGCGTGGCGCTGCTCCTGCTCGTTGCCGGCGCTGCGGCCGGATCGACGGCGTTCGCGCTTTCCGCCTGTCTGGCCACGTTCGCGCTCCAGGCCCTGCTCGGGCTCGGCGTCGAGCTAAAGCGCCCCGAGCCGGCTCACCACCTAGAGCGGTAGCGTCGCCGCCGCGCTGCGCGCGAAGTCGACGAGCGGCTGCACGGCGAAGAACGCGCCCACGTTCACGACCATCGCGATGAACGCCGCGCTCGAGAGCATGATCTCGCGCGGCGGTGAGCCTCCGATCGGCGCCAGCCCGAGCTCCGCGGCCGGCCGCATGTACATCGCCCGGATCACGGCGAGGTAGTAGTAGAGGCTGACGAGCGTCGCGAGCACGCCCACGATCACGAGCCAGTTCCAGCCCGCCTCCGACGCGGACGAGAAGATGAGGAACTTGCCCATGAACCCGCCGGTCAGCGGGAACCCGGCGAAGCCGAGCATGAACGTCGCCATCGAGAAGCCGAGCAGCGGCCGCTCCCAGCCGAAGCCGGCGAGGTTGTCGAGCGTGACGGGCTCGCCGAGCTCGCGCTCGCGCGCCACGACGACCGCGAAGGCGCCGATCGAGATCGCGCCGTACGGGATCAGGTAGTAGAGGAGCGCGCGCACGCCGAGCGCGTTCGCCGAGGAGACGGCGATCAGCATGAAGCCCGCGTGCGAGATCGAGGAGTACGCGAGGAGCCGCTTGATGTTCGACTGGACGAGCGCGGCGATGTTGCCCCACGCGAGCGAGATCACCGCCAGGACCGCGACCGCGATCGTCCACACGTCGCGCTCCTCCGGGAACGCGACCAGGAGCACGCGGTACATGAGGACGAGCGCGACCGTCTTCGTCGCCGCGGCCATGAAGCCCGTGACGGGTGTGGGCGCGCCCTCGTAGACGTCCGGCGTCCACATGTGGAACGGCGCGGCCGACGACTTGAACGCGAGCCCGGCGAGGAGCATCGCCAGCCCCACGAGCAGGAGCGGGTCGCCGCTCAGGTTCTGGGCCTGCGTCGCGTCTGCGATCGCCGAGAAGCCGAGCTCTCCGGTTGCGCCGTAGATCAGCGCCGACCCGAAGAGCAGGACGGCCGAGCCCATCCCGCCGATGATCAGGTACTTGAGCCCGGCCTCGAGCGAGCTCTCGAGGTCGATCTCGATCGCGCAGAGGATGTAGAGGCAGACCGAGAACCATTCGAGCCCGAGGAAGAGCGTCATCAGGTTGGCCGACTGGACGAGGAAGGCCATGCCTGCTCCGGCCGTGACGAGAAGCGCGTAGTACTCGCCGATGTGGTCCTGGCGCATGCGGGCCGAGTACGACACGAACACGGTGAGCAGGCCGGCGCCCATGATGAGGATCTGCGTGAACGCGGCGTAGCGGTCGCGGAAGACCGCGTCGGCGACCTCGACGCTGCCGTGCGGGGTCTCGATGTAGACGAGGAGCGCGAGCACTCCGCCGCCGATGAAGCCGAGCGCGCAGAAGAACGCTGCGAACGGCCGCAGGATCCAGCGGGGCATGAACGCGCCGGAGAGCAGGCAGATCGCTCCGGCGACGAGCGCGGCCAGAGACGGCGAGAGCGCGAACCAGTCGACCGACGGGGTGTTGATCACCGGTTCGGCCCCAGCGTGACGAAGTCCATCCGCCCCTCGGGCGGCTGGTCGTTGGGACGTGACGGGTTGAGCTGGCGCAGCGGCGCCGGGCTGACCGTGGTCCCGACGTTGCCGCTGATCGCGGCGGGCCAGGCCGAGAGCGCGAGCAGGCACGCGACGAGCGGGAACACGATCCCGAGCTCCGCCGGGCGCAGGTCGAGCGCCGCCTCGGGAACCGCCGGCCCCGGATCGCGGTGCAGGACGGCCGAGATCAATCGCAGCATGTACATCGCCGCGAGCACGATCCCCGTGGCGCCGGCGACCGCCCAGCCCCAGCCGGTGCCGAAGACGCCGAGCAGGATCAGGAACTCACCGGCGAACGCGGACGAGCCCGGCACCGCGAGCGCGATGATCCCGGTCACCATGAGCATCGTCGCGAGCACCGGCCGGCCGCGGGCCATGCCGCCGAGCCGCTCGAAGCTCCCGGTCGAGGTGCGGCGCTCGATCGTCCCGGCGAGCAGGAAGAGCGCGGCCGAGATCAGCCCGTGGTTGACGGACTGCAGCACTGCGCCGCTGATCCCCGCCGTGCTGACCGAGAAGATCCCGATCGTGATCAGACCCATCTGCGCGAGGCTCGAGTAGGCGATCACGCCGCGGACATCGGGCGCGCGGAAGGCCAGCAGCGACCCGTAGACGAGGCCGGTTGCCGCGAGCGCGAGCACGAGCACGCGGAAGTCGTCGAACGGCTCCGGGAACTTGAACAGGCAGATGCGGATGAAGCCGAAGACCGCCGCCTTCGAGATCACGCCCGAGAGCACCGCGGCCACCTCCGGCGACGACTCCCGGTACGCATCGGGCAGCCAGCCGTGCAGCGGGAAGAGCGGCGCCTTGATCGCGAAGGCGACCAGGAACCCGAGGAAGACCCAGGTGCTGTCGCTCGTCCCCGTCGTGACGAGGTCGAACGAGCCCGCCGACAGCCCGAAGACGATCACCGAGGCGAGCATCAGCAGCGAGCCCGTCATCGTGTAGATGACGAACTTGATCGTCGCGCCGAGCCGTCCCGCGCCGCCCCAGACCCCGATCAGCAGATAGAGCGGGATCATCATCGCCTCGAAGAAGACGTAGAAGAGCAGGAGATCCTGGGACGCGAAGACGCCGACGGTCGCGGACGTCAGGAACAGCATCAAGCCGAAGTACGCGCTCGGTCGGTCGCGTCCGACCCAGAAGCCGTACGCGATCGCCGCCGCCATGACGACGACTGCGAGCCCGGCGAGCCAGAACGTGAAGCCGTAGAAGCCGACGTGGTACGAGACGCCGAGGTCGCTGAACCAGCTCCAGCGCTGGTCGAAGTTCGGCACGGGCCCGGGCTTGTCGAAGTTCATCTGGCCGAGCGCGGTGATCCAGAACCCGATCTCGGCGAGTGCGAAGAGGAGCGCGATCGGGCCCGCGAACCGGCCGACTGGGAGCACCCAGACGAGGACCGCCCCGGCGAGCGGGAGGAAGATCAGGATCGTCGCGAGCCAGCCGGTCATCTCACTTCACCCACACGAAGACGAAGGCGAGGACGGTCACGCTTCCGGCGATCGCGAGCGCGTACGTGCGGACGAGCCCCGTCTGGACCTCGCGCAGCTCGCTGCTCGCCTTGCGCGCGACGGCGCCGATCTCTCCGAGCGAGCCGAGGATGAGCGGGCGCTCGAACCAGTCGCGCAGCGCGACCGCGAGCAGCACCGTCGGCCGGTAGAAGATCGCGTCGTAGAGCTCGTCGAAGTAGAACTTGTGCTCGAGGACGGTTCGCACTCCTCGTGCCTCCGGGACGCGCAGCGTGCGCGCCGAGAACATGGCCCAGGCGACGGCGATCCCGGCCACGCCGAGTGTGACCGCGCAGAGGCTGGCCAGGAATTCCTGAGAGCCGCTCGCCTCGACGACGGACTCGACGGTCGGCGCGAGGAAGTCCGAGAGCAGGCTCCAGGCACCGGGCACCTGGATCCAGCCGCCGATCACCGAGAGGACGCTCAGCACGGCCACGGCCGCGCCCATCCAGAGCCATGGCTCCGAGCGGTCCGGCCGGTGCAGGTGCTCCTGCACGAACGGCGACGGCTCGCCGCCGAAGACGAGGAAGACCATGCGGAACGCGTAGAGGCCGGTCAGGAACGTGCCGAGCACGCCGACGACGAACAGGATCTGGCCGTACGTGCCCGCGGCGAGGGCCGAGGCGAGGATCGAGTCCTTGGCGAAGAAGCCGGACAGCGGCGGAATCCCCGCGAGCGCGAGCGCCCCGATCACGAACGCCCAGTACGTGTTCGGTAAGTAGCGCCTGAGGCCGCCCATCCGGCGCATGTCCTGCTCGCCGGCGAGCGAGTGGATGACGATTCCCGCGGTCGAGGAAGAGCAGCGCCTTGAAGAACGCGTGCGCCATGAGCAGGAACATCGCGTTCGCGTACGCGCCGAGGCCCGCGCCGAGGAACATGTAGCCGATCTGCGACATCGTCGAGTAGGCGATGACGCGCTTGATGTCCGTCTGGACGAGCGCGACCAGGCCGGCGATGAGGAGCGTCGCGGCGCCGAGGCCGGCGGCGAGCTCCTGGACGTGCTTTGCCGCCTCGAAGATCGGCGCGGTGCGAACGAGCAGGTAGACGCCCGCGGTGACCATCGTCGCCGCGTGGATGAGGGCGCTGACCGGGGTCGGGCCCTCCATCGCGTCCGGGAGCCACGTCTGGAGCGGGAGCTGCGCCGACTTCGCGACCGCGCCGCCGAGCAGCCCGAGCGCGACGAGGTTGACCGCCCAGGTGCCGGTTTCGCCGCCGGCCCAGTCGAACGAGGACTGGAACGAGAGCGAGCCGGTGCGCTGGATGAGCAGGAAGAAGGCGAGCGCCATCGTCGCGTCGCCGATCGCGTTCATGATGAACGCCTTCTTCGCGGCGGCGACCGCCTGGGGGCGCTGGTGGTAGAAGCCGATCAGCAGGTACGAGCTGAGGCCGACGAGGCCCCAGCCGATCAGCAGCATGAGCAGGTTCCCGCCCTGGACGAGCAGGAGCATCGAGAAGACGAACAGCGCCATGTAGGCGAAGTAGCGGCGCTCCTCGTCCTCGCCGTCCATGTAGCCGATCGAGTAGCCGACGATCAGCGCGCCGACGCCGGTCACGATCAGCATCATCAGCACCGACAGCGGGTCGACGAGGACGCTGAGGCCGACGTTGAAGCTGCCGGCCGAGAGCCACGTCCAGGCGGTCGAGACCTGCTGCTGGTCGCTGTCGCTGCGGCCGATGACGGCGAAGAAGTCGACGACGGCTGCGACGAACGCGACGGCGACCGAGGCCGTGGCCAGGTAGCCGGTCAGCCGCCGCGGCAGGCGCGTGCCGCCGAGCGTGATCAGGACCGCCGCTGCGAGCGGCGAGAAGAGGCAGACCCAGGCGGCCGCGGTCACCGAGCGACCTTCTCGGGCGCGAGCTGTCGTGCGAGTCTGGCGCCGATCGCCGGGATGCGGTTCTCGTGGTCCTGGCTCGGGTCGTAGGCGGTCAGCGCCGCGGCGGCGATCTCGAAGCGGCTCGAGATGGCTGCGAGCGCCTGCTCGAGCTGCTCGGTGTCGAGCCCGCCTTCGACCGAGAGGACGTTGGCGCGCGCCACCGAGGGGTCGATCACGTCGAGGTCGATGTGGACGTAGACGGCGTCGACGCGCGTTGCGAGCTCGTCGAGCGCGGGCTCGAGCGTGCTCCGCGTCGGCTCGCCGCAGGTCCGAGGCGGCCACGCGATCGACTTCGGTCGGCTCCAGGTCGCGGGCTGCGACGAGGAGCGCGTTCTCGGCCGGTACCGGACGCAGGTCGTCGATCGTGGCCCGCAGCTCGCTCCAGCCGTCGCCGAGGAGCATCGCGAGCCCCATCCCGTCGAGGAACCCGGTGACCGTCGAGTCCGGCGTGTGGAAGTCTCCGTGCGCGTCGAACCAGATGACGCCGACGTCGCGGCCGACCCCGGCCACGGTCCCGAGCGAGGTGAAGCAGTTGACGGCGAGGACGAGCGGGAAGCGGCCGTCCTCGATCGTCTCGCCGACCGCGGAGCGGACCGAGCGGATGACGTCGAACGAGTCCGCGACCTCGTTCGGAACCGGGCGCGGCTCGGGCCCGGGGACGACGACCGTGTCGCCCCCGATCGCCTCGGCGAGCACACCTGGCCCGCGGCTCAGGTCCGGGTGCTCGCGCCCGAGGTACCAGGGCACCTGGATCAGCCGGACGTCGCTCATCCGCGCAGCGTCGAGAGCTTGTCGACGTCGAGGTCGAGCCGGCGCCGGTGGACGGCGACGATCAGGCCGAGCCCGACTACGACCTCGGAAGCGGCGACGGCCATCACCGCCAGCGCGAAGATCTGTCCGTCCATCTCCGCGTGGTTGCGCGAGAACGTGATCAGCGCCAGGTTCGCGCCGTTGAGCATGATCTCGATCGAAAGCAGGATGATCAGCGGGCTGCGCCGGAGCATCACGCCGAGCGCCCCGATCGCGAACAGGAACGCGGAGACGGCGAGGTACCAGGTGAGGTTCGGGCCCATCACTCCGCCCGAGTGCCTCCTTGTAACGCCGTGTTACTAGGAGTCTTGGGTTCGTCGTCGCTGGCCTGGCTGCCGAGGACGACGCCTCCGACCGCGGCCGCGAGCAGCACGATCGACGTGATCTCGAACGCGAGCAGGTGGTCGCTCAGGAACACGCGCCCGATCTCGGACGGACTGCCGAACGCGGCGCCGACGTCGGGCGCCGCGGACAGCCGTCCGCTCGCCTTCAGCCCGACGACGACCACGATCTCGACCATCAACGCCCCGGCTGCGGCCACGGCGCCGAGCGCCTGCCAGCTCGGCCCGCCCGCCCACGGTGCGTCCGCGTGCCGCCCGAGGTAGGCGATCACGAACAGGAACATCACCATCACGGCGCCCGCATAGACGAGCACCTGCGCCGCTGCGACGAACTCGGCCGAGAGCAGCAGGTAGAGGACGGCGAGCGAGCCGAGGTTCCCGATCAGCGCGAGCGCCGAGTAGAACGGGTTCGAGAAGCTGACGACCGCCGCGCCCGAACCGAGGCACGCGAAGGCCGCGACGAACCACACGACCCAGACGAGGAAATTCCCCATTACGACCGCTCCTTGTAGGCCGGGACCGGCGTGTCGTAGAGGCTGCGGTCCGCGACCGGCACGCGCTTGATCGGCGGGGCGAGCAGCATGTCCTTCGTGTAGATCAGGTCGTCGCGCGAGTACTCGGAGATCTCGTACTCCTGCTCGAGCGTGATCGCGTCGAACGGGCACGCGAGCTCGCAGTAGCCGCAGAAGATGCAGCGCGAGAGGTTGATCTCGTAGATGCGCGCGTACCGCTCGCCGGCGGAGACGCGGTTGTCGTTGGTGTTCTCGGCGGCGACGACGCGGATGCAGTCGGCCGGGCACGCAGCCGCGCAGAGCGAGCAGCCGACGCACTTCTCGAGCCCGTTCTCGTGCCGCCAGAGCCGGTGCCGCCCGCGGAAGCGCGGGTAGAGCGGGCGCTTGTACTCCGGGTACTGCTGCGTGATCGGCTTCTTGAAGATCTGCTTCAGCGTGACGCCGAAGCCCTTGAACGAGTCGAGCGGCTGCGGGCTCACGAGAACGCCACCACCAGCGCAGCC
Organism: uncultured Actinomycetes bacterium; assembly: GCA_963825795.1. Taxonomy (GTDB): domain Bacteria; phylum Actinomycetota; class Thermoleophilia; order Gaiellales; family Gaiellaceae; genus VAXT01. Next base: position 74,512 of record CAWGVD010000046.1, on the reverse strand, counting down.
GTCACGAGCGCGTTCAGCGTCGCGACCGGGAGCAGGACCTTCCAGCCGAACGACATCAGCTGGTCGTAGCGCAGGCGCGGCAGCGTCGCGCGCAGCCAGATGAAGAGGAAGATGAGGATCAGCACCTTGAGCAGGAACCACACCGGTCCCAGCGGCGCCCACGGCCCGATCCAGCCTCCGAGAAACAGCGTCACGCAGAGGCCGGAGAGCACGATCACGTTCACGTACTCGGCCATAGAGAAGAGGCCGAAGCGCATCCCGCTGTACTCGGTGTGGTAGCCGGCGACGAGCTCGGATTCCGCCTCGGGCAGGTCGAAGGGCGGGCGGTTCGTCTCAGCGACCCCTGCCGCCAGGAAGACGAGGAGGCCGACGAACTGCGGCACGGCGTACCAGATCGTGTCCTGCTGCTCGTCGACGATCTGCGTCAGCGAGAGCGACCCGGACATCAGCACGACGCCGAGCACCGACAGCGCGAGCGCGACCTCGTACGAGACCATCTGGGCGCAGGTGCGCATCGAGCCGAGCAGCGCGTACTTCGAGTCGGACGCCCAGCCGCCGACGATGAACCCGTACACGCCGAGTGCGCCGAGGGCGAAGATCAGGATCAGCGAGATCGGGACGTCGGCGACCTCGCCCGAGATGTCGTAGCCGGCGACGTGCCAGCCCTCGCCCCACGGGATGACTGCGAAGGCGAGGAGCGCCGTGAAGGCGGAGACGATCGGCGCCGTGATGTACAGGAAGTCGACCGCGGTCGCCGGGTAGAAGCTCTCCTTGCGGATCAGCTTCACGAGGTCGGCGATCGGCTGGAGGAGGCCGTACGGGCCCGCGCGGTTCGGCCCGTAGCGGAGCTGCATTCGCCCGAGGACCTTGCGCTCGACCCAGGTCAAGTAGGCGAACATGCCGAGCAGCACGTTGATGATCACGGCCGCCTTGATCAGGTCGATCCACCAGGGCTCGTTCACGTGGACACCTCGACGTGCGTCCCCAATCCCTGCGCGTGCTCGACGGGGATCCGGGCGACGCCCTTGACGAGTTCCTTGTTCACGCGCGCGCGGAGCTCGACGGAGGTTCCGTTCGAGCGGACGTTGACGGTCGAGCCGGCCCTGGCGCCGATCTTCGCGGCGTCTGTGGCCGAGAGCTCGATCTCGGAGCCCGGGCGCTGGAACTGGAGCTCGGGAATGCGTTCGACGGCTGGGCCTGAGAAGAGCGGGCGGTAGCTGACGAGGCGCAGGCCCTTGCCTCTGGGCTGGCGCTTCGCGGGCTTGGGCGCGGACGGGAGGTCGGTGACCTCGGCGCGGCTGGGGAGCGCGGCCGGCTCACCGATCGCCGGGTAGTCGATCCCTCCGAAACAGCGCTCCGAGAGCTCCGCGAAGACCTGCGGCGCGTGCGGCGAGAGCTCGATGTCGAAGCGCTCGGCCAGCTTGGCGATCCACGCGAGCTCGTCCGGGCACGGCGGGATGACGGCGCGGCGCAGGCGCTGGAGCCGGCCTTCGAGGTTCACGTAGGTCCCGTCGCGCTCGAGGTAGCTCGTGCCGGGCAGGACCAGGTCGGCCCAGCCGGCGACCGGGGTTCGGAACATCGAGATCGCGAGCACCCGCTCGGCCCGTTCGGCGAGCGCGCGGACGTCCGGGTTCGCGGCGGCCTCGTCGCCGGACACGATCAGCAGCTCGATCGGCTCCGGGTCGGCCTCGTCCCCGTCGGCGGCGGCCGCCCAGCCGTCGGCGACTCCGCGGCCGTTCGCGGTCTCGGGGAGGTGGAACGCGCCGCTGCCCGGCTTCTCGGCGAGGCCGAGCTCGGCGGCCAGGCCGGCGATCGTCGCGCCGCCGTTTCCATCTGGGCCGGACCAGATCAGGATCGTGCGCTCGGTGCTGCGGATGCGGTCGCCGAGCTCGTCCCGGACCCTCGCGAGGCCGCCGCCAGGCTCGCCGATCTCGCTCTCGACGACCTCGGCGCCGGCTCGGCGCGCGGCCTTGATCCAGAGGTCGACGATCGGAGCCCGCTCGACGACCGGATCGTCGCCGAGGATCACGATCAGCTCGGCGTCGCGGATCGCGGACAGCGGCAGGCGGAACGCGTCGAGCGCGGGGCTGACGTCCTCGGGCATGACCGCGCAGTGGGCGCCGAGCCCGCGGCGCAGGAGCTTGCCGAGCGCGTAGGCCTGCTCCACCGTCTCAGAGCCGGAGAGCGCGGTGACGATGTTCGCTCCGCCTGCACGAAGCATCTCCTCGGCCTCGTCGAGCGCCGCGTCCCACGAGAGCGTCTCGTAGCGCCGGACTCCGACCTTGCGGCTCGGGTCGACGACGCGGTCGCCGGCCTGCAGGTGCGTGAAGCCGAAGCGGCCCTTGTCGCAGAGCCAGCCCTCGTCGATCTCCGGGTGGTTCCGCGAGCCGATCCGCTTGATCTTGCCCTCGCGCGTCGTCGCCTCGATGTTGCAGCCGACGGGGCACAGCCCGCACACCGTCGGGACGTCCTGGATCTCCCACGGGCGAGCCTCGAACCGGTACTGCGTGGACGTGAGCGCTCCGACCGGGCAGAGCTCGATCACGTTCCCCGAGAACGGCGCCCGGTACGGCTGGTCCTCGAACGTGGCGATGATCGACTGCGACCCGCGCTCGCGCGCGACGAGCTGGTCGTCCTCGGCGACGTCCGACGAGAAGCGCGTGCAGCGGTAGCAGAGGATGCAGCGCTCGCGGTCGAGGGCGATCGTCGGCGAGATCGGGATCGGCTTCTCGAACGTGCGCTTCGGGAACGTGTTGCGCGTGACCGGCGGGCCCCAGCGGAACGTGAGGTCCTGGAGCGGGCACTCGCCGCCCTTGTCGCAGACGGGGCAGTCGAGTGGGTGGTTGACGAGGATGAACTCGAGCGTGGAGCTCTGGCCGTCGGCGGCCAGCTTCGAGGTCTGCGCGGTCTTCACGACCATGCCGTCGGTCGCGGTCAGCGTGCAGCCGGCTTGCAGCTTGGGCATGCCCTCGACCTCGACGAGGCACATGCGGCACGCTCCGACGGGCGCTCCGAGCCGCGGCTCGTAGCAGAAGACGGGGATCTCGATCCCGGCCGCGAGCGCTGTCTCGACGAGGCCAGTCCCCTTCGGCACGTGCACCTCGCGCCCGTCCACGGTGACCGTGACCGTTTCGGCCGCGCTCATCGCAGCCCCGTCCAAGTGCCTGTCACTGTGACTGTCACTGTGTCTGGCACCGGGACATGGCTCATGCCGGCACCTCGGCGAGCGGCAAGTGGCGGTGCAGGTCGATCGGGGCCATGACTCCTTCGACCGACGAGCTGCCGCCGTAGGGGCACCCGCCCTCGTCGATGTGCGCCTCGAACTCGGCGCGGTACTTGTCGATGTAGCTGCGGACCGGCCAGACGGCGAAGTCGCCCAGCGCGCACAGCGACCGGCCCTCGACGCGATCGCACACGTTGCGCAGCAGATCGAGGTCCGATGCCCTGCGCGACCCGACTCGATCTTCTCGAGCAGGCTGACCATCCAGCGAGTCCCCTCGCGGCACGGCGTGCACTTCCCGCACGACTCGTGCATGTAGAACTTCTCGGCGCGCAGGGCGAGCTGGACCATGCAGGCCCGGTCGTCCACGACGATGATCGCCGCCGAGCCGAGGAACGACCCGGCGGCCTGGATCGAGTCGAAGTCGGCGGGCGTGTCGATCTGGTCGGGCGTGAACACCGGCACCGACGAGCCGCCGGGGATGATCGCCTTCAGCTGACGGCCGTTCGGGATCCCGCCGCCGACGTCGTAGATCAGCTCGCGCAGCGTCGTCCCCAGCGGAAGCTCGTAGTTCCCGGGCCGCTCGACGTTGCCGGACAGCGAGTAGACGACCGTGCCGGGCGACGACTCGGGCCCGATCTTCTTGTACTCGGCGACTCCGAGGTCGAGGATGATCGGCACGTTCGCGATCGTCTGGACGTTGTTGATCAGCGTCGGCGATCCGTAGAGGCCGGCGATCGGCGGGAACGGCGGCCGAGGCCGCGGTTGCCCGCGCTTGCCCTCGAGCGAGTCGAGCAGCGCCGTCTCCTCTCCGCAGATGTACGCGCCGGCGCCGCGATGGAGGACGAGCGTCACGTCGCCGAGCACCCCGGCGTCACGCGCCTCGTCCGCGGCCGCCTTCAAGACCTCGTACTCGGCCAGGTACTCGCCGCGGATGTAGATGAAGACGTGCCTGGAGCCGATCGCGTGCGCGGCGATCAGGCAACCCTCGATGAACCGGTGCGGAACCCGGCTCAGGATCTCGCGATCCTTGAACGAGCCCGGCTCCGACTCGTCCGCGTTGGCGACGACGTACGTCGGCTTGCCCGCGGCCTCGGGCGGCTGGACGAGGCTCAGCTTGCGGCCCATCGGGAAGCCGGCGCCGCCCCGCCCGCGAAGGCTCGCGCTCGAGATCTCCTCGATGACGGCCTCGCGGCTCATTCCGCGCGCCTTCTCGAGCATCGCGTAGCCGCCGATCGCGCGGTACTCGGCGAGCTTCGTCAGGTCGCGCTCGTCGGCTCCGGCGAGGACCATCTGCAGCTCGTCAGCCATTGCGAAGCTCCTCGACGATCGCGCGCACGTCCTCCGGGCGCGTCGGCTCCCGGTAGCGGTGGTCGAGGACGACGACCGGCGCGTAACCGCAGCCGCCGGCGCACTCGATCGTCCGCAGCGTGACCTTGCCGTCGTCGCTCGTCTCGCCGGGCCGGATCCCGAGCTCCTCCGAGAACGCGTCGACGACCTGCTGCGCCCCGACGAGCGCACAGGAGACGTTCGTGCAGACCTCGACGACGTGCTCGCCGACGGGAGCGAGGTTGTACATGTCGTAGAACGACGCGACCGACTGCACGTGGGCCGGTGTCAGGTCGAGCGCCTCGGCCACCTCGACGAGCGCCTCCGGCGGGAGCCAGCCGCCGTACTCGTTCTGCGCGAGCCGCAACCCGCCCATCACGGCCGACTTCTTGTCCGGGTACGGCTCGGCCGCCGCGCGGATCTCGTCCTGCAGGGGCTCATAGCGGCCTCTCCTGACGGTCGCGGGTCGACCGTCATTTCAGACGGCGTGCGAGCAAAGCGCGCACGCCTGGCAGCGACATCGCAGGCGGCGTCTCACCGGTCGACCTCCCCCATGACGCTGTCCAGCGAGCCGACGATCGCGATCATGTCCGCGACGAGCGAATCGCGCATGCAGGTCGCCGTCGCCTCGAGCGCGACGAACGACGGCGCGCGGAACTTGACGCGCCACGGCTTCGGGCCCGCCGTCGGACACGACGTAGCACCCCATCTCGCCGCGCGCCGACTCGACGGTCACGTAGACCTCGCCCTCGGGCACGCGGTAGCCCTCGGTGACGATCTTGAAGTGGTGGATCAGCGACTCCATCGAGGTGTGCAGCTCGTGCCGCGGCGGGAGCACGACCTTGCGGTCGTCCGCGATCCACGCCCCCTCGGGCATCCCGTCGAGGCACTGCTCGATGATCCGAACCGACTCGCGCATCTCGTCCATGCGCACGAGGTAGCGGTCGTACACGTCGCCGTTCGGATAGACGGGCACGCCGAAGTCGAGCGCGGGATACGCGAGGTACGGCTGGTCGCGGCGCAGGTCCCAGTCGACGCCCGACGCGCGCAGCACCGGGCCCGACTGCCCGAGCGCGATCGCGTCGTCGGCGGAGAGCAGGCCGATGCCCCGCGTGCGCTCGAGCCAGATCTCGTTGCGCGAGAGGATCGCCTCGTATTCGTCGAGCGCCTTCGGCATCCACTCGACGAACTTGCGGCACTCGGCCTCGAATCCGCGGCGGCACGTCCTCGGCCAGCCCGCCGGCCTGGAAGTAGCGCGTGTGCATCCGCATTCCCGTCGCGAGCTCGGACAGGTCGAGCACCATGTCGCGCTCGCGGAAGCAGTACCAGAACATCGAGATCGCCCCCAGCTCGAGGGCGGCCGTGCCGAGGTAGACGAGATGCGAATGGATCCGGTTCAGCTCGCAGAGCAGCATCCGCATCCACGTCGCCTTGGGTGGGACGTCGATCTCGAGCAGCTTCTCGATCGCGAGCACGAAGACGAGCTCGTTGTTCTGGAAGGAGACGTAGTCGATGCGCTCCGGGTACGTGATCGCCTTCCACCACGTCTTCTGCTCCATGTTCTTCTCGAACCCGGTGTGCAGGTACCCGATCACCGCGCGCAGCCCGACGACGCGCTCGCCCGAGAGGTCGACGACGAGCCGCAGCACGCCGTGCGTCGACGGGTGGTTCGGCCCGAAGTTGACCTGGAGAACGTCTTCCGGGTCCACGAGGTCGACAGGAACCTGGAGCGTGGTCGGGATCGGGGCTGGGATGCGCGTCCCGCTGTAGATCTTCCGAGGCTCGGTGACCGCCATCACTCGTCTCCCGAGAACCGGACCGGCTCGCCGCCGAGCGGATAGTCCTTGCGCAGCGGGTGGCCCTCCCAGTCGTCTTCCATCAGGATCCGGCTGAGGTTCGGGTGGCCGTCGAAGGCGATGCCCATCATGTCGTAGGCCTCGCGCTCGTGCCAGTCGGCGGTCGGCCAGACCTCGACCACGCTGGCCACGCTCTGACCGTCCTCGAGCCAGACCTGGACGCGGACGACGTTCGCGCCCGGGATCGCCAGCAGGTGGTAGTTGACCGCGAAGCGGGTGGGCTTCGGGTCCGGCCTGCGTGCGAAGCCCTGTGAGCTCTCCGAGCCGAGATCGCGCCCGGCGGCGGTCCCGTAGTAGCCGGCCACGTGGCGCTCGCCCCAGCCGAGGTAGTCGACGGCCGTGATGTCGGACAGGAAGTTGAAGCCCTCTTCGTCGCGGAGGTGCGTGCACGCCTCGACGATGCGGGCCGGATCGACGACGAGCGTCGTCTCCCCGTACGCGTCTTTGCGCTCGATGAGCCCGGGGACGCCTTCGAACGTCAGCTCGCGACTCCGCGGATCTCGTACGCGGGAGGGACGCCGCCCTTGATCTTCTCCTGGAGGCGGATGATGCCCTCGACGAGTGCCTCCGGACGCGGCGGGCAGCCCGGCACGTGGATGTCGACGGCGACGATCTTGTCGACGCCCTGGAGGATGGCGTAGTTGTTGAACATCCCGCCCGAGCTCGCGCAGGCGCCCATCGCGATCACCCACTTCGGCTCGAGCATCTGGTCGTAGATCTGGCGAAGCGGCGCGGCCATCTTGTGCGCGACGCGGCCGGAGACGATCAGCAGGTCGGCCTGGCGCGGCGACGAGCGGAAGACCTCGGCGCCGAAGCGCGCGATGTCGTACCGCGACGAGACGATCGACATCATCTCGATCGCGCAGCAGGCGAGGCCGAACGTGTCCGGCCAGATCGAGTTGCCCTGCGCCCAGTGCACCGCCTTGTCAACGGTCGTCAGCATCAGCTTGTCCTCGAGCTCCCCGAGCTCCTCCTCGAACACGCCCGGGCCCTTCCCGGGCATGAGGAGGCGCTCCGAGTTGAGGCCGTAGTCGGCGAGCCGCTGCTTCTTCCTCACCGCCACTTGAGTGCTCCCTTCCGCCAGATGTAGACGTAGGCCAGCGCGAGGATCGCGATGAAGAACCCGAGCTCGGCGAACCCGAACCAGCCGAGCTTCTTCAACACGACGCCGAGCGGGTAGAGGTAGACGATCTCGATGTCGAAGACGATGAAGAGCATGGCCGTCAGGTAGAAGCTGACCGTGAACCGGTTCGACTTCGGCGAGCCCTCGGAGACACCGGACTCGAAGGGCAGCCGCCGCATTCGCGTCCTGCGGGCGGGCCGCGTCGCGAACACGAACGACATCAGGATCATGGACGCCGGAATCACGAACGCGAGCACCCCGTACATGAGGAACGGGAGCCAGCTATCGAGCATCCGCGCACCGACCGTTCCGGGCCAAATCGGGCGTAACGTACCACGGCACGATCGGCCGGGGATTCCGCTCAACGATGGGGGTATCGGCTGTTACAAAGTCTTGCGGCGAGGGTCACGTTGAGCCGACCCGGCACGTTGCTACGATGAGACCGATGGCGACGATCGAACAAGAAGCGCTGGTCAGCCTCACCACAGGGGCTGCGACCAAGATCCGCGAGCTGATGGCGCAGGAGCCGGCCGGCGAGGCCGAGGTGCTGCGCATCGCGGTTCAAGGCGGAGGCTGCTCGGGCTTCGAATATGCGCTCGGCTTCGACACCGGCGCCCAGGAGGGCGACCACGAGATGGACGCGCTCGGCGTTCCGGTGGTCGTCGACCCGCTCAGCGCGCCGTACCTGCAGGGCACGCAGATCGATTTCGTCGAAGGGCTTCAGGGCGGGTTCGCGATCAACAACCCGAACGTGAAGTCGGCTTGCGGTTGCGGACACTCCTTCCAGGTCGAGGAAGGCGCCGAGGGCGAGATGCCCGACGCGACGCCGGCTGCGGCTCCGGCTGCGGCGCCTGAGCTAGCTCTACGCCGAGCCGAGCCTGCGGGTGGGCGGCATTGATCCGCACCCCGTGATCTGTTAGGAAAGCGCTCTGTAACCAGCGATTGGTCGGTCCATGGCTGTGCGGCGAGTGGGGCTTCGACCAACCTCGGGCGAACTGCTCGGCTGCACGCGAACGACGACCCTCTCGACGCCACCCGCGGACCGATCCCGGCTGAAGGAGGGACAGCGATGCCTAGGAGACATCGACTGATCGCAATTCTGCTCGTCGCCGGAGCCGTGCTCGCGGTCGGAATCGCCGCCGCCGCCGCGCGACCCGGTGCTCACCGGTCGATTCCGCGGCCAAGCCAACCCGCGACTGGCGGCATCGTGTGGGAGGACTGCGGCGACGGCTACCAGTGCGCACACCTCGAGGTGCCGCGTGATTACCGCCACCCACACGGCGCGACGTTCAACCTGGCGCTGATCCGCCTACCCGCCCAGGATCAGGCCAACCGGATCGGGGCGCTTTTCGTCAATTTCGGAGGACCCGGCGGGACGGCCGTCGACACGATCCATGCCATCGGGCGCGATCTCTTCGGCGCCGTCAACGACCGGTTCGACATCGTCGGAATCGACCCGCGCGGCGTGGGCGAAACCCAGCCATCCGTCGACTGCCAGGCGAACCAGGAGACCGAGGGCATTTACTCGCAACCCTTCGTCACCCCGTTCAACCTGGACACGGATGCGCTGATCGCAAAGGACCGGGCCTACATCGAGCGGTGCAAGCAGCTGAACGGAAGCGTGCTCCGCTACATCTCGACGAAGAACACCGCGCGTGACATGGACCGCGTGCGCGCGGCAATGGGCGACGCGAGGCTGAACTACTTCGGCTTCTCGTACGGGACGTTCCTCGGATCGACCTATGCGAGCCTCTTCCCGCACCGCTATCGCGCGATGGTGCTCGACGGTCCTGTCGATGTGGACGGGTACGCCAACCGGCCGACGGAGAATCTCCAGGAGCAGTCAGCCGGGTTCGAACGCGCTCTGGCACGCTTCTTCCAGGCCTGCGCGGCGGATCAGGCCACGTGCGCGTTCGGCGGCAACGATCCGGCCGACGCATTCGAACAACTCGTGGCGTCCGCTTATCAGAACCCGCTCCCGGCCTGTTGCGGTGACCCGGCCGTCGACGGCGACGACATGATCGCAGGCGCCGTCCTCGCGATGTACGCAAAGCAGCTCTGGCCGTTGCTCGTCGACGCTCTCCAGCAAGCGGACGCGGGAGACGGCACGGGCTTCAGGCTGCTCGCCGACGCCTTCTACGGCCGAAACCCGGACGGAACGTACAGCCCCGGCTCCGATCGGTACTTCCTGATCACCGCCGCCGACCAGGCGTACGACCGCGTCCACGGGCACCACGGCATCGACCTCTACCTCGATGCCGGAAACCACTCCTGGGGACTGTTCGACCACACGTTCTGGAACACGGGCTACCCGGAGTTGAACTACGGGCTCTACGACCCCCGCTCGAACGACGTCTTCCGCGGGCCGTTCCGGGCGTCGAGCTCCTCGCCGACGGTGCTCGTAGTCGATACGACCTACGACCCGGCGACGCCGTACCGCGGCGGGCTGAAAACCGCTGCGGAGCTGCGCAATACACGCCTCTTGACGATGCGCGGTGACGGTCACACGGCGTACGGCGGGAACTCGGCCTGCATCGACGATGCCGTCAATGCGTATATCGAGACGCTCGAGCTGCCGCCCGTCGGAACGGAGTGCCAGCAGGAGGTTCTCTTCGGTTCGTCCGTCTCAGCGAGGAGCACGGCTGGGCGTGCGATCCTCGAGCGAACCATGTGGCGTGCGGCGCCGCACGGCGCGACGCACTAGGCAATGCAGGGGGCCGTCCAGCAGCTCGCCGGGCGGCCCCCCGCCGCTGCAGCACACCCATCGCTCCAATTACATTTCGAGCCGTGAGCGAAGACGGACTGGTCGATATCACCATTCTCGGCGCGGGGCCCGTCGGGCTTTCCGCGGCCTACTACGCCGGGCATCGCGACGCGACCGTCCGGATCGTCGAGAGCCTCGAGCAGCTTGGCGGCCAGGTCGCCGCGACCTACCCGGAGAAGCACGTCTACGACGTCGCCGGGCACCCGAAGATCCTCGGCCAGAAGCTCGTAGACCTCTGCGTGGACCAGGGGCTGCAGTACGGAGCCGAGGTGATCCTCGGCGAGGAGGCGAAGTCCCTCGAGCGGTTGAGCCAGAACGGCGAGGACATCTACGCGCTGACGACCGAGACGGGCGGGCCGTACCTGTCGCGCGCGATGATCGTGACCGCGGGCCACGGCGCGTTCGAGCCGCGCAGGCTCGGCGTCGAGGGGATCGACGAGTGGCTCGGGCGTGGCCTGCACTACGTCGTCCGGGAGAAGGCGCAGTTCTCCGGCAAGCGGTGCGTGATCGTCGGTGGCGGGGACACGGCGCTCGACTGGACGCTCGGGCTCCAGGACACGGCCGATCTCCCGATCACGCTCGTGCACCGGCGCGACCGGTTCCGCGCGCTCGAGACGTCGGTCAACGAGGCGAAGCGCCTCGAGGATGAGGGCGCGGTCCGGATCCTGACACCGCACGAGGTTCGCGAAGTGCACGGGGACGGCGACATCGAGGCGGTCACGATCGAGAACACGAAGACCGGAGAGATGGAGCGCTACGACTGCGAGGCGCTGATCACCCTGCTCGGGTTCGTCTCGCACCTCGGCTCGATCGCCGAATGGGGCATCGACCTCGAGGGCAAGCGGCAGCTGAAGGTCAATCCGATGACGATGGAGACGAATGTGCCCTTCGTGTTCGCCGCCGGCGACGTGGCCGGCTACCCGGGGAAGATCACGCTGATCACGATCGGCATGGGCGAGGCTGCGATCGCCGCGAACAACGCGATCGCGCAGATCCGCGGCGAGAAGGTTCAGCCGAAGTACTCGACCGACTGAGCTGCTTGAACCCTCGATCGGGGGTCACAGGGGCCGCAGTGCGTGCCGATCGCAGCAAGCGATGGCCCCGAGCTCTGTCGAGTGCCTGGCCTGTGGCGAGCGTCGCTCGCTCGCGGCCGGTGCGCACACGCATCTTGCGACCGGCGAGTGCCCCCGCTGTGGGTACGTCGGCTGGGCGCAGCCGGGCGATCTGAGCGAGCAGTCGCGCCGCGCGCTTCGCGACCGGCCGCTCGAGCTGCGCAGCCTCCACGTCCGCCGCCTGCGCACCGTCTAGTAGCCGCCGGCTCGACGGGGCCGCCTTGAGCGCCTCCTGATTAAGGCGCACCCAGCCTCCTCCCCACTGCGATCCTAGTTCGGAAAGTCGCACCGGTCTGTGGCGAATATGTGCCGAGATAGACTCGGCTCGATGGACGAGCTCTGGGGTGGCGAGACGAAGAAAGCGGTCGAAAACTTCCAGGTCTCCGGCGAGCCGATTCCCCGGCACGTCGCCCGCTGGCTCGGGCGGATCAAGGCCGCCGCGGCCCGCGTGAACGCCGACCTCGGACTGCTCGACGCGGAGAAGGCGGAGCGCATCGCGGCCGCCGCCGACCGCATCGCGAACGGCGAGCTCGACGACCAGTTCCCGATCGACGTCTTCCAGACCGGCTCGGGCACCTCGTCGAACATGAACGCGAACGAGGTCATCGCCGCGCTCGCCGGCGAGGGCGTCCATGCGAACGACGACGTGAACATGGGCCAGTCGTCGAACGACGTCTTCCCGTCGGCCGTGCACCTCGCCGCGCTCGAGCAGCTGACGCACGACCTCGTCCCGGCCCTCGACCGGCTCGCGCAGTCGCTCGAGGCGAAGGCCTCCGAGTTCGACGACGTCGTCAAGTCCGGCCGCACCCACCTCATGGACGCGGTCCCGGTCACGCTCGGCCAGGAGTTCGGCGGTTACGCGGCGCAGGTCCGCCAGGGCATCGCCCGCATCGAGGCCACGCTCGAGCGAGTCGGCCAGATCCCGCTGGGCGGCACCGCGGTCGGCACCGGCCTCAACACGCACCCCGAGTTCGCCGAACGCGTCCGTGCCAGGCTGAGCGAGCAAACGGGTCTGACCATCCTCGCCGCAGCCGACCCGTTCGAGGCCCAGGCCGCGCGTGACGGGCTGGTCGAGGCGTCAGGCGCGATGAAGGTCGTCGCGGTCTCGCTGACCAAGATCGCGAACGACCTCCGGCTGATGGGATCGGGCCCGAGAGCCGGCCTCGCCGAGATCGCCCTGCCCGAGCTCCAGAAGGGCAGCTCGATCATGCCCGGCAAGGTCAACCCGGTCATCCCCGAGGTCGTCACGCAGGTGGCCGCGCAGGTGATCGGAAACGACGCGGCGATCACGGTCGGCGGCCTGCAGGGCCATTTCGAGCTGAACGTCTTCGTGCCGGTGATCGCGCGCAACCTGTTCGACTCGATCCGCCTGCTGTCCGCCGCCGCGCGCCTCTTCGCCGAGAAGTGCGTCGACGGCATCGAGGCCAACCGCGAGACCTGCGAGCGCTACGCCGAGCTCACGCTCTCCGCCGCGACCGCGCTCAACCCGTACATCGGCTACGACAAGGCGACCGAGATCGTCAAGGAAGCCGCCGCGTCGGGCCGCTCGCTGCGGGAGGTCGCCCGCGAGGCCGGTGTGGACGAGGAAACGCTCGACAAGGCGCTCGACTACCGGGCGATGGCGGAGCCGCACGACAAGGCCGCGAGCCTTGACATGTCCAGCTAGATAGAGAATCATCTATCGCTTCGAGGGGGAGGGTCCGCAGGACCACCGGAGTACCGGTGGATTGGCGTTGCTGTGGCAGGAACAACAGGGGAAGGGAGAACCATGTCACGTCTGAGAGGAGGCGTCCTCGCATCGCTTGGCGCCCTCACGATCGCGTGCTTCGTCGTGATCGGCGCGAGTGCGGCGTCGTCGCCGCAACGCGCGAAGAGCAAGTTCACGAAACAGGACCGGGCCGCGCTCGTCCGGCAGGAGGCGCGAGGCGTACGCGTCGTCTCGCTGCTGATCGCGACTCCCCGGGAGGGGACGAAGAACGTCGCGAAGAGCGTCCGCGCGCTCGGTGGAACGGTCGCGTACCGAAACGACAAGCTTGGCTACATGCGGGTGCGCGTGCCGATCCGCAAGGCTGACCAAACCTCGAGGCTGAGCGGGATCCAGACGATCAACGTCGACACCGTCGTTCCGCTTCCGGATCCGCTGCCGGCGGGCTCGCAGGACCCGACGCCTCAGCCTCCTCCGGGTGCCAACACGCCTCGGGTCAACCCGTACATGCCGACGAAGGACACGGGAGCAGCCCAGTTCGTCAACGCCCACCCGACCTGGGACGGGCGCGACACGACGATTGGCATCCTCGACACCGGAGTCGACCTCGACAACCCGGTCGTCAACGTCACGAGCACGGGCCAGCGCAAGATCGTCGACTGGGTCACCTACACGGATCCGGTTACGGACGGCGACCCGACTTGGCGGGCGTCGGCCGGCACCGTGAACGTCGTCGGCGGCGCATTCACCGCGTTCGCCACTGCCTACACAGGTGTTCCCGTGGACGGCACGTACAAGTTCGCTCGCATGCGGGAGGACCTACTCGGCGCGGGGAGCGAGTACGGCATCGGCTGCGGCGCCGACCTCAACCGAAACGGCGCCTGCGGCGATTTCTTCGTCATCCTCTGGCAGGACTCGAACAACAACGTCATGGTCGACTCCGACAACGACCACAGCTTCGCTGACGAGTCGTCGATGACCGACTACAAGGTCAACCACGACATCGGTCACTTCGGGCACGACAACCCGGCGACGCCGGTGAGCGAGTCCGTCCCGTTCGTTGTCCAGACCGATCCAGCGGCGCACGCGTTCGTTGGCATCGGGATCGTCTCGGGCGCCCACGGCACCCACGTGACCGGGATCATGGCCGGCAACAGCCTCTTCGGTGGCCAGATGAGCGGCGCGGCCCCAGGGGCGAAGGTCGCCGTCGTGCGGGTCTGCCTCTTCACCGCGGGCTGCACGGCGCACGCGCTGATCGAGGGCATGATCTACGTCGTCGAGACCGACCACGTCGACGTCGTCAACATGAGCATCGGCGGCCTGCCGGCGCTCAACGACGGCAACAACACGCGGGCGGTCCTCTACAACCGCCTGATCGAGGACAACGACGTCCAGATGTTCTTCTCCGCGGGCAACGACGGCCCCGGTGTGAACACGATCGGCGACCCGGCCGTCACGTCGAAGGCGATGGCCGTCGGCGCGTACATCACGAAGGAGACCTGGCAGCGGAACTACGGCTCCGATGCCAACTTCGTGGACAACCTCCATCCGTTCAGCTCGAGGGGCCCGGCCGAGGACGGCGCGTTCAAGCCCAACATCGTCGCGCCAGGCGCGGCGATCTCCTCGACGCCCACGTGGCAGAACGGCGCACCGGTCGGCGGGACGTACACCCTCCCGCCCGGCTACGCGATGATGAACGGCACGTCGATGGCCTCACCGCAGGGCACCGGCGCCGCCGCGCTGCTGATCAGCGCAGGGAAGGCACAGCACCGGGGGATGTTCTGGCATCCCTCCCAGCTCCGGATGGCGATGAACTCGACCGCGCGGTTCATCCCCGGCTACACGGCGAACGAGCAGGGCAACGGCCTGATCGACGTCGGCAAGGCGTGGAGCCTGCTCAGGAACAACCTCGAGCCCGTGAACATCACGTCCCGGGTCGAGGTGCACACCCTGCTCAGCGACTTCCTCGCAGATCCGGGCCACGGCCCAGGCATCTACGACCGCGAGGGCGTCACCGCGGGCCAGAGCTACACGCGCACGTACACGTTCACGCGGACCTCGGGCCCGAACCGGCCCGTGCTCTACCACCTCCGCTGGGTCGGCAACGACGGCACCTTCAGCACGCAGAACAACGTGCAGCTGAGGCCGGGCGTGCCGACGGACGTCGACGTGACCGTGAACCCGCGGACGAGCGGCATCCACGCCGCAATCCTGCAGCTCGACAACTCGTCGACTGACGGGATCGACTACGAGACGATGAACACGGTCGTCGCACCGGACGTCTTCACGGCGGCGAACGGCTACACCGTCACGAAGACGGGCATGGCGGGCCGGAACCACGTGGATCGCTACTTCTTCCGCGTCCCGGCCGGCGACCCGGTGCTCAAGGTCGACCTCGCCGGCCCCGACGGCAACCCGGGAACGGGCCAGGTGCGCTTCCTGCGCTTCCACCCGTGGGGCCTCGGTGTCGACAGCAATGCCAGCACGAGCTGCTACGCACCACCTGTCGCCGGCTGCGCGACGGGCGATCCGCTCAGCCGCACGGTCGACGGCGCAGACGAGGGCGTCTGGGAAGTGACCGTCGAGGCCCGGCGGACGTCCGACACCGACTGGGCGCCGTACACGCTCACGGCGTCGCTCTTCGGCGTCGCGGTCACGCCCAACCCGGACGTGATCCCCGAGGCACAGGTCGGCGTGCCGCTGTCGCGGTCGTACTCGTTCCAGAACAACTTCGCGTCGTTCACCGGGCAGGCGGTCGGCTCACCGCTCGGCAGCGCGCGGAGAGGCGTGTTCACGATCGCCAACCATGCGCAGCAGGAGTACACGACCAACATCCCGGCCGGCTCGACGTCGTTCCGCGCGACGATCGGCGGACCGTCCGACCCGGCCGCGGACCTCGACCTCTTCGTCTTCCAGTGCTCCGACCCGACGTGCGCGACGCGCACGCCCAGGGGACAGAGCGCCGACGGAGACTCCGAGGAGTCGGTCACGATCGCGAACCCGGCGGCCGGCACGTGGCTCGTGCTGGTCGACGGCTTCTCGGTCCCATCAGGGTCGACGACGTACAACTACGTCGACATCTTCGCCAACCCCGGGCTCGGCTCGGTGGCGGTGACCGACGCGAACGCGCCGCATCCTGGCGGCTCGTCGTGGACGGCTCCCGGCTCCGTGACGGCAGGCGCCATCCCGGAGACCGGACGCGTCCTCCTGGGAGCGGTCAACGTGATGACCGACGGCGGCGTGAAGGTCGGCTCGAACGAGGTCGTCGTCGAGCACGTATCGCCGTAAGCGCGAACGATCGACTGGAGGGGGCCGTCTCGCGGGCGGCTCCCTCCTGCTTCAGGGAGTTGTCAGTTTTCGTCGATTCGCCTAGATTGCCGGTGAAGTGAACCGTCGCGCGGGCGACGTGAGGGAGGGGACTTGAGAAAAAGGCTGCATCTACCGTCTTGCTGCTGCTGGTCGGCCTCGGTCTCGCGCTGTTCGCGGGTGCCGTGCTGCTGCCCGCACTCTGCGTCGAGCCGCGCGCCTGTCGCGAATCCGGTGCTCCAGCAAGGCGCTCGACGCCGAGCTCGGGCGGGCGCCACGGCGCCGCCGACGCGCCGATGCTCTCCTCGGGCGTCATGTACTCGCTGCTCGACCAGACCGGGGCGCTTCGGCGCCGCGCCGCCCGCGCCGGCTTCCACCCGGCGCCGTCGAGATCGCGGGCACCGAGGGCTGCCGCAATCGAGTTCACGGGCGGCGGACAGACGAACAGCCGCGTCACCCAGGACTGCTCTCTCCGCGCACAGGCGGGCGAGAACGATCGCGGTCAACCCGCTCGACCCGGCCAACATCCTCGTCGGCCAGAACGACTCGCGCATCGGCTTCAACCACTGCGGCTACGCCTGGACTCTCGACGGCGGCTCGCACTGGGGCGACCAGACTCCGCCGTTCTTCCAGGTTCCGCTGCTCGACCAGAAGCCCGCCGAGGCCTGCGCGAACCCGACGGTCACCTGGGACTCTCAGGGGAACGCATACGTCGCGGGCGACGATCTTCGACGTCGCCGGCCCCGACAACGCCGTCGTCGTGGCGAAGTCGAACGCGGCGATCCACGGCGCGTTCTTCCATTCGCCGGACTCGGGAGCGGCTTCCAGGAGTACAGCGCGCTGCCCCTCGGCGTGGTCGACGAACGACGACCATCGTCTTCGACGACCAGCCGATGATCGTGGCGGATGCGCACGCTTCTAGCCCGAAGCGCGACGCGGTCTATGTGACCTGGACTCGCGTCGGGCCCGAGAAGGAAGACGGCGTCCGCCAGATCTTCCCGATCATGTTCAGCCAGTCCGAGGACGGCGGCGTGACCTGGACCGCCCCGATCGAGATCAGCGGCGAGGCCGAGGGCGTCTGTCCTCCTCGAGTGCAACCACGACCAGGCGTCGCACCCGGTCGTCGGGCCGGACGGGACGATCTACGTCACCTTCGCGAACAACGACGCCGTCGAAGGCGGCTGGCAGATCCTCATGGTCAAGTGCCCGGCCGACGAGGACTGCACGATTCGCGAGGCCTGGACCGAGCCGGTGATCGTCTCCGACCTGATCGGCGGCGAGCCGGTCGGGTCCGAGCCCCGCCGGCTGTCCGATCGGCACTCCAGTGCCTCCCGCCGAACGGGTATCGCATGTCCGAGTCGTGGTCCGTCTCCAACTCGGTCGACGAGGCCGGCAATCTCTATGTCGTCTGGGCCGACTTCCGGAACAACACGAACCAGGCCTGCACCGGTTCTGCGTTGACCGCTACGCCTCCGTGCGACAACGACGTCTTCTATTCGGTTCGACCGACGAGGGTGAGACCTGGAGCGAGCCGCGGGTCGTCACTCCGCGCATCGACCGCGCGTTTCGGCGAGACCGCCCAGTGGCAGCCGTGGAGCGGGGTGACGCCAGACGGGACGCGTCTCTGGATCGCGTTCTACGACCGCTCGTACGGCGATTGCGAGTCCACCGGCTGCAACGACATCACGATGGCCGAGGTGGACGAACCCGGCGGCGCCGCGTCCGACGTATCGAGTACTCGCGCGTGACGACTTCTCGATGCCGAATCTGACCGACCGCCGAGAATCCGATCGAGGCCGGGTTCCTCGGCGATCGGATGTCGTCTGAGCGTCGACGGCCAGGGGCGGGCACACGTCGTCTGGGCAGACACCCGGGCGCACGCGGGGTCGGCGCCGGAAACGGACGTCTACTACGCGCGCGTGCCCGCGCTGCCGACCGGCCCGCCGCCGCCTCCGCCTCCTCCTCCGCCGCCTCCGCCCCCTCCTGCGCCTCCGCCTCCTCCTCCCCCTCCGCCGCCACCTCCTCCGCCTCCCCACCTCCTCCGGTGCGCTGCGTCGTGCCGCGCGTCGTCGGCCACGCTCGACGTCGACGACCCGCTCGTCGCGCTCATTGCTCCTCCGCGGAGTTCG
This sequence comes from uncultured Actinomycetes bacterium, assembly GCA_963825795.1. Taxonomy (GTDB): domain Bacteria; phylum Actinomycetota; class Thermoleophilia; order Gaiellales; family Gaiellaceae; genus VAXT01. The sequence goes on along the minus strand of CAWGVD010000046.1, from coordinate 55,968 downwards.
CCGGGTGCGCGCAAGCGTCGGGAAGTCGTCTCGCAGACCGCGCGCGGCCGGTCGGGCCCGCGGTTTCGGTGTCGCGTGGCCGTCGGACGCCGCTAGCCGCCTGAACGCACCATCTGACCAAAGCGGCCTGGTAGACGGCGGGCGGCGGAAGCCGCTCCGCGGAGGGACAAAGGACGAGGCACGGAAGCCGCTGGCCCGGATTCACCACCTGTCGCAGAACCATCTTTCGATGGTCGTCGCAGGGTAGCAACGCGACGCAACGCGCCAGCGCCAGCCTCGACCACGCTGACACTCGACTGCGTCGGTCGGGCCGTCACGCGCGTTCGGTCGCGGGCGTCCACGTGCGCGCGCTTCGCTCCGTCCCAGGCGGCGCGGGGCTGAGGCTGGCGAAGGACGAGGGGGCCTATCGCTCGCGCCTTCGAAGACCACGCGACGGAGCGATCCAGCAGTCGCCCGGCAGGGAGCCGGCGCCTCTGACGAACTTCGACGCCTTTCGAACATCGACGCGCGCTCCGCCGGACACGAGCGGCGACGTCGGGCCATCCACTACATGCAGTGCATCAACCTCTCCTTCGCGATCTACAACAAGCAGGGCCATGGTCTACGGGCCTGCCGCCGGACGACGCTGTTCCCGAACTCGTCGGTCTGCGGCTCGCAGCAACAGCGGCGACCCGGTCATCCTGTACGACCAGTTCGCAAACCGCTGGTCGCAACGCAGTCCGCGTACGAAAACCTCGTGACGGGCCGTACTACCAGTGCGTCGCGGTCTCGCAGACGAGCGATCCGATCGGAGCCTGGTGCTCGTACCAGTGCCTGTCGCACACGACGAAGTTCACCGACTACGCGAAGTCGGCGTGTGGCCGAGCCAGAACGCCTACATGATGACCTCGCCGCAGTACTACCGCGCGGCCAGCTTCTCGGGCATCGGCGTCTGGGCGCTCGAGCCGAACCAGCTCCTCTCGTGCGGCAACGCGCGCGATCGTCTACCGCGACATGGTCTCGCAGGCTCCTGACCTGCCGCGGATGCTTCCGGCGGACGCAGACGGCTCGCTGGCTCCCCCGGCCGGCGCCGCGGCTCCGCTCCTGACCATGAACTGGAACGGGTCAGGTCTCGCAGCCGAACACGCTGCAGCTCTGGAACGCGAACGTCAACTGGGCGGGCAACGCGTCGCTCACGATGTCGCACGTCGAGCGACATCCAGACCGCGGCGTACGACTCGAACCTCTGCAACTACGCACGGTCGTGCATCGCGCAGCCGGGCACGACATCGCCAAGGTGGAAGCCCTCTCCGATCGCCTCATGTACCGCCTCGCCTATCGGAACTTCGGCAGCCGCCAGGCGATGGTCGTGAACCACACCGTCGACGTCGGCAACGACCTGGCGGGCATCCGCTGGTACCAGCTGTCGAAGTCGGGCACTGGGCCGTGGGGCATCGCGCAGCAGGGCACGTACGCGCCCGACAGCACCAACCGGTTCATGGGCAGCGCGGCCATGGACAGGACGGGCGACATCGCGATCGGCTACTCCGTCTCCGACGGCGCGTCGACGAACCCGGGCATCCGCTATGCGGGCCGGCTGGCGACCGATCCGGCCGGGCAGCTGTCGCAGGGCGAGCGGACGCTCGTCAACGGCACCGGCGTCCAGACGCAGGGCCACGAGCCACTGGGGCGACTACTCGATGATGTCGATCGACCCGAGCGACGACTGCACGTTCTGGTACGGGCAGGAGTACTACCGCCAGACCGGCGACGATGAACTGGCACACGCGGATCGGGTCCTTCAAGTTCCCGAACTGCGCCAGCATTCACAGCAGCCGCTAGCAACGACACAGTCACTGAAACGACGAAGAGCGCCGACTCAGGTCGGCGCTCTTCGCTTTTCTGGTCCGGAGTTGACTAGCTAGCCGGCCGGTTCGTGATGTGGACGAAGATCTTGTCGGTGCTGCCGCACTCATCGCGCAGCGCCACCTGGCCGGATCGGCCCTGGCCTTTCCAGGACACCTCCGAGTCGTTCTCCTCGAGCTCGTCGAAGAGGATCGTGAACCCGGCGGCCTCGAGCTCGCGCTTGAAGTCGTCGTGCGCGGCCTTGACATCGCCGGCGAAGTAGCCCTCGACGACCGTCGTCGGGCCCTGTTGCGACTGCTGCGTGTACGTCACGTTCTCGATCTGTGGCCAGCCCTTGGGGAGGTCGGGCGCCCCGCTCAGCGCGGATTTCGTGCATGCCGCCTCGCGTCTCGTCTCCAGACTCGCGTGCTCTTGCCGTCGCTGCCCCCACAACCGGCCAGCAAACAGCCAGAACAGCCAAGAATCGCCCAAGATCGAATTGCACGCACCGGTCTCCTTTCGTTGGGGAGCGGCCACTCTATTTCGCATGTCTGAAGGTTCCTTAAGAACGGTTCGAACTTGGCAGCGCGAAAGACACTTTCGTATATTGCTTTGCATCCAAGACCGCCGGCCGGGGGGTCCGGCGGGGAGGGAGAGGAGAATGAAGAAAGCCCTACTAGGCTTGCTTCCGCTGGCGGCTCTTGCTGCGCTCGCGGTCGCGGGCTCAGCCCTGTTGCCGCAGAGCGCGAGCAGCAACTCGCCGATCGGCAGCAAGATCCTCGCGCACAAGCTCGCCGTCGAGCTTGGCAAGGAACAGCCGCGGGGCAAGGAGATGCCCGTTTCGTCGGGCATCATGTACACGCTCTACGACGCGGCGGGAATCCTCCAGCGCCGGGCGGCTCAGAACCCGGGCGGGATGCGCGCCCTTGGCGGTGGCAACCACGGGATCTCGCATCCGAAGACGGAGGGTTGCCAGAACGTCTTCCACGGCCACGGAATGACGAACACCCGTGTGAACCAGGACTGTTCGCTGCGGCGTCAGGCCGAGGAGACGATTCAGATCAACCCGACGAACGAGCGGAACATCATCGCCGGTCAGAACGACTCGAGGATCGGCTTCAACCACTGCGGCTACGACTGGAGCTTCGACGGCGGCAAGCGTTGGGGCGACCAGGTTCCGCCGTTCTGGCAGTTCGTCCTGCTCGACGGCCACACGGCGGACGCATGCAGCGATCCGACGCTCGCCTTCGACTCGCAGGGCAACGCCTACTCGGGCGGTGTGTTCTTCGACATCAACAGCGGGGCGAACGCCGTGCTCGCGATGAAGTCGAATGCCGCCGAACGGCGGGAGCTTCTACCACTCGCCGGACCCGACCGGTGGCTTCCAGGAGTATCGGGACACCCCGGTCGGCGTGATCGCGAACGACGACGGCAACGAGTTCGCGAACGACAAGGAGCTGATGACCGCGGACTCGAATCCGTCGAGCCCGAAGCACGACAACGTCTACATGACGTGGACGCGGTTCAACGCCGCGAACCACAGCCCGATCTACTTCAGCCAGTCGACGGACGGCGGGGCGACCTGGTCCGACCCGATCGAGATCAGCGGCTCGAACGCCGCACATCTGCACCGTCCCGGCTGTCGGCCCGTGCAACGACGACCAGGGCTCCAACCCGGTCGTCGGGCCGGACGGCACGATCTACGTCTCGTTCGCCAACGGCAACGTGCCCGGTGCCGGCATCGAGCAGGTGCTGAACGTGACCTGCCCGGCCAGTGCCGACTGCAGCAACCAGGCGAACTGGACGGCTCCGACGAAGGTCGGCGACATGATCTCGACGCAGCCCGTCGGGCCGCCGAGTCAGAACGGCTGCCCGAACCGGCAGTGCCTACCGCCGAACGGCTACCGCGCTCCCGACGAGACGACCGTGACCAACTCGGTCGACGAGAACGGGAACGTGTACGTGACGTGGGCGGATCACCGCAACAACACGAACCCGAACTGCGAGCTCGGCGCGGCCGGCGGCGGATCATCGCCGTGCGACCACGACATCTTCTACGCGTTCTCCACCGACGGCGGGTCCACGTGGAGCGACACGACGGACATCACGCCACGCTCGAGCTTCGGTGAGACCGCGCAGTGGCAACCGTGGAGCGAGGTGACGAACGACGGATCGCGGCTCTGGGTCGCGTTCTACGACCGCCATTACGGCAACTGCGAGACCACGGGTTGCAACGACATCACCGCAGCCCAGATCAGGAACCCGACGTCGAACAACCCGAGCTTCAGCTACACGCGGGTGACGACGAGCTCGATGCCGAACCTGACGCCGGCGAACAACCCGGTGCAGGCAGGCTTCCTAGGCGACTACATGTGGGTCGACACCGACCATCACGGTGACGCGCACATCGTCTGGGCGGACACGCGCCCGATCAGGGGCGACGCTCCCGAGGAGGACGTCTACTACGCCGAGGTTCACCGAAGCGGCGGAGGTCACTAGACACGCGTGAGGACAGACGAAAGAGGGTCGCCCCCCGAGGCGACCCTCTTTCCGTCTAGTACGCGACCGCGCCGCGACCGGTTTCGGCCGCGTGGCGCTGCTCGTCTGCTCGATACGAAGAGCGAACGAGCGGTCCTGAGAAGACCGAGCCGAAGCCGAGCGCCTCGCCCTGCTCGCGGAACCAGCGGAACTCGTCGGGGTGCACCCAGCGGTCGATCTGCGCGTGCTTCGCGGACGGCTGGAGATACTGGCCGATCGTGACCACGTCGACGCCGGAGGCGCGGAGCTCGCGCATCGTCTCGACGACCTCGTCGTTCGTCTCGCCGAGCCCGACGATGATCCCCGACTTCGTCAGGACCGGATAGTCGGCGACCTCCTTCGCGCGCTCGAGCAGCCAGAGCGCCCGGTCGAAGTCGACCTTCGCGCCGCGCATCTTCCTGTGCAGGCGGCGGACGGTCTCGATGTTGTGGTTGAAGACGTCCGGCCGCTCGGCGAGCACGATCTGGAGCGCCTGCTCCTCGTAGCCGAGGAAGTCCGGCGTCAGCACCTCGATCGTCGCTCCGGGCACCTTCGCCTTCAGCGCGCGGATCGTCGCCGCGTAGTGAGCGGCGCCCTTGTCGGGCAGGTCGTCGCGGTCGACCGAGGTGACGACGACGTGCTTGAGGCTCATCTGCGCGGCGGTGTGCGCGAGGCGTAGCGGCTCGAGCGGATCCGGTGGGTGCTCGGGCTTGCCCGAGTGGACGTAGCAGTAGCGGCACGCGCGCGTGCAGGTCTCGCCGAGGATCTGGAACGTGGCCGTCCCGCGGCCCCAGCACTCGGCGATGTTCGGGCAGCGGGCCTCCTCGCAGATCGTGAGCAGGTTCTGGCCGTGGATCAGCTTCTTGACGTCGAAGTAGCGCGAGTCGGCGCTCGGCGCGCGCACTTTCATCCACTCGGGGCGGCGTGGCCTGTCCGCGACGGGCAGCGACTTCTGCACGTCTGTCAGTCTATGGATGGTGGCACCCGAGGCGCCGCTCGAGAGCACGAAGTTCGGCCTTCGTCCGGGAGGCGAGGGCTGGTTCGTCATGAACGCGCGCGACAGCCGCTGGCGCGACACCGGGACGCTCGGCGCCTTCTGCAACTTCGAGGGCAAGCGCCGCTTCCCGGGGCTCGGGATCAACCTCAACGTCCTGCCGCCCCGGCGAGCCGATGGGCCTCTACCACCGCGAGAACGCCCAGGAGGACTTCCTCGTGCTGGCCGGCGAGTGCCTCCTGATCGTCGAGGGCGAGGAGCGGAAGCTGAAGACGTGGGACTTCTTCCACTGCCCGCCGGGGACGGAGCACATCATCGTCGGCGCCGGCAAGGAGCCCGCGGTCGTGCTGGCCGTCGGCGCGCGAGGCCGTCGCCGCGAAAGGCCTGGTCTACCCGGTCTCGGAGGTCGCGCTGAAGCACGGGCGGGCGTGAAGAAGGAGACGAGCGACCCGTCCGAGGCGTACGGCAGCTTCGCGGACTGGAAGCGCTCTCTCTACCAGGAAGGCTGGCTGCCCGACCTCTAGCGCGCTGCGACCTGTTCGATGCCCTGCGCCTTGCCGGAGCTCGTTGCGCCGGTCGGCTTCGCGGTCAGCTGCTCGTGGATCGGCTGCGGCCAGAGGCCTGCGCCTTCGTCGGCCGGCAGCTCCTCGAAGTTGAGGTCGAAGACCTCCTCGAACGCGGCCGCGGCGTGTGGGCGGACTTCCTCGACCGTGACCGGACGCCCGAGCTCCTCCGCGATCGTCGTGAACGACGCGTCCTCGAGGCCGCACGCCGTGATCCACTCGGTGAAGGGCGCCGTGTCGAGGTCGACGTTCAGCGCGTAGCCGTGCGTCGTCACCCACTTCGTGATGTGGACGCCGATCGACGCCACCTTTCTCGGCATCGGCCCGCTCTCGACCCAGATCCCGGTCAGGCCCTCGATCCGCGTCGCCTCGACCCCAACGGCCGCGAGCGTGCGGATCAGCGCCTCCTCGAGGTCGCGGCAGTAGCGCTTGACGTCCTGGCCGTGCCGCGTCAGGTCGAAGATCGGGTAGCAGACGAGCTGGCCGGGCCCGTGGTACGTCGACTTGCCGCCGCGGTCGGTCTCGACGATCTCGACCTCGGCTCCCTCCGGAACGTGGAGCTCGCCTTCCTCGGTGCGCCGCCCGAGCGTGATCACCGGTGGATGCTCCAGGAGCAGCACGGTGTCGGGGATCGCGCCCTGCGAGACCGCCGCCGCCAGCGAGCGCTGCAGGTCCCACGCCTCCAGGTAGGGAACGCGCTCCAGGTTGAGCAGGTAGGCGCCTCTGGTCACGCCCTGAGCCTAGTCGGTGTCGATCAGCTCGCGCGCCCGGTCGAGATCCTCCGGGCGGACGAGAACCTCTCGCGGGCCGAAGGCCGAAGCCGACGCATCGGCCATCCCGGCGGCGACGTCCGTCCGCCGCTGAATCGACTCGATTCCCTCGGTCCGGAGAAGGGCGATGATCGTCTCGGCGGCGAACTCGTCCGCGACGATCGTCAGCCGGACAGGCTCAGCTCACGGCCGTCCAGCACGATCGTCCAGCGCTCGATGCGCACGGGGCGGAGCATGCCATTGATCCACCAGGGATCGGTCGCGAACAGGTCGCGCACCGCCTGCTCGGACTCCGCCGCGATGATGTGCATCGTCTCGCGGTCGCCCTCGAGCGGGCCGCCGAGGATGATCGATCCCTTGTCGACGAGGTCGTCCATGAAGCGTGCGTGGTCGTCCCAGCCGTCCTGCTCCCGCATGTCGCGGCTCCAGTCCCAGGGCCCGCCGCGCTCGAGCCGCAGGACGAAGTAGTCCAGCCGCTACTCCTCGCCGATGATCGCCTTGGCGGCCTCGAGGTCCTCGGGCTTGACGAGGATCTCGCGCGAGCCGCTCATGGCGCCGCTGCCGCCGATGCTCGCCGCCCCGCTGTCGGTCGGCCGCTGCATCGACTCGATGTTGTCGAACTTGAGGAGCGACTGGACCTGGTCGGCCTCGATCTCGTTCATGACGACTGTCAGCCGAACGAGGTCCACTAGTACGCGACTTCGTCCCAGGTCTCGAGCGCTTCCCTCAGGTCCTTCAGGAAGCGGCCCGCGAGCGCTCCGTCGACGAGGCGGTGGTCGTACGTGAGCGTGAGGTTCATGATCGGCCGGATCGCGATCACGTCCTTGCCGAAGGAGTCCTGGACGACCCACGGGCGCTTGACCAGCGCGTAGGTGCCGAGGATGCCCGCCTGCGGCTGGCTGATCACGGGCGTGCCGTGGAACGTGCCGTAGCCGCCCGGGTTCGTGATCGTGAACGTGCCGCCCTGCACCTCGTCCGGGGTCAGCTTCTTGTTGCGGGCGCGGTCGGCGATGTCGGTCACCGCCTGCGCCATCCCGAGCAGGTTCAGGCCCTCGGCGTGCTTGACGACCGGGACGATCAGGCCCTTCCCGTCGGCGAGCTCGACCGCGAACCCGAGGTTGACCCACGGCCGCGTGACGATCTGCTCGCCGCGAATCTCGCCGTTGATCCACGGGTACTTCTTGAGCGTCTCGACGACCGCGCGGGCGACGAAGATCAGATACGTCGGGTTGACGCCGTAGGTCTTCTGGTACTCGGGCTTGAGCTTGTTGCGGATCTCGACGACGCGGGACATGTCGACCTCGATCGCGCTCGTCACGTGGGCGGCGGTGTCGAGCGAGCGGCGCATGTGCTCGGCGATCCCGCGGCGCATCGCGTTCATCGGCTCGAGCTGCTCGCCGGCTGTTGCGGCCACGGGCTCGGGAGCCGGAGGAGGCGGAGGCTTCGGCGGCGCCTCGGCCGCAGGCGCCGGAGCGCGGAGCGGGCTCCGGGGCCGGCTCGGGGGCGGCGGGCTCCGGAGCGGCCGGGAGCGGGCTCCGGAGCGGCGGCGGGGGCGCTTCCTGCGGAGGCGCGGCCGGAGGGCCGGACTCGACGAAGTTCAGGATGTCCTTCTTCGTCACGCGCCCACCGCGGCCCGTGCCGGGGACGCTCGAGACGTCGACGCCGTGCTCGGAGGCGATTCGCGCGACGACCGGCGAGACGAAGCTCTTGCCGTTCTCCTGGGCCTCGGCCGGCTGTCGTTGCTGAAGCCGAGCGGGCTCGGGCGCCGGCGCCTGTTCGACGGCCGGTGTCTCGGCGGGCTGCGCGACTTCCTCGGGCTCGGGCTCGGCGGCCTCAGGCTCGGGCTGCGCGGCCGGAGCCTCGGCGGGCGCGCCGGCTTCGCCGCCGATCACCGCGAGCTTCGTCCCGACATCCACGGTCTCGCCCTCCTGGACGAGGATCTGGGTCACCACGCCGCTTGCGGGGCTCGGCACCTCGGTGTCGACCTTGTCCGTCGAGATCTCGAGCAGCGACTCGTCGGCCTCGATCTCCTCGCCGACCTGCTTGAGCCACTTCGTGATCGTCCCCTCCGAGACGGAGACGCCCATCTGCGGCATGACGACGTCGACGGCTTCGGTCGTGGCCATCAGTACTCGGCCAGCTCCTTCAGTCCCTTGACGACGTCCTCGACCTGCGGGATGAACGCCTTCTCGAGCGGCGGCGAGAACGGCACCGGCGTGTCGGGCGCGGCGATCCGCATGATCGGCGCGTCGAGGTGCTCGAACGCCTCCTCGGCGATCGTGGCCGCGATCTCGCCCCCGAAGCCGCCCGTGCGCGTGTCCTCGTGCAGCACGAGCACCTTCGACGTCTTCTGCGCACTCTCGAGCACGGCCTTCCGGTCCCAGGGGATCAGCGTCCGCAGGTCGAGGATCTCGACCGAGACGCCGTCGCCCTCCAGCTCCTTCGCCGCATCGTCGGCGGTGTGCACCATCGCACCCCAGGTGACGACCGTGACGTCGTCGCCCTCGCGGTGCGTGCGCGCCTTGCCGAACGGAATCGTGTAGCGCTCCTCCGGCACGTCGGCCTTGAGCCGCCGGTAGAGATGCTTGTGCTCGAAGTAGAGAACCGGGTTCGGGTCCTCGATCGCCGTGATCAGGAGACCCTTCGCGTCCTCCGGCGTCGCCGGGCAGACGACCTTGAGCCCCGGGATGTGCGCGAACGAGCTCTCCGGGTTCTGCGAGTGGAACGGGCCGCCCGAGAAGCCGCCGCCGGACGGGAGCCGGACGACGATCGGCACCGGTGTCCCGGCGCGGTAGCGCTGCTTGGCGGCGACCGTGACGAGCTGGTCCCACGCGCACGAGATGAAGTCCGCGAACTGCATCTCGGCGACGGGGCGCATGCCCATGATCGCGGCGCCCGTGCAGCTGCCGACGATCGCCGTCTCCGAGAGCGGCGCGTCGATCACGCGCCAGGCCCCGAACTCCTCCTGGAAGCCGAGCGTGACCTTGAAGGCGCCGCCGTAGACGCCCACGTCCTCGCCGATCACGAACACGCGCTTGTCGCGGCGCATCTCGACGCGGAGGCCGTCCGAGATCGCCTGCAGGTAGGTCATCTCAGCCATCAGGAGCTCACTTGTGGTGGGGCGTGTCGAGGTCTTCGGGCGTTGCGAACACGCCCTCGGTCAGGGTCGAAGGATCGGGCAGCGGCGACTCGTCGGCGCGGTTGATCGCGTCCGCGAGCAGCTTCTTGACGCTCGCGCCGATCTCGTCCTCTTCGTCGTCGGTGAGCGCGGCGTTCTCGCGCAGCCAGCCGCGGAAGCGCTCGATCGGGTCGCGCTTCGCCCACTCCTCGAACATCTCCTTCGGGACGTAGAAGGCGTCGTCGTGCACCGCGTGGCCTTCCATGCGGAGCGTCATCGACTCGATCAGCGTCGGGCCGCCGCCCTGCGCGCGCCTTCTCGACCGCGCGCCTGGTCTCGCGGTAGACGGCGAGCACGTCGGTGCCGTCGACGACGACTCCCTCGAAGCCGTACGCCTGTGCGCGATCGGCGAGCGTCTCGCACGCGTACTCGAGGTGCGTCGGCGTCGAGTAGGCCCACTGGTTGTTGTCGCAGATGAACACGACCGGAAGCCGGCGGACACCCGCGAGGTTCATCCCCTCGTGCGTGTCGCCGCGCGCCGATGCGCCCTCGCCGAACCAGGCGAGCGCGACGCGCTTCTCCTCGCGAATCCGGAAGGCGAGCGCGCAGCCGACCGCGACCGGGAGCATCGCCGGCAGATGGCTGACCATCGCCAGCAGTCCGAGGTTCGAGTCGGCCATGTGCACGTTGCCGTCGCGGCCGCGCGTCGGGCCGTCCGCGCGGCCCATGTACTGCGCGAAGATCCTCCAGGGCTCGACGCCGCGCGTCACGTGGACGCCCATGTCCCGGTGCAGCGGCGTGCCGACGTCCTCCTGGCCCATCGCGGTCGCGACGCCGACGGACGAGGCCTCGTTCCCGCGGCCCGTGTAGAAGGAGCCGGGGATCTTGCCCTGCTTGTAGAGGATGTGGCCGCGCTCCTCGATCCCGCGCGTGATCAGCATGTTGCGGTACATGCCGAGCAGGTCCTCGCGGTCGAGGCCCGCCTCGCGGATCTCGTGCAGGGAGCTGACAGGCTCGGCTTCGCGGGCGATCGCCACGGACGAAACTCTAACGACTGGGGTCTACGGCGAGCGACGACCTTCACCAGTCGCTGCGCACGCCGAAGTAGATGAGCGACCCGAAGAGCGGGAAGACGATGATCACGGCGACCCACAGCGCCCTCGAGCCACCGGAGAAGTCCTCGTTGCGGAAGACGCTGAGCAGGGCGGCAAGGGCGAGGATCACCGACAGGGCGGCGAGGATCCAGAAGCCGCCGGCGAGCAGCCCGATGGCGAGTGTCGCTGCCTCGATCACGCGAACTCCGCCGAACGATACGCCCGCGACTGGGCGTACGAGCTGAGGTCGAGCACGACCCCGAGCCCGACGAGAATCCAGCCGGCGACGTGGATCCCGCCGGCGGGAGCGTCGACGAGGACGTACATCAGCGTCGTCCAGGGCAGGAAGATCAGGCCCAGGAGCGGCAGGAAGAAGCCCGCGAATGCCTTGTCCACCCAGGGTGAGAAGAGCCAGAGGAGCAGCAGCGCGAGTCGCGGGGAAAGAACGGCGATCAGTGCGAACAGGCAGGGCATCTCACGGACCTCCTCAGGCCTGAGGCGAGTCCGGCGCGGACCCGGAGGCCCGCGCCGTCATCAGCCTTGAAGCGTTACTCGAGCGTGTAGACGTCCTTCCAGCGCACCGTGAGCGCGTAGAGGACGACGATCTCGAGGGTGATCACCGTCAGTGACCAGAGCGGATACCCGGAGTTGCCCAGGAAGCTGAGCTGGCCCAGCAGGTTGAGGAAGACGACGATGATCGTGAACCAGCGGGCCCAACCGCTCTTCGCCGCGAGCCCGAGCGCGGCGAGGAACAGCAGGACTCCCCAGAACAGCATGATCCAGCCCCATGTCGAGACATCGAACAGGAAGACCTGCTGCCGGGTGACGACGTAGTAGTTGTCCCGGATGATCGCGATCAGCCCTTCGAAGAACGTGATCGCGCCGATAAACGCCAGCATGATCGCCGCGAAGCCGATCCAGCCGGTCCATGCCGAGGACATGTCCCGGCCTGAGTCCATCGTGCTCATGCACGCTCCTTTCTCGGCCGCCGCGGCCGCAAGGGGTCCGGAGCGGCGCGGGGGTCAACTGCCTAGTATCTCCTTCTTCTTCGCCCGGAATTCGTCGTAGGTGAGAGGCGCCCGCGGGGGGCGTGCCACTCTGCGACTCGGTCCGACTATCGGCTCCTTTCGTGTTCTGAGCCGATTCTTCCTCGTTTACGACTCGGACGGCGTGAGTGCTTCGCTTTCCTCTGCGGCGATCAGGCCCACTGCGACGAGATCGAGCGGATGAATGAACGTGTCCGCGATCGGCATGCCGTTCGTGCGCACGACGGCGTCCCGCAGCGGGATCGCCCAGCGGTGCTCGAGCAGGATGATCGCAGCCGCCGAGTCGTTCGGGATCTCCTCGATCACGTCCAGGACGTCCTCCTCCTGGAAGATGTTGACGCCCTCCGCGGTCCTTTCGGCGCCGAGCTCCGCTCCGACTTCTGCACCCTCTTCGCCGCCGATGCCGATGCCGATCAGCGCGCCGACGGTGGCTCCGAACTCGGCTGCCTCCTCGTCGCTGAGGTCGGTCCGCTTCAGCACCGTTACTTCGCCTTCTGCGTCCTTGTGCACGGCCAGGCCGTCGATCACGCGGACGATGTCGTTCTCCTTGAGCCGGTCGAGCTCGGCGAGGATCTCGCCGCGGAACTCGGGCTCGTCGAAGCCGAGCACGATCAGTTGCACGGGTCCAATTGCCATCACTGCCTCCTTGTCATTTGCCGGGAATCGTCCAGTCGGGACGGGTGTCCGGTCATCACCCGCCTGGGATGAATCACTGCGACTCCGCCGCGTGGTCGTGCAGCACGACCGTACCGGCGAGGTAGTCCGGGAGCGCGCGGCGCCGATCGTCGAAGAGCGCCGGGACGAAGCCGGCGAAGAGCGGGATGATCGCGAGCGCGAGCCCGACCGTCCGCACGATCGCGCGGCCGACCGAGAGCCCGCCTCCACCCGGGCGCTGCACGCGCAGGCGCATGAGCCGCATGCCCGGCGTCTGCCCCGCGGCGCTCCAGAAGAGCACGAAGTAGCCGCCCCCGACGATGATCCACGCCAGCGCCGAGCAGCGACCCGGCGAGCCATTGGGGCCGGATGCCGCCGACGAGCGACGCGATCAACGCGACGACGGCGCTGCCGAGGCGAAGATCGAGAGCGCCGCGAGCGCGTCGACGGCGAGCGCCGCTGCCCTCGTCGCGATGCCCGCGTACATCGGCTGCCGTCGCTGCTCAGGGCGGGCGATCCGCTCGTCGAGGCGGGTCGCGGACCGCCGAACACCGGCGACGACGTCCTCGGCGAGCCCCGCCGACTGCCGCGTGACCGCGCGCCGGAGCTCCGGGCTCGAGGCGATGCTCTCGAGCACGCGTTGCATCTCGTCGCTCGCGAGGACGCGGTCGGTGAGCTCGAGCGTCTGCCGGCTTCCGAGCGACTGCTCGATCAGGCGCTCCAGCTCGCCGGTCGCCGCCAGCTCGGCGACGACGCGCTCGATCACCCGGTGCCGGACGAGCGAGCGCGCGATCTCCTCGGGCAGCGGCCCGGCCAGCGCGCTGTCGACGATGCGGGCGATCTCGGGCGCCGAGACGACGTCCTCGGCCGCGGACTCGATCCCACCGCGCCAGGCGCGCGCGGCGACGCGGGCCGGGAAGAACGCGGCGCGCCCCGCCGAGTCTGCGATCCCTGGGCGCTTCCGAGGCGTCGACATCCCATGAGCAGAGGACCAGATATGACCTACCTGGGTCAAGCGGGGCAGGGGGTCGGCGCGCGAGTCTTCGAGCCATGGACCTTGGCAACGGACTCACCGAGACTGTCCAGTTCGAGCTGCCCGACCTGGCCGGTGCGGCGCGTCTGGCGACCCTCCTGCGCTCGCGCTGGGCGGTCTCGGTGAACGAGGAAGACGATGTTGCGATCGTCGACGTCTACATCAGAGCTTCACGCACGGACCTCGCATCGCTCATGCGGACCGTCGAGGACTGGGTGGCGCGGGAATCGCTCCGCGCCATCCGGTTCGAGCTCGACGGACGCGTCTACATCCTGGAATCGGGCGAGGTGAACTGGGAGTTCCTGCCGCGTCCGACGGTCGAGGTCGAAGCCGCCTGACTTGACGCGGGGCGCGGCCGGACCGCACACTCGGTGCAAGTGCCGAGCTTGCGCGACATGGGCCACGACGTCACCGGCGCGCTGGAGAAGGTCCGCGTGCCTTCGTACGTGGTCGACCGTCACGGCATCGTCCGCTGGGTCAACCCGGCGGCGCAGGGAGATCGTCGGCGACGTGCGCGGACGGCAGTTCACGTCCGTCCTCTCGCCGGAGGAGACTCGCCGCGCCCGGGAGATCTTCGCGCGCAACATCTCCGGCGTCGTCGAGCGCTCCGACAACGAAGTCGTCATCGTCGGGCTCGACGGCGAGCGCATCACGGTCGACATCAGCGCCGTTCCCCTGCGAGACGGCGATCAGGTGATCGGGATGTTCGGGCAGGTCGTCGACATCCAGGTCGACGAGCCGCCGCCGACGGCGCATCCGCACCTGACTCCCCGTCAGACCGAGGTGCTGCGCCTGCTCGAGCTGGGCCGCTCGACCAACCAGATCGCGAGCCGAGCTCCATCTGAGCGTCGAGACGGTGCGGAACCACATCCGCCACATCCTCCGCGCGCTCGGCGTGAACTCGCGCCTCGAGGCGGTCGCGCTCACGCGGCGCGGCCATCTGCTCGAGGAACAGAGCTAAGCGGCCGGTCGAGCTCGTCTGCGCGGGGAACTCGCGCACCGTCTGGCGGTGCAGCATCGCCACGCCGAAGAAGAGCAGCCCGCCGAGCAGGAGAATCCCCCACCACTCGCGGGTCGCGCGCGTCGGGCCCCACGCGATCAGGAGCAGGAACAGCAGGGCCACGGCTCCGTAGACGATCCAGGCCTGGTCCTCGAGCACGGGCGCCAGCCGCCGTCGAGCCGCGACGGCCAAGCGCGTCGGCCCCGCGAGCCACGCGCCGATGAGCCCGGCCACCCCGTAGAGGATGAGCGCGTACGCCACGCTGCGCAGCAGCTCGGTCCCGATCCCCCACGCGGCGTTGCCGGCGGGCCGGACCGCGTCCGTCTTGATCAGCGAGCCGACGACTGCCCCTTGAGTTAGGCGGTCGATGACGAGGACGAGCACACCGACGAGCAGGAAGCTGGCGGCCGTGGCTCGGAGGAGCCGCCGGCGATGGCCGTGGGCGAGGTAGATGGCGAGCCCGTAGAGGAAGAGGACGAGCACGAGCAGGAAGACCGAGAGCACCTTGATCACCTTGAGCGCGCGCTGCGCGTTCTTCAGTTGACCTGAGTGGAGGATCGTGATCTTGCCTGCGTCCGGGGCAGCCTGGATTCCGAAACGGCCGCTCAGCCGCTGGACGAGCGGGCTCAGGTCGAGGACGACCTCGCCTTCCTGGGTGGTCTGAACGGCCCCCGTGTCCTTGCCCTCGAGGACCTGAATGAGGCGCGTGTGCGCGCGACGATTCGCTTCCTCCCACAGGGCCTGAGCCTTTGGTGTCTCGAGTATTCGGTCGGCGGCCTGCACCGCGACGTTCTGGAGCGCGCCGGTGATGATCGGTGCAAGCCCGGCGCGGTTCGCCGGAAGCGCCTGCTGGATCCGTGCGGTGGCGTCCGAGCTCGAGAAGAGCGTGTCCACGAGGTAGATCGAGAGCTGCTGGCGAATCTCGTCGTTCGCGAGCATCTGCCCGGAAGCGTTCGTCCACGCGTCCGTGTCGAGGGCCTGCCGCTTCACCCAGACCGTGAGCGAGGAGAGCAGCAGCAGGATCGACGCGACGACGACCAGCGTCCAGACGGCGATCGCGCGTTTGCGCGTGAGCGGCGCGCTTTCGGCGCGGATCGGTGCTGCCGGCGCCTGGGCACCGCTGGACATCGGTGCCATCATCCACTACCGACGGATGAGCTGTCATCACCCTCGATGGGTGACCCCGATCGAAGGCGAGGTTCTGAGTGTTCTTCCTGCTCGGGATCGTGCTGCTCATCTTCGTTCCCTCGCCGTGGAACGTCGTCAGCGCCACGGTCTGCCTCGTGCTCTTCTGCGGAGAGCTCTTCTTCTGGAACCGGACGATGCGCGGGCGCCGCAAGGTCGTGGGCGCCCAGACGCTCGTCGGCAAGGAGGCCGAGGTGCTCGCGCCGTGCAGGCCGACGGGTCAGGTCCGGATCGGCGGTGAGATCTGGCAGGCGCGCTGCGAGGCCGGCGCGGATACCGGCGAGACGGTCCGCGTCGTCGGCCTCAACGGGCTCACGCTCCTCGTCGAGCGCGTCTGATCAGACCCGTTCCTTCATAGCGATCCAGGTGATCAACGCAACCGGGAGTCCGGCCATGGCGATCAGGATCCCGAGAACCCAGTGGTCTCCCTGGTACAGGATGGCGCCGACCACGAGGCCGGCGATGAGAACTCCGAGTGCCGCAAGTCCGGCCATCAGACTGCTCCTCTCATAGATTTGAGCGTGAAGGCGAAGATGATCTCAGAGATCCCGCGGATCAGCGCCGCGACGCCGACCCACACGACGAGCAGGATCACCTTGTGGCCGAAGTCACCGGCGGCCCAGAAGCCGAGGATGATCTCGATCACGCCCGCGATCAGCCCCAGCCACCAGAGGTCGTTCACCGGCCGGGTGGCGAACGCGAGGATCAGGTCGAACGTGCCCTTGATGATGAAGTAGAAGCTCATCACCGCCGCGAGCGCCTTGAACGTGTCGCCGGGGTGGATGAAGCTGACGATCCCGATCACGAGGAACGCGAGCGCAAGGACGGCGTGGAGCAACCGACTCCAGCCGTGCGTCACCATCACGGAGACGAGCTCCATCAGCGAGAACCCGAGCATCAGGATCCCGAAGACGATCGCGATCGCCGAGACGGTCGTGTAGTCGAAGCGGAAGACGATGATCGAGAACAGGAGCCACGCGGTGCCGGTGATCAGAAACAGCCACCAGACGCGGCCTGCGTCGAGCATCGTCCGTTGGTCGGACGCGGACAGGGGTGCTGCAACGTCGCTCATGGGGGCCTCCTGACGGCGATCGCTGAGTGACCGAAGCGTAACGCCGCACGGCGGACCTTCGACTACCGGGGGCGCGTGTCTTCCCGCCCGCGTAGCCTCGGGTCATCCGTATCAACTTCAGATCGCCTCACGCGCGCCGGTTCGGGATCGGAGCGGTCGGCGTCGCGGTCGTCGTCGCGACGTTCGTCTTCGTCCTGCCCCGGATCGCCGACTACCGGGACGTCTGGGGCGTGGTCAAGACCCTCTCCTGGCCGCAGATCGGCGTGCTCGTCGCGGTGACGGCGCTCAACCTCGCGACGTTCCCCCCGCCGTGGCAGGCGGCGCTTCCCGGGCTGAGCTACCGGAACGCGTTCGTCCTGTCGATGTCGAGCAGCGCCTCGACGTACCTCGCGCCCGGCGGGCCGGCGGTCGGCGTCGCGCTCTCGTACGGGATGCTCCGGAGCTGGGGCTTCCGGAAGAAGGATGTGACGCTCGCGGTCGCGCTGACGGGCACGTGGAACCAGTTCGTCATGCTCGGCCTGCCGAGCCTGGCGCTCGCCCTGCTCACGATCGTCGGCGAGCACCACGCCCTGCTGAAGACGGTCGCGCTCATCGGCCTCGGCGTGTTCGTGATCGCAGCATCGTCCTATGCAGCCGGGCTCTCGAGCCGCCGCCTCGCCCGCTGGGCCGGGAACCTCAGCGCGAGGATCGTCTCCTGGGGCCTCCGCATCTTCCGCCGCGGCCCCGTCTCCTGGACTGGCGAGACTTTCGCCGGGTTCCGCGCCGAGGCGGTCGAACTGCTCAGCCGCCGCTGGCACGTGCTCACGGCGGCGACGCTCGCGGGCCAGCTGACGGTGTTCCTGGTGCTGCTCGCCTGCCTGCGGGTGTTCGACGTTCCGCCCGGTCAGGTGAGCTTGATCGAGGCGTTCGCCGCGTGGGCGCTCGTCCGCCTGCTCGGGTCGATTCCGATCACTCCCGGAGGCCTGGGCATCGTCGAGCTCGGCCTGACGACGGCGCTCGTCGGCTTCGGAGGCGGCAACGCTCAGGTCGTCACGGCCGTCCTCGTCTACCGGTTCCTGACGATCGTCCCGACGCTCCTGCTCGGCCTGCTCGCGGGCGCGACCTGGAAGCGTCACCGCCCGCCGCAGCTGATCGAAGAGGGAACGCCCTAGCGGACGTCGCTTCGGAGGAGCCTTTCGATCTCCGCGAGGCGCTGCTCGATATTCGTCAGCCCGGACTCCGCATCGGCCGCGGCGCGCCGGTGCACGAGGAGCGAGGCGACGAACCCGGTGAGCAGCGAGAGCGAGGCGAACCCGATGACCATCAACGCGGCGGCCACGATGCGTCCGGCCGGTGTCGTGGGCACGATGTCGCCGTACCCGACCGTCGTCACGGTCATCACGGCCCACCAGAGCGCGAGCCCGATCGTGGGAAAGTCGTGCGGGTCGACGAGCCGGATCAGCACCGCGCAGCCGACGGCGAACCCGACGATGCACAGCATCAGGTACCAGAGGATGCGGCCGCGCTCGAACGCCAGTTGGAAGCGGTTCAGCGCCAGCTGCTGCAGGCGGTCCATCGCGAGACGGAGGTAAGCACCGACGCAGGACGGTGCCCGGGCAAGAGGATTAGGCTCCGCGCATGGCCGGCCCGGTCGAGAAGCGCGAGCTGCTGATCCCGATCCGGACGATCCTGGTCGTCTCGGCCGCGATCGGCGTCCTGGGTGCGTTCGTCGCGATCGGGGACACGTTCCTGATCGTCTTCGTCGGGATCTTCCTCGGGCTCGTCTTCGAGTTCCCGGTGCGCTTCGTGATGAGGAAGACCGGGCTGGTCTCGAGGCCTGGCCGCGACGGTGACCGTGCTCGGCACCGCCGTCGGGGTCGTCCTGATCGGGCTCCTCTTCCTCGTCCCGATGGTCGGCTCGGTGCGGGACTTCCTGCACGACCTGCCGCAGACGATCGACCAGCTGCGCTCCTCCAACGAGCTCTCCTGGCTCGGGGACACGGGGATCGGGAAGAACCTGCACGAGGGGGCGGACAAGACCTCGCTCTCGGTCCCGGACGCCGTTTCCCAGGTGCTGGGCATCGCGGGCGACTTCTTCAGCGTCTTCCTGGCCGGGTTCACGATCCTCTTCATCTGCCTGTTCTTCCTGAGCGACGTCCCGAACATGAAGCGGGCGCTCGGAAGCGTGCTCATGCCCGGCGAGGACGAGCGCTGGCTCGGGGTCTGGGAGCGCGTGACGGAGTCGGTCTCGCGGTGGGCGATCGGTCTCGTCGTGATCGCGACGATCGCCGGGACGACCCAGGGCGTGACGGCGTGGCTCCTGGGCTCGAGCTTCGCCCTCGGGCTCGGGGTGATCGCGGGGCTGCTGGACATGATCCCGAACCTGGGCGCGACCCTGGCCGGCTTCATCCTCGTTCCGGCGATCTGGGCCGAGTCGGGGATCGGCGCGGCCGTCGTGATGCTGGTCGTGGTCCTCGTCTACCAGCAGGTCGAGAACAACATCCTCACGCCGAAGATCCAGGGCCGGGCCGTCAACCTCTCGGGCTTCTTCATCATCGTCGCGGTCACGCTCTTCGGGGCGCTGCTCGGGGTGCTCGGCGCGCTGACCGCGGTGCCGCTCGCGGCGACGGTCCAGATCTTCGTCCAGGAGCTGACGAAGGCGCGCCGGGACAAGGTCGCTGCCGCCCGCGCGGCGGCCGGCTCCTCCTAGAGCTCGAGCCGCTCGCCCGGCTGCAGGACGCGCACCTCGACCTCGGGCGCGGTCTTCGCCATCTCGCGGACGAAATCTTCCGCCGGCTCGGTGAGGAAGTCGGGATCGTGGCGCACTCCGTGGTGCAGCGGGCGGTACGTGCCCCAGTGGATCGGAACGGCGACGCGTGGTCGGAGCAGGCGGATCAGCCTCCGCGGCGCCCGCGGGGTCGAGATGCTCGCCGCTGCCGAGCGTCGGGCCCCAGCCCCAGATCGGGATCAGCGCCAGGTCGAGGTCCGGGACGAGGCCGTCCATCTCCGGGAAGAGCGAGGTGTCGCCCGCGAAGTAGATGCGGTGCGACCCGCCGATCGCATAGCCGAGCGCTGCGCCGCGCAGCCGGCCGATGCGGCGCCGCTCGTCGTGCTCGGCGTGCGTCGCGCGCACCTCGACCGGCCCGATCGACACCGACTCCCCTTCGTCGACCTCGACCACGCGCTCGAAGCCGATCCGTTCGACGGGACGCGCGAGGCCTCGCGGGACGACCGCGGTCACCTTGCGGTCGAGCTTGCGGAGCGATGGCAGGTCGAGATGGTCGCGGTGCGCGTGCGAGATGAGGACCGCATCCGGGCTGCGCAGCGGCTCGAGGTCGATCGGCGATCGCCGGTGCAGGTGCAGCACCCGGCGACGAAGCAACGGATCGGTCAAGAGCCGGACGCCGTCCAGCTCGATCAGGACCGTGGAGTGCCCGACGTAGAGGACGCTGCTCATGAGTTGAGTATGAGCCGTGAACTACAGTCCTCCCCGTGGGCAAGGCGTCGGATTGGCTTCGCGAGGAGCGGCGCAAGACGCTCGGCGACTGGGTCGCGTTCTGCCTGACGTGCGGGTTCGCGCAGCGCTACTTCGACGAGTCGGAGGGCGAGCTCCCGGCGGAGTGCCCGCAGTGCGGAGGCGAGATCCGCTCGCGCTGCCCGGAGTGCGATGCGCGCTTCAGCTCCGCGTTCGCCGTCGAGTGCGAAGTCTGCAGCGCCGAGCTGCGGTC
Organism: uncultured Actinomycetes bacterium; assembly: GCA_963825795.1. Lineage (GTDB taxonomy): Bacteria > Actinomycetota > Thermoleophilia > Gaiellales > Gaiellaceae > VAXT01. The sequence continues at coordinate 35,391 of CAWGVD010000046.1, read as the reverse complement.
CGCCGACCGCGTTCGGCGGCCCGATCCGGCGCGTCAAGCCCGGATCTCGGAGAAGCGGATCAGCGTGACGATCTCGTCCGGCGTGACGTCCCGGTTGTAGAGCTGTCCGAGGAAGATCGCGAGCTCCTCGGGGCGCCGCACCTCCGGGTTGTCGTGCTCGATGTCGCGGGGTGAGAGCTCGTTGAGCGTCTTCACCTCGACCTTGTCGATGACCGCGTCGAACACCTTGTCGCGAGGCCCGTAGCGCGCGCCGACGAGCACCTGGACGACCATCCCTTTCTTGTACTTCCGGGACTTGTCCCCGAGGCGGATCGTCGCCGTCTTGCGGCGCGAACGCAGTTGGTCGGCCACGATCGGCGAATAGAAGTTGAGGGCGTACATGAGCGGCGGAGAGCTACTGGACGAAGGGCGCGGAGATCATAAGCCGTTGTCAAGGACGAAAGCGAGGGCATTCTCGGCCATCTGGCGCTCGCCGCCGTAGGCGAGGAGCTTCGGAGCGTCTGCGAGCGGCAGCCAGCGCGCCTCGTCGACCTCGATCCGCATCTCGGGCTCGATCTCGCCGAGCCGACCCTTCGAGTAGCGGAGCAGGTAGAAGCTGACCACCTTGAAGACGCGCTCGCCCTCCCACGTGTAGACGTAGCGGATGTCGCCGAGCTTCGTCACGAGCCGCGCCTGGATGCCCGTCTCCTCCTCGGTCTCGCGGAGCGCGGTCGCGTCCGGCTTCTCGCCCTCGGCGATCAAACCCTTCGGAAGCGCCCAGACCCCCGGCTTCTTGCCGCCCGGCCGAATAGCGGCGAACATCCACTCGCCGCGCAGGCGCCTGATCGCGACCCCGCCCGCGGAGAATTCCCGGCGCATCGAGAGTTTGTAACACGCTGCCGGGTGCCGAGTCACCGGAGCATGCCCGGGCAAACGCGATTCCGCTTGCACAGAGGAGAAGGCTGCCGTTAGAATGCCCTGGCACTCGCGCCGCAGGAGTGCCAGACACTGTCACAAAGTACGGAGAACAGGAGGTCCTGAATGGATCTGCAGCCGCTGGGCGATCGTCTGATCGTCGAAGCACTCGAGGAAGAGGCAACCACCTCGAGCGGCATCGTCCTGCCCGACACCGCGAAGGAGAAGCCGCAGCGCGGCCGCGTCCTCGCAGTCGGTCCGGGCATGCGCAACGACACGGGCGAGGTCGTCCCGATGGAAGTCGCCGTGGGCGACGAGATCATCTACTCGAAGTACGGCGGCACCGAGATCAAGCTCGGCGCCGACGACGTTCTGATCCTGCGCGAGTCGGACGTGCTCGCGAAGGTCGCAACCAAGGGCGCCGCCAAGTCGAGCAAGAAGAAGCAGCTCGCAGGCGCGGCCGCCTAACCACATTTCGCTGAGGGAGGTACTAAATGGCTCATAAGGAGCTGAAGTTCGACGAGGAGGCGCGACGCGCACTCGAGCGCGGCGTGAATACCCTCGCCGACGCGGTCAAGGTCACTCTTGGCCCGAAGGGTCGGTACGTCGTGCTGGACAAGAAGTTCGGCGCACCGACGATCACGAACGACGGCGTCACCATCGCGCGCGAGATCGAGCTCGAGGACGTCTTCGAGAACCAGGGCGCCCAGCTCGTCCGCGAGGTCGCAACGGCGACGAACGACGTCGCCGGCGACGGCACGACAACCGCGACCGTGCTCGCCCAGGCCATCGTCCGCGAAGGCCTGAGGAACGTCGCCGCGGGTGCGAATCCGATCGCGCTCAAGCGCGGCATCGAGATCGCGGTCGAGCAGGTCGTCGCAGACCTGCAGAAGCAGTCGAAGGAGATCTCGGGCAAGGAGGACATCGCCCGGGTCGCGACCATCTCGGCGCGCGAGCGCGAGATCGGCGACGTCATCTCCGACGCGATCGAGAAGGTCGGCAAGGACGGCGTCGTCAACGTCGAGGAGGGCCAGACCTTCGGGCTCGAGCTCGAGTTCACCGAGGGCATGCAGTTCGACAAGGGCTACCTCTCGCCGTACATGATCACGGACGCCGAGCGCATGGAGGCCGTCCTCGAGGACCCGTACATCCTGGTCGCGAACCAGAAGATCGGGGCCGTCAAGGACCTGCTTCCCGTCTTGGAGCAGGTCATCCAGTCCGGCAAGCCGCTGCTGATCGTCTCGGAGGACGTCGAGGGCGAGGCACTCGCCACGATCGTCGTCAACAAGCTCCGCGGCACGTTCACCGCGGTCGCCGTCAAGGCGCCCGGCTTCGGTGACCGCCGCAAGCGGATGCTCGAGGACATCGCGATCCTCACCGGCGCCGAGGTGATCACCGAGGAGATGGGCCTCAAGCTCGAGAACACGAAGCTCTCGCAGCTCGGCAAGGCCCGCCGCGTCGTCATCGACAAGGACTCGACGACGATCATCGACGGGGCAGGCGCGTCCGACGGCATCAAGGCCCGGATCAAGCAGCTCAAGTCCGAGATCGAGAACACGGACTCCGACTTCGACCGCGAGAAGCTGCAGGAGCGGCTGGCGAAGCTCGCCGGCGGCGTTGCGGTGATCAAGGTCGGCGCTGCGACCGAGACCGAGATGAAGGAGAAGAAGCACCGCGTCGAGGACGCGCTGCAGGCCACGCGGGCAGCCCTCGAGGAGGGCATCGTCCCCGGCGGCGGCGTCGCGCTCCTGAACGCGGCGGCGGCGATCAAGGCCGACACGCTCGAGGGCGACGACCGGACGGGCGCGCACATCGTCACGCGTGCGCTCGAGGAGCCGATTCGTCAGCTGGCCGACAACGCCGGCCTCGAGGGCTCGCTCGTGGTCGACAAGATCCGCACCGGGACGAAGGGCCACGGCCTGAACGTCGAGACCGGTGAGTACGAGGATCTCGTCAAGGCCGGGATCATCGATCCGACGATGGTCACGCGCTCGGCGCTGCAGAACGCGGCTTCGATCGCGAAGAACATCCTGACCACCGAGGCAATCGTCGCCGAGCCGCCGGAGAAGAACCCGGTCGGCGCAGGCGCCGGCATGCCCGACATGGGCGGGATGATGTAACGAGTCCCCCGGGACTCCGTTCTACCGAGAGGGCCGGTTCGCCGGCCCTCTTTCTTTTCTCGGAAACAAGAAGGCCGGCTTAGCGCCGGCCTTTTGTTCTCAAATGCGGTTCGGACGTAGATCCGCATAAGGAGGGGGGAGGTGGGTAAATGCGGTATCGGCCCGCGGTAGGGGCCACCCATCCCCCGATCGGGTGTTCCTGGGATGCTTCGCGCCATGACTCTTCTCTGGTTCGTGATCTGGTTCGTCTCTAATCTGATCGGAGACAAGGAAGCGCTCACGTTCGACCCGGTCAACTGGTGGGCGGGAACGCTCCTCCTGGCGGCCGCGATCGATCTGAACAAGTCGTACGTGATCAAGCACGGCTAGCATCCGACTCCGCCGCGATCGTCCGGCTCTTAGAAAACCCGGTCACAGGACAGCACGCTGGCCCAGGCGAGCGACTTGGGCAGGTCGAGTCCGTCGTTAGAGTTGTTACGAAGTGCCGGCGAATGTCACTGATCGCACCGCTGCTGATGCGCATCTCGCGGAGGTCGAGGCCGAGCAGGCCGCGCTTCGACGCATAGCGACTCTGCTTGCTAGGAGCGTTCCGCCGAACGAGGTCTTTGACGCCGTCGTTGACGAAGTCCGTCTGCTCATGCGTGTCGACGGTGCGGTTCTTGGGCGCTACGAAGCCGACAAAACCGTCACCGTCCTGGCGGTTTCCGCCGAGGCAGGCGCACAGGTCGTCCTGCCGGTGGACAAAAATTTTTCCACTGAGGGGCACAACGTCGGCCGCTTGGTATTGCGCACCGGGCGGCCCGCACGCATCGACGATTACAGTAAGGCGACCGGCAGGGATCAGGTACGCCGGTTCCGCGAAGCCGGTGTTCGGTCGGCCGTGGGTGCACCCGTCCAGCTTCGAGAACGGGTGTGGGGGGTGCTTTCCGTCTACTCGATGCAGGCGCGACTACCCCCGGATACGGAGGGGCGTCTCGCGGACTTCGCCGCGCTGGTCGCAAGCGCGATTGCGAATGTGCAGGCGTGGTCGGAGCTGGAAGCCTCGCGCGTGCGGATCATCACTGCCGCCGACGAGGCGCGTCGGCGGGTCGAGCGCGACCTCCACGACGGGGCGCAGCAGCGCATTGTGGTGCTCGCTCTCAAGGCTGGGATGCTTGCGCAGTCTCAGGCTGCACGGAGCGCTGGTCTGGACGCCGATCTTCGAAGCTTTGAGGTCGGCCTCAATGAGGTGCTTGAGGAACTGCGCACAATCGCTTCCGGGTTGCATCCTGCCGCCCTGTCTGAAGGCGGCCTCGCTCCCGCGCTGAGGACTCTCGCACGACGTTCGCCTGTCCCGGTGGTGCTCGATGTGCGACTTTCAGGAGAGGTCGCCGAATCGGTTGAAGTTGCTGCCTATTACTTCGTCGCGGAGACGATGACGAACACCGCAAAGCACGCCGAGGCATCTTGCATTGACGTGACGGTCGAACTACGCGACGGTCACCTCTGGGTCTGTGTTCGAGACGACGGCGTCGGCGGGGCAGCCCCAACTCGCGGCTCGGGTCTTGTAGGGCTGACGGACAGAATCGAGGCGTTCGGCGGGACAATGACGCTCGACAGCCCGTCGGGCGGAGGAACGACGCTTGTCGCGCATCTGCCGCTCCCTGAGCACCCCGCGCCGCAGCGTAGTTCGTAACGACTTCGGGGGTCCCCTAGTCCCAAACCTCAAGGGACATTCGTGAACACTCGGGCAGATCAGCGCCTTACTCAGGTGGAGGGCCCACACTCGCCGATCCGCGCGCTACGGCAAAACGGCGGTTGCGGTGATTGAAGGCAATGCGGCAGTTCTGTGACTAGTGGCGGTCGTGCTGGGCAGTGTGTGTCTGCCGGATGTTTCAGCGGCTACGAATCGGAGCACAGTTCCAATGACGCGTTTTTTAGCTAGGCGGGCGCCTCCGTGCGCCAACCCCTCGCGCGCCGAAGCGCCCGCTGCGAGGAGGTTTTCATGGCCACCACGATGTGCGAGATCGACGGGCGTCGGCCCGCCGTCGCGACGGTGCGGATCAGGCAGAACGGCGAGGAGCGGACGATCGCCGTCTGTGAAGAGCATCTTCGGGAGCTTCAGGGTCAGAGCCGCGGGGTAGGCCGGTCGCCGCTCGGTGGCAGGAGCCTCTTCGATGAGTTCTTCTCCGACTTCTTCGGCGACAGCGGCCTTGGTAGCCGCCCGCCCGGCGCCGCCGGTGGCACGACCACGACGCGCCCTCGCCGTCCGGCCGAGCAGATCGACGTCACGCAGTACTTCAGCGACGCCACCCGCCAACTGCTCCAGCATGCCGCGCAGAAGGCGATGGAGTGGGGAAGCCTAGACGTCGATTCGACGCATCTGCTCTGGGCCGCGACGCACGACGAAGTCGTCCGTCACGTGCTGCAGCAGGTCGGCGCCGATGCCGCCGCGATCGCGGCGCAGATCGAGGAGGAAGCCGACATGCAGGAGCGCACGGACGTTGCGCCGTCGCTGTCGCCGGACGCGAAGGCCGCCCTGTTGGCCGCCTACGAGGAGTCGCGTCAGATCGGCGCGTCGTACGTCGGCCCCGAGCACGTGCTGCTCGCCCTGGCCCAGGACACCGAGACTGAGGCGGGCGAGCTGCTCGAGCGATTCGCGGTCAGCCACACGAAGCTGCGCGGCGCGGTCATCCGCGGCGTCGAGAGCGGCGAGGCGGGTGGGCGCCCGGCGAGCACGACAAAGACGCTCGACGAGTACGGCCGAGACCTTACGGAGGAGGCCCGCCAGGGGAAGCTCGATCCCGTGATCGGCCGGGCCGATCAGATCGAGCAGACGATCGAGATCCTCTCGCGCCGCACAAAGAACAACCCGGTGCTGCTCGGCGACCCCGGCGTCGGCAAGACCGCGATCGTCGAGGGCATCGCCCAGCGAATCGTCAACGACGACGTACCCGAGACGCTCACCGGCAAGCGCCTGGTGGCGCTCGACATGGCGGGGATGATCGCCGGCACGAAGTACCGGGGCGAGTTCGAGGAACGCCTGAAGGGCGTGATCGACGAGATCACCGAGAACGCGGACAGCTTGATCGTCTTCATCGACGAGATGCACACCGTCGTGGGCGCGGGCGCGGCCGAGGGCGCGATGGACGCCGGGAACATGCTCAAGCCGGCGCTCGCGCGTGGCGAGCTGCACATGATCGGCGCAACGACGCTCGACGAATACCGGAAGAACATCGAGAAGGATCCCGCGCTCGAGCGGCGTCTCCAGCCCGTGCTGGTCTCGGAGCCGACGGTCGAGGAGACCATCGAGATCCTCACCGGCCTCAAGGACCGCTATGAGGCATTCCATCGCGTGCGCATCACAGAGGAGTCGATCGTCGCAGCGGCGGAGCTTTCCGATCGCTACATCCGCGACCGCTTCCTGCCCGACAAGGCGATCGACCTGATCGACCAAGCAGGCGCCCGCGTCCGGCTCCGGTCGAAGGCGAAGCCGGAGGACACGCGGACAGCCGAGGAGGAGCTCCGCCACATGGGGCGCGAGCGCGACCAGGCGATCTCGGCCGAGGACTACAAGCGGGCGGACGAGCTGAGGGCGCAGATCGACGAGCGCCGCGCCCAGCAGGAGGGGCGGAAGGAGGCTCGCTCGCGGGCGCCCGAGGTCACGGTCGAGGACATCGCCGAGATCGTGTCGCGGCGCACCGGCATTCCCGTCTCGCAGCTGACCCAGGAGGAGCGCGACCGGCTCCTGAAGCTCGAGGAACGGTTGCATGAGCGCGTCGTCGGTCAGGACGAGGCCGTCGAGGCCGTCGCGGAGGCGGTTCGCCGCGCCCGCGCCGGGCTTGCCGACCCCAGCCGTCCCGACGGGAGCTTCCTGTTCCTGGGCCCCACCGGCGTCGGCAAGACGGAGCTCGCGCGGACACTCGCGGAGGCGCTGTTCGGCAGCGAGGACGTGATGGTCCGCCTCGACATGAGCGAGTACCAGGAGCGGCATACGGTCAGCCGGCTAGTCGGCGCGCCACCCGGCTACGTCGGCCACGAGGAGGCCGGACAGCTGACCGAGGCGGTCCGCCGCAAGCCCTACGCGGTGCTCCTGTTCGACGAGATCGAGAAGGCCCACGCAGACGTCTTCAACATCCTGCTCCAGATCCTGGACGACGGCCGGCTCACTGATTCGCAGGGCCGGACGATCGACTTCAAGAACACGATCCTGATCATGACCTCCAACCTCGGCGCCGATCGCATCCAGGCCTTCACGCGGAAGGAGAGCGGCTCGTCCGACGAGCTGAAGGAGGACCTGATGGAGGTGCTCAGGCACAGCTTCCGGCCGGAGTTCATCAACCGGATCGACGAGATCATCGTCTTCCAGGCGCTCACGATGGAGCAGCTCAAGCAGATCACGCGGCTGATGCTCGACCGAGTTGCGAGGCGCCTACGCGCACAGCACATCGAGGTCGAGTTCTCGGACGAGGCCGTCGAACACCTGGCCGAGATTGGCTTCGACCCGGAGTTCGGCGCGCGGCCACTTCGCCGTGCGATCCAGCGCGAGCTCGAGAACGAGGTCTCGCGGCTGCTGCTGAGCGGGGCGCTGCAGCCGGACGATCGCGTTCGCGTCGACTACGACGACGTCCAGCTCACCTTCGACGTCGACAGGGGAGCCGCCGAGGTGATGGAGGAGGTCGAGGAGCCGGAGTCGCAGCCCGTACACGTCTAGCAGGGACGCGCAAGACGCGCGACGGTAGAGAGCTCGGGTTCACGATGCGGCACGCCAGGGTCGTTCAGATCTACATCGCCCACAGCTGACTCAGGGCACTAGCCGGGACGGCTGGTCAGAGGACATTCCCGCACGCTGGCCCAAGCCAGGGAACGACCGCGTCTAGAGTGATGCCGTGCTGAGAGGTCGCTGCGCGTGCAAAGCCGTTGCGTACGAAATCCCGGACGAGTTCGTCGCCGCATACATGTGCCACTGCTCGAACTGTCGTGCGCTGACCGGCTCGGCATTCTTGCCCACGGGCCGCATCGAGCGCGAGAAGCTGGCGGTGACGAAGGGTGCGGAGTCGTTGCTTGTCGACGGTGATCCCGACGCGGCCTATGAGGTGCGCTGCGCGAAGTGTTTCTCGCTTCTCTACTGGACTTCACGCGACGACTACTTCGGCGTTCCGTACGGAACGCTGATCGACGAGCCCACGCTCAAGCCGACGTACCACATTTTCGTCGGGTCGAAGGCTCCTTGGTACGAGATTCATGACGACCTCCCTCAGCACGACGAGCGCCCGCCGTCGTGATCGTCTGACGCGGGCTCGCCTGCCTTCAGGCGTCATTCCCGAACACTGGCGCAGGCGAGCACCCGACGTATGTACCTTGACAGTTACGTAACCGACTTGGTACGTTTGTGGCATGGAAGCTGTTCTGCGGGCGGTCGCCGACGAGAGCCGGAGGACGCTGCTGGAGACGCTGGCCCGCGGCCCGGCGACCGCGGGTGAGCTGGCGGCGTTGCTGCCGATCGCTCGTCCGGGCGTCTCCCGCCACCTGCGAGTGTTGAGGGAAGCCGGGCTGGTCGAGGCCCGCCAGGAGGCGCAGCGGCGGGTCTACAGTCTCCGCCCCGCACCGCTCGCAGAAGTAGATCAGTGGCTTGGCCGCTACCGGTCTCTGTGGGAGCAGCGATTGGACGCCTTGCATACCGAGGTGGCGCGAGGAAACCGCAAACGAAGGAGCGCGACATGACTAGCGACGCGAGTCCGGACACTCGCATTCTTGGCAGCCTGCGATCAGCAGACGGCGCAGGCATCGTCCGAATCGAAGACCGCTACGACACCGACATCGACGACCTCTGGTCGGCAATCACCGATCCCGACCGGCTCGCCCGCTGGTTCGGCGAGGTGGATGGCGAGCTTTCTCTGGGGGGCGAGTTCCGTGTGCACATCGCCGACGCGGGAGAGCGCACAGGCCAGGTAGAGGCGTGCGACGCCCCACAGCGGCTATTGGTGACGACCAGGGAAACCGATGAGTCCTACCGCAGAGGGCAGGGTGTGCCGCCGTTCGACGCGGCCTGGGACATCACGCTGACCGCCGACGGCGACCAGACCACCCTAGTCATTGAGGTCAAAGGCATGCCCCTGGACAAGATCGCCTTCTTCGGAGCCGGCTGGCAGATCCACGCCGAAAACCTCGCCGCATACCTCGCCGGCCGTGAACCCGACGACGTCGAGGCACGCTGGGAAGAACTCGTCCCTCCCTATCAGGACTTGGCGGCCAACCTCAGCTAGTACACGTCGCCAGCGCTCGAGTGACATTCCCGCACGCTGGCCCAGGGTGCCGCTCCTTCCTCTGACCTAGACTTCACGCGTGGCGAGGCTCCGAAGCTACTGGAGGTGGCTCGGTCACCGGCTTCGGCTCTCCCAGCCCGGCCGAGTGTTCTTCACCGTTGCGCTTCTAGTTGGCGTTGCCGCGATTGTGCTCGCACGGGCTCACGGCGACCGGGAGGGCGGCGCACCCCTGGTGGTGTTCGCACTCTTCTTGGTCGGCGTGGTCACCCTGGATGCCGTCGGCCGGGGAGTCGTCGCTGTTGTTCGCCGTCTCATCTTGGACGGTGGGCTCAGGCGTCATTCCTGAACACTCGCGCAGGCGAACGGTGCTGGCTCGGCCGCCTAACGGACGGTTCGCACCTGGAAGAAGACCAAGACAGCGACTGCAGCGACAACCCCGAATACCACCCCGAGCACCCAGTGTCCCGTGACCAAGAACACTAAAGCCAATAGGACGAGGATGCCCACGACCAAAGCCGCTCGCCGCAGCATGCGCTGGCGCGTCTGCGCTCGGCCGCCGACGCTCATCGAGCGACCTTACCGTTTGAGCTCACGCGCGACATCTCAGCACCACGAGATGACGACGTCCAGCATGCTTGGGTTGCGCGTCGGGTGACATTCCCGAACGCTGGCCCAGCCCACAGACCGACCGACTACGAAGCCCCGCGCCGGTTCGCGAGCGTCTCCCAGACCGACGCAACGAGCAGCACGACCACGATCGCGACGAGAACGTCGCCGGCTGGATGTCCCTTATTGTCGCCAGCCACCTTCCGGTCGAAGAGCTCGTTGAGAATCGCGACCGCAACGGCGAGCAGCAGCCAGATCCACCAGTAGGCCCGGATCCGGTCGTACAGTCGCCGTCGCACTCGCCGAGCATATGACCGGCGATCGGCTCGCACATCGCGCTTTCCGGCCCGAACCTCAAGTGACATTCACGAACGCTGGGCCCAGGCGACAGATGCTCCCGAATGAGGCCCCTCCCCGGCTCCTACAAACCGGGTCACTCGCCGCCGCGGCGCGCCACGGGCAGGAGATGTCGCCAGTCGAGCCCGAAGGGTGCTGCGATGTCGGCAAGTCCATCCAGGGAAAATTCGGCAAAGGCGGCGGGGTCAGCCAATCCATCCGCAAGCTCCCAGCCAAGTTCGTTCTCGAGCTGCTCGAGCGGAGTTTCGCCGAGGCGCATACGAAGAGCGGCGGCCAGGTCCGCGAATGTCACGACCGTGTCGTCGGCTCCGAACATGCGACGGAGGTCGAGCTCGAGGAGGTCCGCGAGGGTGACAGCCTCGCGGAAGGAGACGACGCTGGTGATCTCGTCGTCGTAACTCTCGATGTCGCGGTACGACTCGTACGACATGTCGAGCGCCGCCGCGAGCTCGCCCGGATCCTTCCCTGTGGCCTCGCGCGCCGCCCGTATGGCTTCTGCGTATCCGGCTTCGCCTTGTCCCATGCTTGTGATTTGTCCTCGTCGGGCCTCGCGCGGAGCGTCGACCAGCTCGCAGCATCGGCCGGATAGCACCGGAAGTACAGCTCAGCGGCCGATGTCGCGCAACTGGTCAGATTCGAGGCAGCGTGAGTTGGGCGGTGCGTTGTGGGTCACCGAGAACTTCCTCTGGTGACATTCGCCCACGCTGGCCCAGGCTGCGCCGTCGTTACAACCCGTCGCATGGGGTACATGAGCGGAGTGCGACGAGTTCTGGGCGCTCTCCTGCTGGCTGTTGGCCGCGATCCCGGCGTGACCCTGGTCGAGACCGACAGATGGACGCTCGCGGAGGAACTGTGGTCGTTCGGTGAGGATTCGCTCTACCCAGTAGCCCTCCAGCTGTCTGACGAGGACATGGTGCGCCTGTGGCTCCTTTCGGGTGGACTCCTCTTGAAGGAACGAGCCCGTTCCAGTGGCGAGGCGGCTGCGCTGGCGGCGGTTGCAGTGATCGAGGGCAGGCAACGGCCCCTCGCTCGGAAACGACGCCGGCCACGAGCTAACCGTCTCCGTTTCGAGCAGACACCGGACGAACGGTACGCCGAGATCTCCCGGATCGAGGAAAGCCCGAGCTTCAATGCAAAGTGGCGCTGACGTGCGCCTGGTGACATTCGCGCACGCTGGCCCAGGCGAGTCTTCACGGTCGTTCGCGGCGAGTTCTGGGCGCGTAACGGCGGTGGAGGATCACGGTGTTGCCCTCGGGGTCACGGAAAGCCGCGAAGTGGCAGACCCCTGAGTCCCACGTCTCGGCGATGAACTCGACGCCCTTCGCCTCGAGTTCAGCCCTGGCCTCTTCAACGTCGGCCACCCTCACCCCGAATCCAGCCTCGTTCGGGACAAACGGCAGATCCTCGCGCTCGGGCTCCCAGAAACTGAGGGTGACGTTCGGCGTCTCAAGCTCGCCCTCGGTCACCTCGCTCTCGGGAAGCCCGAGAACGTCGCGGTACCAAGCGACGGCACGCGAAAGGTCGCGCGTAGGGATCGCGATGAAGTCCACCTGCTCGACGCGCACCGCCTGGCGAACCTACCACCGCCTTCGGGTGACATTCCCGCACACTGGCCCAGCCGAACGCCGCCTCGTTTGCGCGTAGATTGGGTTGCCATGTCGAGCTGGTACGACGCCTTGGCGGACCGATACGGGGACTGGTCGTCCACTAGCGTCGCTGCTGACGTCCCGTTCTACGTCGGGCTTGCCCGTGATGCTGACGGGCCATTGGTCGAGCTTGCAGTTGGCACCGGGCGCGTTGCGATCCCGGTTGCTCAGGCAACGGGCAGGCGTGTAATAGGAATTGACTCTTCGCCGGCGATGCTCGCGCAGGCTCGAGTGCGCGCAGTTGAGGAGGGAGTCGAGCTCGACCTGCGTGAAGGAGACATACGGGAGCTTGAAATCGAGGAGCCGGCGGCCTTGATCTACTGCCCTGGGCGGTCTCTGCTGCATCTGCCCACGTGGGCCGATCGTCGCCGCTGCTTCGAGCGGGTCGCGGCATCGCTTCGGTCTAACGGCCGCTTCGCCTGGAACGCGTTCGCCTTCGACCATCACGTCGCATCCGCCATAGACGGCCAGCATGCCGACGCGCACGCCGGCGTCCCGCTGCCGCACACGAACCACTACAGCGTCAGCGATAACCGAGTCGACATCACCTTGGACGATGGTGGAACCGATTCGCTCTGGTGGGCAACCAAGAACGAATGGCTGGGGCTCCTCGACGTCGCGGGCCTGCGCCTCGAAGCTCTCTATGGCGGATTCGCCGGGGAACCGCTCGACGACGACAGCCGTGAGTACGTCTTCGTGGCCCGTCGGTAAGCGCTCAGCCTGGCCGTCACGACAGCGCCAGGGACATTCCCGCACACTGGCGCACGCGAGGCCGCTTTGCACGATCGCGTCTATGCCCAGTACTCAGGCGCGATGCCGGGGCCGAAGTCCCGAACGAAGCGGACGCGGAGGATGGCGAGACGCGATACATCCAGGTATGGGCGCCGCCGTCGATCACGTGCGTGAAGTAGACGATGGCAGTCCCTCCCTGACCGAACACGATTCTGGTCTTGCGAGGTTGCGCCTGGGAATGGCACGCCCGAGCGCAGGACCGCCGCCGTGAACGGTGCACCTCCGCGTGCCCTCGCTTCGTGGGAACATCTGCATCCCGAAGCCAGAGGACTTCATTGCCGCCACGATCGCGGCGCCCTTTTGACCGTCGAGTGACCCTTTCGCGAGCCAGACACGCGGCTGGCGAGGAGGATTGCGGCGAGCGTCCGGAGCCCAACGATCGCGATGGTTGACCCAGCACGTAGCGTCGCCTTCATGGACGAAGTTTAGGACGGATCGCGCTGCCGCTCCGGTGACATTCCCGAACACTGGCCCAGGTCTCAGTCCTAGGGCGTGAGCAGTTTCCAGTGCCCCTCGGAGACGACCTCGACGGTACCGTCGACCACTTTAAGGCGGTCTCGTCGTCGATCGCGTACGCGGGGCCTGACAAGCCGGCCGCCCATTTTTCTGCGGTGGCGATCGTGTTCCACGGCAGGTCAGGGTTGTCGAGGTGCGGGAAGATCGAGAAGTCGACGATCCCCAGGGTGCGGTCGTCTGTCGCGGACGGCCACGTCACGAAGTCGTCACCGATCCGGGGGGTCATCACCATGCTTCCGGCGCTCACCCCAACCCAGACCGTCTCGGGCAGCGACGGCAGAAGGTCTGCCAAGCCGGACGCCCGCATCCAGTGGCACAAGTACGTGGCATCGCCGCCCTCGACGAGCAGGACGTCAGTCTCTCGGACCAGCGGGACCCAGCGCTCCGCGTCGAGGCTCGGCAGGGCGGTGAGCTCCAGCACTCCCATGGACTTCCAGCCCAGTCCGACCGTGGGAGTGCCGGGCTCCTGCCCGCTGATGCACAGCCACGCCTGGCGAGGACCCGCCATCGGATGCCCGTACAACGCCGTGGGAATGCAGAGGGCGTCGCACTCGGCAATCGGCTTGCCCAGCAGTTCGACCAGTGCGTCCTGGATGCTCGCGTTCTTGATGCCGGCGGACGTAAGAAGAAGCTTCAAGTTGCCTCCCGAATTCGTTGGTGTAGCCCAGGTCAGGGCTATTCCTGATTGAACCTGTGGCGCGTCTGGCCGAAGGTGCCCTTGGCGAACGCGAGCACCTTGGTCGGCTTCACCGAGAACACGAGGATCGCGTCGGCGTTTGCCTCGTGCCGGAAGCCGCCCTCGTGCACCTCGTACTGCCAGCGGCCGTCCCACTTCGTCTCCCACGCATCTGCGAGCCGTTTGAGGACGCTCTCCTCTATCACTTGGACGGCCTCGCCCTCGACCACGACGTCGAGTCCTCGCTCCCATTCGTTGCAACCGGTCATCAGGATCACGTTCTGGTTGGTTCTCAGGTTCACGGCCTTCTGCTCGCCGAAGCCGGTCGCGAAATAGATCGCGTCATCGAGCCAGACAGCGACGAGTGGCGTCACATGCGGCCGACCGTCCGCTCGGACGGTCGCGATCCAGAACAACTCGGCGTCTTCGAGCGCCCGGCGAGTCTGGTCCCAGTCGGTCGCTACCGCGGCCCGGTCGCTGAAGCGCGCGTCGAGCTCAGTCACTGGCTGCCTCATCGAGGGCTCCTTTCGATCCGGGATCCGTACGCAGTAGAGACCGGCAGCGCACCAAAAATTCATCGGCCATCTTGCGACCCGCGACAATGACCGCGTGGCGCTTCAACGGATGGACAACGTGGGCATCGTGGTGGAGTCGCTTGATGCCGCGATCTCTTTTTTCGCCGAGCTGGGCCTCGAACTCGAGGGGCGAGCGATGATCGAAGGAGACTGGTCAGGGCGCGTCACTGGACTGCGCGACCAGCGCGTCGAAATCGCCATGATGCGTATGCCGGACGGCCACGGCGGGATTGAGCTCTCGCGCTTTCTCACGCCGCCTCCGGTCGCCGATCACCGGAACGCGCCGGTAAACGCCCTCGGCTACCTCCGCGTCATGTTCGCGGTGGACGACCTCGACGATACGCTGGCCCGGCTCCGCGAGCACGGCGCACAGCTCGTCGACGAAGTGGTCGACTACAAAGACGTGTCTCGGCTCTGCTACGTCCGAGGCCCCGAGGGCATTCTCATCGGGCTGGCTGAGCAAATCGGCTGACGTCCCAACGCGCTCGGCGTAATTCGCGCGCGCCTTACCTGGTGCGCGGCCGCCAGGGCTCGTGCTCGTGCGCGAGCCAGACGAGCTCGGGCTCGAGCGCGCGTACCCGCAGCTGGCCCTCGGTGACCGGCTCGTCGAGCTCGCTGAGGCGAACGGCCACGTCGCCGCCGACGACGATCGGACGCCCGCCCGTCTCGACGACGACCACCTGCATGCCGCGCGTGTGGCCCGGCGCCGGGACGAGCCGGAGCCCGGGAAGCAGCTCGAGCTCGCCGTCGACCGGCTCGTAGCGCACGCCGGGCGGGTCGACCCACTCGCGGATCGTGTAGTCGTCCTCCGTGCGGGCGTCCTCGAGCTCCTGCCGCTGAACGTAAATCGGCCGTCCGGAGAAGAGGTGGTTGCCGCCGCAGTGGTCGAAGTGCAGGTGCGTGTTGACGACGACGTCGACGCCCGCGAGGTCGAAGGCCTGTTCGCTCAGTGGGACGAGGCGAGGCTCCATGTCGGCCACCTCCGGGCGCAGCTCCGTCATGCCGGTGTCGACCAGGACTCGGGCGGCGGGATGGTCGATGACGTGGACGTAGACCGGCCAGCGCTCGCCCTCGACGAGCAACTCGGCCACGAGCAGCGGCGTGATCGTGGGCGGCGTTATCACCAATCAACCTCTTACCAACGGTACGACTCCCGCCGCGAGGCGAAGTCATCGGCGGCTTCGGCCTGCAGGTCGGTCGACGATGCGAACACGTTGTTCTCGGCCGGCGCTGGATAGTCTCGGACGGTGACCGCGGCCGCGACGTCCGCACCGGATCAGGCCGCGCCCGCTCGCGACGTCCAGCGTGCGCGACGCGGGACGGCGGCGGTGTTCGCGGTGCACGGATGCGTCACCGGCAGCTTCGCGGCCCGCATTCCGTGGATCGCGTCACACGTCGGTGTCGGCGTCGGCCATCTCGGGATTGCGCTCCTCATGCCTGGGATAGGCGCCCTGCTCGCCATGCCCTTCTCGGGCCGCCTCGCTCACCGCTTCGCGCTCCGCCCGTTCGTCACAGTCACGATCGTCGCGTGGTGCGCGTGCCTCGTCCTGCCGGCGCTGCCGACGTCGCTCGCGGCACTCTGCGCCGTCCTGCTCGTCTTCGGCGCGGTCGCGGGGCTCGCGGACATGGCGATGAATGCGGAGGGCGTCCTGGTGGAGAAGCTGTTCGGCCGGTCGGTCATGTCGAGCCTGCACGGCTTCTGGAGCGTGGGCGTCCTGGTCGGGTCGGCCGTCTCGGCCCTCGCGTCCCACGCCGGCATCGACACGCGGGTCCAGTTCGCGGTCGAGGCGCTCGTCCTCGCCACGGTCGGCGCGGCCGTCGCGCAGCTTCTGATCGACGACCCGACGACGACCAACGCGCCTGCGCCGCCGCACTTCGCGCTCCCGACCCGGCCCGTCCTCCTGATCGGGCTCGTCGGCCTCTGCGCCGTCTTCGGCGAGCAGGCCGGAACCGACTGGTCGGCGTTCTACATCCGCAACGAGCTCGGCGGGTCGGCGAGCGTCGCAGCGCTGGCTGTCTCGGCGTTCGCTGTCGCGATGGCGACGGTCAGGCTCATGGGCGACCGCGTGGTCCGGAGGCTGGGGCCGGTCCGTACCGTCCGCATCTCAGGGGCGTGCGCCTTCGTCGGCGCCGTCGCGGTCGTACTGGCGCCCGGCCTGGCGGTCGGCCTCCTGGGCTTCGCGCTGCTCGGGATCGGCCTCGCAGTCGTCGTCCCGCTCGTGTTCGCCGCGGCCGGGCGCGTAGGCGCGCATCCCGCGCGCAGCATCGCCGGCGTCGCCGTCGTCGCCTACGCGAGCGGCCTCGTCGCCCCGGGAGTGATCGGCGGCGTCGCCTCGGCGTCGTCACTTACGACTTCGTTCTGCCTCGTCGCCGCCCTGGTGGGAATCATCGCGTTGGCTGCGGGCGTGCTTCGCCGAGGCGACTAGCCGTCGAGACGAGCTCCGCCACGACCGCGTCGATCGGAACGTGCGGCGCGTGCGACCATGTGCGCGTGATCGTCAGACCACAGGAGCCGCGCGACTACGAAGCAGCGAAGGTTGTCTACGCAGAAGCGTTCAAGCAACAGGATCACGGCGATCGTGTGCCACCCGAGGTGGGAATCTTTGCCGCACTTTGGGAGGCGAAGGACGTGATTGATGAGCTGTCGTTTACTGCGCTGGCTCAGAACGCGGTTGTCGGTCATGTGACCGCAAGTCGCGCGAAGGTCGGTTTCGACTCCGTGGTCGCAGTGGGTCCGATCGGCGTCCTTCCCAACCACCAAGCGAAAGGGATCGGAAGCGCTCTAATGAACGCGCTTCTCAGCGCCGCGGACGCGCAGGATGTCCCCTTGGTCGTCTTGCTCGGGTCTCCCCAGTACTACGGCCGCTTCGGGTTCCGTCCAGCCGTGGAACTTGGTGTGATGCCGCCGGAGCCAAGGTGGAACAGCGCCTTCCAAGCTCGACCTTTACGCGCGTACACGCCGTCAGTCGCCGGACCATTCGAGTACGCACCCGCGTTCTCGTCCTAGGTCAGGGCGTCGGGTGACATTCCCGCACGCTGGCCCAATCCACTTTGCAACACTCGAGGTCACGAAATCGGGTGCATTCCCGACGACCCGCGCAACTCGGAGGTGAACACGGATGAACGACAACATGAAGTGGAAGGTCGCGCGCCTCGACGACATCGAGCGGCGCGACAGAGATATTCCGGTGCGCGAGCACCTCGGGATCCACGCATTCGGAATCAACGCCTACACACCCGGCGAGGACGGGACGCTGATCAGTGAGCACGACGAGGCTGGGTCGGGCCAGGAGGAGCTGTACATCGTGCTCGACGGGAAGGCGACCTTCGAGGTGGACGGCGAGGTGTTCGACGCGCCCGCCGGGACGTTCGTGTCCGTCCGGCCGGAGTCGCGGCGGAAGGCGACCGGGGACGGAACCGTGCTGGCTGTCGGCGCCACACCCGGCGAGGCGTACCAGGGGATCGACTGGGGTGAGGCGTGGCCGCTCCACAGCGAGTCGATGACCGCCTACGGCGAACAGCGCTACGCCGACGCACTCGAAGCGGTCCGCGCTGCCCTCGAGCAGATGCCGGACCACGCGGGCCTCAATTACAACTACGCGTGCTTCGCGACGCTCGCAGGCGAGACCGGCGACGACACGTTCGCCCACCTCCGACGGTCCGTCGAGCTGCTGCCGCGGTTCCGCGAGGACGCGCGCAGAGACGACGACTTCGCCGCCGTACGCGACGACCCGCGGTTCGAGGAGGCTCTTCGCTGAGCTCGTAGGTCTCGACCTCTCGGCGAGCTGAGCCCAGTCGGGTGACATTCCCGCACGCTGACCGATGGTTGATCTACGATGTCGATGAGCCGGCGTCGGGGAGAGGCTCGCCCTCGCGCCGAGCGGTGCTCGACTCGAAGTAGCGGATCTGCCACAAGAGAGCGCCGGAGACGGCCAGCTCGATCGAGACCGATTGGAAGTACTGCAGGGACGTCCAACGCGGCCAACTTCCCTCTGACAAGCCGCACCGTCAAGAACGCCCGGCACGCACGCGCCGATTAACGCAATGACCTGAAAGCCGCCCGCAACTCGGTTGAGAAGAGCTCCGGCTCTTCCCACGCGGCGAAGTGGCCGCCCCGGTCGACTTCGTTGAAGTAGATGACGTTGGGGTACGACTTCTCGACCCAGCTGCGCGGAGTCCGCCAGATCTCGCCGGGGAACGTCGTGAAGCCGAACGGGATCGTCGGCGGCGGCAGCGGCTGGCGCGCCCGCGGCCGGCGCGTCCGGCCCGTAGGCCTCCCAGTACGACCGGGCCGCGGAGGCGCCGGTGCCGGTCAGCCAGTAGGCCGTGATGTTGTCCAGGACGTTGTCCCGGGTGAGGTTGCCCGAGGCCTGCCCGTCGACGAAGGCGCGGGCGATCTTGTAGTAGGCGTCGGTGTCGTGGTCGATCATCCAGGCGGCCAGGGCGACGGGGGAGTCGAGCAGGGCGTAGCCGATCGTCTGCGGGCGGGTGGCCATCTCGACGAAGTAGCCGTTTCCGGACTGCTGGAAGGTGGCGATCTGGGCGGCCGCGGCGCGTTCCTCGTCGGTGTCCGTCGGCATGGTGCTCGCTCAGCGCCGGCACGAGCAGGTTCGTGTGGATGCCGATCAGCCCCTCGGGTGCCTGGCGGCCCATCGCGTCGGTGACGCCGGCGCCCACGTCGCCGCCCTGGGCCACGTAGCGCGTGTAGCCGATGCGGCGCATGAGCTCGGCCCAGGCCCGTGCGGTCCGGCCCAGGTCCCAGCCGACCTCGACCGGCTCGCCCGAGAAGCCGTACCCGGGCAGGGAGGGCAGCACGAGGTCGAAGGCATCCTCGGCGCTGCCGCCGTGCGCGGTCGGGTCCGTCAGCGGGCCGACGGAGTCGATCATCTCCATGACGGAGCCGGGCCAGCCGTGGGTCATGATCAGCGGTAGCGCGTTCTCGTGCGACGACTTGACGTGGATGAAGTGGATGTCCACGCCGTCGATCTCGGTCGTGAACTGGGGCAAGGCGTTGAGCTTCACCTCGGCCTTGCGCCAGTCGTAGTCGGTCTCCCAGTAGCGCGCGAGCGCCTGAATCGTCGCCAACTGCACGCCCTGCGACCGATCTGCGACGAGCTCCCCGGAGGGCAGGCGCCTCGCGGAGATTCGGCGGCGCAGCTCGGCGAGCTTCTCCTCGGGAGTGTCGACGTCGAAGGGACGGATGTCGGTGGCGGTCTGGGCGGTGGTGCTCATCACGACCTCCGTGGGTTGGTAGGTGCGGTTCCGGATGACCTCCTTATGCCTCGGCGAAGAAGTCGATAAGCAGTTGGTTGACGCGTTCAGCCTCGTCGTGATGCACCCAGTGCGACGCGTCGGCCAGGCGCTCCACGCGGTCGAGGTTGGGCACGTCGTCGGTGTGGGGCTCGGCGAGGTCAGAGCCGAGGTAGGAATCGCGCTCCCCCCAGATCACCAGCGTCTGCGCGGAGATCGGGCGAATCTTTGCCGCGGCTTCCTTTTGTGACTGTCTGACCGAGGCTCGGTAGTAGTTGATCATCCCGGCCGCTGCCCCTGGCTGCGACCACGCCTCGATGTAGCGCTCGATTTCCTCGGTCGGTGTAAGGCGGGTTCGCGTCTTCCAGGAAATGCCTGAAGAAGTGCCAGTCTCTGAGGTGCACTACTTCCTCGGGCAGGCCCGGTACCGCAAAGAAGAAGAAGTACCAGGACTTCCGGAGCTGGCTCGGGTGTTTCAGTCCCTCCGAGAGCCGTCGCGGATGAGCCGCATTGAGGATGGCGAGTCGGTCGACCACCTCGGGGTGGTTCATCGCGGTGGTCCAGGCGATGCTTCCGCCCCAGTCGTGACCGACCAACATTGCCGACTCGGCACCGAGTTCTCCGATGAAGCCGCGGATGTCGGCGGCGAGCAGGTCGACGGCGTAGTCCTCGAAGCCCTCTGGCTTCGATGACAGGTTGTAGCCACGCGTGTCGGGGGCGACGACCCGGAAACCCGCCGCTGCGAGCGGCTCGATCTGTAGCCGCCATCCGAACCAGAACTCCGGGAAGCCGTGCAGCAGAACGATCAGCGGCCCATCGCCGGCCTCGACGTAATGCAGGTTCACGTCGCCGACTTGGGCGTAACCCTCCCGAAGCTCGATCCCGACGTCAGGGAGCACGCTGGTGGTGGTCATGAGGACCTCCGTGGGTAGGAGATTTGGGCGCAAGCTGCTGCCCATCGCTCATGCTTCACCGGTGCAGGTGAACCGTCGTCACCCTAACTGGGTGAATCGGCGTTCCGGGCATGGCACCTGTCGCTCCGCCGTGAGATGCCCGGCCGGCGCCAGCATCTCGCGAAGACCACCCCGTGTAGTCTCGGAACCCGGTGGAGCGCAAGTGGTGGACTCTGCTCGCGGGCTGCATCGCGATCTTCATGCTGTTGCTCGACGTGACGATCGTGAACGTCGCGCTGCCGTCGATCGAGCGCGACCTCGGCGCCGACTTCAGCGATCTCCAGTGGGTGATCGACGCCTACGCGCTGACCCTCGCGGGCTTCGTGCTGGCGGCGGGGTCGCTCGCCGACAAGGTCGGCCGCAAGCGCGTCTTCATGCTCGGGCTGGCGATCTTCACCGCTTCGTCGCTGGCCTGCGGGCTTGCTCCCGACCCGCTCTTCCTGAACGTCTCGCGCGCGGCGCAGGGGATCGGTGGGGCGATGATGTTCGGCACCTCGCTGGCGCTGATCGCGCAGGAGTTCCAGGGTCGCGAGCGCGGGACCGCGCTCGGCATCTGGGGCGCGACCACGGCCGCGGCGGTCTCGATCGGGCCGCTCGTGGGCGGTGCGCTCGTGGACGCGCTGTCGTGGCGCTGGGTTTTCCTCGTGAACGTGCCGATCGGCCTGGCCGCGCTCGTGGTCGCGCAGCTGCGGTTGCGCGAGTCGCGCGACCCGGCCGCCGCCGGCGTCGACCTCCGCGGCGTGGCGCTGCTCTGCCCCGCGCTCTTCCTGCTCGTCTACGCGCTGATCCGCGGCAACGAGGAGGGCTGGGGGAGCGCCCTTATCATCAGCTGCTTCGCGGCCTCCGCACTGCTGCTCGTGCTGTTCGTGGTGGTGGAGCGCCGCGCCGCCGACCCGCTGCTCGACCTCTCGCTATTCCGCAAGCCGTCCTTCACGGGCGCCACGATCGTCGCCTTCACGCTGGCGGCGTCGATCTTCTCGATGTTCCTGTACATCACGCTCTTCTTCCAGAACGTGCTGGGCTTCTCACCGTTCGAGGCAGGGCTCCGGACGCTGCCGGTCACCGGGCCGATCCTGCTCGTCTCGCCGCTTAGCGGCCGCCTGACGGCGCGCGTGCCGGTACGGCTGCTGCTCGGGACGGGGCTCGCGTTCGTGACGGTCGGGCTGCTGCTGATGGGGAACCTGTCCGATTCGTCCGGGTGGACCGCGCTGCTGCCCGGCCAGATCCTGGCCGGCATCGGGATAGGCCTGGCCACTCCCGGGCTGGCCTCGACCGCCGTCGGCGTGGTCGCCCCGCAGCTGAGCGGCATGGCGTCGGGCGCGAACAACACGGCTCGCCAGCTCGGGCTGGCCACCGGGATCGCCGGGCTCGGCTCGATCTTCCAGTCGAAGATCGAGTCGACGCTCAACCCGCTGGTCGCGGGCACGTCCGCGTCGTCGCACGTCCACGAGCTTGCGCGGGCTGTGGCGTCAGGTGGGACCGGGCGCGCCGTGCAGGCTGTGCCGCCCGCCGACCAAGACAAGGTGGTGGACGCCGCGCACCACGCGTTCGTGACGGGCTTCAACACGATCGCCATGGTGAGCGTCGTCGTGGCGGCGGTGGGATCCGTGGCGGGGTATGCGCTGGTGCGGTCGCGGGACTTTGTGGCCAGCGGCGGCCCGGCTCCGGAGTCGGGCGCAGGCGGCGCGGCCTCGACCTCAGACGACGGGCAGCAGCAGGTCGATGACGTCCCTGCGTCGGTAGAACTCGATGCCGGGACGTGACGGATCACGATCAGGACGGCGAGAGAGACGTTCGAACGTCGGGCCGATCAACTCATAAATCCTGGGCGGTTCTCCCGTGAGACGTTCCCGCGCATAGCGCCCACCGGGCAGGCTGCCGACCTCCAACCCGAGCGCCTGCGGGTCGTCGCCCTCGCGAAGCTGGACGCAGACGCGGTACTCGCCGTCGTTGTTGAAGGCGCCGTAGTACTTCCGCCCGCGTAGCCCGACCGCCTCTTCGACCTCCTGCATGCCGCGACCGATCGCCGTTACTTCGTCGGCGACACGCTTGAACATCACGGGCGTCGGACCACGCTCGACGACCACTTGTTGCGATGCCACGGACGCAGGCTATCCGGCTTCTGGCTTGCCGCAGCCGGTGTCGGCGTTGCAGACCCATGGGCGACTTGACACATGCCGATATAGGAATATGATTAAGCCGTGGCCCGCTCCTCCACGACCTCGGACGTCTTCAACGCAGTTGCCGAGGCGCGGCGACGCGAAATCCTGGACACGCTGATCGCAGGCGAGAAGGCGGTCGGGACGATCGTGAACGACCTCTCGATGTCCCAGCCTCAGGTCTCGAAGCACCTACGGGTGCTCAGCGAGGTCGGGCTCGTCAGCCGCCGGGCGGAGGGACGTCGGCGGCTATACCGCCTGGAGCCCGCGCACCTCCGGCCGTTTCACGACTGGTTGGCCAAACACGAGCAGGCCTGGAACGACCGACTCGATCGGATGGACGACTACATCAAAGAACTACGACAAGAAGGAGAGCCGCAGTGACACCTAATCGGCATGGATCCGCAGTCGTCGAGTTCCCGAACGAGCTCGAGATTGTCACCACTCGAGAGTTCGACGCTCCGCTCGAGCTCGTCTTCGACGTGTTCACGAAGCCGGAGCATGTGCGCAACTGGTTCGCTCCGTTCGAGTGCGTGGTGACGGAGTGCGTGATCGACCTGCGCGTCGGGGGGAGCTACCACGTCGTCTTCGTGACCGAAGACGGAACCGAGTGCTCGTTTCGGGGAACCTACTTGGAGGTCGAGCCGCCGACCCGGACCGTCGCGACGTGGCTGTTCGAAGGGTGGCCAGATGCGGACGCCGTCGAGTCCGTGGATCTGCACGAAACGGACGGAGTCACGAAGCTGACGATGACGATGGTGTTCCGCGACCAGGCCGGCCGCGCCCACATGGGCAAGTCCGACGGCCAGCAAAGCAGTTTCGACCATATGGAGGATTACCTGACATCACTGCTCGAGCGAAAGGAAACTGTCTCCGCGTAATCACGCTCCAGCCAGACTCCAATGCTCGGATACCTTCCGGTCGATGTCCATTGGGGAGCTCGAACTCGACGTGATTGCCTCGGAGACCGGGTTCTCGGGTGTCGTTCGCGTTGATCGCGGCGACAGGGTCGAGATCGTGAAGGCGTACGGGCTGGCGGATCGCAGCTACGACATCCCGAACGAGGTCGACACACGCTTTGCGCTGGCGAGCGGAACGAAGGGCCTCACAGCCCTCACCGTGGTCAGCCTCGTTGAAGACGGCACGCTCCAGCTCACGACGACGGCGCGTTCGGTTCTCGGGAAGGACATCCCGCTCGTGGGCGACGGAGTAACGGTCGAGCACCTACTCGCACATCGCTCGGGGATCGGGGATTACCTCGACGAGGAGCTCGGCCTCGATCTCGATGAGTATCTGATGCCCGTCCCCGTGCACGAGCTCGCGACGACAGAGGACTACCTCGCGGTTCTCGACGGCCACCCAACGAAGTTCGCGCCCGGCCAGCGCTTTGCCTACTGCAACAGCGGCTACGTCGTGCTCGCGCTCATCGCCGAGCGCGCGACCGGCACTCCTTTCCACGAGCTCGTGCAGTACCGCGTCTGCGAGCGCGCGGGGATGAGCGACACCGCGTTCCTGCGCTCGGACGAGCTCCCGGCTCGAGCGGCTCGTGGCTACCTCGAGGGCAACGACAGGACGAACGTCTTCCATCTGCCCGTTCGAGGATCGGGCGACGGAGGCATCTACTCGACCGCCGCTGACATCAGGTCACTCTGGACAGCGTTCTTCGATGGAAGGATCGTGTCGCACGACTGGGTCGCGGAGATGGTTCGCCCTCGCAGCGATGTCTCGTCCCAGTCGAGGCGGTACGGCCTCGGGTTCTGGTTGCACGCATCCGGCGACGCCGCGCTGCTGACGGGGTTCGATGCAGGAGTCTCCTTTAGCTCAATGCACGAGCCGCAATCGAACGTCACGCGCACCGTGATCTCGAACACATCTCACGGAATTGGGCCGGTCTCGAGCTACCTCGACGACCGATTCGTGTTCTGATGATTCGCCAGACGACTCTGCTGCGAGCGATGAGATTGGCGCCGCGGTCCTGTCGAATACACGACGACGAGAACCCAGCGAGATGGGAGCTTCGACCATGAAACTGACCACCATGACCCAGGTCACCGTCGATGGAGTGATGCAGGGAAACGGCGGTGCGTCGGACGAGGATCGCAGGAACGGATTCGAGCGCGGCGGATGGGCGATGGGGGTGTTCGACAACGAGACCATGACGTTCATCAACGAGACCTACCAGCGCGCCGACGCGTTCCTGTTCGGCCGTCGGACCTACGAGCTCTTCGCCGGCTACTGGGGCGCAGAGGAGCGGGCCCGCGCCGCGGCGGAAGACCCGGGCAACCACCCGATCACAGATGCCTTGAACACGAAGCCCAAGTACCTCGTATCGAACACGCTCACCGAACCGCGTTGGGCGGACACGACCGTCCTCTCCGGCGACGTCGCGGCGGCCATCGGCGAGCTGAAAGCGAAGCCGGGAGGCGAGCTGCAGGTGCACGGCAGCGGCGCGCTGATCCGGTGGCTGCTCGACAACGACCTCGTCGACGAGATGAACCTGCTCATCGTCCCCGTCGTCCTCGGCCAGGGCACGCGGCTGTTCCCCGACGCCGGCCCGGACATTGCACTCGACCTTGTCGACTCCCGAGTCGACTCGAAGGGCGTAACGATCCAGGTCTACCGGCCAACCGGGCGCCCGCGGTATGACACCTCAGCGCGTGAAACCGCCGAGGTGGAACGACTTGACCGTTAGCGGCACGCCGGCCCCGGCCTGACGCTCCAGCAGCTCGAGGACGGCATTGCTCGGTGTCCCGAACACCTGGATGCTCGTCGTCGCATCGACCGTCGCCGCATATGCGGCTGCAGCGCGCTCGGCAATGACCTCCATATGAAACGCCATCGACTCAGCGTCGGGGTGGATCTGGACAACCGCGACCTCAGTGCCTTCATCGTTGACGTACTCGTTGAACGCGATCACCCGTGGTTCGTTCGCCTCGACGAAATCGACGAGGCCTGGCACTCGCTTCCTCTCGTCGTCGAGCTTCCCTGGCTTGAGCCGATTGGTCGCGATGAAGATGAATGGGCCTGACACGGCGCCTCCTTTGGCCACGGCTCTGCCCGATCTGCTCGGGGTGTACTGCGGAACACTGGCACACCTGGTTCTTCTGATACCCGGCGGCTGGATCGACGAAGATGTGGGTGTGGTGGAGGAGCCGTTTGTCCCGTCCGGCTTCGTCGTCCCGCTCGCTCTCACGACGGAGCAATTCAGGCTCGAACCACTCGGGCCGCAGCACAACGACTCCGACTATGAGGCGTGGTCGTCGTCCGTGGAGCACATCCACATGACGCCCGGCTGGGAGACGAGCACCTGGCCCGACGACCGCAGCCTGGTGGACAACCTGCGCGACCTGCAAGGCGCACGCCGCCGACTTCGAGAACCGGGCAGGCTTTACCTACACCGTCCTCGATCCTGCGACCGCCGACGTGATCGGCTGCGTGTACATCTATCCCGACGACAGCGAGCAGCACGACGCGCGTGTGCGCTCATGGGTGCGGGCGAGCCGGCCCGAGCTCGACGTGCAGCTGTGGCGGGCGGTCACGGACTGGCTCGCGGACGAGTGGCCGTTCGAGCGTGTGGCTTACGCCGAGCGCGCCGACGGCGCCTGACGCTACCGCTTCGGGCTGACTCAGGCCGATGATTCATGCGTCCCTGCTGAGTCTCTGAGGAAAGCACTACTCCCGCCCCGCGAGCGAAGGAGCACAGCTGATGAGCAAGGTGGTCGCCCTCATGTCGATGTCTCTCGACGGGTACGTCGCCGACGCGAACGACGGGGTCGCCGAAGTTTTCGACTGGTACTTCTCGGGCGACGTCGAGGTCTCCACAGCGAGCATGAGCATCGGGCATGACGTTCCACGTCTCGGCGCCGAGCGCCGACCACCTGAGGGGCTTGATGGCTGAGGTCGGCGCCATGCTCACCGGTCGGCGCACGTTCGAGCGCGCCGACGGCTGGGGCGGCCGGCACCCGTGGGATATTCCCGCTTTCGTCGTCACCCACGAAGTGCCCGACGGCTGGCCACGACCGGGCTCGACAGTCCAGTTCGTCACCGACGGCATCGAAAGCGCCGTTGCCCAAGCGAAATCGGCTGCCGACCCGAAGTCCGTGGGAGTGCACGGCGCCCAAACGATCCAGCAGTGCCTGGACGCCGGGCTGCTCGACGAGATCCACATCGATCTGGCTGCCGTGTTGCTAGGCGCAGGAGTGCGGCTGTTCGACCACCTCGCGAACACACCGGTCGTCCTCGGGAATCCGACAGTCGTCACCGGTGTGGGTGTCACGCATCTGCGCTATCCCGTGCACACGCCGTAGACCAATAGTCGGTGACCCGTTTCGACATCACGTTCGACGTCATTCGCCGCGCTCTCGTCAACGCGGTCAGGTCAGAGGACAGGGCGTAGTTCGCGGCCTCGTCGAGACTCATTGCCCTGCCCTCCGCCGAAGCGGATCGCGGAGCTGCGATGCCCACTGTGTCGCCCGCGTAGAGCACCAGTCCGAGCGCCTACGTGTCGGTGCCGGTGCTGCCTTCGCCAGCGGTCCACGGCGCTGCGTCGTCCTCGGCGCTGCTTCGTTTGACGACGAGGTCGACCGCTTCGTCGTCTGTCCAGACCCAGACCATGTCGCTGTCCGGGTAGACGACCGCACCGACCGTCGCTGCCTGCGAGGAGAACATCGCGACGCGGGCGGTCGACTCGCTCTTGTTCCGCACGAGGTGTGCCCCGGCGGGACCGGACGGAAAGAAGACGACGTCCCACGGTTCGAGCTGGTCCTCCCCGCCCGGATGCCGCAGGGTCGGCGTGCCCGAGACGACCAGGAGCCACTCCTCGTCAGGATTTTCGTAGTGGTACGGGCTGATCGCCTGGCCCGGGGGTAGCTCGTAGACGCTGAGCCCGGTGCGGGCCGCGCCGAGCGCCGCCCCCACGCGGGTGCTGTTGCGCCGGAAGCCGTCCGGCAGCTGCGGACGCGGATCGCATGTGATCGCGGCGAGGTTTGTTCGCCGAACCGGGTCATCACTCATGGGGATTCCTTTCGTGGGCTTGACCTATGAGACTCGAGCGGCCTCCGAGCATCATCGCAACGGGGTCCCCCACCGATCCTCAGGCGTCGTTCCTGAACGCTGGCGCAGCGCACTGTTTCGTACCATCTACGTGTGGAGGCGGGAGTACGCACCGGCGGATGCCTCTGCGGGGCGGTTCGCTACAGCGTGCGCGGTGACCCTGTACACGTCGGTCGCTGCCACTGCGGGGACTGCAGAAAGGAGTCTGGAAGCGCGTTCATCGTGTATGGGCATTGGCCCGTCGAGGCGTTTGAGGTGAGCGGTGAGATCTCGAGCTATGGCGGACGTGGCTTCTGCCCTCTCTGTGGGTCTCGACTGCTTGATCCAATCGGTCCCGATGACACGCTCATCGAGATTCGGCTCGGAAGTCTGGATGAGGCGCCCTTCGAACTAAAGCCGGAAGCCGAGGTCTGGGTGAAGCGGCGCGAAAGCTGGCTCCTGCCGGTCGAGGGGGCAGCGCAACACGACGAAAATCGTCCCTAACGCTCTGGCATCACGTCTGACTACGGCGAAACCTCGACGGTAAAGACCACGATCCGACTGAACTTCGCCCCGTCGATCTGCACTCCGTAGCAACCGGGCGCGCGGACGCGCACGCTTGACGGCACGCCACGGCTTCCTGGTGGCTGCCCTTGCCACGTCACGCTGTCGTTGGGCTCGATGCGCAGCTCGGGCGGAGGGACCCTGCGACCGTTGAACCTGGGCCACTGCGGGCCGTCCAGTCGGCGACCGCGGATCAGCACCCGCCCGCGATAGCTCGGCCGCACGTACCAGAAGACCTTCCCTCCCGCCCAGGGACCGCCGTACTGAGTGTCGGGCGTCGCATGCAGCATCCCACCCGATCCGCCGAGGCCGGGATAGACCGGCCCGCGCCCGATCCCGGAGCCGCCGAAGATGTTGATCGGCTTCCAGTCGATGCGCCGATCGATTCGGCTGACCGGGCATGCGGCTCCCGGCGCGAGTCGCGACAGGTGCAGCGGGCCGGTGAAGTTTCGCCCAGGGAGTCGGGTCCGCGCCGACCGGCTCGATCAACGTCAGCGCCGTCGCCAGCAAAACGGCGATCACCAGAGTTGGTCTTCGCATTGCGGCCTGGCCGTCGTTAGAACTCGTACCGCTCTTCCTTCCAGTAGTCCGCGTCGTTGTGGTACCCGTAGCGCTCCCAGAAGCCGGGCTCGTCCGACGGGACCAGCTCGATGCCTCGCAGCCACTTGGCGCTCTTCCAGAAGTAGCGGCTCGGGATCACGAGCCTGAGCGGCCAGCCGTGCTCCGGCGTGAGCGGCTCGCCGTCCGCCTCGTACGCGATCAGGGAGTGCTCGTCCTCGAGCGCCGCGATCGGCACGTTCGCCGTGAAGCCCTGCTCCGCGTGGGCGACCACGAACCGGCCGCTCGGCTTCGGCTTCACGAGCTCGGCCAGCGTCGCCCAGCTGACGCCGCGGAAGCTCGTGTCGAAACGGCTCCAGCGCGTCACGCAGTGGATGTCGATCGTGACCTCGGTCGCGGGCAGCGCCCGGAGCTCGTCCCAGCTCAGCGTGACCGGATTCTCGACCTCGCCGAAGACCTTGAAGTCCCACGTCGCGAGGTCGATCGCGGGCACATCTCCCGCGTGCAGCACCGGCCACTTCTCGGTCAGGTACTGCCCCGGCGGCAGCCGCTCGGGGTCGTAGCCGGCGTCCGCGACCTTCTGCTCTGCTTTCGACCGGAACACGATTCCTACACTAGTGACCATGGCGACAGTGACGCGCAGAGTCGCGGCCCGGCCGCGAGACTACGTTCGGGTCGCGGGGCCCGACGCGGAGGACTTCCTTCAGCGGATGCTCTCGAACGACGTGACCGAGGCTCCCTGTCGCGCCATGCTGCTCACGCCCAAGGCTCGTCTGATCGCGCCGCTCGTCGTCGTGCGCCGCGCCGATGACGACTTCCTGCTCCTGACCGAGCCGGGTCTCGGCGAGACGGTCGGCGCGACGCTGCTTCGCGCGCGGTTTGCGGCCAAGGTCGAGATCGAGCCGGAGGAGCACACGTCGGTCGTCGTGTTCGGCGAGGACGGCGGCATCCCGAACGAGGAGCTCGGCGAGCCCGGCTCCGAGCTGCTCGACGCCGACGTCGCGCCGACGCTCTCGGCCGACGAGGTCGAGCGCGTCCGGATCGAGTCCGCGACACCGGCCTGGGGCAAGGAGCTCGACGACACGATCCTTCCGGCCGAGGCGGGCCTCGACGAGACGCACGTCTCGTTCACGAAAGGCTGCTATCCGGGCCAGGAGCCGATCGCCCGCCTGCGCCACCGCGGGAAGGTCAACCGCACCCTGCGGGCGCTCGAGGTCGACGGCGCCGACCCGGGCGACGAGATCCGCCAGGGCGACAAGGTCGTCGGCCGGATCACGAGTGCGGTCGCGGACCGGGCGCTAGGTTATGTCCGTGTCGAGGTTCCGGATGACGCCGAGCTCGCGGTCGGGGCAAACGGGAAAACCGCTCGCACGCTTCCCGCGTAGGAACTACCCGATGACGCGAATCCAGGGAGTCGTGGTGATCGCCGGGCTGTGCCTCGTCTTCGCAGCCGCAGGGTGCGGCGGCAGTAGCAGCAGCAGTAGCGGCGACGAGAGCGAGTCGACGACCTCGACGACGATCGGCGGCACGCAGGTCGAGAGCCACGGGACGAAAGACGTCTCGAGCGAGTCCGGCAAGGTCGAGATCGAGCTCTACGACTACTACTTCGAGCCGACCATCCTGAAGGGCAAGCCCGGCCAGAAAGTCGAGCTGGAGCTCAAGAACGAGGGCTCCGCAGCGCACACGTTCACGCTCGCCGAGCAGAGCGTCAACAAGGAGATCCAGCCCGGCGATGAGACCGAGACCGAGGTCACGTTCCCGCAGAGCGGCCAGTTGAAGTTCGTCTGCACGTTCCACCAGAGCCAGGGCATGATCGGCGCCCTCCAGACCTCGCCAGGCTCCTCGTCGTCCTCGACGACGACCTCGAAGTACTAGCGCCGAACGAGGTCGTGGCCCGGGGATGCCCCGGGCCACGATTGCTCACGAGACTGCCGGCTACGGGTTCTTCTGGAACTTGGTGAAGATGTCCGTCTCGCCGATGCCGGTCTGGCCGATTGCGTCGTCGCGCCCATCGGTCCACACCGCGTAGACGGCCTCGGTGCTGGCGGCGAGCCCGTTGTAGTCACCGATGAAGGCGCCGCTGGTAAAGAATCCCAGGTTGGGGTCCCAGTCGCTACTGCTGATCTTGGCGCTGGCGAAGCTGGCCGCGTCGTTGCTCGACACCGCCTGCCAGGTGTTGATCCGTACGTTGGCGGGATCGAGCCGGCGGTCGAACCAGATCACGTAGAAGCGCCCGTTTTCATCCGATGCGGCCCACGGGAAGAACTGGTCGTTGACCGCGGGCTGGCCGGATGAGTCGGTTGACAGGAACGCCGCGTCCGACCAGTGCAGTCCACCGTCGGCGGAGGTCTGGTAGGAGATGTCCGCCTGAGAGGTCGGCCGGTTGACGTTGTTCTGGTAGACGAACAACAGCTTGCCGGTCTGCGGGCTGTAGGCCAGCGATGGCGTGTTCGGTGCGCGGAAATGCGTGGGCGGGATCGTGTCCGAACCCGTGCCGTCGTCGAAGTCCGCGTACTGCCCGGCCTTGTCGATCTGCACCGCGTTCGGCAGGAACGTCTGTCCGCCGTCGGTCGACCTCTGGAAGAGCAGGTGCGGGTCGAAGGAGTTGTTGCAGTTTTCGGAGACGAACCCGACGTCGAGCGTGCCGTCTCGTTCGACCACCGGGTCGCTGAACTGGTTGGCCGAGGAACCGGTGCCATCACCGCCGGGGTTGTCAGGTTGAACGGCGGTGTGCGACCAGGTCGACAGCACGGGGTTCTCGGTTGGGATCGAGTCCGTGTAGGAGAGCTGGATCGGGCAGTAGTCGCTGAACCCGTCCGGCTGGATGTGGAACTTGGTGTAAGTCACGTAGATCCGCCCGTAGTGCGGGCTGCTCGGGGTGTTGTCGACTGCGATGAGCTCCTTGTCGTTGAAGATCGAGGGATCGACCTCGCCCGTCGAATAGTCGAAGTTGGACGCCGCACGCGCAGCCTGGCGGCCGGGCGTCCAGGTCGCGCCGTCGTCGACCGACTTGTAGACCTGCACCTCGGAGAACGGCAGCGCGCGGAAGAAGCACAGCTGCGAGATGTAGAACGCGTTGTCCCGGCGGCTGTACGCAACGCCCGGGTCGCCGCCGCTGCAGAAGTCTCCGGTCCCGCGGAACTGCGGGCTGACCCGAGTGCTGGCCCAGTTCCGGCCGCTGTCCGAAGTCCGCATCACCACGACCCCACCGCTGACGTAGTCGTTCGCCGCGGCGACCGCGATCTTCGGGTTGGTCACGTTGTACGCGACCGCGGTCTCGTTCTGGGGCAGGGGTGGGTTGCTGTCGTCGTTCATCTGGACGTTCGCTCCCGCGACGTCCGGCTTGGAGCCGGCTTTCGCCGAGGCACTCACTGCGCCGTTCTGACCTCGGGCGGCATAGACCGCACGCACGGTGCCTGAGAGGCCGCCGGGGTAGCGCGCCGCGTGGGTGACCCACCGAGGCGTCGCAGCCGACGGAGTCGTCGGTGTCGAGCTTCCGATACCAGCGGCCTGGCCCACGATCACGACGACCAGCACGGCAAGGACCGCTATTGCTGGGATGAGTCTTTTCATAGAGCCCTCCTTGGAGAGTTGCTCGATCGCCTCCGCATGTCTCTCCCCTCTGACCCCTGATGCTCTGTCGAGCGTACGGGACCCACGCCGCAAGTGCAGCCGAAAGCTGGTTTCAAATGTTGCTTTCGCACGAAGGGGCCCGCCTAGCCCGACGAGGGTCGCGAGCAGTCCCGCGACGTTTAGGGCACTAGTGAGGCACGCCCGACGCTCGCTGTGAGGTCAGGCGCGTAGAGGGAAACAGTGAGTGTGCAGGGGTTCAGGAGGATGCGCCCGGCATGATTCGAACATGCGACCTCTGCCTCCGCAGGGCAGCGCTCTATCCCCTGAGCTACGGGCGCAGGGGCATCAAGTCTAGCGGCGGCCGCGTCGGAATCTGCTCAAGCGGGTACTGGCGCGTGAGGTGTTTGCACGCGCGCTCCTGATATCGGTCGTGCTTCTGGTTGCAGCCGGCTGCGGCGGGGGCGGCTCCGTCTCGCAGAAAGACATCCAGAAGCAGTTCGAGGCGATCCAGTCGCTCGCCGCTGAAGGCGCACTGGTCGCCGACGGTGCGGCTGACGGGCGGACGACCGACGTCTTCGTCCGCGTCCACACCGGCTATCTCGATAAGGCTGCCCGGAAGGTCGAGGGCCAGCTGTCTTCAGCGCATGCGAGCGGTGCGGCCGAGCGCGATCGGGTCCGTGCCGCGAGGTTGGCGTCGAGCGTCTCGGACCAGCTCGCCAGGCTGGGCGAGGACCCCGGCGACCACGAAGCGGCGCATCGGATCCAGCGGGGACTCGAACGCGACGCGGCTCTGGCGGAGCGCGAAGCCGGATGAGCAAGATCTTTCAGATCGCGCTCGGGATCCTGGCCGCGATCGGCGGCTTCGTCGACATCGGCGATCTCGTCTTCAACGTCGAGGCGGGCGCGACCCTCGGCTACCAGCTGCTCTGGGTGGTCGTCGTCGGCGTCGTCGGAATCATCGTCTACTCGGAGATGTGCGGCCGCGTCGCCGCCGTCTCGAAACGGCCGGTATTCGATGCGATCCGCGAGCGGCTCGGCTTCGGAGTCGGCTTCGGAGCCCTCGTCGCGTCGCAGATCGTGAACCTGATGACCCTGGCGGCCGAGGTCGGTGGCGTCGCCCTCGCTCTCGAGCTCCTCTCGGGGCTTCCCTACCGCGTGTTGATCGTGCTCGGCGTGGCCGTGCTTGCGGTCGTCATCTGGGTCACGCCGTTCGAGTGGATCGAGCGGATCTTCGGCTACGGCGGGCTCGCCCTCCTCGTGTTCGTGGTCGCGGCGATCAAGCTGCACCCGGACTGGGGAGACGTGGCCACCGGGTTCGTCCCGCACGGGACGTCGTCCGACAAGCTCGTGTACGCCTACTTCGCGGTCGGACTGCTCGGAGCGGCCATGACCCCCTACGAGGTGTACTTCTACTCGTCGGGCGTCGTCGAGGAGGGCTGGACGCCGAAGGACCTCGGGCTGAACAGGACGAACGCGATCATCGGTTACAGCCTCGGCGGGACGCTGTCGCTTGCGTTGATGATCGGCGCCGCCGCGCTCTTCCTGCCTCTGGGCGTCGAGCCGCAGTTCATCGGGACGGTTGCTCTCGGAGCGCAGGTGCCACTGGGGACGATCGGCCTCCTGCTCGCGCTCGTCGGCATCCTGTTCGCCGTCGGCGGAGCGGCGATCGACACCTGCTTTTCCGGCGCGTACAACGTTGCCCAGTTCTTCGGCTGGGAGTGGGGCAAGGGCCGCCGCCCGAGTGGTGCGCCCCGGTTCACGCTCGCCTGGATCGTCCTTCTCTTCCTGGCGTTGCTGATAATCATGACCGGCGTCGATCCGGTGCTGGTGACCGAGTACGCGGTCATCTTCTCCGTCGTCGCGCTTCCGCTCACGTACATCCCGATCCTGCTCGTCGCGAACGATCGCGCGTACATGGGGCAGTACGTGAACGGCAGGCTCGCCAATGCCCTGGGCCTGTTCTACCTCGTGGTGATCCTGATCGTCGCGGTCACTGCGATTCCGCTGATGATCCTCACGCATCAGGGGCAGGGATGAGCTCGGCGCGGGAGCTCGACCTCGGCCTGGGTCTGCTCGATCATCAGCTCGTCGACTGCGAAGGCAGACGCTGCGGCAACGTCGACGACCTCGAGGTCGAGGGTCTTCGCGACGGCCGGCCGCGCGTGACTGCGATCCTCGTCGGACCGCCGGTCTGGAAGGGGCGAGGCTGGTTGGGGCGTCTCGCTGCGTTCATCACTCCCGGCCGAGCCGTGCGCGTGCCCTGGGAAGAGGTCGAGCGGATCGATGCGGCTGTGCACCTTCGGACGCCGGCTCGCGAGCTCCGGCTTGGTCGCGGCGACGACCGGGCTCGCAAGTGGGTCGAATGGATCCCGGGCTCCTGATGCGATTCACGGACCTCCTCGATGCCCGAGTGACCACCGAGTCGGGTCAGGTGCTCGGCCGGGTCCACGATCTCCGCGCGGAGCGCACGTCGCGCACGCTGAAGATCACGGGCTCGTCGTCGGACCGAGTGGCTTCCTCGAACGCTTCGGGATCGGCGCACCGGAATCGGGTGCACGGATCCGCACTCGCGACGTCGTTCCCTGGTCGGCCGTCATTCGCGCCGACAGCCGCAATGTCGTCGTCCGGGACGAAGCAAGGAAGCGGCAATAGGCTTCGTCTCCTGCCTCTCTACCTGACCGAAGCTCACATCGAGAAGCTGCTCACGCCTGCCGATGCCCTCGCGGCGATCGAGGCGTGCTTCGAGCGGCAGGCGCGCGGGGCGATCCGGAATCGTCCGCGCACACGGACTCGCGCCGGCGAGGGCGCGCTGGCGGTCATGTCCGCGGTGGACGAGGAGCTCGGACTGGCCGGCCTCAAGTCGTACACGGCCCTGC
>CAWGVD010000045.1:0-5654 GCA_963825795.1 uncultured Actinomycetes bacterium | reverse complement strand
GGGCCACCTGAACGGCTCGAACGTCGGCCGCGTCTCGCACCGCGAGCCCACGCTCGAGGACGCCTACGTCGCGCTCGTCAAAGACGAGTGAGAGCGCTTCGGCTCCTCGGGATCGGCTGGCTCTTCCACTTCAAGATGATCATGCGCTCGGCCTTCGACGGGGTCGGCCAGGTCATCTACCCGCTCTTCTTTGCGACCGTCGCCTTCTTCGTCTTCCGCGCCGGCGACAGCCCGCGCACGCTCCTCTATGCGTCGCTCGGCGCGGCCGTGATGGGCATGTGGTCGGCGACGAGCACGACGGCCGGCTCGGCGATGCAGCGTGAGCGCTGGCAGGGCACGCTCGAGCGCTCGTCGCCACGCCCACGAACTTCGCCCTGATCCTGCTCCCGGTGACGATCGCGATGGCGACGATCGGGATCTACAGCCTCGTCGCGACGCTGCTCTGGGGACGGCTCCTCTTCGGCATCCACCTGACGCTCGTCCATCCGCTCCTGTTCGTGCTCTCGATCCCCGCGACCGTCCTCACGTTCGGAGCGCTCGGCTTCCTGTTCGCGGTCTGCTTCGTCCGCTTCCGCGCCGCGTGGGCGCTCGGGAACATGTTCGAGTACCCGGTCTGGCTGATCTGCGGGTTCCTCGTCCCGCTGACCTTCTTCCCGTACTGGGTGCGGCCGATCTCCTGGATCCTCGCGCCGACCTGGGGGATGAACGCGATCAGGGAGTCGTCGCTCGGCGGCTCCCGCTCCCCGATCTGCTCATGTGCTTCGCGCTCGGCACGGCGTACATCGCGCTCGGTTTCCTCGTCATGGACCGCTTGCTCAGAGCAGCCCGCGAACGAGCCGCGCTCTCGCTGACGTGAACTCCGTCCGCCTGTTCTTCGTCGGCGGACTGACGAGCTACCGGGCGCTCTTCTACTGGCTCTCGCCGACGATCTACATCCCGAGCCTCATCGTCGCGCCGATCTTCCAGATCCTCCTCTTCGCGTACATCGGGCGCTCGGCCGGCCTCCAGTCGGACGTCTTCTACGTGACCGGGAACGCGATCCAGTACGCGGCGATCCCGTGCCTGTTCGCCATGTCGCAGACCGTGAGCGGGGAGCGCTACCAGAACACGCTCAGCGCGATCCTCGTCAGCCCGGCCAAGCGGTTCCCGCTGTTCGTCGGGCGCGCGCTGCCGGTGATGGGCAACGCGGCGTTCGTCTCGGCCTTCTCGTTCGCCGCCGGCTGCATCATCCTCGGCGTGACCCTCCCGGCCGGATCGATCCCGGGGCTCGCAGTCGTGATCCTCGTCGCCGCGTTCTCGTGCACGGGGCTCGGTCTCACCAACGCTGCGGTCTCGCTTCGTGTTCGCGAGAACGCCGTGCTCTCGAACGTCATCTTCGGGTTCCTGCTCATCTTCACGGGCGCGAACGTCCCGATCTCCGAGCTCCCGGGCTGGATGCAGGACGTCTCGCACGTGCTGCCGCTGACCCACGCGATCCAGGCCGCGCGCGACCTTGCCGCCGGCGAGCCCTTCTCCGACGTGACCGGCCTGCTCGCGACCGAGCTCGGGATCGGACTCACGTACCTCGCGGGCGGGCTCGTGTTGCTC
Source organism: uncultured Actinomycetes bacterium (assembly GCA_963825795.1). Classification (GTDB taxonomy): domain Bacteria; phylum Actinomycetota; class Thermoleophilia; order Gaiellales; family Gaiellaceae; genus VAXT01. The sequence goes on along the minus strand of CAWGVD010000045.1, from coordinate 4,067 downwards.
CGCGTCTTCGAGTGGCAAGGCCGCAAGCACGCAACCCTCGAGCAGCTGTGAGCCGGTCCTTCCGTCTCTTCTGGACGGGCTGGGTCTTCAACGTGAAGAACCTGACCATGTCCGGGTTCTTCATCCTGAACGCGACGATCTCGCCGATCTTCTTCGCGACGATCGCGCACTACATGTTCGCCGGCGGCACGCGGCCGGGTCGGGGCTGCTGTACGCCTCGCTCGGCGCCGGGATGATGGGCATCTGGTCGTCGGTGCTCTTCGGCTCCGGCGGCCTCATTCAGTGGCAGCGCTGGCAGGGGACGCTCGAGTACGTGATCGGCGTACCGCCGCGCCTGATCGAGGTCGTCCTCCCCATGACGGTCGCAACCGCCTCGATCGGTCTCTACTCGATCGCGTCGACGCTGCTCTGGGGGCGGGTCATCTTCGGCCTGCCGCTCGACTTCGCGCATCCCGCGTGGTTCATCCTCGCGCTCGTCGCCGCGATCGTCTCGCTCGGCCTGCTCGGGCTCGTTCTGTCGTCGACGTTCGTGCTCCTGCGCAACGCCAACTCGCTCTCGAACCTCCTCGAATATCCGGTCTGGCTCGTCACGGGACTGCTGATGAGCCTCTCGCTCCTGCCGGGCTGGACGCGGCCGATCTCGTGGGTGCTCGCGCCGACCTGGGGCATCCGCGGGCTCCGGGCGGCCGCGCTCGGCGGTGACCCGATCATTCCGTTCCTCATGTGCGTCGCGCTGGGGCTCATCTACCTCGCGATCGGCCACTACACCCTCGGCTACTTCGAGGTGCGCGCCCGCAAGAGCGCCACGCTCGCGCTGCGATGAACGCTGTCCGCATCTTCTTCGTCGGCGGCTACCTCGCGTACCGCGCACTGTTCAACTGGATCCACTGGACGATGTACGTGCCGACGATGCTCGGCGGCCCGATCTTCCAGATCCTGTTCTTCGCCTATATCGGGCGCTACGCCGGGTCACAATCAGACAAGTACTTCCTCGTCGGCAATGCGGTCGCCATCTGCGCGCTCGGCGGGATCTTCGGGATGGCGATGACGATCGGCGGCGAGCGCTGGACGCAGACGCTGTCGTCGATCCTCGTCACGCCCGCGAACCGGCTCGCGCTCTTCCTCGGCCGGGCTCTTCCGAACATCGCGAACGGCGTCATCGTCTCGACCGTCGGCTTCGTCGTCGGCTCGCTGCTTCTCGGCGTCTCGTTCCCGGCCGGCTCGATTCCCGCGATCGCGCTCATCGTCGTCGTGTCCTCGTTCTCGTGCACCGCGTTCGGAACACTGATCGGAGCGTTCGGCCTGCGCGGCCGCGACATCTTCTTCTTCGCGAACCTGATGATCTTCGTCTTCCTGCTCTTCTGCGGCGTGAACGTGCCGCTCGACGCGCTGCCCACCTGGATGCAGCAGGTCGCGAGCGTCCTTCCGCTGACACACGGAATCGAGGCTGCACGCAGCGTCGCCGACGGCGCGTCGCTCGGCGACGTTTCCGGCCTCGTTTTGACCGAGCTGCTCATCGGCTTCTGCTACGCCGGCCGTCGCCTACGCGCTCCTGCGGCTGTTCGAGATCGACGGCCGCCGGCGGGCGACGTTCGAGACGATGTAGGAGGTTGACCGCCGCGAGATACTAGTGCGGCGTGAGCGTCTCCTCAGCACCCACGCCGTCTCGCTCGACGGCTACATGGCGCGCACGGACGGCCAGGCAGGCCGGCTCAATGCCTGGCTCTTCCGGAGCGACGACCGCCAGCCGCTGCATCTCTCCGACGAGAGCCGTGAGGTCTTCGACGCGCTCGTGACCCGAATCGGCGCGGCAGTGGTCGGCCGCAACACCTACGACACGGCGCGCGGCTGGGGCGGCACGCCTCCCTTCGACTGGCCGTTCTTCGTCGTCACCCACCACCCGCCCGAGAACGCGGACGAACTGCCCTTCGTCTTCGTCACCGAGGGCCTGGAGCGGGCGATCGCGCTCGCCAAGGAAGCCGCGGGCGGCCGGGACGTGAGCGTGATGGGCGGCGACATGACGAGGCAAGCTCTATCCGCGGGACTCATCGACGAGCTGCACCTCGACCTCGTGTCAGTCATCTTCGGAGAAGGCGTCCGCTTCCTCGACGACTTCGAGGATGGGCCCATCCGCCTCGAGCGCATGCGGCTCGTGGACACGCCGGCTGTAGCGCACGTCAGTTTTCGGGTGCTGCGGAACTAGCTCGCGGCGACCGCCTCGCCCGTAGCCTGCGCCACGTAGCCGCGCACGTCGCCGGCCGGCTCGCTGTACGCGTCGCCGAGCGCCGACTCGACTCGCCCGATGTAGTCCTTCGCCCAACCGGGGATCCCGGTGTCGGTGGCCGCGAGAAACTCGAGCGTGGCCGCGAGCCTGATATCGGCGATCGTCGGCGTGTCCCCGCCCCCGATGAAGCCGGTGTCCGTGCCCCAGAACGCGGGGTAGACGTCGAGGATCTTCGGCAGCGAGTCCTCCGCGGACTTGCGCGCCGCCTCCTTGACCTCGTCGGACGCGTCCGAGGTCGAGACCTCTCCCGGGTACCCGGCGAAGCCGAGCCGCGGATAGGTCGCGCGCGCCATCAGCGGGTAGAAGATGCTCAGCGTGTAGAAGTTCGCCGCGTCGACCATCGCGCGCTTCTTCGGGTCGGACGGGTACAGGTCGTCACGGCCCTCGCGCGTCGAGAGGTACATCATCACGGCGCAGCTCTCGCCGAGGACGCCCTTCGGCAGCTCGTCGTCCTCGATCGTCGGCGTGAGGCCGGGCGGGTACTTCGACAGGTACTCCTGCTCCTGGGTCTGGCCCCAGACGTTTTCCTCTTCGACGGGGATCCCGGCCGCGCGCACGAAGACGCGGACGGACATGTTGTTCACGCTCGGCGGAAGCATGTTCAGCTTCATGGCCATGACGTGCTCTCCCTCCTTCGCTTGACCCCGCAAGGATATTCCTGCTTCGGGCTCGGGAGTGGGACAATCGAACTGATGAAGCCGACGCCTCTCAGCCTGGCGCCCCTGGTCGCGTGTCTGCTCCTCGTCTCGGGCGCGAGCGCCGAGCTGACGGAGCCCAGCGCACGCTGCGTCCCGCCCGCGCGGATCTACGTCGTCGGCCCGGACGGCACAGCCGGCGCTCGCGTGACGAGGCACAACTTCGCGGCGGACCGCGCGCCGACCTGGTCGCCCGACTGAACGCGGATCGCGTTCCAGCGCGCCGGCGACATCCGCATTACGAGCGCGACCGGCGGACGGCCGACGCGGCTCACCGAGACGCGGATCCCCGAGCGACATCCTTCGTGGTCGCCCGACGGCACACTGATCGCGTACGAGCGCGGCTACCACACGCATCAGATCGTCGTGGCGCGCGTCGACGGAAGCGGGTCGTGGGCTCTGACGATCGGCCTGTCCGACGACGTCGAGCCCGCCTGGTCGCCCGACGGGAAGCGCATCGCGTTCGCCAGCAACCGGCTCGGGAGCTACGACGTCTTCACGATGAACGCCGACGGAACCGGGCTCGCCGACCTCACGCGCGGCTCGATCGTCGACGAGCGCTCCCCGTCCTGGTCCCCCGACGGGCGCAAGATCGCGTTCGGTGCGGGCGCGGATCTCTTCGTCATGAACGCCGATGGCTCGGGACGCTCGAACCTGACGAACGACGGAGCCCGCGACAAGCGGCCGGCCTGGTCGCCCAACGGGGCGCTGATCGCATTCGCCCGCGACGTGGGCGGTCGGCCCAGCCTCTACGTGATGCGTTCGAACGGCACGAGCCCGCGCCTCGTGGCCGGCATCGGCGACAGTCCGTCCTGGTCGCCCGACGGGAAGCTGATCGCGTATTCACTCAACGGGGCCGCGCCCGTCTCCGGAGCCGCGACGTGCGTCGTCCCGCGGGTGCTCGGGCTGCGATTGACCGACGCCCAGGACGCGATCCTCCGCCGGGGCTGCGCTTCGGGGCGAACGCGGTACGCGTCCTCGCTCCACCACCAGGGACGCGTGATCAGGCAGTACCCGCGAGGCGGCGTCCAGCGTGCGACCCGCGCGTGCGTCTATCTGGTCGTCAGCACCGGCCGCGACTAGAGCTC
>CAWGVD010000044.1:0-9843 GCA_963825795.1 uncultured Actinomycetes bacterium | reverse complement strand
GCCGTGGGAATTCTCGGCGTCGATGTCGGCGGCACGTTCACGGACGCCGTCCTCGTCGAGGATGGCCGCATCTGGACGGCGAAGGTTCCGACGTCGAGACGGCAGGAGGAGTCGGTGCTCGCGGCCGCTCGAGCCGTCGGCGCACGCGACCTGGAGCGCTTCACGCACGGGACGACGGTCGCGACGAACGCGCTCCTGGAGCGCAAGGGCGCGAAGACGGCGTTCGTCGCGACCGCCGGCTTCGAGCATCTCCTGCACTTGCGGAGGCAGGCGCGAGCTCATCTCTACAGGCTGTGCGACGACCATCCGGAGCCGCTCGTCCCGCTCGAACGCTGCTTCGGCGTCGACGAGCGCATCGGGCCGGATGGCGTCCTGCGGCCGCTCGATCTCGAGTCCGTACCGGAGATCGATGCGGAGGCAGTCGCCGTGTGCTGTCTCTTTTCGTTCCGAGACGCGAAGCACGAAGCGGCCGTGGCCGAGGAGTTGCGGAGGAAACTGCCCGGAGCTCGCGTCGTCGCCTCCCACGAGATCTCGCCGGAGTTCCGCGAGTACGAACGTGCATCGACGACTGCGATCGACGCCTATCTCGGCCCATCGTTGGCGGGCTATCTGGAGGCGCTCTCGGATCGCTGCGCCGAGGAAGGGCTGCCCGAGCCGTTGGTCATGCGCTCGTCGGGCGGCGTCGCGACAATCGCCGAGGCTGCTGCGCACCCCGCCTTTGCGCTGCTCTCCGGCCCCGCTGCAGGCGCCGTCGGCGCGGCGCTCGCCGCTCGCGCGGCCGGTGTGCGGGACGCGGTCTCGCTCGACATGGGCGGGACATCGACTGACGTCGCGCTGATCAGGAACGGCGAAGTCGAGCGCGGCGTCGAGCGGAGCGTCGCCGGGTTCCCGGTCCGGCTCCCGAGCGTCGACCTCCAGACCGTCGGCGCCGGCGGAGGCTCGATCGCGTGGCTCGACGAGGGCGGCGCTCTGCATGTCGGGCCCGAGAGCGCGGGCGCAGACCCGGGGCCGGCCTGCTACGGCCGCGGCGGCACGCGTCCGACCGTGACGGACGCCAACCTCGTCCTGGGCAGGCTCCCGGACACGCTTGCGAGCGGTCTTCGCCTCGACCACGCAGCGGCCGAGCGTGCGCTCGGCGACCTCGACCCGGAGGCCGTGGTGCGCGCCGTAAATGCAGAAATGGTGCGAGCCGTTCGGCTCGTCTCGGTCGAGCGTGGGCACGATCCGCGCGGGCTGGCCCTCGTTGCGTTCGGCGGCGCGGGGCCTCTCCACGCCTGCGAGCTTGCGGACGAGCTCGAACTGCACTCCGTGGTCGTCCCGGAGAGCGCCGGTGCCCTGTCCGCGCTCGGGCTCGCGGCGAGTGACGAGCGGCGCGACTTCGTGCGCTCGTACCTCGTCCCGCTCGACGAAGCAGGTGAGCTGCCGCGCGCCGGCGAGGCGGATCTCCGTTACGCAGGCCAGTCGTTCGAGCTGACGGTGCCGCTCGGTCCCGAGCTCGCGCGAGCGTTCCACCGCGCGCACGAGGAGCGCTACGGCTACGCAGACCTGTCGCGGAACATCGAGCTCGTCGCGGTGCGCACCGCCGAGATGAGGCCCGGCCCGGCGATCGAGCGCGGCTCGGAGCCTGCAACGCGGGTGGCCGGGCCAGCCATGCTCGAACTGGACACCACCACCTGCTGGCTTCCCCCAGGGTGGGTGGGGGTTAGGGATGGGAAGGGTGCCGGCTGGAGGCTCACGCGATCGTGAATATTGAGCTCCAAGTTCTCGGCAGCGCGTTGCGCTCGGTGGCCGAGGAGATGGGCGCCGTGCTCATCCGGTCCGCCTTCTCCGCGAACATCAAAGAGCGCCGCGACTGCTCGACCGCGCTCTTCGACGAACGCGGCCGGATGATTGCGCAGGCCGAGCACATTCCAGTCCACCTCGGCGCGATGCCGGACGCCGTGGCGGCCGTCATGCGCCACGACCCCCGCCCCGACGACGTTTTCGTCCTCAACGACCCGTACGCGGGCGGGACGCATCTACCAGACATCACGCTCGTCTCCCGGACCGACGTCGGCTTCGCAGTCAGCCGCGCGCACCACGCAGACGTCGGCGGCGTCGAGCCGGGAGCATGCCCGCGGGCTCTCGCACGCTGCCCGACGAGGGGGTCGTGATCCCACCCACGAGGCTCGACGACGAGCTGCTCGACGACCTCGTCACCAGGATGCGAAACCCCGACGAGCGCCGTGGCGACTTTCGAGCCCAGCTCGCCGCTCACGCCCTGGCGACCCGGCGCCTTGCCGAGCTGTGCGAGCGCCGGGGCCGAGACCGCGTCGTCGCGGCGATGGACGAGCTCTTCGATTATTCGGAGCGCGTCGTCCGAGCCGCGATCGACCGCATCCCGGACGGCCGTTTCGAGGCGCAGGATGTGCTCGAGGCCCCCGAGGGCGACCTCGTGATCCGTGCCGCGGCCACCATCGCGGGAGACGAGATCACGTTCGACTTCGCCGGTACCGCGCCGCAGCACGAGGGCAACCTCAACTGCCCACTCTCGGTCACGCGCTCGGCCTGCTACTTCGTCGTCCGCTGCCTGACCGCACCTGATCTGCCCTCGTCCGGCGGCGCGTTTGCACCTGTCTCGGTCGACGCCCCCGAAGGCTCCCTCGTCAATGCCCGCCCACCGGCAGCGGTCGCGGCCGGAAACGTCGAGACCTCGGGCCGGATCGTCGACACGCTCTTCGCCGCGCTCGGGGAGGCCCTTCCGGTTCCAGCACAAGGCCAGGGAACGATGAACAACCTCACGTTCGGCAACGAACACTTCACGTACTACGAGACGATCGGCGGGGGGCAGGGCGCCTGCGCGGACGCGGACGGCCCCTCGGCAGTGCACGTGACAATGTCAAACACACTGACCACTCCGGCCGAGGCCCTCGAGCTCGCATACCCGCTGCGGATCGAGCGGTACGCGCTCCGGCTCGGCTCGGGCGGCGACGGCCTCCACCGCGGCGGCGACGGTGTAGTCCGCGAGCTGCGCGTCCTCGAACCGTGCCGGGTCTCGATCATCTCCGAGCGACGGCGACATGCCCCGCGAGGCGTGCAAGGAGGCGAGCCGGGACAGCCCGGCCGCAACTTCGTCAACGACGAGGAGCTTCCGTCGAAGGCGACGAGAGATCTCGCGCCGGGCGACGTCGTCCGGATCGAGACCCCGGGCGGAGGCGGCTTCAGCTCCCGTTAGCGAAGCCGGTACGCCACTCCCAGTCGGGATAGTGCGTTACGAGCTTCTCGCGCGCCTCGAGCCAGTCCTTCTCTTCAGCCCGACCCGCGTCGACCACCTCGGTCACTCCGCCTTCGCGGCAGATACCCCCAGCGGAACCCGCACACGGGCTCGATCACCCGCGACAAAAGCGCGTCCGGCGTCGCGGTCAGGAACGTCGCGGCGCGCCAGTCCGCGTCAGGATCCGAGATCGCCGGTGAGTCGAAGTAGGTCGGACGAACGCCGAACGCGACGTACGGCATCCCGAGGCCCTGCAGCTGAGGTGCGACGTCCGCAAGCACGACGGTCTCCGGCTCGCCGGTCACGCTCGTAGCGGACGACCTGGACCCAACCCATCACGGCCGCGTAGCCCTCGCCCGGGTAGTCGACGGTCGCCTCGACGACGGGAAAGCCGACGATGTGCTCGAGCGGAACGTCGAGGCCGAGCAGTCGCCAGCCCCAGCGCGCGGGCTCCTCGTTCCGCGTGATCGACACGCGGATGACGCCGTCGTCGCCGCGCAGCTGGAAGGGAAATTCCGATTCCATCGGCGCAACTGTAAGCCGTCCGACCCGTCGGTAGGCTGAGGCCATGGCCGTCGTCGAGGCACACGACCTGCGCCGCGTCTACAAGACGCACACCGGAACGATCCGCCGTCGCGTCAAGGAGATCGAGGCCGTGCGCGGTGTCAGCTTCCAGATCGAGAAGGGCGAGCTCTTCGGACTGCTCGGGCCGAACGGCGCCGGCAAGACGACGACGATCAAGATGCTGATCACGCTCCTGATCCCCACCGCGGGCAGCGCGAGCGTCCTCGGCTTCGACGTCGTCAAGGATCCGCGAGAGGTCAGGAAGCGCATCGGCTACGTCTTCGGCGGCGAGCGCGGCGTCTACGAACGGCTCTCGGGCTACGACAACCTCCGCTACTTCGCCGAGCTCTACGGCGTGCCCCCGAAAGTCCAGAAGCCGCGCATCGAAGAGCTGCTCGAGCTGGTCGGCCTCAAGGGCCGCGAGCACGAGCGCACCGAGGGCTACTCGCGCGGCATGAAGCAGCGTCTGCACGTCGCGCGCGGGCTCCTCCACGACCCCGAGGTCGTCTTCCTCGACGAGCCGACGATCGGCCTCGACCCGGTCGGCGCCCGAGAGCTGCGCGCCACGATCGGCACGCTCACCGAAGCCGGCAAGACGATCCTGCTCACGACGCACTACATGTTCGAAGCAGACGCGCTCTGCGACCGGATCGCAGTCATCTCCCAGGGCGAGATCGTCGCCGAAGGCACGCCCGAGCGAGTTGAAGAGCCGAGTCGCATCGGGCGCGGTGACCGAGGTCGAGGTCTACGGCATCCCGGACGAGACGGTCGAGCTGCTCCGCACCCTCGAAGGCGTCATGTCCGTCTGGATCGAGGAGCGGGAGCAGGCTCAGGTGCTGAGCGTCCAGACCCGCGCGGACGTCCAGCTGACCGCCACGATCCTGGGCCACCTGAACGGCTCGAACGTCGGCCGCGTCTCGCACCGCGAGCCCACGCTCGAGGACGCCTACGTCGCGCTCGTCAAAGACGAGTGAGAACGCTCAGGCTCCTCGGGATCGGTTGGCTCTTCCACTTCAAGATGATCATGCGCTCGGCCTTCGACGGGGTCGGCCAGGTCATCTACCCGCTCTTCTTTGCGACCGTCGCCTTCTTCGTGTTCCGCGCCGGAGACAGCCCCCGCACGCTCCTCTACGCGTCGCTCGGCGCGGCCGTGATGGGCATGTGGTCGGCGACGAGCACGACCGCCGGCTCGGCGATGCAGCGTGAGCGCTGGCAGGGCACGCTCGAAGCGCTGGTCGCCACGCCCACGAACTTCGCCCTGATCCTCCTCCCGGTGACGATCGCGATGGCGACGATCGGGATCTACAGCCTCGTCGCGACGCTGCTCTGGGGACGGCTCCTCTTCGGCATCCACCTGACGCTCGTCCATCCGCTTCTGTTCGTGCTCTCGATCCCCGCGACCGTCCTCACGTTCGGAGCGCTCGGCTTCCTGTTCGCGGTCTGCTTCGTCCGTTTCCGCGCAGCGTGGGCGCTCGGGAACATGTTCGAGTACCCGATCTGGCTCATCTGCGGATTCCTCGTCCCGCTGACCTTCTTCCCGTACTGGGTGCGGCCGATCTCCTGGATCCTCGCGCCGACCTGGGGGATGAACGCGATCAGGGAGTCGTCGCTCGGCGGGTCACCGATCCCCGATCTGCTGATGTGCTTCGCGCTCGGCACGGCGTACATCGCACTCGGCTTCCTCGTCATGGACCGCTTGCTCAGAGCAGCCCGCGAACGAGCCGCGCTCTCGCTGACGTGAACTCGGTCCGTCTCTTCTTCGTCGGCGGCCTGACGAGCTACCGGGCGCTCTTCTACTGGCTCTCGCCGACGATCTACATCCCGAGCCTCATCGTCGCGCCGATCTTCCAGATCCTCCTCTTCGCGTACATCGGGCGCTCGGCCGGCCTCCAGTCGGACGTCTTCTACGTGACCGGGAACGCGATCCAGTACGCGGCGATCCCGTGCCTGTTCGCCATGTCGCAGACCGTGAGCGGGGAGCGCTACCAGAACACGCTCAGCGCGATCCTCGTCAGCCCCGCCAAGCGGTTCCCGCTGTTCGTCGGGCGCGCACTGCCGGTGATGGGCAACGCGGCGTTCGTCTCGGCCTTCTCGTTCGCCGCCGGCTGCATCATCCTCGGCGTGACCCTCCCGGCCGGATCGATCCCGGGGCTCGCGGTCGTGATCCTCGTCGCCGCGTTCTCGTGCACGGGGCTCGGCCTGACCAACGCTGCGGTCTCGCTTCGCGTTCGCGAGAACGCCGTGCTCTCGAACGTCATCTTCGGGTTCCTGCTCATCTTCACGGGCGCGAACGTCCCGATCTCCGAGCTCCCGGGCTGGATGCAGGACGTCTCGCACGTGCTGCCGCTGACACACGCGATCCAGGCCGCGCGCGACCTTGCCGCCGGCGAGCCCTTCTCCGACGTGACCGGCCTGCTCGCGACCGAGCTCGGGATCGGACTCACGTACCTCGCGGGCGGGCTCGTGCTGCTCCGCGTCTTCGAGTGGCAAGGCCGCAAGCACGCGACCCTCGAGCAGCTGTGAGCCGGTCCTTCCGTCTCTTCTGGACGGGCTGGGTCTTCAACGTGAAGAACCTGACCATGTCCGGGTTCTTCATCCTCAACGCGACGATCTCGCCGATCTTCTTCGCGACGATCGCGCACTACATGTTCGCGGGCGGCACGCGGCCGGGGTCGGGGCTGCTGTACGCCTCGCTCGGCGCCGGGATGATGGGCATCTGGTCGTCGGTGCTCTTCGGCTCCGGCGGCCTCATTCAGTGGCAGCGTTGGCAGGGGACGCTCGAGTACGTGATCGGCGTACCGCCGCGCCTGATCGAGGTCGTCCTCCCCATGACTGTCGCAACCGCCTCGATCGGTCTCTACTCGATCGCGTCGACGCTGCTCTGGGGGCGGGTCATCTTCGGCCTGCCGCTCGACTTCGCGCATCCCGCGTGGTTCATCCTCGCGCTCGTCGCCGCGATCGTCTCGCTCGGCCTGCTCGGGCTCGTTCTGTCGTCGACGTTCGTGCTCCTGCGCAACGCCAACTCGCTCTCGAACCTCCTCGAATATCCGGTCTGGCTCGTCACGGGACTGCTGATGAGCCTCTCGCTCCTGCCGGGCTGGACGCGGCCGATCTCGTGGGTGCTCGCGCCGACCTGGGGCATCCGCGGGCTCCGTGCGGCCGCGCTCGGCGGTGACCCGATCATTCCGTTCCTCATGTGCGTCGCGCTGGGGCTCATCTACCTCGCGATCGGCCACTACACGCTCGGCTACTTCGAGGTGCGCGCCCGCAAGAGCGCCACGCTCGCGCTGCGATGAACGCTGTCCGCATCTTCTTCGTCGGCGGCTACCTCGCGTACCGCGCACTGTTCAACTGGATCCACTGGACGATGTACGTGCCGACGATGCTCGGCGGGCCGATCTTCCAGATCCTGTTCTTCGCCTACATCGGGCGCTACGCCGGGTCACAATCAGACAAGTACTTCCTCGTCGGCAATGCGGTCGCCATCTGCGCGCTCGGCGGGATCTTCGGGATGGCGATGACGATCGGCGGCGAGCGCTGGACGCAGACGCTGTCGTCGATCCTCGTCACGCCCGCGAACCGGCTCGCGCTCTTCCTCGGCCGGGCTCTTCCGAACATCGCGAACGGCGTCATCGTCTCGACCGTCGGCTTCGTCGTCGGCTCGCTGCTTCTCGGCGTCTCGTTCCCGGCCGGCTCGATTCCCGCGATCGCGCTCATCGTCGTCGTGTCCTCGTTCTCGTGCACCGCGTTCGGAACACTGATCGGAGCGTTCGGCCTGCGCGGCCGCGACATCTTCTTCTTCGCGAACCTGATGATCTTCGTCTTCCTGCTCTTCTGCGGCGTGAACGTGCCGCTCGACGCGCTGCCCACCTGGATGCAGCAGGTCGCGAGCGTCCTCCCGCTGACGCATGGGATCCAGGCCGCCCGGCGCGTGGCCGACGGCGCGTCGCTCGGCGACGTCTCGGGCCTCGTTTTGACCGAGCTGCTCATCGGCCTCTGCTACGCGGCCATCGCCTACGCGCTCCTGCGGCTGTTCGAGATCGACGGCCGCCGGCGGGCGACGTTCGAGACGATGTAGGAGGTTGACCGCCGCGAGATACTTGTGCGGCGTGAGCGTCCTCAGCACCCACGCCGTCTCGCTCGACGGCTACATGGCGCGCACGGACGGCCAGGTAGGCCGGCTCAATGCCTGGCTCTTCCGGAGCGACGACCGCCAGCCGCTGCATCTCTCCGACGAGAGCCGTGAGGTCTTCGACGCGCTCGTGACCCGAATCGGCGCGGCGGTGGTCGGCCGCAACACCTACGACACGGCGCGCGGCTGGGGCGGCACGCCTCCCTTCGACTGGCCGTTCTTCGTCGTCACCCACCACCCGCCCGAGAACGCGGACGAACTGCCCTTCGTCTTCGTCACCGAGGGCCTGGAGCGGGCGATCGCGCTCGCCAAGGAAGCTGCGGGCGGCCGGGACGTGAGCGTGATGGGCGGCGACATGACGAGGCAGGCTCTATCCGCGGGACTCATCGACGAGCTGCACCTCGACCTCGTGTCAGTCATCTTCGGAGAAGGCGTCCGCTTCCTCGACGACTTCGAGGATGGGCCCATCCGCCTCGAGCGCATGCGGCTCGTGGACACGCCGGCTGTAGCGCACGTCAGTTTTCGGGTGCTGCGGAACTAGCTCGCGGCGACCGCCTCGCCCGTGGCCTGCGCCACGTAGCCGCGCACGTCGCCGGCCGGCTCGCTGTACGCGTCGCCGAGCGCCGACTCGACTCGCCCGATGTAGTCCTTCGCCCAACCGGGGATCCCGGTGTCGGTGGCCGCGAGAAACTCGAGCGTGGCCGCGAGCCTGATATCGGCGATCGTCGGCGTGTCCCCGCCCCCGATGAAGCCGGTGTCCGTGCCCCAGAACGCGGGGTAGACGTCGAGGATCTTCGGCAGCGAGTCCTCCGCGGACTTGCGCGCCGCCTCCTTGACCTCGTCGGACGCGTCCGAGGTCGAGACCTCTCCCGGGTACCCGGCGAAGCCGAGCCGCGGATAGGTCGCGCGCGCCATCAGCGGGTAGAAGATGCTCAGCGTGTAGAAGTTCGCCGCGTCGACCATCGCGCGCTTCTTCGGGTCGGACGGGTACAGGTCGTCACGGCCCTCGCGCGTCGAGAGGTACATCATCACGGCGCAGCTCTCGCCGAGGACGCCCTTCGGCAGCTCGTCGTCCTCGATCGTCGGCGTGAGGCCGGGCGGGTACTTCGACAGGTACTCCTGCTCCTGGGTCTGGCCCCAGACGTTTTCCTCTTCGACGGGGATCCCGGCCGCGCGCACGAAGACGCGGACGGACATGTTGTTCACGCTCGGCGGAAGCATGTTCAGCTTCATGGCCATGACGTGCCCTCCTCCGGTTGCTTGCCCACACAAGGATATTCCGCGGCCTTGGTGGCCGTATGCCTCAGCAGCCAGTCGCGATCGCAAGGGCGCGGCAGACTTCGGTCAGCCGATCCGGCCCGAGCTTGGTGATTCGCTCCACGAAGTAGGCGCTCGGGATGACCGCGATGTTGTCGAATGAGAGAGCGCAATCAGCGGGCATTCTGTCGTCAGCGCCGAGCCGAACCTCGGTCGGGATTCCGCGTACCGTTCGCGTGGCAGGGACCGCAATGTAGGCAGCGAGGACAGGAATCGCCGCCTGCCTGGTCAGAAGCAGATGTGGGCGCCGGCCCGCCTCTGGGTGCTCGACCCACCAGACTTCACCGCGATTCACCAGGGCTCGGCAGCGACAGATTGCTTCGCAGAGGCCTCGGCCCACGGATCGAGCTCGGCCGGCGGAATACGCTCGTAGCCGGAGACGATCGCCGAGTCAATTGCTCCCTCGAGATCACTCGCGAGCTCGTGCTCGACAGCCGCGCGAATGATCTCCGACCGGGACCGCCCGGTTCTCGATGCTCGCTCGTCCAGGAGGGCGAGCAGCTCGTCGTTCAACTGGACGAGCGTCTGTCTGCGCGCCATGAGCATATCATAGCATATGGCCAATCTGGACAGGTCC
>CAWGVD010000043.1:0-5212 GCA_963825795.1 uncultured Actinomycetes bacterium | reverse complement strand
CCGATCCGCAGGCGTGAAGCAGGAACCGCCGCTCCCGCTCAGCGTCGAGCTCGCGCCGGGCGCCAAGCCGACCGACCAGCTCTCGGACGCGATCGGCGACAAGCTGAGAGAAGAGCTGACGGTGCGGGCCGAGATCGAGCTCGTCGAGTTCGGAACGCTCAGCCGCAGCGAGTACAAGTCGAAGCTCGTCGAAGTGCCCGCCTGACCGTCTGAGAGACTCGCCCCGACGTGGAAGCGGCCTCGGCAGCGCAGGAACGATCGAGCGGCAGCACTCTGCTCGCGGTGCTGCTGTCGATGGCGATGTTCGTCCTCGTCGTCGACACGTCGCTGATGAACGTCTCGATCTCGGCCGTCGTCCACGATCTGGACACGACCGCGAGCGGGGTCCAGTCCGCGATCGCGCTCGAGGCGCTCGTCTCGGCGGCGTTCATCCTGATCGGCGGCAAGATCGGCGATCTGATCGGCCGCAAGCGGGCGTTCATCATCGGCCTGGTCTGTTACGCGGCCGGCGCACTCTCGATGGTGCTGTCGCAGACCCTGGTCCCGATCGTCATCTTCTGGGCCATCGTCGGCGGCCTCGGCGCGTCGCTCCTCCTGCCGGCGATGCAGTCCCTGATCCACGGCAACTTCGAGGGGCCTGCTCAGCGGCGCGCCTACGCGCTCGTCGGCGCCGCCGCTGCGATCGCCGCCGCGGTCGGGCCGCTGATCGGCGGCTTCATCACGACCTACCTCTCGTGGCGCGTCGCATTCGCCGGGGAGGTCGTGATCATCGCGATCGTGCTCGTCGGAACCAGGCTCGTCCGCGAGGTTCCCTACACGGGCCCGAGACAGATTGATGTCGTCGGCGCGATCCTCTCCGCGGTCGGCATGGGCGGCGTCGTGCTCGGGATCCTCGTCTGGCAGGAGGGCGGCGAGTCCGTTGCCGCCCTGATCGCCGTCGGCCTCGTCGCGCTGGGATCGTTCGCGTGGTGGATCGTCCGTAGGAAGCGCGAAGGCAAGCCGGCGCTGGTCGACCCGGTCCTCTTCGAATCGCAGTACTTCCGCCTCGGGATCACGTCCCAGACCCTCCAGCAGATCGCCCTGGGCGGGCTGATGATCGCGCTCCCGATCTTCCTGCAGATGGTGCTCGAGTACAACGCTCTGGAGGCGGGCCTCTCGATCGCACCGCTTGTCGCTGAGCATGTTCGCCGTCGCCGTGCTGGCCGGCAGGAAGCTGGGCGGCCACAGCCCGAGCAAGATCATCCGTGCCGGGTTCCTGCTCCTCGCGGCAGGTCTCCTGATCCTGGTCCCGATCGTGCCGCGCGCCCACTCCGGCTGGGCGATGGCGGTGCCGCTACTCATCGCCGGCACCGGGCTCGGGCTCCTCGTGTCGCAGCTCAACAACTACACGCTGTCGCCGATCGAGGAGGAGCGCGTCAGCGAGGCTGCGGCCGTGAACTCCGCAGGCGGGTCGTTCGGGCTCTCCTTCGGGCTCGCCTTCTCCGGCGCGATCATGCTGGCGTCGCTGTCGCTCGTCTTCACGCACCTGGCGGACTCGAGCAAGGTTCTCTCGCCGACCGAGCAGCAGCAGGTCTCCAAGGGGCTCGAGAAGAACGCGGAGGTGATGACCAACACGCACCTCGAGGAACTCCTCGTGGGCCAGCCGCCCGACGTTCAGGCCGAGATCCTCCACATCAACACCGAGGCCCGGCCGAGAGCTCTTCAGATTGCGCTGCTGATCCCGTTCATCGCCGCTCTGCTCGGCCTCGTCCAGGGCTTCCGGATGACTCGGTTACCGGACCCGGAGCCGTCGGCGGGCGGCGAAGAGATGATGTTGGCCTGAGCACGCCGTCTGCGAAGGCCTCGATCCCGTCGATCACCGCCTCGAACCGGATCGAGTAGAAGAAGTCGAACCCGTGCTGCGCGCCGGGCAGCTCCGCGTAGACGACCGGGTTGTCCGAGCCGCTGGCGGAGCGTCTCGACGAACCGCCGCGCGTCTTCGACGACGACCAGCGTGTCCCGGTCGGGGTGCGCAACGAAGAACGGCGGCGCGCCCCGGCCCTCGTATGTCATCGGTGAGGTCCGTTCGGGCCCGACCGGGCCGTAGTAGCCGTACAGCAAGACGACCGCAGTGACCGAGGCATCGTTCGAGGTCAGGGCAGCCATCGAAGCGAGGTGTCCGCCGGCGGAGCTTCCGGCAACGAAGACGACGTTCGGATCGGCGCCGTATTCAGGCCCGTGTGCGCGCACCCAGGCGAGCACATTCTTCACGTCGGCGAGCGGGTCGGAGTACTGCGCGCGCAGCCGGTAGTTCGCACTCACGCAGACCCATCCGTGGCGAGCGAGCCGGTGGAAGAGCGGCCGGGCCTCGCGGCTCTTGCTTGCCGACGCGGAACGCTCCGCCGTGGAGGTGGATGAACGTCGGACCGGTGCCCGAGTGCGACCGGGACCGATACACGTCGAGCAGGTTCGCGCGCCCCGCGTCGCCGTAGGCGATGTTCGAGATCCGCTCGACGCCGGGGTGAGGCACGGCAAAGGGCCAGAAGAGGACTCGCAGGGGCAGTCGGCGCGGAGCGCGCGCGGGCAACCCGGCCGCGTCCAGGGCCTCGTCGACCACGGCGCCCGTCCGCATCGCCCGCAGAACCACGACCACGAGCCCGGCGGTTGCCAGCAGCGCCAGCCCGAGCCCGATCCAGCCGACCGGGTTCGCGATGTCTCCCTGCCCGATCGCGAGCGCGGTCGAAGCCGCGAGCACGTAGAAGGCAAGGAACGGCAGCTCGTTGACCATGAACCCGAGCCAGAAGCTGAGGCGCATCGGGCTCGACTGCCGCGGCCTGGGCGGCGCCACCGCGAACAGCACGAGGACGGCCATCAGTGCAGTCGTGATCAGGTAGCCGAACGGCATCAGTCGGCACTATCTCTGTGAGGGCATGGTCACGGTCGAAGAGATCCGCGCAGTCGCGAGCGAGCTTCCGCGAACGAACGAAGGCCTCGTGCGCGGCAACGTGAAGTTCCGGGTCGGCCGGATCGTCTATCTCGCGATCTCGCGCGACGGCTCGACGATGGGCTTCGCGTTCCCGAAGGACTGGCGCAACGCGCTCGTCGAGTCCGAGCCCGAGAAGTTCTCGCTGCCGAGCGAGCACGACATGCGGTACCACTGGGTGCACGTGGATCTCGACAAGATCGACGCGGACGAGATGCGCGAGCTCGTCGAGGACGCCTGGGCGTTCACGGTGCCGAAACGGGTCGCCGACGAGTACGCCGAGCTGCAGGGCTACCGCTGATCCGCGAGCGCGGTACGCGTCGAGGCGCTCGGCGAGCTCCTTGGGCCGGCTGAGGGCAGGGCAGTGTCCGGACTCGATCTCGTCGGGAGCGAAGCCGAGCCGTTCTCGCACCACCCGGCGCAGGAAGTCCGCCGGCAAGCAGGCGATCGTTGCGGCAGAGCAGGAACCGGGTGTCCACGTCCGGCCATGCTTCGAGCGGCCAAGGCTCCTCGCCGGGCGTGTCGGACTGAGCGCGTCCGCGCTCGAGTGCCTCGGCGGCTAGCTCGGGAGGAACATCGTGGTAGAAGGTGCTGACCACATCGCCGCCATCCGAGCTGCTCTCGTATCCGGTGTTCGTCCACCAGTCACGGGCCGCTTCACCCGGCAGAGGAATCAGTCCCGCGACGAGCACGAGGAGCTCGACGGGCGTCCGTTCACAGACGAGGGGCGCCGTGAAAGCGCCGGCAGACTGCGCGACCACGATCAGCTCGCGCCTGTCGCCGATCGCCTGGAGCACGGTGTCTGCGTACTCGGACAACCCTGCCGTGTCGTCGTCGCACGGCAAGTCCGGCGCCACAGAGTCATGACCCCTGCCACGCAGCTCGGCCTCCACCAGATGCCAGTACCAGCCGACGTCGCCGGCGCCATGGACGAAGACGAAGGTGGCCACCTAGGAGCGCTTCCCGTAGCGAAGGTAGATGAACCCACTCGCGAATCGCCGCTCGTCGAGCAGCTCGAGATCGACCCGGACTCCGTCAGGGAGAGCCCGCTTCCCGCCGCCGACCAGGACCGGCGCCAGGAACAGGTGGTACTCGTCGACGAGCCCCGCCCTGATCGCCTCGCCCGCGAGCTCGGGACCGCCGATGAGCAGGTCGCGCTCCGATGTCGCCTTGAGCTCGCGGACGGCGTCGGGGTCGAACTCGCGCTCGATCCGCGTGCGGGCACTCGAGACCGACTCCAGCGTCCGCGAGTAGACGATCTTGTCGGCCTCCTGCCAGATCTTGGCGAAGTCGAGAATGACCGGCGGCTGGTCGCGATCGTTGTCGATCGTCTCCCAGGCGACGAGCACCTCGTACAGGCGGCGACCGTAGAGGTGGGTGCCCGCGAGGCGCTCGAGGTCGTTGACGAACGCGTGGACCTCCGCGTCGGGCTCGGCCCAGTCGAACTTGCCGTCGTTGTCGGCGACGAAGCCGTCGAGTGAGGAGATCGCCCCGTAGGTCAGCTTGGCCATGACAGCGGCTCGGACGTATTCGGCTCGAATACGCCTTTCGGCCAATGTACAGCCGGCCGGGCCGTTGTTAGCGTCGGCGACATGGCACAGGTACTGAACGAGCGGGAACTGAAGATCACGAATCGGCAGCGCGAGGTCGTCGAGTTGATCGCAGAGGGTCTCTCGAACGACGAGGTCGGCGAGCGGCTGGGCATCTCGCCGAGGACGGCGAAGGCGCACTGTGACGTCCTTCGGCAGAAGCTCGGCGTGACTCGTCGTCGTCAGATCCCAGTCGCGTATCGGCTGCTGACCGGCGACGACCCGCTCGCACGAAGCCTCGGATCCGGAGCCTCCGCATCCGGGGACTGACGGCTCTGTACCTGCGCCCGGGCGCAGGTACAGGCCCCCTTTCGAGAAGTCGATATTTCGCGTCGCCCCCGTTACGGTTGCCCCCACAAGGGATGGCGGGGGAAACGAGTCCTGCGGCTGTTGTCAGTCGGCGCGGAATCATCAAGCGGCCGCGACTGACGCGCATGCTCGACGAAAGCGGCGCGCGAATCATCCTGCTCGTCGCCCCGGCGGGCTATGGCAAGACGACGTTGGCCCACGAGTGGCTGGAGGACAAGCGCGCAGCCTGGTATCGCGGAAGCCATGCATCAGCTGATGTCGCGGCCCTCGCCGTCGGCCTTGCGAGCGCCGCTGGGGAGGTCGTCCCCAACGCGGGCGACCGAATGCATCAGCGGCTACGCGCGACCGATCG
>CAWGVD010000042.1:0-15047 GCA_963825795.1 uncultured Actinomycetes bacterium | reverse complement strand
CCGTACGTCCGTCTCCTCGGATTCGATGAACGGGTAGAGAAAGGCGGTGCTTTCGGATTCCTTGCCTGTTGTGTGCCCAGTCATGAGCTGACCTCCAGACGTGTGATCGCCGCTCCGGCATGCACCAGAACGAGATCGTTTGCGTGGACCTCGCCGAGAATCGTGGTGTCCACCCACTCCTCGCCGTTGGCCGTTCGCACCAACGCCTGCCCGGTTGCGTCGGCGGGCTCGAGCAGGACCTCTGCCAGCCGCCCTTCGTCGCTGCATGTCACGCAGACTTCGTCGGTGCTTTCGTCGGCGGGTGGCTTGAGCAGTCCGGGATGTTCGAAGCACACGTGGGTGAGTTCCCACAGCAAGTGGTACATCAGCACAAAGGTCCCGGTAGCCGGCACCATCGGGTCGTCGGAGTCGATCCAGAGGATGTGCTTGGCCGCGCCTGCAGGCGGCCGTGGCCCGGAACCGATCCATAGGGTCAGCACGCCCCACGCCTGCGCGCGCCGCATGCGCGTCGACCACCGCAGGCTGGTCGGCCGACGCCACCGCGATCAGGAGATCGCCTGGCTGACTCGCGACCCGCGCCTGCGCGACGGGATCGGGTTCGACCAGCGCGACCGAGGGCAGCGCCCGCTTGCCCATGATCACAGGATGGACGAACTCGACGGCGACGTGGTGGGCATGCGGTTCCCACTGCGGTGAGATCACCCACAGGGTGGCGCCGTCGTGAAACCTGCGGGCCATATCCAGCGCGGCGGCAGCCAGATCGGCGGAAACGGCCCTCCTCGATCCGGCGGACGTCGAGGAAGTCGTCGAGCAGGTTCGAGAGCCGGCGGGCCTGCGCGTCGACGATGCCGAGGTAGTGGCGCCTGGTCTCGGGGTCGAACTCCCGCGTGAGCAGGAGCTTCGTGAAGCCCATGACGCCCGAAAGTGGCGTCCGGAGCTCGTGCGAGACGGTGTTCACGAGGTCCGACTTCAGGCGCTCACTCTCCCTGAGCTGGGCGTTCTGATCCTCCAGCTCGTTGCGGGTCGATTCGAGGCGCTCAGCCATCTCGTTGAAGCTCTTCGTGAACTCGCCGACCTCGCCGGGGCCCTTCTGGCTGAGCCGGATCGAGAGGTCTCCAGCCGCGACCTGGCCGGCGCCTGCGGCCGCCTCCGTCACCGGACGGGCGATGCCGCGCGCGAGGTAGATCGCGAACAGGAGGATCAAGATCGCCGAGCCGGTGAGCCCGACGACCCCAAGCTCGATCGCATGGCTCGACTTCGAGTCGGCCGCGCGCTCGCGGCTATTGGAGAGGTCGTTCTCCGCTTGGATGAATAGCGCGAACTGGTTCCGGATCGAAGCTGCCTGAATCCGCCCTTCGCTGTCGTAGGCAAACTGGGCTGCTTGGCGGTTCGAAAACTGCACGACGGGGTCGGCGAAGTCCTCGACGTAGAGCCCGATCGCCTCGTCGAGCCCCTTGGCCCGTGCCGCTTGCAACGGCTGGTCAGTGGCGAGTGATCGAAAGCGCTTTCGCTGTTCCGGGAGTGCTCTTTTCGCGTCGGTGTATGGAGTGAGGAACCGCGGATCTTTCGTGAGGGCGTACCCGCGGACACCGTTCTCGACGTCGAGGACGAGCTTCTCCAGCCTGAGCGCCGCCACGGAGAGGTTCTTCGACCGCGCCTCCTGATGCGTGGCCGTTCGCGCGGCCGAGACGGCGAGGATCGTCGCGACGAAGACGCCGACGACGATTGCAGCGAGGGCGATGCTCGCGAGGAGCATCCGGTCCCGCAGGGAGACCGTGCGCGCGTTCGACCGGCTCACGCGGCCACCAGCCTGTTCACGGCGGCCTTGAGGTCCTCCGGGTCGAACGGCTTGGACACGAAATCGTCGGCGCCGGCTGCGAGCACGTCCTCGCGCGTCTCGTTCCAGGCCGTGATCACGAGCACCGGAACGTCCTTGAGCCGCTCGTCCTCGTTCAACCGTGCGAGCACCTCCAGCCCGCTCAGCCGCGGCAACATCAGGTCGAGGATCACGAGGTCCGGCTCTACATCGTGGGCCAGCTCCAAGGCGATGATGCCGTCGCTCGCCTCGGCGAACTCGTAGCCGTCGTCCATCGACGCACGAATCAGCTCCCGCAGTGCGGGCTCGTCGTCACAGATCAGGATCGTCTTGCGGCGTTCCATGGTGGGCCAGCCCTGCCCGTTGGCAGGAGAAGTACTTCGGCGCCGCAACAGGGGGCCATCCTTTTTACCCCGCATTCTCACGATAGCTCGGTTTTAGGACGGTCATCGGAACCGCTTGGTTAGAGGGTATCGTCGCGGAATGCGGCCGGTGATCGGGATCACGACGTACGCGGAGGAAGCGACCTGGGGCCGCTGGACCGAGCCCGCGGCGTTCATCCCGCTCGCGTACGTTCGTGCGGTGGAGCGCGCAGGCGGGCGGGCACTGCTCGTTCCGCCGGTCGCGGACGGGATCGACGACACGCTCGACGTGCTCGACGGGATCATCTTCTCGGGGGGCGGCGATCTCGATCCGGAGACCTACGGCGCCGAGGCGCACGCCGAGACGAACGAGGTCAGCCCCGAGCGCGACAACGCCGAGCTCGCGCTCCTGCAAGCCGCGCTCGGCCGGGACATGCCGGTGCTCGCCGTGTGCCGCGGGAGCCAGGTGCTGAACGTCGCGCGCGGAGGAGATCTCGTGCAGCATCTACCCGAGATCGTCGGCCACGACCGCCATCGGCATGAGGAGGGCCTGATGGCGGATCACGATGTGCGGGTCGAGACCGATTCGCGGCTCGGCTCGATCCTCGGCGACAGCGCGCCCGTGAAGTCGTCCCACCACCAGGGCTTCGGTCGGATCGGCGAGGGGCTGCGCGAGAGCGCCTGGGCCGAGGACGGGACGATCGAGGCGGTCGAGGATCCGTCACACCGCTTCGCGCTCGGCGTGCTCTGGCACCCCGAAGAGGGCGACGATTTCGCGCTCTTCGCAGCGCTCGTCGAGGAGGCCGCCGAATACCGCGCTAGCCGGGAATCGTGAGCACGATCTTGCCGAGCTGGTCGCCGGCTTCCATGCGCTCATGGGCCGCTCGAGCCTCGCTCAGCGGGAAGACCTCGTCGACGACCGGCCTCGCCCGACCGCTCGCGACGAGCTCGTAGACGCCGTCGAAGTCCTCCTTCGTCCCCATCGTCGACCCGAGGATCGACAGCTGCTTCCACCAGATGCGGTGGAGCGCGGCCGGTGGGTTCGGCCCTGACGTCGCCCCGCAGACGACGATTCGGCCGCCGCTGCGTGCCGACTGGAGCGATCGCTGCCAGGTCGCCTCGCCCACGTGCTCGACGACGACATCCGCGCCGAGGCCGCCCGTCGCCGCCTTGACCGCCTCGACGACGTCGTCATTGGCGTGATCGACCTTTACGTCGGCCTCGACGCGGGCCAGCTTGTCCACGCTCGAGGAGGTGACGATCGTCGTCGCTCCCAGCGCGCGGGCGATCGTGTTCGCCGCCATCGCGACGCCGCCGCCGATGCCCCAGACGAGGACGGTCTCGCCCTCCTGGAGCCGTGCGCGCGTCACGAGCATGCGGTACGCAGTCACGAACACGAGTGGGAAGGCCGCGGCTTCCTCGAAGCTCATCCCGTCCGGGATCGGATAGACGTTCTGCCGCGGCACGGCGACGAGCTCAGCGTCCGTCCCGTTCATGTGCTCGCCGTAGACCGCGACGTGATCGCCGTGGTCGATGCCCGGATTCATCAAGACGCGATCGCCCTGGGAGAAGCCCGGCCCGCTCTCGACGACGCCGGAACCGTCGGCGCCGAGGATCCGCGGCTTGGGCGCGGAGGGGCGGCCGCTTCGCACCCAGAGGTCGATGTGGTTGAGGGAGGTCGGCGCGCAGCCTGATCAGGACGTCGTCGGGGCCGGGCTGCGGATCGGGTGCGTCCTCGTACCGGAGCACGTCAGGCCCGCCGTCCTCGTGGATGCGAATCGCCTTCACGAGCCCGATCTTTCCATGTAACACACTGTTACTAAGTCTCCAAGTGGTTCGAGCTTCGCGGCACAATGTCATTCGTGACAACGGGGGAGCTGGAGCGAATCGCGGCTGAGCTCGGCATCGACGTCGTCGGCGCGGCCCCGGCCGAGGCCTACGAGTCGACTGAGCGCCACATCGCGGAGCGCAAGGAACGCGGGCTCTTCGCCGATATGAGGTTCACGATGGCCCGCCCCGAGGTCTCCTGCCACCCGGAGACACTGCTCCCGAACGCGCGCACAGTGGTCTCCGCCGCGCTCTGCTACTACGCGCCGGAGCCCGACCTGGAGCCGGGCGAGGGCCGGCTGCCCCGCTACACGTGGTTCGACGCGTACGCGGAGCTCCGCGAGAAGCTCCACGCGCTCGGCCGCAGGCTCGGCGGCGAGTACCGCGTGCTCGTCGACGAGAACGACCACGTCGACCGCGAAGGCGCCGTCCGCTCGGGCGTCGGCTTCTACGGCAAGAACACGATGCTGATCACGAGGCGCCACGGGTCCTGGGTCGTGCTCGGGACGCTCGTCACGGACGCGGAGATCGAGCGCTCCGCGCCGCTCGAGCTCGACTGCGGCTCGTGCACGCTCTGCATCGAGGCCTGCCCCACGGGAGCGCTCGACGAGCCGGGCACGCTCGACTCGACGCGCTGCCTCTCGTACTGGACGCAGGCGCCGGGCTCGATTCCCGAGGAGTACCGCGGCGAGCTCGGAGCCCAGGTGTACGGCTGCGACATCTGCCAGGACGTCTGCCCGTGGAACCGCGGGATCGAGAAGCGCCGCGAGGACGCGGTTCCGCCCGCCGACGCCGAGCCGCACGTGTCGCTCGTCGAGTGGCTCGAGGCCGGCGACGAGGAGTTGCGCGATGCGCTACGAGCGCCTGTACTTCCCGCGCAAGGATCCGCGCTACCTGCGCCGCAACGCGCTCGTCGCGGCCGGAAACGCGCGCGACCCGGAGCTGCGGGAAGCCGTCGACGCGCACGCGCGGAACGGCGACCCGCTCCTGCGCGAGCACGCCGAGTGGGCTCTCGCACGACTGGACGAGGACGAGCGCAGTGAGCCCGGAGCTCGAGCGCCGCTGGGAGCTGGAGCGCTGGATCTCGCTCGTCCGGCTGATCGCGGTCTCGTGGGCCGTGGTCGAGGTCGGCCTCGTCACGCGCTTCTCCTCGCAGCGGTACGAGGTCGCTGCCTGGGTCGTCACGGGCGGCCTCGCCGTCGGAGCACTCATCTTCTTCTGGCTGGGACGGCGGGGAGTGTCCGTCAGGTTCCAGCCCGCCGTCTGCTTGACGGGCCTCGTCTTCGACACGGCCGTGATCTGGGCCTATGCGCTCGTCTTCACGTTCGAGTCCGGGGACGCCGTCGATCCGGGCGCTGCTCTTCTTCCCGGTCCTCGAAGCGGCGCTCCGCTACGGGCTGCGCGGCGGCCTGTTGCTACCGGTCGCGCAGATCCCGATGCTCGTCGCGATCGAGTGGTGGCGAAGCGACCACTTCACGCCGTCCGACTTCAGGCTTCAGTCCGTCACGGTCCCGTTCGGGCTCCAGCTCGCCGTCGGCGCGGTTGTCGGGTGGCTCGTGAACAGGCTCGCGCAGGAGACGGCCGTCGCTCACGAGCGCGCGTCGGAAGCGGAAGGGCTCCGCGACCAGCTGGGCCGGCGGGTCGATCTCCTCGACGCCACGAATCGCTGCGCACGGGCGCTCGGGTCGTCGCTCGAGATCGAAGAGGCGTTTGCCGCGTTCATTCGCGAGCTGCGGGGCGTGATCCCGTTCGACCGGACGGCGATCATCCTGGCCGACGACGGCTCGGCGCGGGTGATCGCGGCGGCCGGCGCCGCGGTCGAAACGGTCTTTCCTCCGGGCACGCGGCGGCCCGTGACCGGCTCGCTGCTCCAGGACGTGACGACGCGTGGACAGGTCATCTACCGCGAGGACATGCGCGACGTGAGGTATCCCGAGGAGAACGACTTCGTCGAGCTCGGCCTTCGCTGCAGGCTGGCGGCGCCGCTGTTCGCGGGGCCGCGCACCGTGGGGATGATCTCGCTCGTCCGCGAGCAACCGAGCTCGTTCACGCCGGACGAGATCGAGTTCGTCTCGCTGCTCGGCCGCTTCCTCGGCAGCACGGTCCAGAACATCCGCGCCTACGAGGCCGAGCGGGCGACCGTCGAGGAGCTCCGCCGGCTCTCGGCGCTCAGGGCCGACTTCGTCGCGCTCGTCTCGCACGAGCTGCGGAGCCCGATGGCCGCCGTGATCGGGTCGGCCAAGACGCTGCAGCGGCGCTGGCGCGAGCTGACGCCCGAGCAGCGGGAGTCGTTCCTCGGGCTGATCGACCACGAGACGAACCGTCTCGCCGACCTCGTCGCCGACGTCCTCGACACGTCGCGGATCGAGTCGGGCCAGTTCAGCTACTCGTTCACGGACGTCGACGTCGGCGAGCTCGTGCAGGAGTCCGCGGCTGCTGCGGAGAGCGGGCAGGACGAGATCAAGATCCGCTCGCACGTCCACAGGCCGCTGCCGCTCATCCGGGGCGACCGCGACCGGCTGCATCAGGTGCTGACGAATCTGCTCGAGAACGCAGTGAAGTACTCACCGGCCGGCGAAGCGGTCGAGGTCGAGGCGCTGGCGGAGAACGGCCGGATCAGCGTCGAGGTGCGTGACAGCGGCCCCGGGATCGCTCCCGAGCACCAGGCGCTCATCTTCGAGAAGTTCGGGCGCGTGACCGGGGAGCATGCGAAGCCGGGAACGGGGCTCGGCCTCTTCATCGCGCGGTCGATCGCGCAGGCCCACGGAGGCTCGCTCGAGGTGCGCTCGAGGAACGGCCGGGGCACGATCTTCGCGCTCCAGCTTCCGGTCGACCGCGCCTGATCAGGCCTTCGCGGCGACGCGGCTGACGCGCAGCTCTCGTGCGAGCGCCTTCGCGCGGTCGGCGACCCGCTTGCGGAGGTCGTCCGGCTCGAGCAGGACCCCCTCGCCACGGTCGGCGAGGATCTCGCCGACGAGCCACTCCTCGCTGCCGACGGCCTTGTCCGCGAGCGCCGCGCCGTCCGAGAGCAGCCGCGCGCCTTCCTCGGCCTTCCAGCGAGCGATCCGCTTCGAATACCAGATCCGCGCGACGACCCCGGCGCTGCCGAGATGGTCCGGCCGGAAGCCCTCGCGGGGCTCGAAGGTCTCCCGCTGCAGGCGGGCGCTTCGCATGCGGTCGAGCCGGAACGAGCGCTGCGCATCCCGCGTGCGGTCCCACGTGTGGACGTACCAGTACGGCAGCTGCCGCTCGATCACGTGCGGCTCGACGAGTCTCGTCGAGAGCGTGTCCTCGCCTTCCTTCTGGTACTCGATCTCGACGGCGCGGTGCTGCCGGATGCCTTCGGTGAGCGTCGCCACGAGCTTCTCCTCGGCCCGCGCCGAACGAGGCTCCGCCGCCTGACCGAGGTCGAACTCGCCGAACGTGTCCTCGAGCTTCTGGCGGACGCGCTCGAGCGGCGTGTGCGCGTCGGCCGCGATCATCGGGCCGACGAACTCGAGTGCGAGCCGGATCGCGCGCGCCTCGAGCGGCGTCAAGCGGGGCGGTGAGCGGAACGTGTCGCCGAAGAGCTCCTTTTCGACGTGGACCTGGTCGCCGTGCAGCTCGGTGTAGACCGCGTAGCAGCCGCCGCCGAAGTTGACGAGGTTCAGGAGCTGGAGATGCTCCTCGATCGACTCGGGCGGGATGTTGAAGCGCGCGCTGATGTCCGAGGCGGGGATGACTGCGTGCGTGTCGTCGCCGCAGCGGTCGAGCAGGTACGCGAGCAGGGCCTGGAGAAGGCCGAAACGCTCCGGCGGCACAGGGCTGGCCGGGCGCTCCTCCTCGTCCGCAACCGCCGCGGCGGCCTCGGCCGCGATCTTCGGCGGCTTGTCCGCGTGGCGCTTGTGCACGAGGTCGAGATCGGCGCGCACCTGCCGGCGGAGCTCCGGCGGCGACAGCGGAACTGCGCGACCGTCCTGGCGCAGGATCCAGGACGAGAGCTGCCCGAGATCCGAGTAGTCCGTGATGAAGACGCCGTCCTCGATCCGGCCGTAACGCCCGAACAGCCGGTCGACCCACCAGGCCGTGTCGCCTGCGACCTCGATCTGCGCCTCGCCCTTCTTTGCGCCGACTTGCCACGGCGGGCCCTGGCGATAGTCCTCGGCGTCGAAGCCCTCGGCCAGGCGGAAGTCCCGCTCGCGCCGCGTGGCGAGCCGGATCTCGCCGCGGATCCGCGACACCCGGAACGTCTTGATCCGGTCGTCTTCGAGGTCGAGGCCGATGACGTACCACTGGCCGCGGTCGAAGAGGAGCGCGTATGGATTGACGGTGCGCTCGCGCTGCTCCTGGCGCATGATCGACCAGTACTCGAACTTCAGCGTCCTGCTCTTCGAGATCGCGCCCTCGAGCTTCGCCAGCCGGCCCGGAAGCTCCGGCGAGTAGCCCGGGTCGTGCAGCTCGACGGCTCGCCCGGTCTCCGTCGGCGCCGCGTCGAGCCCCGGACGGCCGAGCGCGAGGTTCTGGAGCGCCAGGCGGAGCGGTTCCGCGTAGGCGAACTGGCCCTCGAGCAGGTAGAGGCAGGTCTGGAGCGCCGCGAGCTCCTCGTCGGTCAGCTCGAGCGGCGGCAGGAAGTAGCGCTCCGAGCTCAGGCGGTACAGCTCCTCGCCGGTGAACTCGTCGCGCTGCGAGTCGAGCGGGACGCCTAAGGCGATCAGCTCCGCCCGGTCGGAGTAGAAGCGCCGCGCGAATGCCTCGTCGGACATCTCCTGGTAGCCCTCGACGTTCTGTTTCACGTCCCTCGCCGTCAACGGACGGCGCTCGGCCATGAGAAACGCCACGAGCGAGAGTTGACGGATGAGCTTGTCGGTGTCGTGAGACATCGCCTGCCTATTCTTTCAGTGCGAGGCGAGTTGCCATATCGGGAAACACCGGCCCCGAGTTTGTAACAACGCCGGAGAGGCGTTAAAGTAGTCCCGACCTGCGGCGGCGAGAACGGTTAATCCGCGGTTAACAGAGCTTTGCGGGGGATTAACAAGGTACGAGGCAGACTGGAAATGGACGAACGAGCCCTCCACATCCAGCACTGTATGTATCAGTATTCGCGAGCCATTTATCTCTCCATCAAGGATCTGGTCGATCCGTACGTGACCACAAAGGAGCAGGCCGAGTACCGGAAAGAGGTGCTCGAGGCCTGTGAGCACACGATGGAGCGGCTCGCACGCGATCCGCAGTACTTCGCGAAGCCCGAGCGGTCGCTGTTCCAGGACATCAGGCGCTATTTCCCGATCACGGCTCAGGCCCAGGTCGCCTGGGCGGTGAACGAGGGCGTGACGGCCGCGTGCGCGTTCATCCAGGAGCAGATCGAGGCCGGCGCGTTCGACGGCGGCGTCCCGCGCTGTCACGCGACGACGCGCAAGGGGAAGCCGTGCCAGCGCACGCCGCTCCCCGAGCGCGACTACTGCCCGTCGCACCAGCACCTCGAGCGCTCCAAAGTCGCGGCTTAAGAAGTGAGTGGACACTTGAGCTAGCCCCCTGCGCTGCGCGCGGGGGCCGGGCTTACGGTTCTTATTGCGTTATTTGGCGGACGTACGACTGGGGATAGCTGCCTTGCGCCGTGTCTAGTGCGGCTCGGGCCTTGTTCTCGCTGTCGTAGACCCCGGTGAAGACCACGAAGTAGCCCGTGTGCAGGCTCGAGAACTGGGACGAGTCGAGGATTCCGACGTCCGTGAGCCCTGCGCTCATGGCCTTTTGCGCGGCGCTGACGGCGGCCTCGCGGCCCCCGCTCTGCGGGAGCGACGAGAGCACGATCGTCCATCCGTTCTGTCCGGCGGGCCACTGGATCAGCGTGTTCGACGGCGGCGGGGGAGGGCGGTTGCTCCGGAGCCGTCGTGGTCGGCACTGTCGGTAGCGTCGACGTGTCGGTCGGCGTCGACGTGGTCGGCGCGGTGCCCGTGCTCAACGGGACGGAGGCCTGGGTCTCTGCGCGCGTCTTCGTCGGCGAGTCGTTGCCCTGGGTGGCGAGGATCCCGACGGCCGCCGCGAGCGCGGCGACGATCAGGAGCCCGAGGACGGGCCAGATCCAGTCGCCCGGATACCGCCTGAACCGACGGCGCCACGCGGTCGCGAGCACCGGGATGACCCCTCGCTGCACGGGAAGCCGGAGGCCGCACTCGAGGCAGTACTCCTGGAGCGGCTCGTACGGTGTTCCGCAGCGTGGGCACTCGCCGCCCTCGGCATCGGGGGCGGGAGGTGGGCCTGGCTGCTCGTCCGGCGGTTCGGGCGGGAGCGCCAACTAGCTCTCCCAGGGATCGCCCGACTGCTCCGCCTGCTTGTACATCGTCTGCGCGTCGTCCTGGCCGTTGCCGTCGTCGCTCGCAGCGGGCACGGCGGTTCCGCAGTTCGCGCAGAACTGCGCGTCGGCAGGAAGGGCGTTCCCGCAGTTGGTGCACGAGACGATGGGCTCTTCGCCGACCTGGCGCCCGCAGTTCGCGCAGAAGTGGGAGCCCCACTGGATCGGAGCGCCGCAGGTGCAACGGTGTCCGACGCCTTCGCGCCGTTGCGCGACGGAGACCTCGAGCAGCTCGTCGATCTCGCGGAGGCGCCCCTCGATCGCGATCACCTCCTGGCATTGCTCGATCAGCAGGTCCTGCTTGAACTGGTCGCGCCGGAACATCTCGAGCATCAGCCCGCCGAGGTCGCGGATGCGCTCCTCGCGCGTCCGGACGAGGGCGCGCCGTTCGCGCCTGAGCGAGCCGGGTGGCGGAACGCGCTTGGACCTCGGCGGAGCCGGGGGCGCGCCCTCCGGAGCATCCTCCGCGGGCCGCTTGCGGAACCTGTCGAGCAGGGCGATTCGTGCCATCGGGCGGGCGCGAGTTTACAGGGCGGGCCGAGCAGCCTCGCTGCGCGTCAAAGGTCGATGATGACGACGCGCTGCTCGGTCAGCTCGCGCACCGAGTACGCCGGTCCCTCGCGCGTGTTGCCGGAATCCTTGACGCCCCCGTAGGGCATCTGGTCGGAGCGGAACGTCGGCGCCTCGTTGACGGTCACGCCTCCGAACTCGAGGCTGCGGGCGGCCCTCAGCGCGGCGCGAATGTCCGTGGTGAAGATCCCGGCTTGGAGGCCGTAACGCGTGCCGTTGGCGAGCGCGATCGCCTCGTCGAGCGACTCGTATTGGTTGACGACACAGACCGGGCCGAAGACCTCCTCGCGACAGACCTTGAGATCCGGAGCGGCGTTCGCGATCACCGTCGGCTTGATCAGGTCGCCGTCGAGGTCTCCGCCGGCGAGCACCTCGGCGCCCCCGTCGCGGGCTTCGTCGATCCAGCTCAGGATCCGCTCCCGCGCACCCTCGTCGATCACCGGGCCGACATCCGTCTCGGCGTCGGCCGGGTCGCCGACTACGAGCTCGTCCACCTTCGGGAGGAACCCCGCCACGAAATCGTCGTACGCCCGCTTCTGCACGTAGATGCGCTGCACCGAGATGCAGCTCTGCCCTGCGAAGGAGAAGGCGTGCGCTGCCAGCTTCGTCGCCGCCTCGGCGACATCGGCGTCGTCATGGATGATCACCGGCGTGGCGTTGCCGAGCTCGAGCAGCACCTTCTTCCGCGCCGCGCGCTCGCGGATGCCCCAGCCGACCTCGGACGAGCCGGTGAACGTGATCGCCTTGACGCGTTCGTCCTCGACCAGCACGTCCCCGATCTCACTCGCGGGCCCGACGAGGACGTTGAGCCAACCCGCCGGCAGCCCCGCCTCGTCCTCGAGCTCCGCGAGCGTGAGCGCCGAAAGCGGAGTCTGGCCGGCCGGCTTGAGCACGACGGCACAGCCGGCCGCGAGTGCGGGCGCGATCTTGTGCGCGACGAGGTTGAGCGGGAAGTTGAACGGGCTGATCGCGCCGACGACCCCGATCGGCTCCCGCAGCGTGAACGCGAGCTTGCCTTCGCCCGCCTGGGCGGCGTCCATGGGCACGACCTCGCCCGCGAGCTTGCGCGCCTCGACGGCGGCGAACGTGTAGGTCGACATCGCGCGGCTCGTCTCGACCTTGGCGGACTTGAGCGGCTTGCCGGCCTCAGCGGCGATCTGGGCGGCGATCTCGTCGTGGCGTCGCGCGATGCCGGCCACGACCTTGACGAGGATCTCGGCGCGCTTGTGCGCCGGAAGCGGGTCGGCCATGGCCTTTTCGGCTGCGTCGACAGCGGCCCTCGCCTCGGCGGCGCCGGCCTTCGCCACGCGTCCCACGACCTCGCCCGAGTACGGCGAGCGAACGTCCTGCCACTCGCCGGTCTCGACCCACTCGCCGCCGATCAGGAGTTTCCGCTCGGTCGCGGTAGCCGCCACGATGGGAGGATACGCCCATGGACGTGCCGGACGTCAGCTACGCCAGAAGCGGCGACGTCGCGATCGCTTACCAGGTCGTCGGCGAAGGCCCGACCGACATCGTCTTCATTCGCGGGACGCTCGCCGATCTGCTCGCGGGCTGGGACATGCCGCTCTTCGTCGATCACATCGACGGGCTCTCGACGTCCGCCCGGGTGCTCCTCTTCGACAAGCGCGGAAGCGGGCTTTCGGATCCGGTCCGGCAGGTGCCCACGCTGGAGACGAGGATGGACGACATCCGCGCTGTGATGGACGCGGTCGACTCGGAGCGCGCCGTGCTCTGGGCGGCCCAGGAGGGGACGCCGATCGCCCTCCTCTTCGCCGCCACGTACCCGGAGCGCACGACCGCTCTCGTCCTCTACGACCCGACGGCTCGCGGCCTCTGGGCGCCGGACTATCCGTGGGCCCTGACCGAGGATGCCTGGCGAAAGGAGCTGCGCGAAATTCACGATCGCTGGGGCGACCGCGCGTATCTCGTCGAGCGCGCGCACCGCTTGAGCCCGTTCGGCGCACAGAACGAGGACTGGCTCGACTGGTTCGTCTGGTACATGCGGCGCAGCGCCAGCCCGGCCGAGGCGGTTGCGTTTCAACGGATGTCGATGGAGGGCGACGTGCGCGACGTCCTCGGCGCCGTTCGGGCGCCGACGCTCGTTCTGCACCGCCCGGAAGCGCGGGATGAAGCTGACGTACGTCGCAGAGCGGGTTCACGGGGCACTGCGGATCGAGGTCGAAGGGCTCCACGACTGGTTCAGCTGGGCCGATCCCGAGCACAACGCGATCCTCCTCCGCGAGACGCACGAGTTCCTCGAAGGCCTCTCGACGCCTCGCGAGCCCGATCGGGTCCTGGCAACCGTGCTCTTCACGGACATCGTCGGCTCGACGGCGCGCGCGGCAGCGCTCGGCGACTCCGCCTGGCGCGAGCTGCTCGCGCGTCACCACACGCTCGTGCGCGGCGAGCTCGTGCGGTTCCGCGGCGAGGAGCTCGACACGGCCGGCGACGGCTTCTTCGCCGCTTTCGACGGCCCCGGCCGGGCGATCGAGTGCGCATGCGCGATCCGCGACTCGCTGCGGTCGCTCGACCTCGAGATCCGCGCCGGAGTCCATACCGGCGAGTGTGAGCGCGTGGACGGCAAGCTCGGCGGCATCGCCGTCCCGACCGGGGCGCGGATCGCCTCGCTCGCCGAGCCGGGTGAGGTGCTCGTCTCCTCGACGGTCAAGGACCTCGTCGCCGGCTCCGGGATCGAGTTCGAGGACCGCGGCAGCCACGAGCTGAAGGGTGTCCCGGGCGAGTGGAGGCTGTATGCCGTCGATTGATACGCCGGTCGTCGCCAATGCTTAGCCCGGAGCTCCAGCCGGAAATTCCTGAAGTGCAGTACACGCGCAGCGGAGACGTTGCGATCGCGTACCAGACGTTCGGCGACAGGCCCCGCAACCTCGTTCTCGTCCCGATGTTCAGCAATCTCGTGTTCCCGTGGCTCAACGCCGACTGGCGCGGGATGTACGAGACGTTCGCCTCGTTCGCACGGCTGATCATGTTCGACAAGCGGGGAACGGGCCTGTCCGATCGTCCGCGTGAGCTCGGCACGCTCGAAACGCGCATGGACGATATCCGCGCGGTCCTCGATGCGGCGGGAGTAGAGCGCGCGACGCTCGTCGGCCTGGGCGAGGGGGGCCAGACGTGCGCACTGTTTGCCGCCACCTATCCGGAGCGGACTGAAGCGCTGGTTCTCTCCGGAACGCCTGCTCGAGCTGTGCGTGCCGACGACTATCCATTCGGGCCGTCGGAGGAAGAGTGGCGCACCGAGTTGCGGACGATCCGCGAGCGGTGGGGTTCGCGCGAGTACTTCGAGGCGCAGGCCCGGGGCATGAACCCAGCCGCCGATCGGGAGTTCATCGACTGGTTCGTAACCTGTCAGCGGTTCTGCGCGAGCCCCGGGGCGGCGCTGACCTTTCATCGCGTCTACGGAGAGACGGACCTGCGAGAGATGCTCCCGACGATTCGGGTGCCGACTCTCGTTCTTTACGGCGCCCCCATGCGCGACCGGATGCTCGACCTGGCGGGCCGGATACGAGGCGCTCAGGCGCTCGAGATCGACCCGGGCTTCTCGGCACGGTTCCGCGACATCCCTCGCGAGGTCGAGGCATTCATTTCGGGCAGGCAGGCCGATCCGGTCCCTGACACGGTGCTGGCCACGATCCTGTTCACGGACATCGTCGGGTCGACGGCGCGGGCGGCCGAGCTCGGAGACCGGGCCTGGCGCGACCTGTTGCACGACCATCACATGACGGTCCGGCGCGAGCTAGCGCGCTTCCGCGGCGAAGAGCTCGACACTGCAGGCGACGGGTTCTTCGCCGTCTTCGACGGCCCCGCGCGCGCGATCTCCTGTGCCCGCTCGATCGTCGGCGCGGTTGGTGAGCTCGGCCTCGACCTGCGAGCCGGGTACACACGGGCGAATGCGAGCTCCACGACGGCAAGGTGGCCGGGATCGCAGTCTCGATGGGCGCGCGCGTGTCGGCGGCTGCGGCGCCCGGTGAGGTGCTCGTCTCCTCGACGGTCAAGGACCTCGTCGCCGGCTCCGAGATCGAGTTCGAGGACCGAGGCACGCAGGAACTGAAGGGCGTTCCCGGTGAATGGAGGCTCTTTGCCGTCAGGTGAGCGGGTCGAGGTGCCGGATGTCAGCTACGCGCGG
>CAWGVD010000041.1:0-15651 GCA_963825795.1 uncultured Actinomycetes bacterium | reverse complement strand
ACACGCACTCGCAGCGGGCAGTTTTACGCAACGAACGCGGATACCGCCGCGCACACGTTCGCTTCGTCGCTCCAAGGGCTGCTCGAGGTCACGCGCGCAGTCCGTAGCGGCGCCAACGTCGGCTCGGTGCTGAAGACGATCGCCCGCGCCGTCTCCGAGGCCCTCGGCTACCAGACCGTCGTCCTCAACGTGTACCGGCCCGAATGGGACGACTTCTACGTCGAAACCGTCGACGGGAGCGACGCCGTTCGCGAGGCGCTGCTGGGCTCCGTCTACGGCTGGGAGAGCTGGCACCGCCTCCTGCACCCGCGGTTCCTCCGGGAAGGCGCCTACTTCATACCGAACGACGCGTTCGACTGGTCGCGGATGACGGCGCCCGCTTCGTCCCGGCCGGGGAGCCGCTCGTCATCGGACCGCTCGGCTGGCACCCGAACGACGAGCTCTTCGTGCCACTCCAGCGCTCCGACGGACAGATCGTCGGCGTCATGTCATTCGGCGACCCGGTCAGTGGCCTGCGACCCGACGACGAGCAACTCGCCCTTGCAGTCGCGCTGGCCTCACACGCGGCGCTCGCCCTCGAGACGGCGCAGGAGCGGGAGCGGCTTCAACGCCATCAGACCGGTCTCGAGCAGCTCCTCCATGTCTCCTCCCAGCTGCCGCAGACGATGTCGACCGAAGCGATGCTGACGTCCGTGTGCGAAGCGGTCCGCGAGGCGCTCGACTTCGACAAGGTCCTGATCCAGCTCTCCGAGCCCGAGGGCGGGCGCCTGCGACCGGCGGCCTCGGCCGGCTGGCCCGAGGGCGACGGGGTCACGGGCGGTCTCGAGCTGCCCCTCATCGCACGGCTCTTCGACCCTGGATTCGAGATCGCGGGCTGCTATCTCGTTCCGCACGAGGAGGCCGAGCGCCGGGTCGGCAGAGAGCAGGTCGTGTACGAGTCCGTCCTGAATGGGAAAGGGCCACTCGCCTGGAACCATCATTGGCTCGTCGTGCCCCTCTACGGCGCCGACGAAGAAGTCCGCGGCGTGCTCTGGGCCGACGAGCCGCGCAACCGGCTGCTGCCCAACGACGATGTCCTGCAGGCGCTCCGGATCTTCGCGAACCATGCAATGGAGGCACTTGCCGTCGCCACGCAGCTCGCCGAGACGAAGTTCCTCGCCGATCACGATCCCCTCACGCGCCTGCTGAACCGGCGCGCCCTCCTGCATCGACTGGCCGCAAGCGAGTCCCTTGGCCCACATCCACTCGCACTCGTCTTCCTCGACCTCGACAACTTCAAGGAGATCAACGACGGTCACGGCCATGCGGTCGGCGACCGCATACTCGCCCGCTTCAGCTCGCTGCTGGCGGAGCTCGTGCCCGACGGCGGACTTGCGTTCCGAGTCGGTGGCGACGAGTTCGCGCTGCTGCTCGCCGATGCCGGCGAACAGGAAGCGCGCGATCTCATCGGCCGCGTCCGCGTCGCGCTCGAGGGGAACATCGACCCGCTGCTCCGGTCGTTGATCGCGAGCTTCGGCATCGCGACGAACAGCACCGGACGGAGCGCCCACGAGCTTCTGCAGGTCGCGGACGAAGCCATGTACGCAGCGAAGCGCACCGGGACCGGCATCGAGGTGGCGGCATGAGTGCCGAGTCGCACGGGAGGGCCGATGTGGTGGGTCTCCATGTTGCGCTTGCCGGCGCATCCGAGCCTCTTTCACGGCTCGTCGCCTTCTCGCGCGCGATCGCGGCGGAGCCGGTCTCGCAGCGGATGCTCCGCATCGCGAGCCGGGAGCTGACGCTGATGCTGAACGGCGAGGCGTGTCTCGTCTCCCAGGTCGAAGACGGCCTCCTGCGCGAGGTCGCCGACTATGCCTGCACCAACCGGCAGGTGGCGCGCGGGCTCAGCTACTACCTCACCGACTACCCGACCACCGCATCTGTCCTCGCGACTGGCGCGCTCTGCTCCATCTCTGCGGACGATCCCGGCGCCGATTCGGCCGAGCTCTTCGTGCTCCGCGAGATGGAGATGCAGGCGGTCCTCCTTGTCCCGATCGTGGTCGAAGGACGCGGTTGGGGCCTGATCGAGCTCTACGACGCCAGACCCCGCGTCTTTTCCGGTCTGGAGCGGCACCTGGCCGAGGTCGCGGCCACACAAGTGGGCGCCCTCATCGCCTGCTTCGAGCACGAGGAGCGCGCTCAACGCCTCTACGGCGAGACCCTGGCGTCCCTCTCCAATGCGCTCGAAGCCAAGGATGCGAGCACCGGCCGCCACACCGAAGAGGTCGTCCGGCTCGCGGTCGCCGTTGCGACCGAGCTCGAGCTCGACCTCGACGCGGTTCGCAACGTGGAGCTCGGCGCCGTCCTCCACGACATCGGCAAGGTGCGGGTACCGGAGTCGATCCTCAACAAGCCGGGACCGCTGACCCAGAGCGAGTGGGCGATCATGAAGACGCACCCTGAGGTCGGCGAGCACATCCTCCGGCCGATCCAGTCGCTCCAGGCGATCCTCCCCATCGTGCGGCACCACCACGAGCGCTGGGACGGCACCGGCTATCCCGACGGGCTCGCCGGCAGGGCGATCCCGCTCGGCGCCAGGATCGTGGCCGTCTGCGACGCATACCGGGCGATGAGCGAGGACCGGCCGTACCGCAGCGCGCTTTCCGAAGACGATGCGCGGGACGAGCTCGAGCGAGGTAAGGGCGGTCACTTCGACGCCGACTGCGTCGCCGCCCTCCTCCGAGCGCTCGACCGGCGAGACCACACTGCGACAGTCGTCGCACTGCGCCCGCCCGGGTCGGCGGCCTCCGCGCCGCACCGGCGATTCTGACCGCTAGGCCGGTTTCAGTCTTTCAGCTCTTGCGCTGCGCTCCGGGCCACTGGCCGCGCTCGTCCCAGCGTCGGGAATCGACGCCGTACACGAGTGCCAGAGGTCCGACCGCGAGCAAGAACACGACTACTAACAAGGCTCCCATGGACACAGGGTGCCCGACGCGCTTGATAAGCACAAATCCAGCTATCGTTCATGTTGATCATGGAACTCGATCGCTGGCTCGGCATTGAACTGCGTCATCTGGCCGCGCTCAAGGCCGTGGCCGAAGAGGGCAGCTTCCGCGGCGCCGCGTCGCAGCTCGGCTATACGCAGTCAGCGATCTCGCAGCAGATCGCGACCCTCGAGCGGCTGGTCGGGGCAAAGCTCCTTGAGCGACCAGGAGGCCCGCGCGCCGTGTCGCTGACGGAAGCCGGTCGGCTCGTGCTGCGCCACGCGGAAGCGATCATTGCGCGACTCAAGGCCGCGGAGGCCGACGTCGCCGCGATCGTCGACGGCGGAGCCGGGAGGCTTCGGGTCGGCACCTTCCAGAGCGCCGGCGCGCGCATCCTGCCGGCGTTGCTCCAGCGCTTCGGCGCCGCTTGGCCCGGTGTCGAGGTTCAGCTCGAGGAGTCGGCCTCCGACCCCGTGTTGCTGAGCGCCGTCGAGCGCGGCGACCTCGACCTCACCTTCGCGATGCCGCCGTTGCAGGAAGGGCCGTTCGAGATGGTGGAGCTGATGCGCGACCCGTGGGTCCTGCTCGTTCCGCACGATTCGCCGCTCGCGGCCCGGCCCGACCCTCCCACGCTTCGGGAAGTCGCCGGCCTGCCTCTGATCGCGCCGCGGTTGTGCGCCAGCCTCGAGCAGATTCACGCGCACTTCCGGGCACGGGGGCTCGAGCCGAACTACGTCTACCACCTGGACGAGAACAACATCGTCCATGGCGATGGTCGCCGCGGGCGCCGGGTTCGCCCTCATTCCGGAGCTGGCGGTCGACGAGAACGACGAGCGGGTGGCCGTCATCCATCTCGGCCCGAAGGTGCCGCCGCGCGTGATCGCCCTGGCCTGGCACCGCGACCGCTACCGACTGCCTGCGGCACAAGCGTTCATCGAGCTGGCGCAGGAGCTCTGCGTCGAACTGGAGCAGAGCGTGGAACCGGTCGCCGCAGTCGGCTGAGTGCTCGGGCGCGACTTCCGCGGCCCCGCTCTACACTTTCCTTCAACGGGGCGTTAGCTCAGCTGGGAGAGCGCCGGCTTTGCAAGCCGGAGGTCACCGGTTCGATCCCGGTACGCTCCACTGAGAAACCCGCTGCAAACGGCGGGTTTTCTCTTCCCACGCTCTCGCGGGTCGCGGATGCTCCGATTCTGGAACAGCTAGCTCGCGACGAGCGCGACGGTCAGCACGGCGATCGCGACGAACGTGACGGACGAGGGTCGTGACGACGATCAAGTACGCGATCCAGCCGAGGATGTCGCTCCGAGCCTTGTGTATCCGTCACCGCGTCGACCCCGGTTCTGTTCGTTTGCTCCTCATCCTTTAAGGGTTCGTAAGGATTCCGCCTGCGTTGCGGCGGGGTGGAGCCGCACACGTACCGTGACGAGAGATGCCCGACATGCTCACCATCCTGATCATCGTCAGCCTCTTCGCCGGCGCGTGGGTCGTGTCGCGCGCGGCCGCGTTCGTCGCGCGCAGGATCCTCGTTTGGCAGGACCGCCGAAACGAGGCTGCGGCCGCGACTATCGGTGCGAGAATCAACGAGATCAAGCGGCGGGAGACGACCGTCGCCATGATCCGCGCCGCGATCGCGTACGGCGCGTTTGTCGTCGCTGCGGTCCTCTCCCTCGCGCAGCTGACAGGCGGCGTCGGTCACCTTGGCGCGATCGCGGGTGTCTCGTTCCTGCTGATTCTCGTCGGCTTCTCGGTTCAGCGCGTCCTGATGGACGTGATCGCCGGGCTGATGATGTTCATCGAAGGCTGGTACCACGTCGGCGACACGATCGCTATCCCGATGGTCGAGTTCGAGGGCGTGGTCGAGGACGTCTCCCTGCGGCGGACGAAGCTACGGACTGTGGACGGCGAGACGATCCACGTCAACAACTCACAGATCCCCGGCGTCCGCGTGCTGCCGGAGGGCGCGAAGGAGCTGGCGGTCGAGCTCTTCGTCAGCGATCGCGAGCGCGGCGAGCAGCTTGTCTTCGGAGTCGAGTCGCTGTTGCCGTATGGGCCGACGACGTTTGTTCTGCGCCCCTGGATCGAGGAGGTCGAGGAGCTCGGCGAGGGCCTCGTCCGGCTCCGGTTGCGTGCGACCGTCTTCCCGGGCCGCGAGTGGCTCGTGGTCGGTCTCCTCTCCGATCTGCTGAAGGAGCGGGCTGCCCCCGGACTGATCGTGCATGGCCCGGTCGTGCTCACGCTGAACGAGCAGGCCGCGCGTAGCTTCGCGCGCGCGAGTGCCGCTACGCGCTGGAGCGCCCGCCCGGCACCGGCTCCAGCGGATTAGCCCGGCACGCACTCAGTCGCAGTAGGATCGCGGGAAAGGAGGTCGGATGACGAAGATCTGGGGCCTCTCGAAGAAGGAGGCGAACTACCGACCCGCACCGACGCCCGAGGTGCGCTGTGACCGGTGCAAGTACATGTTCCCCCCGCTAGCGCTCGGCGGGTGCCGGTTCGTTCGGGGCGTGATCCATGGCTCGCACAGCTGTAGAGAGTTCGAGCCGCGACACCCGGCACGCACCGACGCTTCTCGGTGAAGGCCACATCGCGGCGATCGAACGGGAGGGCGTGAGATGGCCACTGCGACGACAACGAGGATTGGCTTCGTCGGCCTCGGGCACATGGGCGGCAACATGGCAGCCCGCTTCCTTGCCGCCGGATACACGGTCTACGGCGAGGAGCGAAACCGCGCAGCCGCGCAAGGTCTCGAGCACGACGGCCTGCAGTGGCGCGACACCCCGCGCGAGGCCGCCGAGGCCGCCGACATCCTCTTCACATCCCTCCCCAACGACCGTGTCCTCGAGACCGTAGCCTCAGGTCCCGACGGGGTCCTCGCCGGCCTCGCCGCCGACGAGGTCTGGGTCGACATGAGCACGGTTAGCCCACGCGCGAGCCGCGAGCTCGCGGAGCGAGTGCATGCGCTCGGAGCGTCTCTGCTCGACGCGCCCGTCTCGGGAAGCGTTCCCCAGGTGCAGGCGGGAACGCTGACGATCATGGTCGGGGGGAACAAGGACGCCTACGCGCGCGTCGAGCCGCTCCTGCGCGAACTCGGCACGCCGACGCACATCGGCGAGAACGGGCAGGGACTGGTGCTCAAGCTCGCGATCAACATCAGCCTCGCCGTGCAGATGCTCGCGTTCGCCGAAGGCCTGCTGCTCGCAGAACGCGCCGGCATCGACCCCGGCGCCGCCGGCGAGGTGATGGCAGCGAGCCCGATCGGCTCACCGATGCTGAAAGCGCGCCTACCGCTCATCCTCGACCTCCCCGATGAGGCATGGTTCGACGTCGGGCTGATGCAGAAAGACATCGTCCTCGCACTCGAAGCCGCAAGAGAGCTACGTGTCCCGTTGCCCTCCGCGGCGGCGGCGGACGAGATGTTGACCCTCGCACGCGCCCACGGGCACGAACACCACGATCTCGCAGCGCTCTTCCAGACGCTGCGGCAACTGGTCGGCGAGCCGCTCCGAGCAGTGACGTGACTGATCGGAGCAGCGTGCGACTTCTGCTGGTGCTAGTGACGACTTGCATTCAGCGGCCAGCAGGATCGATGCTGCAACGATGTCTGGGCGCGCCGTGCTCGCAGTCGACGTCGGTGGATCTCACGTCAAGGTACTGGTGTCGAGCGCCGGCCACGAACGCCGTCGGTTTGCCTCGGGATCGAAGCTCGGGCCAAAGGAGATGGTGGAGGGTGTCAGAGCCATCACGCAGGACTGGTCGTACGAGGTCGTTTCGGTCGGCATTCCGTCACCTGTGCGTGGTGACCGAGTCGTCTCAGACCCTGTAAATCTCGGTCCGGGTTGGGTCAGCTTCGACCTCGAGGCTGCTTTCGAGCGCCCGACGAAGGTCGCCAACGAC
The DNA here is from genome assembly GCA_963825795.1 of uncultured Actinomycetes bacterium. Classification (GTDB taxonomy): domain Bacteria; phylum Actinomycetota; class Thermoleophilia; order Gaiellales; family Gaiellaceae; genus VAXT01. Next base: position 8,797 of record CAWGVD010000041.1, on the reverse strand, counting down.
GCCGCCATGCAGGCGCTCGGAAGCTACGAAGGCGGCAAGATGCTCTTCCTCGGGCTCGGGACCGGCCTCGGCTCGGCGCTGGTAGTCGACGGTACGGTCGTACCGATGGAGCTGGGCCACTTGCCCTTCAGAAGGGCGACCTTCGAGGACTATGTCGGCGAGCGAGGCCGCCAGCGACTCGGCAAGAAGAAATGGGAGAAGGCCGTCGGCGAGACGATCGAGCGATTGACTGCCGCGTTGGAGCCCGACTACGTAGTGCTCGGCGGCGGAAACGCGAAGAGGCTCGACGCTTTGCCTCCAAACGTGCGGCTCGGAGCAAACGACAACGCTTTCGTCGGCGCGTTCAGGCTGTGGGATGAAGCGATGCCCTCAACGACGATCGAGTGACGCCCAACTCCCGCTTGAGGCCGACGACGCTGCTGACTAAGGAAGTCCGACGAGCTTGCAGCTCGGCCCTCGACTTGAGCCGCCGCACGGTCAGTACCATCGGCGAATGAGCCCGGTGCGGCAAACGTTGCAGGTCGTCGGCCGGCGGATGGATGCCGAGCACTACCGCCTCCGCGACTTTCTCACCCGGACCGCGCAGCCGTACGAGTGGCACGAGGCGGGCTCCGCCGAGGCCGACCTCTTGCTGAACCGGCTGGGGTTGGTCGATGCGACCCTTCCCGTCGTCGTCGACGGGGACGAGAGCCTCGCGGGCGCGACCGTCGAGGCGGTGATGGAAGCGTGGGGCGGTAACCGGCCCGCAAAGCGCAAGCACTACGACTTCGTCGTCATCGGCGCTGGGCCGGCGGGACTTGCAGCGGCCGTCTACGCCGCCTCGGACGGCCTCTCGACGCTCGTCTGCGACCGCGACGTCCCGGGCGGCCAGGCCTCGTACGCCACCATGATCGAGAACTTCTTCGGGTTTCCCGACGGGATCGGCGGCGCCGAATTGGCCCGACTCGCCGGGAGACAGGCCGAAGGCTTCGGCGCAGAGCTGCTGCTCATGCGGGGGGTCACCGGTAGCCGGATGAACGGTCATGACGAGCCCGTCGGGCTGCTCATCGACGACGGCTCGGAGGTGACCGCCTCGGTCGTACTCGCGGCGCCTGGCATGGACTGGACACGGCTCGACCTTGACGGCATCGACGACTTGATCGGCGACGGCGTCTACTACGGAGCCGGCCGGAGCGAGGCGGCGCAGTGCGCGGGCCAGAACGTCGTGGTCGTGGGCGCCGGCAACTCGGCGGGCCAGGCCGTCCTCAACTTTGCGAACCAGACCGCTCGGGTGACGATGCTCGTCCGGGGCGACCGCCTCAGCAAGAGCATGTCGGCCTACCTGATCGAGAGGATCGAGAACCATCCGCTGATCGACGTCCACCTCGAGACGCAGCTGACCGATCTGCATCCGAACGGCGAGGGGCTCGGCGGAGCGACCTTCACCGACGCCGCGGGCAAGTCGGAGACCCGAACCGTCGACGGCGTCTTCCTCTGCATCGGCGGGTCGCCGCACACCGAGTGGTGCTCTCAAGAGCACGTCCTCACGAATGACCGGGGCTACATCCTCACCGGCCAGGACCTGCTGACGGACGGGAAAGCGCCGGACTGCTGGCCGCTCGAGCGTGATCCGCTCCCGCTCGAGACGAGCCGGGTCGGCCTCTTCGCGGCCGGCGATGTTCGCCAAGGATCCACCAAACGCGTCGCCGCCGCCGTCGGCGAAGGGTCGATGGTCGCCTCGCTGATCTTCAGCCGTCTTGCCGAGCTCGGTGTCACCTACTGAGCTCGCAGCGGTCCTCGAGCACGCGCGCGGGCGAACCGAAGGCTTGCTCGAGCCGCTCTCCGACGAGCAGCTGACGCGCCAGGTCTCGCGGCTCCAATCGCCGCTCGTCTGGGATCTCGCTCACATTGGGTACTTCGAGGAGCTCTGGCTGCTCAGAAGCGGCGAAGGCAACGGCCGCACTCTCGACGATCTGTACGACTCGTTCGCACACGAGCGAGCCGAGCGCGGGACCCTGCCTACCCTGTCCCCGCAGGAAGCCCGAGCCTACGTCTCGGAGGTGCGCGAGAAGGTGCTCGAGCGGCTTCCCGAGCTGGCGCGGGACGACTTCCTCGTCGGAATGGTCGCGCAGCACGAGCTCCAGCACGTCGAGACGATGGCGCAGACGCTCGCCCTCGCGGGCTTGACCGGCCCCAGTGGGGTCCCCCGGGTCACGACGAGCGGCGACGTCCTCGTTCCGGGCGGGCCATTCACGCTGGGCTCGGACGACCCGTGGGCGTACGACAACGAGCGGCCGGCGCACATCGTCGACATGCCACCGTTCCGAATCGACCGCGCACTCGTGACGAATGCGGAGTACGCGGAGTTCGTCGAAGCCGAGGGGGCAGCCGCGCCGCTCCGCTGGGGCCGCGAGGACGAGCCGGTGCAGCACGTCTCGTTCCACGAGGCGGAGGCGTACGCACGCTGGGCTGGAATGCGCCTGCCCACCGAGCCCGAGTGGGAGAAGGCGGTGAAGACCGTCGGCGCCGAGCTCGAGCACGCGCAGGGTGCGGTCTGGCAGTGGACCTCGTCCTTCTTCGATAGGTACCCGGGCTTTCGGGCTTTCCCATACCAGGAGTACTCCGAGGTTTTCTTCGGGGACGAGTACCGGGTGCTGCGCGGCGGCTCTTGGGTCACAGATCCGCTCGTCGCCCGGCCCACCTTTCGCAACTGGGACCTGCCGCAGCGGCGGCAGATCTTCGCCGGCATTCGGTGCGCATCCGATGGCTAGGGCCGCCACCGCAATGCGCCCGGACCTCTTCGAGGCAACGCGCCGGAGCTTGCAGCGTGAGCCAAAGGAGCTGCCGCCTGTCTGGCTTTACGATGAGCGCGGGTCGCTGCTGTACGAGGCGATCACCCGCCTCCCCGACTACTACCTGCCGCGCCGCGAAGCGGAGATCCTTGCTGCGCGTGCGGGCTCGATCGCCGCGCAAACGGAGGCGCGCACGCTGATCGAGCTCGGCTCGGGGAGCGCCAGGAACACTCGGTTCCTCCTGGACGCGCTCGAGCTCGAGCGCTTCGTTCCCTTCGATGTCAGCGAACGGATGCTGCTGGAGAGCGCCGGCGCGATCGCCGAGGCGTATCCGGAGGTCTCCGTCGAGCCGATCGTAGGCAACTTCGAGCACGATCTAGCGGCGCTGCCCACCGACGGCCCGCGGTTGATCGCGCTCCTCGGAAGCACGATCGGGAACCTCGACCCCCAGCACCGGGCGGAGCTGCTCCGCTTACTCGAACGGGAGCTGCGCGAGGACGACGCGCTGTTGCTCGGCCTCGACCTGGTGAAGGACGTCGCCAGGCTCGAGGCTGCCTATCACGACCGCACCGGCGTGACGGAAGCGTTCGTCCGAAACGCCCTCACAGCCGTGAATCGCGAGCTTGGCGCCACGTTCGACCAGAGGCAGTTCGTCTACGAGCCGCGCTGGGATCCCGAGCACGAGTGGATGGACATTGGGCTTCGAGCACTCGGGGCTCACGTCGTCGCGGTGCCGGAGCTGAAGCTGCAGATCGCGTTCGAGAGGGGCGAGCGGCTTCGCGTCGAGATCAGCTCGAAGTTCCGGCGAGATGCGTTCGAAACGGAGCTCGACCGCGCGGCGTTGAGCGCTCGCTCGTGGTGGACAGACCGGCTGGGCGACTTCGCGGTCGTCCTCGCAAGCTGAGAAAGGAGAGGACATGTCCACGAATCCCATCTGCAGCCACCTCGACCAGATCGAGGTAACCGAGCTGCCCGAAACGATCGAAGGGTGCGAGGAGTGCCTCAAGATCGGGAGCGGCTGGGTTCACCTCCGCATGTGCATGACCTGCGGCAAGGTCGGCTGCTGCGACTCGTCGCCGAACCGCCATGCGACCGCGCATGCAGGCGAGAGCGGCCACCCGATCATTCGCTCGGCCGAGCCCGGCGAGGACTGGAGCTGGTGCTACATCGACGAAGTCGCCTTCGCGTTCTCACCGCGGTAGTCGCGGTTCACGATGTCGCGAGCACCGCGCGGGCGCCTGCTGCCCGCACGGCTGCGGAGAGCGTGGCGATGTCGTACGCGCCGTAGTGGCGGCGGCCGTTGATGAAGAAGGTCGGTGTGCCCGAGACACCGCTGAGATCGGCGCTGTCGACGTCGTCGGCGACGCGGGCTGCGCCGAGGCGCTCCCTCATGTCCTCCGAGAACCGATCGAGGTCGAGGTCGAGCTGCTCGGCGTAGCCCATCAAGTCCTTCGGCTGAAGCGCGTTCTGATGATCGAGGAGAAGGTCGTGCATCGCCCAGAAGGCGTCTTGCTCGCCGGCCGCCTCGGAGGCCTCCGCGGCGAGCTGGGCGCGCGGATGGACGTCGTTCAGCGGCAGGTGCCGCCAGACGTAGCGGATGTCGCCGAAATCGCGCCGGAGCTGGCGAAGGACCGGCTCGGCCATCCCACAGTACGGACACTCGAAGTCGCCGTACTCGACGACCGTGACGGGGGCTTCGGTAGGCCCGCGGATGTGGTCGCGCTCGGGATCGACGTCGAGATAGAGGTCGGTGAGCTGCTCCGAGGTGCCGAGCAGCGCGCGCAGGCGAAGCCGTCTCGGGAGAAGCTCGGTGGCGCGGAAGAGGAGCCATGTCAGGAGCGATGCGCCGAGGGCTGCGCTCAGGATGCCGATCTTCGCTTCATCAAGTTCGCGGCCGTCGAAGGCGAGCGTCGCGATCAGGAGTGACACGGTGAATCCGACGCCGGCAATCGTGCCACCGCCTGCGACGGTCGCCCAACCGACCGGAGGCTTCAGCCGGCCGCGGCTGAGCCGCGTCCCCAGCCACGTGCTGCCGAGGACCCCGAGCGGCTTGCCCAGCGTGTAGCCAAACAGGATCCCGAGCGTGATCGGAGAGCTGAACGCACGCGCCACGACGTCTCCGTTGATCACGATCCCGGCGTTCGCCAGGGCGAAGAGCGGCACGACCCCGTAGCTCGTCCACGGGTGGTAGAGCTGCTGCAGCCGCTCGTTCGGCGGTGTTGCGGCCCGTAGCTGCGCCGCCGCGGAGCGCGCGAGCTCCGCCGTGGGCTGCTCGCGGAACTCGCGGAACCGCTCCGTCGCCCGTTCGAGAGTCGAACGCTCCGCGGAATAGGCGTACGGGAGGATTCCCATCGCGAGGCCGATGACCACTGGTTCGACGCCCGACTCGAGCAAGGCCACCCAGGCGCCCGCGCCGAGGACGAAGTAGACGAACCCGACCCGGAAGCGGATGCTGCGCAGGACGAGAACGCCGCCGTAGAAGATCGCGGCGACGAGGAGCGGAACCCAGCTGATCGACTCCGAGTAGACCGTCGCGATGACGATGAGCGCGACGATGTCGTCCACGACGACGACCGTGAGCATGAACGCGCGCAGGCGGTCAGGAAAGCGCGGCCCCACTATCGCGAGCAGGCCGAGCGCGAACGCGGTGTCGGTCGACATCGCCGCCCCCCACCCGTGCGCCGAGGGCCGACCTGCGTTGAAGACGAGGAAGATGCCGACCGCGGCCGCCGCCCCGCCGAGCCCGGCCAGCAGCGGTAGCGCGAATCGCCGCCGCTCTCGCAGCTCGCCGAGGTCGAATTCCCTCCGCGCCTCGAGCCCGACGACGAAGAAGAAGAACGCCATCAGCCCGCTGTTCACCCAACCGCGGAGGTCGAGCGAGACTCCGTGGCCGCCGAGGTCGATCGAGAGCCTCGTCGACCAGACGGAGTCGTACGAGCCAGAGTCGAAGTTCACCCAGAGGAGCGCGCCGAGCGCCGCCGCGAGCAGGACTGCGGCGCCGCCGGTCTCCGTGCGCAGGAACTCCCGCAGCGGCGTCTGGATGCTCCTCGCCCATGCGGTTCGCCCGGTGAAGCGCCGGGCCGTGTCGCCGCCGCTCTTGCTCGAGCTCACGGGCCTATCTAACCCGAGCGGTGAATGTCTGCCGGCATCAAGCCCAGTCGTACTCCCGAGCGGCGAGCTGAACGAAGTCGCGCGGATCGACACGGCGACGGTGCTCCCAACCGCGCGGGGGGTCTACGTCACGGTCGGAAACCCCAGCGGTGGCCAGGTGGTCCTGATTCGCCCGGACGGAAGCCGGCGCAGGGTCGTCGGCACAGGACGGATCTCGCGGCAACGAAACGACGTTCGGGCAACGCGCGTCGGCATCCGACCGACCGCTGTAGCGCTCGGACGCAACGGGTCGCTCCTCGTCGCCCAGGATCGGCCCGTCCCCGCGCTGCGCCGTTTGAGTCGCCGCGGAATCATCACAACGGTCACGCGCTAGTACGTCGGCACGCCAGCCGGACAGCTGGGGGCGGGTCAAGCCCGCCCCAGCTGTCGACCTAACCGCCGGTTATGTTGCCGAAGTCCCCGCCGCGCGGCGTTGAGCGGTTGACCCAGATGTCGCTACCACCCGCGTCGTACTGATACTCCCACCCGTGGTGACCGACCCGGTCCCCGCTAGCGCCACCGCCAGCCGGGAAGAACGTCGCGAGCATCAGCGGATGTGGTGCAGGGATCGGGACAGGTCGCGTTCGGGGTGAACACGCCGCCCGTCACGATCAGACATCGAAGCCTTTGATCGTTCCCGTTAGCCACCCGTCTGCTGTGGGCCAGGGCACGGAGTCGGGATTGGGCTGGTGAGCTGCCCGCGATGGTCGTGAACGTTCCGTCGTAGGTACGAACGACTTGGATCGTCCCGTTGTCTTGCGGGATGAACTGAAGCGTCCGGGTGTAGTCGTCATTCGCCCAGTCGCCGCCGCAGTGGCTGGAGTCGAGGCCGGTGGACGTGCGTTACGACCACGCCAGGAGCGCTGAGTCCAGCCGGCCCGGGGTCGCCCTTGTCGCCCTTGGCGCCGGCAGGCCCAGCTGGCCCCGGTGCCCCGGCTGTTCCTTGAGCCCCTGCTGGTCCTTGCGGACCACGCGGGCCTCTCAGGCCACGCGGAAGCGCGATTTTTTGCTCACCGCGTTTGCACTTGCTCGTGTTTCGGAACTTGACGTCGCGGACCGTCTCTTTGTTGCCTCGAAGTTCGACACAGAGGACCTTCCCCGCATGGGTTCTCTGCGATCCGGCGAAAGCGGATGGGATGAGCAGCACCAAGAGCAGTGCGCCGACAGCGAGCGTCTTCATCGAAGACCTCCTTCTGGGGTGTGCCCATATGTTCACCGCAGGTAGGCACAGTCAAGTTACAACTGGTCACCTTGCCCTGACAACCGCGGTTAGAGGTCGATGCCCGAAACCGGGTGCGGGGCGTACGGTTCCTCGAGCTGCGCGATCTGTTCCTCGCTCAGCGACAGCTCCTCGGCGGCCAGCGCGTCCTCGAGCTGCTCGAGCTTCGTCGCGCCCACGATCGGCGCCGTCACGCCCGGTTTGTGCAGGAGCCACGCGAGCGCCATCTGCGCCGGCGAGACGCCTGCCCCCGCCGGCAACTTCGCCGAGGCGCTCGATGATCGGGACGTCGAGCTCCGGCTTGTAGAGCGAGTCGCGGAACGGGTCGCTCCGCGCCCTCGTCGTCGCCCGCTCTCCGATGACGCGCGCGCTGCGCGCCAGCAGTCCGCGCGCCAGCGGGCTCCACGGGACGATGCCGATCCCCTGGTCGAGGCACTGCGGGATCATTTCCCGCTCCTCCTCACGGTAGATCAGGTTGTAGTGGTTCTGCATCGAGACGAACGGCGTCGCGGCGACGCGCTGCGCCTTCGCGAACTGCCACGCATGCATGCTGCTCGCGCCGATGTAACGCGCCTTGCCCGCCTTGACAACGTCATGAAGCGCCTCCATCGTCTCCTCGATCGGCGTCGAGTCGTCCCAGCGGTGGATCTGGTAAGGTCGACGTAGTCGAGCCCGAGCCGCTCCAGTGAGCCGTCGATCGACGCCATGATGTGCTTCCGGGAGAGCCCGCGGCTGTTCTCGCCGGGCATCGTCCGCCCGTTGACCTTCGTCGCGACGACGTACTCCTCGCGCATCCCGAAGAGCTTGCGCAGCAGGTTCCCGGTCACGACCTCGCTCTGGCCGCCGTTGTAGACGTCGGCCGTGTCGAAGAAGATGATCCCGCCCTCGACCGCACGCTTCACGATCGGCTCGGCGGCCGCTTCGTCGAGCGCCCACTCCCGGCTTTCGTGCTTGCCGAAGCTCATCATCCCGAGGCACACGCGCGAGACGCGCAGTCCGGTGTTGCCCAGGTTCACGTAGTCCATCTCAACCTCCCAGGGTTTACGCGAGAGTAGTCACCGCTCGAGGGCGGCGCGAGAGGAGGGTGCGGCGCAAGATGACCCGGATGCGTCACGCGGCTGGACGCGGGCGCGGGCACTTTGTGGGTGCTGAAACGGTTTGCGCCCGCCCTGCGGTCGGGCGCGGAGCCGCCCCCGCCGCGCCGTTCCCAGAGGTCGCGAGCCTCCGGTGGTGTCAGCCCGGAAAGACGGCCCGCAGGCCTGCCTCGACACAGGCGCGGTCGTCGTCGCCGCTCGCGCCACTCGCCCCGGCTGCGCCCAGCACGCCCTCGCCGCTCCGGATCAACACTGAGCCCGGGCCTGGAATGAGTGGCAGCCGGACGAGCCTGCTGACCGCGTCGAAGAATCCCTCGTGGGACGCGCGGCTGGCGGCAAGCTGCTCGCCGTCGCGGTGCCACAGCGCTGTGCCGGCTGCCTTCGCTTCGGCGATCTGCGCCGAGAGCGGGAACGCGCCGTCCATGCGGCCGAGCGCGACGAGGAGTCCGCCCTCGTCGACGACGGCGACGGCGATCTTCCAGCCGTTGGCGACTGCGTGGTCGTGCGCGGCTGCGATCAGGACGTGGGCCTGTGCGAGGCTCAGCGGCATTTCACTAGCCCTC
>CAWGVD010000040.1:0-3379 GCA_963825795.1 uncultured Actinomycetes bacterium | reverse complement strand
CGCGTCGAGGAGATGGCGGCCCTTCTCCAGGAAGTCGCGGCGTTGTAGTGCGCGGCGCCGCCCCGCGCAGCGGACTTCGGTCGGGAAACCAGGCGCGCATCCTCAATCCCCTCGCATGCGCGGTCGCCTCCGCGCCACGCCGCATCCAAGAGCAGAGGTACGAGGCCGGCCGAGAGAATGACCAGGGAGCCGCCAAGGCGAGCGATCGGGTTCACGCCTTCGTCTTGCACGAACGGAAGCCCGATCTCTGTGAATGACCAGAGAACCCACACGAAGCCGGCGACGGCAAGGCCGTAGACCAGAGCCGCGTATGCGGGCAGCATGCGCGCCCCGAACCCAGAACGCCCAGCCGTCGTAGTTGGACAGTGCAGCGAGACGCCCCGCCCGGAAGAGCGCCTCGACGTAGACGACCACGAGTGCGCCGTACGCCGCCGCGACGAGGCCGATTCCCTCCGAGCCTCCGCCGCGAACAAAGGATGTTCGCGGCCGAGCGCCCGGCCCAGCGTGAGCCCCGCGACCGTCAGCGCCAGGCAGGTGAGCATGACCGTCGCGAGCCGGAACGGTACGCCGAGGACCAGCTCGATCGAGAGCGCGACCCCCAGGGCTGCGACTCCGGTCATGTAGGCAGCCCCAGAGAGCCGCAGGAGCTCAGCCCCACGACCGGAGCCCGCGCACACCCTAGAGCAGGCAGCTGCCCGTGACGAGCACGACGGCGTTCCCGGCAGCTAGACCGAGCAGCGCGCGGACGGTCATTCGGGCAGTCGTCCGAGCAAGACTCCTTCGTTGTCTTTCCAGACGACGTCCAGGTCACTGCCGAGGCGTGAACGGTCGCACTCGTAGCACAGCACCCAACGCGCGTCGGGAGCGGGTCGTCGTGGCACCAGGAAGTACCGGGCGTAGTTGCGGAAGTCGATGTCGGTTGAGCTCGGGCCGACGAGGAGTCGGTACCGCCCGTTCTCCGGAATCCACCCGCGCGCCTCGTTCAACACCTCCGTGCTTCGCGCCGAGCGCGTTCGCGCCGCCGAGCTCCCGATCGTCGAAGTTCGCGGCGGCATTTCGGCTCGCGTCGGCGCCCAGTCGATGTATCGCCCTCACGTAGTAGACGGGCCCCAGGACGATCGCGACGGCGAGGCACGCGACGACCCCGAGCCGCACGAGGCTGTGAGATCGCCCCGTCCGCTGGATCGATGCGGCCGAGCGACCCCCGGACGCGAGCGCGGAGCTGATCGGACGGACTCCGAGGCAACAAGACAGGATACGACCGTGACACGCACACTCGTGGACGAGTCGGGCTCGACGAGCCGTCCCACCGGTTAGCCTCCGCCGATGGACGACGTGCTCCAACGCTGGTTCTCGGCCGGGATCGCCACGCGTCGGCTCGTCGTGGTGTTCTGCATCGCGGTCACCCTCGTCGCCCTCGTGGTGCGGTACCCGGACGCGCTCCACGACGCAGGCGAGACCGCCCGCGCGAACGCCAAGCTCGACCTGGTCGACCGCGACGTCGGCGCGGGAAACTCCGTCTTCCCCGACCAGCGACTGGTCGTCGAAGCTCGCGGCCTGATCCCACCGGAAGAGAGCTTCGCGGTCGCCGCGGGCGATCCCCAGCCCGGCTGGACCGAGCTCACGGCCGGGTCGGCCGAACCCTTCCTGCGGTACTTCCTCCTCCCACGACGACTCGATCCGAACGCACGGTGGATCATCTGCGTCGGATGCGATCGCGGCGTGTATTCGGGCGCGGACCCGGTCTGGGAAGGCGAGAACGGCCTCGCGATCCTCCGGCGAACGTCGTGACCGCGGGCGCAATTCTCGGGCTCGCGGCGCTGAACGGTGCGTATGCTGCGCTTGGCATCACGGTCCTCTGGGCGATCCGGGGGCTGGCGCGATGGACGGACGTCCTGCGGCTCGCCGGCCTCGCGTACCTCCTGGGCGTCGCCGTCTTCGGGATCCTCTGGACGCAGCTCCTCGTGTTCGACGTCCCATTTGGTGGCTGGGGCATCGTGCTCTCGCTCATTGGCGGCATCGTCGCGGCGGCCGGTGTCGGCCTCCTCGTCGGCCGCCCGCTCCCGCGGGGCTACGGCGACCCGAGCAGGCACGCCTCCTCGGGTGCCGTGCTCGTCACGGCGGCAGGAGTCGCGCTGACCGGTCTCCTGCTCGAGGCGCTCTTCCGCTCTGCGCGGCTGCAGAGCCTGCAGGCGTACGACGCCTGGGCGTTCTGGATACCCAAGGGGAAGGCGATCTACTTCTTCGGTGACCTCGACCCGCAGGTCTTCACGACCTTTCCCGGACCGACGTACCCGCCGCTCGTCCCGGTCATCGACGCGGCGGCGTTTTACGCGATGGGCGGCGTGGACGTCGTCACGTTGCACCTGCAGTACTGGTTTCTCGTCGTCGGTGCAGTCGCCGCGATCGCGGGCTGCCTCTACCGGTCCGTGCCGGCATGGCTACTCTGGCCTCCGCTCGTGCTCGTCCTCGTCGTGCCGCGCGTTGCGGCGGGACTGCTGGCCCCCCAGGCGGACATGCTCGTCGACTTCCTGTTCGTCATAGGCGCGCTCCTGCTCGCGCTCTGGTCCGCGACGGGCATGGGTGGCGTCTCGCCGCCGCCGCCGTGCTGTTCGCGGGAGCGGGGCTGACGAAGCGCGAAGGGCTCCTCTTCGCCGCGGCGGCGCTCGTGATCGCGTTCGTTGCCTCGCTCGCGCGGCGGAGCGTCGCCTGGCCGCGCCTGCTTGCGGTCGCAGCCGTGGTCGGCGCGGCAGCCTTGCCGTGGCGGCTCTGGTACCGCAGCCATGGGATTGGCGGCGAGGCGCCCACCGATGTCCGCGCGGGAGGCTCTCTCGGTCGTATAGGGGACGCGCTGCGGCTCTCGTTCGACGTGTTCTTCGACACGACTCGGTGGTCCGTCCTGCCGATCGTGGCTCTGATCGCAGTCGCGGCGGCGCTCGTCTGGGGCGACCGGCGCGTGGCCGGGTTCCTTGCGGCCGTCCTCGGGGTCGTCTTCCTCGGCGGCGCCTGGGTGACGTATTCCTACCGGGACATCCCGATCACCGCCGACGAGGCGCTGAATCCGATCGTGCGGTACACCGGCGCGATCGTGCTGCTCGCTGCCGCGAGCATGCCACTGCTGCTTGCGTCGATCTGGCGAAGCGGCGCGGGGGAGCACCGATGACGCGGGCGAGCGCACGGCTGGCCGCCGCGACGATCGTCGTTGTGCCCCTCGTCGGGTATCCAGCGGTGGTGCTCGTCGACGGGCTCCCGCGCTTCCCGTCCGGCAGAGGACTGCGTCCATCTCGCCGCGCAGGGCGAGTCCGGCGACCTCGACCTCGTGTTTGGCCGCAGGGACACGCCGAAGGAGGCGGATCAGCTGCTCGCGGAAGTCCAGCAC
>CAWGVD010000039.1:0-16736 GCA_963825795.1 uncultured Actinomycetes bacterium | reverse complement strand
CGCGGGCTCTTGGAGGTACTGGGCAACGAAGGCGACCGCCATGCTGCCCTCGCCGACGGCGGCGGCGACGCGCTTCACCGGGCCGAGCGGACGTCGCCGGCCGCGAAGATCCCCGGCACGCTCGTCTCGAGCAGGTACGGGTCGCGGTCGAGCGTCCAGCCGCCGTCTGCGGTCACCTCGGTGCCCGTCAGGACGTAGCCGTCCGGGTCGAGTGCGATCTCGGCGGAGCCACGACGTCTCCGCGTCGGCGCCGATGAAGATGAAGACGCCGCCGTCTCGTGACGCGTCGTCTCGCCCGTCTGCGAGCTGCGGACGTCGATCGCCTCGATCGACTCGCCGCCGTGCGCGCCCGACCACCTCGGAGTGGAACAGCGCGCGAATGTTCGGCCGGGTCCCGATCTGGTCGACGAGGTACCGCGCCATGCCCTTCTCGAGCGACTCGCCTCGGTAGACGATGGTCACGCTCCGTGCGTGCGTCGAGAAGAACATCGCCGCCTGCCCGGCGGAGTTGCCCGCGCCGATGATGTGGACGTCGAGCCCGTGCGTGTTCGGCGCCTCGCTCCGCGCCGCTCCGTACGAGACACCCTTCCCGGCGAGGCGATCGAACCCATCGGCGGACAGATGCCGCCACGACACGCCGCACGCGAGCACGATCGCGCGCGCCTGGAGGACGTCGCCGCCGTCGAGGAACACGCGGCGGCTCTCGGCGTCGATCCGCTCGATCGCGCGCGTGACGAGGATCTCCGCGCCGAGCCTCCGCGCCTGCTGGAACGCGCGGCTCGCCAGCTCCTCGCCCGACACGCCCGCGGGAAAGCCGAGGTAGTTCTCGATCCGCGACGACGTGCCGGCCTGCCCGCCGGGCGCCTCGCGCTCGATCACGATCGTCCGCAGACGCTCCGAGGCGCTGTGCACGGCCGCCGCCAGCCCCGCCGGGCCCGCACCCACGATCACCGTGTCGTACTCCGCAAGGTCCGGTTCGGTGTCGAGCTCGAGCAGCTCCGCGATTCGGCGGAGCTGAGGCCGCACGACGGTCTTGCCGTCGACGACGCGGATTGTCGGCCGGTCCTCCGCCGGGGGCAACGGGCCGCCCCACTGCTCTGTCGCGTCGTCCGCATCGGGCTGGAGCCAGGTGAAGGTGATCTGGTTCCGATCGAGGAAGCGCCGCAGGTCGGCGCACGGGGCGTCCCAGCGATCGCCGACGACGATCGCCCGCGGCGGCGGTGGCTCTGCGGCGATGCCCGACAGCCCGCCCGGGCCGCTCATCCGGTTGCCCGCGAGCGCTCCGACGGCCTTGACGAGCCCCGGCTCCTCGGCGGCGATCGAGTGGTAGTCGTGCGGCTCGATGCGCATCACCCGGGACTGCTCCGCCGCACGGAATCCGACCGGGAAGACCGTCCCTAGCGTGATCGGCACCTCGCCGATGAGGTCGCCGGGGTCGCGCTCGCCGACGACGCGCGGGATACCGTCGACGAGCTTGACGACCTCGATGCGCCCTTCGAGCAGGGCGAAGAGCGCGCGACCGTCGCCCTCGTGCGCCGCGTACTCGCCCGGAGCGAGGCTGATGTCCGCAGACGTGCGCGCGAGCCGCTCCCGGCTCTCGGGGCTCAGGGCGGCGAAGTACGGGACGCGCTCGATCTCCTCGGCCGTGACCATGAGCGGACGAACGCTACTGCGTGCGCTCGTAGCTGACTCGACGGCGGACATTGCCGTCGTCAGCGGGGTCGAACCAGATCGAGATCAACACCGCCCCGCGCATCACGGGCGACTCCACGACCTCGGCATACTCGAGCGCAGCCGCGGTGCCTCGATCTGCGATGACGGCGAGCGCTTCGACGTTTCCGGCCCGTTCAGCGGCCACGCGCGCCTTCTCCCAGCAGCGAACCTCGGCGTGGAGCTCCTCGCCGTCTGCTCGCCGGATTCGGTAGTCGACGGCCCAGCCGTCCTGTGCCGGGTCGGTGAGGTCGTGTGTCTCGACCAGTTCGGCCATCAGCGCCACCGTACCCAAACCACGGGTTCGCTCAGGTTGGCCGGCGCACGACCGCGTACCTGGCGCAGACGAAGTCGCCGTTTCGGCCGACCTCTTCCACGGCCAACTCGATCCGGCGAGGCAGCAGCGGAGCGCCCGCGCCGAGCGTGACCGGGGCGATCGTCACGAGCACCTCGTCCAGGAGGCCGGCATCCGCGAACTGGCCGGCCAGGTCGCCTCCACCGACGATCCAGACGTTCCGCTCTCCGGCGGCGCGCCGCATCTCCTCGTGCACCGGCCCGACGTCGCCGCTCACGAACTCCACCGGCGCGTTCGGGACGACCGTGAGCTCACGATGTGTGAAGACCCACGATGGAAGGTCGTAGGGCCATTTCGTCGACTCGTGGTCGATGATCCATTCGTACGTCGTCGAGCCCATCGCGAGCGCGCCGACCTCGGCGATGAAGTCCTCGTAGTTCAGAAGGCCGCCCTCGTCGCGCTTGCGTGTGAACAGCCACTCCAGCGAATTGTCCGGGTCGGCGATGAAGCCGTCGAGCGTGGCCGCCGTGTAGTACTGGGTGCGGCTCAAGCCGGCTCGGGGTCGTCCTCGTCGCCGAGCATCTGGCCGCGCTGCTCCTTCATCTCGCCCGCCTTCACCTTCGCGTCGACGTAGGAGTCCTTGACGAGCTTCGAGCCTCCGCTCCAGCCGAAGACGACGCAGACGAGCATGAGCGCGAAGCCGACGTTGAACGCCGTCGTGATCAGCTGCTGCGAGATCGAGTACGCCGTCGCCGTCGTCGAATCGGTGTAGCTGTCGAGCGCGAACGTGTTGAACGCCTGGTTGACGCCCACGCCGCCGGGGGTGATCGAGAGGATGTTCGCGAGCTGGTTCGAGCCGAGGACGCTCATCACCGAGCCGAACGTGACCGGGATGCTGTACGCGGCGAGGAAGATGATGATCACCATCACCTTCGCCACGTAGCCGCCCATCTGCGGCAGAAGCACGAGCTTCACGTACGAACCGAGGTCGCCGAGGATCGCCGCGCCCTGCTTCGCCTTGGCCCACATCTTCTTGACCCAGGTCCAGAAGATCCGCAGCAGGATCACGAGCAGGAAGATCGACCCGCCGACGATCCCGAGCGCGAGCACGACGTGGTTCAGGATCGCGTCCTTCTCGTTCCCGAACTGGAAGTCGAATGAGCCGGCTATGGCCAGGAACAGGTAGAGGTAGATCAGCGTCCCGATGATCACGTAGAAGATCTTCTGGACGACGTAGCCGGCGAGCACCCCCGGGAAGTTCGCCCCTTGCACGATCGCGACGTACATGAGCAGCGTCACGAACGTGCCGATGTTCGCGGGCAGGAAGCCGTTCAGCGCCACGCCTGTCGCGTAGGCCGCGAGCACGGGCATGTACGTCACGCCGCCGGGATACGCGTAGCGCAGGATCCCGTACCAGCCGAGCGCGGTCAGCACCGTCTGCAGGCACTGGAAGATGCAGCCGAGGACGATGTAGACGACCGAGATCGCCTTGACCGAGTCCCAGAGCTCTTTCAGCCAGTCGCGGACGTTCACGCCCAGCAGGTTGAGCACGATCAGCAACAGGGCGAGCCCGACGAGCCAGGACACGATCCGGACGACGCGGCGGCGCTTGGAGACCGGCTCGGGCGCGACTGGCCCGGCTTCGACGGTCGCTTCGGACATCACGGGTGAGCGTACAACGCGGCTCCGCTGGACTCCACGGCGTTAGTCGCGGCCGATTCCGGAAGGAGCAGGATCGCGCCGACGAGGAAGCAGAGCCCGCCGAGCGCGGTGAACCAGTTCGAGGCGGCCAGAGCGAGCACCCCGCCCGAGTCAGGCACCCAGAACGAGGCGACCGCCGAGATGCCGAACGCGATGCAGCCGACGAGGTTGACCGCGGCGATCTTCCACTCGAGCGCCCGCTCGCGCGGCCAGAGCGCATGGCCGGACACCTCGACGTAGGCGAGGTAGCCGGAGACGAGGAAGCAGATCGAGCCGAGCGCATCGGGCTTCCAGACGAGACGGTCGTACCCGCCGGCGTCGAGGCCGTCCTGCAGCGCCTGGAAGGTGCTGACGTTGAAGTAGACGGTGCCGACGAGCTGGACGCCGCTGCTCCACCAGTCGATGCGGTGCGGCTCGAACGTGAGTACGCGCAGCGTTCCGCGCCGGAGAGCGGGGCCGGGGTCCGCGTTGATCGTCTCCAGCCACTGCAGCGCAGCGGCCGACGTGAAGAAGATCGAGCCGACGAAGAAGACCATCCCGTCGGCGCCCGACCCGACGAGCTGCTCGAAGCCGGGGAACGGGCCGACGAGGAAGCACGTCGAGCCGATCGCGAACAGGACTCCGATCCACCACGACGCGCGTCGCGGCGCCCACCAGACGCCCTCGCGTTCGGGCCGCGAGAGCCTCGACGCGTGCTTGCGGTGCGACGCGCGAAGACCACGAGCTCGTCCCGCCGTCAGGGCGCTCCCAGGTGACGTGCGTCGCGAACGGCCCGACCGTCCGGCGCTCCGTCTCCCGCCAGCCGGGCGGTGTCAGCGGATACGAGCTGTCAGTGGGCGAAGGCAGTCCCCGTAGACGCGTCGTGGACGGGCGCGGGCTGGCTCTGGAGGTGCGGGAGCTGTCGTTGGAGGTCCTCGAGGAGCAGGTCGGCCAGGTCGTGGGTGAACCCGCGCCGGACGACGACCCTGAGCGCTGCGAGGTCGGTCCGGTTCTCGGGGAACGTGTAGGCCGGGAGCTGCCAGCCGCGCTCGCGCATCGAGTTCGAGACGTCGAAGACGGTGTAGTTGTCCACGTCGTCGCGGAGCTTGAACGCGAACACGGGCAGCTCGTCGCCGCGCGTCAGGAGCTCGAACGGCCCGAGCTCCGCGATCTTGTCCGCCAGGCGCGTCGCCACCTCGCGTGCATAGCCCTGCACTCGCCGGTAGCCGTCGAAGCCGAGGCGCAGGAAGTTGTAGTACTGCGCGACGACCTGCGAGCCGGGCCGCGAGAAGTTGAGCGCGAAGGTCGGCATGTTGTTCCCGAGGTAGTTGACCCAGAAGATCAGGTCCTCGGGCAGCGCCTCCGTGTCGCGCCAGATGATCCAGCCGACCCCGGGGTAGACGAGCCCGTACTTGTGGCCCGACGTGTTGATCGAGGCCACGCGCGGCAGCCGGAAGTCCCAGTCGAGGTCGGGATCGATGAACGGCGCGATCATCGCCCCGGACGCGCCGTCGACGTGCACCGGGATGTCGAGGCCGGTCTCCTCCTGGAACTTGTCGAGCCGCTCGCACAGCTCCGCGATCGGCTCGTACGAGCCGTCGAAGGTCGAGCCGAGGATGCCGACGACGCCGATCGTGTTCTCGTCGCAGAGCTTCACGGCCTCCTCGGGCGAGAGGTTGAAGCGGTCGCCCTCCATCGGCACGAGCCGCATCTCGACGTCCCAGTAGTTGGCGAGCTTCTCCCAGCAGACCTGGACGTTGATCCCCATCACGAGGTTCGGCTTGTCCGCCGGCTTGCCCTCGGCCTCGCGCCGTTTCTGCCACCTGCGCTTGAGCGCGAGCCCGCCGAGCATCGCCGCCTCGCTCGACCCGGTCGTCGAGCAGCCGGTCGCCTGGCTCGCGTCGGGCGCGTTCCAGAGGTTGCTCAGGATCGCGACGCAGCGCGACTCGAGCTCGGCCGTCTGCGGGTACTCGTCCTTGTCGATCATGTTCTTGTCGAAGCACTCGGCCATCAGCTTCTCGGCCTGAGGCTCCATCCACGTCGAGACGAACGTGGCCACGTTGAGCCGCGCGTTGCCGTCGAGCATCAGCTCGTCGTGGATGATCTGGTACGCCACGTCCGGGGGCATCTCGCCGGCCGGGAGCTCGTATCGGGGAATCGGTCCTTCGCGGCCGAACAGCGGGTCGACCGAGAGCTCGCTGGTCGATGCTGGCTGGGAGGGGTGCTTGAGCGTCATGGTTCTCCTCTCCTGGGGTCGATGCGACGCTACACCAGCCGACGAGCGCAGTACTTTCAGCCGGCGGAGAATGGGATTGTTCGATCGCCTACGCCGCGGTCACGCACCGACCGCGGAGCCGGAGCCCGAGACGCCAGAGCGGACCGTCGTCGAGATCGACGCCACGTCCCTCTCGCGGGTCTTCTCGGCGCCGATGTGGCTGCGCGACCTCGGGCTGCTCGCCTGGTTCCTCGTCGGGGTCGCGATCCTGCTCGTGGGCCTCACCTGGCTCCTCGGCCTGACCTCGACGATCACGATGCCGGTCATCGTCGGAGCGATCCTGGCCACGGTCGCCGGGCCCCTCGTGACGAAGATGCAGCAGCACCGGATACCCCGCCCAGCAGGAGCGGCGACTCGTCCTACTCGGGCTGATCGCGCTCGGCATCGTCATCTTCCTGATGGTCGTGGGCGGGATCGTCGAGCAGTCGTCGGAGATCAAGAGGTCCCTCAACGAGGCGGTCGACAAGATTCAGGGCTGGGTCAACGACACGGGCGCGAACGGGACCTCGGGGGTGACGGAGAGCGCGAAGAGCGGCACGACCACCTCGGGGAAGGAGCTGATCCAGGGTCTCGGCGCAGGAATCAAGGACCTGACCTCGCTCATCTTCTTCGTGACGTTCAGCGCCTTCGCGACGTTCTTCCTGCTCAAGGACGGCCCCTCCGTGCGCAGCTTCATCGACCGCCACCTCGGCGTGCCCGCCGAAGTCGCCACAGTCATCACCGGGAACGTGATCAAGTCGCTGCGCCGCTACTTCCTCGGAGTGACGATCGTCGCCGCCTTCAACGCGTTCGTGATCGGGCTGACGGCGATCATCCTCGGAGTGCCGCTGGCCGGGACGATCGCCGTCGTCGTCTTCGTCACGGCCTACGTCCCGTTCATCGGCGCGTTCGTCTCCGGGGCGTTCGCTGTCCTGCTGACCCTCTCCTCGCAGGGAACGACGTCCGCCGCTGATCATGCTCGTGATGGTCATCCTCGGGAACGGGCTGCTCCAGAACATCGTGCAGCCGATCGCGTTCGGAGCCACGCTCGACCTGAACCCGCTCGTCGTCCTGATCGTGACGATCGGCTTCGGCAGCATCTTCGGGATGGTCGGGCTGGTGCTGGCGGCGCCGCTCACCTCGGCGGCGCTGCACATCACTCGGGAGCTGGCCGAGGCGAAGGCTGCGGAAGCGGAGCGCGCTCCGCCACCCGAGAGCGAGCCCGCGCCCGGCGGCTTGAACGCCGAGCGGGTGCTCTAATGCCCGCAAGGATTCGCTAACTCAAGGAGGGCAACCATGTGGTGGGGCGTTGGGATCCTCGGCTTCATCCTCTACATCACCATCCTGTTCACGCTTGGGCTGATGACGCTCAGGAAGGGACACGGATGGCTGTTCGTGTTCGGGATCTTCTTCCCGATCCTCTGGCTCATCGGCGCGGTGATGCGGCCCGCCCAGCCGAACGCGAACGCCGTCTAGCCGGGTAGGCGGCAGATGATCTTGCCGCTGTAGTTCTCGGCGTCCGGCGCGGAGTCGACCTTCGTCACGAGGCAGGTTCCGTAGCGCGTCTCGATCGCGTCGCCCTCGGAGGGCGCCCGCGGGAGCTCGATGTCCTGGAGGTCTTCCCAGCCGGGCCCCTGGATCGTGACGGAGAAGCGTTGCACGCGACAATCATCGCAGCACGAGCGCCTCAGGTCATCAGATTCGTGCGAATCAGCGGGCGGGCTCGAGCGTGCGCAGGACGACGGCGAGGTCCTCGCGGACGCGTTCGAGCGCCGACGTCTCGATGCCCTCGGCCGGCTTGTCGTCGAGGAGGTTCAGCGCGTCCTCGATCGAGCGCAGAGCGTGCTTGACGCGGAAGCGGCGGATCTCGGCGGGAGTCGTACGTTGCGTGCTCACGTCTCCACCCTGTCAGTTGAGCGAACGCGAGGCTTGACCCGGCTGGGTCAATTTCGAGCGGCGAGCGGAATGTCGGCGCGAACCAGCGTCCCGCGGCCCGGCGGGCTCGCCACCCGGAGGTTGCCGTCCACGGCCTCGACCCGGTCCCGCAGGCCCTGGAGGCCCGAGCCGAACCGTTCCTCCGCGCCCCCGACGCCGTCGTCGCCGACCTCGATCCGCAGGAAGCGCCCCGACTCGGTGACGCGGATCGTGATCGTCTTCGCGCGGGCGTGGCGCTGCGCGTTCGTCGAGGCCTCGGCGACGACGTAGTAGGCAGTCGCCTCGGCCGTCGGGTCGAGCCGGCCCGCGGGCAGCTCGAGGAGCCGGATCGGGACCGGCGAGCCGTCGGTCAGGCTGCGGATCGCCTCCGCGAGGCCGAGGTCGGTGAGGATCGTCGGGTGGATCCCGTGAGCCAGATCGCGCAGCTCGTCGATCGCGATCAGGACGTGTGTCTCCGCATCCTCGAAGAGCCCGGGCGCGAGGTCGGGCTTGCGTCGCGACTCCTCCCTGGCCGTCGCCAGCTGGCCGGCGAGCATCGTCAGCGTCAGCTGGGCGCCGTCGTGGAGGTTGTTCTCCAGCCGGCGACGCTCACTATCCGCCACCGTCACCAGACGCGCCCGCGACTCGCGCAAACCTTTCGCGATCGCCTCGCGCTCCGCGACGACCGCCGCGAGGAACATCGTCGACAACGCCGCCACGGAGACGTACAGCTGCGTGCTGAGCGTGCTGCGCGGAATCGAGTCGACGACGAACGGCCCCGAGTGATGGGCCGTCTTCCAGAGCGTGACGCCGACGGCCACCGCAACGGCGAGCGTGCCGCCGCGCGGCCCGAAGCGCAGCGCGGCCCAGATCAGGGTCGGAAAGACGATGTACGCGAGCGGCCGGTCGGTCCGCAGCGCGACGTCGGTGAGGATGATCACCGAGCTCAGCATCAGAGCTCCTTCGGCGATTCGCGCCCGCGTCCAGGACAGTTTGAGCGGCTGCCACCAGGCGAGGGCGAGCGGGACGACGACGAGCGCACCCGCGGTGTCGCCGAGCCACCAGGTGTGCCAGACGTGAGGCAGGTCCGACGTCGACAGCACGTCGCCGAGGCGTAACGAGAGCGGCCCGATCGTCGCGCTGACTGCGGTGCCCGCGAAGATCGCGACGAGCAGGCCGCAGACGCCGGCCACGCTGTCGAGCGGACGGCCGCTGCGCACGAGCCGCCGGATCAGATACGCGGCGACGAGCACCTCGAGCGTGTTCCCGATCGTCTGCCCGATGGCAGAGCCGACCGGGAGCGTCTGGTACTGGTTCGCGAGCAGATCGCCCAGGACCACCCCCGGCCACAGCTTCAGGCCGCCGAGATAGAGGAAGGCGATCCCGACGCCGACCGGCAACCAGACGATCGCCGCGACCGCGCCCGTGAACTTCAGCGTGTACCCGATCTGCGCCGCGCCGTAGTACGCGCCCGCGAGCGCGCCGACGAGCAGCACGTACCGGACGCGGGCGTCGCGTGCGAGCCGCCGCGCAGCCGACCGCTCCGAGGGGATCTCTCGAGCGCTGACGAGCTCCGTCATCCCCGGAAACCTTGCCAGATGCAGGGCTTCGGGTCAGGCGCGGGCCGGAACGATTCCCCAGCTGCCCGAGTGCGACTCCCCGGGCTCGAGACGGATCAGTCCGTCGCCGCTTCGGAACGCGTTCGGCGCGCACGTCATCGGCTCGACGGCGAGGCTGCGCCGCGCGACGTCCGGCAGCGCATCGCCGGTGAAGACCATCACGTACGGATAGCTCTCGTCGACCCAGAGCGTCGCCCGGCCGCCGAGCTCGACCCGCGCGCGGCCGTCGCCGTCGCGCTGGAGATCGGTGAAGCAGTGGTCGAGCTGCACCGTGCCGATCGGCTTCGGCGTTCGGAAGTCGAGCTCCGTGCCGTCGACCGACTGCCGGCCAATGGGGATCGAGCGCTCGTCGGAGATCAGCGCCGTCTCGGCCGGAACGCGCAGCTCGAGCCCGTCCACGAGGCCGTCGCCGCCGGCGAGGTATGGATGCGCGCCGAACCCGTACGGGCATGCGTCCTCCCCGACGTTCGTCGCCTCCACGCGCACGGTGAGGCCGTCCTCGGCGAGCGAGTACTCGACCCGGAGATCGAGCGTGAACGGGTAGCCCGGAGTCGGGTGCAGCCTGTGCTCGAGCACTGCGCGCTCCGCCTCCTGCTCGGCGACCGACCACTTCGACCAGCGCACGAGCCCGTGGATCGCGTTGCGGCGCTCGGGCTCGTCGAGCGCGAGCTGGTAGCTCTCGCCCGCGAACTCGTAGCTGCCGTCCTGGATCCGGTTCGGCCAGGGCGCGAGCAGCTGCCCGCGGCCGGAGCCGCACATCGCGACGACGCTGTAGCCGTCGAGCACCGACTCGTCGCCGACGGAGTACCTGCGCAGGCCGCCGCCGAACCCGACGACGACCACGCGCTGGTCGCCGACCGAGAGCTCGACCTGCTCGCCCGAAGGGCTGATCGGTTCCTGCATGCGGACGGAAGCGTCGACGTCAGCGACGCCCGCAGGCTTCATCCCCATCGGACGATGTGCCTCGCGGAGCCGCTTTCTAGCTTTCACCCCGCATGAGCCTCGCTCGCGTCGACGGCCGTCGATCTCGCCCGGATCCAGTTCGCGACCACCTCGATCTACCACTTCCTGTTCGTGCCGCTGACGCTCGGCCTCGGGCCGCTCGTCGCGATCATGCAGACGCTCTGGTACCGGTCGGGCGACGAGGCCTGGCTCCGGCTGACGCGCTTCTTCGGGACGCTGCTCCTGATCAACTTCGCGATCGGGGTCGCGACCGGGCTCGTCCAGGAGTTCGAGTTCGGGATGAACTGGTCGGTCTACTCGAGGTTCGTCGGCAACGTCTTCGGCGCCCCGCTCGCGATCGAGGGTCTCGCGGCGTTCATGCTCGAGTCGACGTTCCTCGGGCTCTGGATCTTCGGCTGGAACCGGCTCTCGCCGCGCGTCCATCTGGCGACGATCTGGATCGCCGTGCTCGGCAGCTGGCTCTCGGGCTACTTCATCCTCGTCGCCAACTCGTGGATGCAGCACCCGGTCGGCTACAAGATCGTGAACGGCGAGGCGCAGCTGACGAGCGTCTGGGCGCTCCTCTCGAACAACTTCGCGCTGCGGGCGTACCTGCACACGATGCTCGCCGGGCTGATCTTCGGGTCGATCGTGATGCTCGGCATCTGCTGCTGGCACTTCCTGCGCGGCCACGACGTCGAGCTCTTCCGCCGCGCGGCGAAGCTGGCGCTGATCGTCGCGGTGCCGGTCACGCTGCTCCAGCTCGTCGTCGGCAACCGCTTCGGCGAGGCGGTGACGAGCGCGCAGAGCATGAAGATCGCCGCCTCCGAGGCGCAGTGGAACACGTGCCAGCCGTGCGGCTTCTCGGCTCTTCCAGATCGGCGGCTTCACCGAGGACGACCAGACGCCGAGCGTTCTCGATCACGATCCCGCGACTCCTCTCGTACATGGCGACCGGCTCGTTCAGCGGCCAGGTCCAGGGCCTCAACCAGCTGCAGGCCCAGGAGCAGAGCAAGTACGGCTCCGGCAACTACATGCCGAACGTGCGGGTCATCTACTGGTCGATGCGGGTCATGGCCTTCACGGGCGTGCTCATGTTCATGGTCGCCGCGGTCGGGGCGTGGCTGTACCGGAAGCGGAAGCTCGAGACGGCGCGCTGGTTCCAGTGGACGGCGATCGTCGCGATCGCGTTTCCGTACATCGCGGCGACGGCGGGCTGGATCCTCACGGAGATGGGCCGCCAGCCCTGGATCGTCCAGGGGCTGCTGAAGACCGACCAGGCGAACTCGCCGAGCGTCGGCACGGCCTGGATCGCGGTCAGCCTCGCGCGTCTTCATCGGCCTCTACGTCGTCCTCGGGATCGTCGACTTCGTGCTCATGCGGCGCTATGCGCGGCCCGACCGGCCGCCGCCGCGCGAGGAGCTGCCCGAGCCGGCGGTGACGTACTGATGGATCTCCAGGTCCTCTGGTTCGTCCTGATCGTCGTCCTCTGGAGCGGCTACTTCCTGCTCGAGGGCTTCGACTTCGGCGTCGGCATGCTGCTGCCGTTCGTGCCGCGGAACGAAGCCGAGCGCGGGGCGATGTTCGAGTCGATCGGGCCTGTCTGGGACGGGAACGAGGTCTGGCTCGTCGTCGCCGCGCGGAGCGACGTTCGCGGCGTTCCCGGCCTGGTACGCGACGATGTTCTCGGGCTTCTACCTCGCGCTCCTGCTGCTCCTGTTCTTCCTGATCATCCGCGTCGTCTCGTTCGAGTGGCGCGCGAAGAGCGAGAGCCCCGGGTGGCGCCGTTTCTGGCTGGCGGCGAACGCGCTCGGGAGCACGGGCATCGCGCTCATCTGGGGCATCGCGCTCGCGAACCTGATCCACGGCGTGCCGCTCGACTCGAACGGCGACTACGACGGCAACCTCGTCGATCTCTTCACGCCGTACACGCTGTTCGCCGGGATCGCGTTCGTGCTCGTGTTCGCCTTCCACGGCGCGACCTACCTCGGGCTCAGGACCGAGGGCGCCCTGCACGCGCGCGTGGGGGCCGCCGCCAGGAGACTCGCCCTGCCCGCGGTGATCGTCGGAGCGACGTTCCTGATCTGGACGGTCTTCGTCGCGGTCGACCGCAACGACAAGGACGTGTTCCCGGTCGTCGTGCCGGCGGTGCTCGGGATCGCGGCGCTCGCACTCGCGGCGCTCCTCGCCTTCGCGGGCAGGAACGGCCTCGCGTTCACGATGACCGCGCTCGGAACCGTCGCGACGGTTGCGACGCTCTTCACCGGCCTCTACCCGCGGGTCATGGTCTCGAGCCCGAACTTCGCGAACAGCCTCGACGTGTCCGGGCGCCGCGTCGGCGCACTACACGCTGGCCGTGCTGACCGTGATCGCGCTGATCGTGTTGCCGATCGTCCTGCTCTACCAGAGCTGGTCGTACTACGTGTTCCGCGCGCGGGTGAGCGGCGAGGAGATCCGCCCGTCCGAGGCGATCCCGCGATCGACCGGCGGCTCGACGGCCGGCTGACCATGCGCGTCCTCGACCAGCGCCTCGTGCGCCGAGCCCGCCCGGTGCGCCACCTGCTCGTGCTGGACGCGGTCCTCGGTGCCCTGTCCGCGGGGCTCGTCCTCGTCCAGGCGGTCCTGATCGCGAGAGTCGTGGCGCAGGCGTTCTCGGGCGCGTCGCTGAGCGATGTCACGTTCGAGCTCGTCCTGCTCGCACTCGCGTTCGCCGGGCGGAGCGTCCTGACGTGGGGCTTCGAGGTGGCCGGCCGCCGCGCCGCGTCGACGGTCCTCTCCGAGCTTCGCCTCGAGCTCGTGGAGCGCAGGCTCCGGAAACAGCCGCTCGCGCTCGACGGCGCCGAGGCCGGCGAGATCGCGGCGACCGCAGTGCAGGGCGTCGAGGGGCTCGAGGCCTACTTCGCCCGCTATCTGCCGCAGGTCGTGCTCGCGATCGTCGTCCCGGTGGCCGTGCTCGGGCTCGTCGTCGCGATCGACCCGATCTCGGCCGGCGCTGATGTTGCTCACGCTGCCGCTCGTGCCCGTGTTCATGTGGCTGATCGGCCGCCAGACGGAGGAGCGCACGCGCGAGCGCTGGCTTGCGCTCCGGCTGCTCTCGACGCATTTCCTGGACGTCGTCCGCGGGCTCCCGACGCTTGCGCGCGTTCAACCGCGGCCGGGCGCAGGCCGACGTCCTCGACCGGATCGGCGAGCGCTACCGGAGGACGACGATCGGCACGCTGCGCGTCGCGTTCCTCTCGGGCGCGGTGCTCGAGCTGGCCGCGACCCTGGGCGTCGCGCTCGTCGCCGTCACCGCGGGCGTACGGCTCGTCGACGGCGGCCTCGGCCTCCAGGCTGCGCTGACGGTGCTCGTCCTGGCGCCGGAGCTCTACCTCCCCGTGCGTCAGCTCGCGGCGCAGTTCCACGCGAGCGCCGACGGGATCGCGGTCGCGGAGCGGATGATGGAGCTGCTCGACGAGCCGCCGGCCGCGCACGGCGGAAAGCTGGTGGCGCCGAGCCCGCTCGACGCGCCGGTCAGGTTCGAGGCGGTCTCGTTCGCCTACCCGTCGCGGCCGGGCCTCGTGCTCGACGGCCTCGACCTCGAGCTCCATCCCGACGAGACGGTCGCCCTGGTCGGGCCGAGCGGATCGGGCAAGACGACGGTCGCGAGCCTGCTCCTGCGTTTCGTCGACCCGGTGCACGGCCGCATCTCCGTCGGCGGGCTCGACCTCGCGCACTGCCGCGCGGACCTCTGGCGCGAGCAGCTCGCCTGGGTGCCGCAGCAGCCGACGATCTTCCGCGGGACGATTGCCGACAACATCCGGCTCGGCGACCCGGGCGCGACCGTGCGCTCGGTTCGCGACGCGGCCGTGCTCGCGGGCGCAGACCGGTTCGTCCAGGCGCTGCCGTTCGGCTACGAGACGCTCGTCGGAGACGGGGGCCGCCCGCTGTCCGCCGGTGAGAGCCGCCGGATCGCGCTGGCGCGGGCGTTCGTCCGCAACGCGCCGCTCGTGATCCTCGACGAGCCGACGGCCGACCTCGACCGCACGAGCGCGGGCGTCGTCGCCGAGGCGGTCGAGCGGCTGCGCTCGGGCCGCATGGTGCTGCTGATCGCACACAGGCCCGAGCTCGTCGAGCACGCCGACCGCGTCGTCCTGCTCGAGGACGGCAAGGGCCGGACGACCGTCCGGGACGAGGTCGTATGACGGCGACGATCCGCAGGCTGATGCTGATCACGGACGTGCGCCGGACGCGGCTCGCGCTCGCGGCGCTGCTCGGCGTGCTGACGATCCTCTTCGGCGTCGGCCTGATGGGGACGGCCGGCTACCTGATCTCGAGGGCGGCCGAGCACCCGGCCGTGCTCTCGCTGACCGCGGCGATCGTCGGCGTCCGCTTCTTCGGGCTCGCGCGGCCGCTGGCGCGGTACCTCGAGCGGCTCGCCTCGCACGACGTCGCGCTGCGCTCGCTCGGCCGCGCCCGCGCGCAGGTCTACGAGGCGGTCGAGCCGCTCGCGCCCGCCCAGCTCGAGGACACCCGGCGCGGCGACCTGCTCGTCGCGGTTCGTCGGCGACGTCGACTCGCTCCAGAACCTCTACCTGCGCGGCCTCGAGCCGCCGCTCGTCGCGCTGATCGCGGGCGCGGCCTCGGTCGTGCGTCGCCGCGCTCTTCCTTCCGGCCGCGGCGCTCGTGCTCGCAGTCGGGCTGCTCGTCGGCGGGATCGCCGTGCCCGTCGCTGCCTCGTCCGTGTCGCGGCGATCGTCGGCGCGGCTACGCGCAGGCGCGCGGCGCGCTCTCGGCCGAGCTCGTCGAGACGCTGGCCGGCAGCGCGGAGCTCGCGGCGTTCGGCCTCGAGCGGGACCGCATCGCGCACGATGCGCAGAGCCGACTCGCGGCTCGTCCGCATCTCGCGCCGGGCCGCGCTCGCCGACGGCCTCGGCGACGGCCTGCGCCTGCTCGTGACGGGCGCGACCGTCGTCGGCGTGCTCGCGGTCGCCGTCCAGGCGCACGCCGAGGGACGGCTCGACCGCGTCCTGATCGCGCTGCTGGCGCTCCTCTCGCTGGCCGCCTTCGAGGCCGTCCAGCCGCTGACCGGAGTCGTTCCGCGAGCTGCAGACGACCGTCGCGGCCGGCCGGCGGGTCCTCGACCTGACCGACCGCGCGCCGCGCGATCGTCGACCCCGCGCAGCCGCTCCCCGCGCCGGTCGCGCCGTTCGCGATCGAGCTCGAGGACGTCCGCGCCCGCTACTCCGCCGACGAGCGGCCCGCGCTCGACGGCTTCAGCCTCCGCCTCGAGCCGGGCCGCCGGGTCGTCCTGCTCGGCCCGAGCGGAGCCGGCAAGACGACGGTCGTCCGCCTGCTCCTGCGCTTCATCGATCCGGAGCGCGGGCGCGTGACCCTCGCCGGCGAGGACCTGCGCCGCTACCGCCAGGAGGACGTGCGCAGCGTGATCGCCGTCGCGGGCCAGGACGCGCACCTCTTCTCGGCGAGCATCCGCGACAACCTCAAGCTCGCGAGACCGGAGGCGACCGACGACGACCTGGCGCGAGCCCTGCGCTCGGCGCGCATCCTGGACTGGGTGCTGAGCCTCCCGGACGGCCTCGACACGCTCGTCGGCGAGGAGGGCCGGGAGCTCTCGGGCGGCCAGCGCCAGCGCATCGTGCTCGCCCGCGCGCTGCTCACCGAGGCGCCCGTCCTCGTGCTCGACGAGCCGACCGCGCACCTCGATCCGCCGACCGCCAAGCGGCTCGTCGCAGGACGTGTTCGCCGCGGCCGGCGGGCGCACGGTGCTCCTGATCACCCATCGCCCCGAGGGCGTCGACCTCGCCGACGAGGTAGTCGTCCTCCGGGAGCCCCGTGTGACCTAATCTCCAGAGATAGGAAAGGAGACGCACATGACAGGCAAGGCCGATTTCACCGAACAGGAGTGGGAGCTCGTCCGCGAGGGCCCGACGGCAGCGGGGATGTACGCACTGATGGCCTCGAAGGGCGGCAGCTTCCGCGAGACCTGGGCGCTCGCCAAGACGTACGCGGAGGCGAGGAAGGAGCGTGGGGAGAGCGAGCTCCTCGACGCCCTCGTCGCCGAGAAGCCGCCGGTCAAGCGCTACGAGTCGGCGGAGCAGCTGGAGCACGAGGGTCTCACGAAGCTGAGCCAGGCGGTCGAGCTACTCGAGCAGAAGGCGGGCCCGGGCGAGGTCGAGAGCTACCGGCACTTCGTCCTCGAGGTCGCGGGGAGCGTCGCCAAGGCGCACAAGGAGGACGGCGAGGGCGTCAGCCCGGAGGAGCGCGAGGCGATCGAGAAGATCACCACGAGCCTGCATCCAGGAGGCTCCGAGACAGCCGGCTA
>CAWGVD010000038.1:0-5996 GCA_963825795.1 uncultured Actinomycetes bacterium | reverse complement strand
CACGAGCGATGCGGGCGCGATCCTGCTCAGGCCCGGCAAGGAGTCGCGGCGCGACGAGGTCGCGGCGATGCGCGCCGACTTCGAGGCGAACGGGATCCCGATCGCCGCCGAGCTGACCGCTCCGGCTCTCGCCGAGGGCGGCGACACGCTCTGGCTCGACGAGACGGACGCTCGTCGTCGGGCTCGGCTACCGGACGAACGCGACCGGAGCCGCACAGATCGCGGTTGCGCTCCCGGCGGTCGACGTGCTCACGGTCGACCTCCCGCACCACCGCGGTCGCGGCGAGGTGCTCCACCTGCTGTCCTTGATCAGCCCGCTCGCTGACGATCTCGCGCTCGTCTACCTACCGCTGCTTCCCGTGCGACTCGTCCAGCTCCTCGAGGAGCGGGGCGTGCGCATGGTCGAGGTGCCGGACGAGGAGTTCGAGTCGATGGGCTGCAACGTGCTCGCATTTGGCGCCGCGGGTCGGCCCTCGCGCTCGACGGCAACCCGGAGACGCGCAGGCGCCTGGAAGCGGCAGGCATGGAGGTACGGGTCTACGCGGGCGAGGAGCTCTCGCGCAAGGGCGACGGCGGCCCGACGTGCCTCACGCGTCCCCTCGCGCGCGGCTGATCGCAAGCTCGACCGCCTCATAGGGCGTGGCGGCACGATCGACTCCGTCCACCGTCCAGGCCCGGCTCGAGGATCACGACCGGTCGGCCGAGCCGCATCGCAAAGCCGATCTCGGTCAGCGTGCCCCAGCTGCCGCCGACGGCGATCACCGCGTCGCCGGAAGCAGCGACCGCGAAGTTCCGCATGTGCCCGAGCCCGGTCGCGACGGCGTGGTCGACCCACTCGTTCGCGTCGGAACGGCTCGTCCCGGGGAGAATGCCGATCGTGGTCCCCCCAGCAGCCTTCGCGCCGCGCATCGCCGCGGCCATCACCTCCCCGAGCCCTCCGGTGACGACCTTGCAGCCACGCTCGGCCAGGAGACGCCCGACCTCCTCCGCGCGCGCCTCGTGCTCGGCGCCGCTTCCGATCACGGAAACCTGCACATGACGATCGTAGAACCGCGGCACGCGCGAGGCGGAACGCTCGTCCTCGGCGGCGGCTTCGCCGGCTCGTACGTCGCGCGCCTGCTCGGCAAGCGCGGCGCGACGATCGTCAGCGAGGAGAACTTCATGCTCTACACGCCGATGCTGCCCGAGGCCGCGTCGGGCTCGCTCGAGCCGCGTCACGTGGTCGTGCCGCTGCGGATGATGTGCCCGCACTCCGAGCTGCTCCTCGGACGGCTCACGGCTCTCGACCACGAACAGCGCGTCGCGACGATCCGGACCGGCGCCGAGACCCTCGCCGTCCACTACGAGCAGGCCGTCCTCGCGCTGGGCTCGTTCCCCCGCGCGCTGCCGATCCCCGGGCTCGCCGAGCATGGGCTCAGCTTCAAGGACCTCGCGGACGCGATCTATCTCCGCAACCACGTGCTGCAAAGGCTCGAAGCGGCCGCGGCCGAGAACGACCGCCAGCGCGCAGAGGCGCACCTCACGTTCGTCTTCGTCGGAGCGGGTTACGCGGGAGTCGAGGCGCTCGCCGAGCTTTCGGATCTCGTCCGCGACGCGCTGCGGTACTACCCGCAGTTCCAGCGTCCGCGCCCGCGCTGGGTGCTCGTCGACGCGGCGCCGAAGATCTTGCCCGAGATCCCTACGCGTCTCGGTGATTACGCGGCGAAGCAGCTCACCAAGCGGGGCGTGGAGATCCACACCTCGACGACGCTTGCGTCCGCCGGGCCGGGAACGGTCGCGCTCTCGGGCGGACTACGGATCGCGACGCACACGCTCGTCTGGACGGCCGGCGTCATGCCGAACCCGATCCTCCGCGAGCTCGGCCTTCCGGTTGACGAGCGCGGCGCGGTTCGCGTCGACTCGCTGCTGCGCGTCGAGGGGCACGAGGGCCTCTGGGCGCTCGGCGACTGCGCGCGCGTGCCGAACGAGCTCACGCCCGGCCCGGATCCGCCGACCTCGCAGCACGCGCTCCGCCAGGCGCGGCGGCTCACGAAGAACCTGAGCGGCGACCCGGAGCCGTACCGCTTCCGCATGCTGGGCCAGGTGGCCACGCTTGGGCGCTACAAGGGGATCGCGCTCGTCTTCGGAGTGCCGCTGCGCGGGTTCGTCGGCTGGTTCGTGACCAGGACGTACCACCTCTACCAGCTGCCGCTCTTTTCGAGGAAGCTTCGCGTCGTGGCCGACTGGACCGTTTCGCTTCTCTTCCGGCGGGACATCGCCGAGCTGGGCAGGCTCGGGCACCCGAAGCGGCTCGGCGATGACTGAGCTCGAGCGCTGCGTCGACTTCGTCGTCCGGCTCGCCGATCGCGCCGCGAAGACGAAGGAGCCGTCACGGTACGGCGTCGCACATCTGAACGCAGCACTCCCGCGCGTGTGGAGCCGCAACTACCTGTTCGCCGACCGCGACCTGAGCGGGGTCACGGCAATCGAGCTCGCCGCCGAGACCGACCGCATCCTGGGCGCTGCGGGCCTCACGCATCGCAAGGTCGAGCTCGTCGACGAGGAGGCCGGCGACCGTCTCGAGCCCGAGTTCCGCGAGCTCGGGTGGCAGGTCGAGTGCGACGTGATCATGGTCGCCCGGCGGGACCTCGATCGCGGCGTCGACGCCTCGATCGTCGACGAGGTGCCGATCGACGAGCTCGTGCCGGTCTGGTCGTTCGGCTGGCAGACCGACCCGCGCGTCCAGAACGACGATGTCGTGCGGCAGCTCGTGGAGAACCGCCGGGTGATGGCCGCAGCCGTCGACACGCGCTTCTTTGCGGGTCGCGTCGACGGCGAGATCGGAAGCTACTGCGAGCTCTACTCCGAACCGAAGATCGGCCAGATCGAGGATGTGTTCACCCTCGAGCGGTTCCGGAAGCGAGGCCTTGCGCGGGCGACCGTCACACGCGCCCTGGAAGCCTCACGGGAGGCTGGCCACGACCTCACCTTTCTGATCGCAGACCGCGACGACTGGCCGAAAGAGCTGTACGCGAAGCTGGGCTTCGACGAGATCGGCCGCATCTGGGAGTTCCTGCTGCCGAAGATCGCCTGAAAGGGCTAGCCAGTACCATCGGAGAACCTCGAAAGGAGGAACGATGGGCCTCAAGGAGTTCTGGCAGAAACTGACGGGCGGTGACTCGGCCGAGCGGGAGATCGAGGAAGTTCGCGACAACCCCGACGAGGTGCCGCACAAGGTCGAGGACTACGAGGGCATGAAGGACGATCAGCGGATCGCCCAGCGTTACCCGGGCACCGAGCGTCTGTCCGACGACCACCTCTAGCGCAGCGTCTTCAACGCAGCGGTCAACGACTGTTTCGTCGTCAGCACGTCCGCGAACAGGTCGCCGTGCTGCTCGACCCGGCGCAACACCTCGTCCATCGAGAACGCCGCCGGGTCGAGTGACTCGTTCACCTCGTCCCAGCGCAGCGGCGTCGAGACCGGCGCCCCAGCCTTCGGTCGCACCGAGTAGACGGAAGCGATCGTCTTCCCCTCGCCGTTCTGATTCGAGTCGATCAGCACACCGCGCCGCTTCGCCCTCGTCCACTCGGTCGTGACGAGCCCGCGGTTGGTGCGCGCAAGCGCGTTGGCGATGATCGCCGAGAACTCGCGCGTGTCCGCGTACGTGTGCCGGCGCGCGATCGGGACGAGGATGTGGATGCCCTCGGACCCGCTCGTCTTTGACGACGCTCTCCAGCTCGAGCGCGTCTCGAGCGCCTGCTTGACGAGCAGCGCGACCTCGATCGTCTCCGCGAAGCCGACGTCCGGCGACGGATCGAGGTCGAAGAGCACCCAGTCGGGCCGCTCGGGCTTGTCGATCCGCGAGTACCACGCGTTCAGGTCGATGCAGCCCATGTTCACCATCCAGAGCAGCGCGAGCTCGTCGTTCACGAGCGGCGCGTCGATCCGGCGGCGCTGCCGTGGCTTGTCACGCGTGGTGACGACGATCGACGCCGTCGGGATCCAGTCGGGCATCCCCTTCGGCGCGTCCTTCTGGAAGAAGAACTTGCCCTGCCACCCGTCCGGGTAGCGCTTCATCGTGAACGGCCGGTCCTTGAGATGCGGGATCAGGACCGGCGCGACCCGGTGGTAGTACGAGAGCAGGTCGCCCTTCGTGATCCCCTCGTCCGGCCAGAAGAGCTTGTCCACGTTCGACGGCTTGAAGACGCGCTTGCCCTTGCGGATCTCGGCCGGGAACGGCTCGGGCTCCGGCCCCTCGCGCCGCACCTCGGTCGCGTCCTTGTCCTCCCGCAGGCCCTGGTAGGAGGGTGCGCGGAGATGCCCGTCGTGCGTCCATTCGGCGAACACGACCTCGGCGACGAGCTTCGGCTCGACCCACACGACATCGCCCTTTCGGATGCGGGGCATCTTCGGAACCTCCTTGAACGCCGGCGTCTTCCGCTCGAGCGGCTTCAACTTGGACAGGAGCCGATCGATCTCGCGGTCGCTGAACCCGGTGCCCACATTCCCGGCATAGACGAGGTCGCCGCGCTCGTAGGTCGCGAGCACGAGCGAGCCCAGCGTGCCCTGGCGCCTGCCCTGCCCGCGCGTGTAGCCGGCGACCACGAACTCCTGCTCACCGTGGCCCTTGACCTTGAGCCAATCCCGTGAGCGCCTTCCGGGGAGGTACTTCGAGCCCAGGCGCTTGGCCATGATCCCTTCGAGGTGTTGCTGCTTCGCCGCCTTGAACAGCGCAACGCCGTCGTCGAAGGTCTCCGAGTAGCGGACTGTCTTGTTTCGCTTGTCGAGGAGCTTCTCGAGCCGCTTCCGACGCTCCTCGATCGGCAGATCGACGAGCGGCTCTCCGTCGACCTCGAGCAGGTCGAAGACGAAGTAGACGATCGGGGTCCCCGGCTTTCCCTGCTGCATCGCCGAGAAGCTCGGCCGCCCGTCCTCGTCGAGCGCGCAGACCTCGCCGTCGACGACGCAGTCCGGGGTCTTCGCCGCCTTGACGAGCTCCTTCGCGACGTTTTCGAAGCGCTTCGTGTAGTCCTGGTCCTTGCGCGTGCGGAGCGTGGCCTCGCCGCCGGCGACCGTGGCCACGATCCGGTACCCGTCCCATTTGATCTCGTAGAGCCAGTTGCCGCGCGGAACGTCCTTCGCCTGGGTCGCGAGCATCGGCCGGTAGTTGCGAGCCTGTGTTGCCTCGGGCGCGGAGTCGTCCTTCTTACGCAGGATCAGCCAGTTTTTCGGGTCGCCCGAGAGCTTCGCGGGGACGAGCGCCCATGTGCCCTTGAGCCGCTCGCCGTGCAGACGGACCGTGAGGCCGCCGTTCTTCTTCTCCTCGACGAGCTCGTACGTGCCCTTGTCCCAGATCTCGACGGTTCCTCCGCCGTATTGCCCCTTCGGGATCTCGCCCTCGAAGGTCGCATACTCGAGCGGGTGGTCCTCGACGTGGACCGCAAGGTGCTGCTGGCCGGGCTCGAGCGGCGGGCCCTTGGGCACGGCCCAGCTGGCGAGCGCGCCGTTTCGCTCCAGCCGGAAGTCGTAGTGGAGACTCCGTGCCGCGTGGCGCTGGACGACGAAGATCGGGTCCTTGCCGCGCTTCTTGTCCCCGAACGGCTCCGGCGTCTTCTTCGGGTCGCGCTTGCGCTTGTACTCGGCGAGCTTCGCTTTCGGCACCGGGCTAGCTTGCCTGTTCGCCGATGGGGACGAGAAACGTCGACAAATGTTTCGACCCGAGCACTACGGGAAGACACGAGTTAGAACAGGACGCTTAGGTACTGAAAAGCTCATCCCTAGACCAGGGGGTCACACTCGGGGCCGGCCTTTTGCGCCGGCCTCGAGGTTTCTCGGAACCGTTGAAAACACTGTGGATGCTGTGGACAGCGGGAGCGGCGCGGTCTGTGGAAAACTGTCAGGAACCGCTTCGTAGAGCGGTTTCCGTGGGACGCGCCGTGTAAATCCCGAGTCGGCGGTACCGCTCGCGACGTTGTTCACGAAGTTCCGCACCGGGGACCGCCGACAGCTCGTCGAG
>CAWGVD010000037.1:0-40736 GCA_963825795.1 uncultured Actinomycetes bacterium | reverse complement strand
CGCGGCCGGCAGGACGACGCGGTTCGGGATGATGTGCCGCTCGGCATCCGTGGCCGAGATCGCGACGAGCGTGGCGCAGAAGAACGCGGCGACTGCGGCATCCCAGGTGAGCCCGAAGCGGAGCACGCACGCGGCGACGAGGACCGCCGTCGTCGCCTCGACGAGCGGGTACCGCCACGGGATCGCCGCCTGGCAGTGGCGGCAGCGCCCGCGCAGCAGCGCGAACGAGAGCAGCGGGATGTTGTCGTACCACGCGAGCGGAGTCCCGCACGCCATGCACGCCGAGCCGGGGCTGACGAGCGAGCGCCGCAGCGGGATGCGCGCGGCGACGACGTTCAGGAAGCTTCCGAACGCGAGGCCCGGGAAGAACGCGATGGCTGCGAAGGCCACGCCCATCTCAGAAGGGCTGGCTGTTGCGAAGGACGATGTTGTCGATCAGCACGAAGCGCTGGTTCGTGTTCGCAGGTGTCAGGTCGAGCGCGAGCGACACCGACAGCGTCGCGCGGGGCGGGCGCGCGCTCGACGCGTTGTAGACCGGCATGCCCTGCGGGTACTGCCCCGCCTGGCCGCCGGTGCAGCCGGTGAAGCTGGTCGCGACGTCGTCCCGGTGCACGTGACGGGCCGGACGCCCCGAAGGCGATCGTGTTCGCGCCCGAGTTGAAGTTCGAGGTGTCGGCGACTCCGATCGTCGCGCTGGGGAGCGTCAGCGGGTTCGCCGGTGAGCTTGGTCGGCCCGGTGTCGACGTACGACGTGCCCGCCGTGACGTTCTTCAGCAGGCGCAGGCCGCCGCCGTCCCGGCCGTACACGTTGTACGACGTCGCTCCCGTGTACGCCGACCAGCTGACCGTGATCTTGTTGGTCAGCCCGGAGGCGATCGTGATCGACGCGACAGTCCCCGGAACCTCTGCGCCGCTCGCGAGCACCGCCGTGACGTCGTAGGAGTAGGTCCCCGCGAGCCAGTGTCCCGCCCGTCGTCGCCGGCGTGAGCGACGGGGCCGGAACGGAGGCGGCGCCGAAGATCTTGCCGGCGGTGATGCTCGGTGCGTCGGCTTGTCCACGAGATTGGACGCCCATTTCGTCCCGGTGCCCGAGCAGGTCGACCCCGTGTAGCGCCAGAGCGTGTAGGGCTGCGCCCCGGCGACCGGCGGTGTGGCGCCGTTCTTGTCCTTGGTGCACCACGTCACCGTCGCGGCGGCTCCGCCGGCGGTCGGGCAATAGCTTCCGAGCGTGATCGTGATCGCCGAGGCGGGGTAGCCGCTCGGCGTCGTGAGGCCGTTCGCGCAGCGGATCTCTCGGCGAAGCTTGTCGAGGCCGAGCCTCGCGTCCTGCTGCGCCTGCGTGCGGTTCGTCTGGTCGTTCTGGGACGTTCAGCGCGGACGTGAGGAGCTGCGTGATCCCGGCCAGGACGACTCCGATGATCGCGAGCACGACGAGCAGCTCCGCCAGCGTGAAGCCGTCCTGCGCTTCCGCGACTCGCCGGACCTGGAGCCGTGCGCGCATCAGGCGATGCGGAGGTCGTTGTCCAGGCGCAGCGCGTGCGCCGTCGTGAACGGCCGGCTCCTCGGGCTCGGCGTCCTTCGCCGGTTCCTCGCTCTGGACCGCATGCTCCTTGAGCGCGCGGTCGAGCGCGATCATGAAGTCGTGCCGGTTGGGAGCGGCCGCCGCTGCGGTCTCCTGGTCGACGTCGCCGCTCACGACGAGGTCGATCAACGCCTTCGTCAGCGTCTGCATCTGGAAGAACGCGCCCTCGGCGATTGCCTCGGGGACGAGCTCCGGCTTGTTGTCGCGGATCAACTCCTGGATGCGGGCGTTCGCGACCATCACCTCGACGGCGGCGATGCGGCCGCCGTCGGTGCGCGGCAGCAGCCGCTGCGAGATGACGCCCTTGAGCACGCCGGCGAGGATCGAGCGCACCTGCGGCTGCTTCTCCGCCGGGAAGAACTCGACCAGCCGGCCGAGCGTCTCGGCCGCGTCGACCGTGTGCATCGTCGAGAGCACGAGATGGCCGGACTCGGCGGCCTGGAGCGCCGTCTCGGCGGACTCGCGGTCGCGCAGCTCGCCGATCAGGATCACGTCGGGGTCCTGGCGCAGCACGCGCCTGAGGCCCTCTTCGAACGACTCGGTGTCGATCCCCACCTCGCGCTGGTTGACGATGCTCTGCTCGTCCTCGTGGAGGAACTCGATCGGATCCTCGATCGTGACGACGTGCTGCCGGCGCGTGCGGTTGATGTGGCCGACCATCGCGGCGAGCGTGGTCGTCTTGCCGACGCCCGTGGCGCCGGTGACGAGGATCAGCCCGCGGTGCTCGTCGGCCAGCGTCTCGACGCCGGGCGGCAGGCGCAGGCTCTTGAAGCCGGGCACCGTGTGCGGGATGACGCGGAAGGCGAGCGAGATCTCGCCGCGCTGGCGGAACGCGTTGACGCGGAAGCGCGGCAGGCCGAGCGGCTGGTAGGCGGTGTCGAGCTCGCCGGTGCGCTCGAACACCTCGAGCCGCGAGGGTGCGGAGGCGCCGATGTGATTCACGACCGCCTCCAACTCGAGCGCGCCGAGCGCGGAGAAGCCGGGCAGCGGCTCGAGCTCGCCGTCGAAGCGGACGATCGGCGGCCGGCCGGCCTTCAGGTGGACGTCGCTGGCGCCGCGGTCGACGGCGGCGCCGAGAATCTTGTCGAGGTCGATCGTGGTGTCCGTCATGTGGCTATCCGCCTCCGAATTGGATGGGTGCGAGGAGTCGAGGGAGTGGAAGCGGGCCGGTCAGTCCGTCCGAGCCCGACCCTGCGAAGGTGATCGGAGGGAACTGGAGCGATGCCGCTCTGTCCGGCGTTGACGCTCCCGTAGACGCTGACCATCGGGCCGACGACGACTGTCCCCGAGACGCTCGCGTCGATGTTCCCGTTGCCGAGGAGCAGCCCCTGGTAGTTCCCCTTCTTGATGTCGATGCTGTCGCCGGTCGAGGGGTCGATCCCGTCGGCGACGATCGCGAGGGCGGTGGTGTCGGCGTCCCAGGGCGCGCTCGTGTCGCAGCCGCCGCCCGTGAGGTTCACGCAGAGCGCGGTGTTGTTGTCCATCGAGTAGCGCCCGCTGAGGATGATCGTCCCCTTGCCGACGTACTTCGCGTTTCCGGACGTGCTCCTCGCGCTCCCGTCGATGAAGACGGTTCCCTTGATCGTGAGGGTCGTTCCGTCCCACGCGAGCTTCGTCTGGCCGTCCGCCGACGTGCAGCTGTAGGTGGCGCCGGTGAGATCGAACGGGCTGCCTGCCAGATAGGCGCTCTGGTTGATCGTGTTGTCGGGCGTCCCGCTCACGGTGTCGAACCTCGGCGGCGTGCCGCTGGAGGTGGCGCACGGCGTCTTCGGGCCGAGGCCTGCGTTGAGGTACCAGAAGCCCATGTAGCTCGGGGTCGGCGGGATTGCCGGGTGCGACGCGCCGTCTGCGGGCGCCGCCCAGGCGATGGGGCTGCAGCAGGTGAGCGTCGGAGTCGTGATGTAGCCGGGCGGGATGACGTTGTCGTGGATGACGCCCCAGATCTTGTCGGTGGCCCCCCAGACGCAGGCGTGGGGGGTCGGGTTGTTCTTCGATGAGCACAGATTCGCGACGTGGATCTCGGCCAGGTCGTTGGCCGGATCGGCCGAGCCGTTGACGTGGCCGACCTGGTTCTGCGGGTTCTCGAGCGTCAGGTTGTGCCCGGCCGCGATCCTGTTCGGACGCGCGGGCAGGGTGAGCGACGCCGGGATCGTCTCGGAGATCGTCGACGTGTTCGCGAGGATGAGGTCGTGGCCGGCGTAGACCGGCGCGGCGACGATGACGGACTGGCCGAAGGTGACGTCGTTGAGCCCGTAGATCCAGTCGGTGGCCGTCGTGCCCGGAGGCACGGACGTGCTGTCCGGGATGACGACCGGCACGACGGCGGTCGCTCTCCTGACGACGTCCCCCGCGGTGGGCCCGGTCGGATTCTTGACGCTGCCGAGTGCGGTGAGCTCCCACTGCCACTTCCAGCCGGCCGGGTTGGTCGGCACGTTCACGAGCGTTCCCGACCACGTCACGCTTCCGGTGGGGTAGGTCGTCGTCCGCGTGGGAAGCAGAGTCGAGTCGCCCGGGTAGATGATGACGCCCGGGTAGTTGGCGTTCAGCACGGCGAGCGCGTTGTTGATGCCCGATTCGGCGAGGGCGGAGGCCTTTTGACCCGCATTGGAGCGGTGCGCATCGCGGGCGCCGGCGGCCGTCATGAACATCACCGTCGTCAACGCGACCGTCAGGACGAGCATCGAGATGATCGCGAGGACCAGCGCGACGCCCTCCTCTTCGCGAAGAAGGCGGCGCCACGCCGAAACGACGCGGCGACGCAGCAGAGTTCTCGGCGCCATGACCTGCAGGGTGCCCCATCGGCACTCGCCCGCCGCGATGCCCTAAATGGGTCATCTGGCCAGCGGCTATGCGCAAACGGGGCCAGATGCCCCTCCGTCGCTACCATCGGGCCCATGCCTCGTGACCCCATCGACCGGCTCCGCGTCGAAATGGAGGAGCTGTTCAACGATCTCTGGCAGGTTCCGCGCTTCACGCGCCGCCAGGGCGGCTTCCGCCCGCAGATCGACTGCTACATCACCGAGCACCCCGCCGCGTTCCACGTGATCGTCGAGCTCGCGGGCGTCGACCCGGCCAAGATCCAGGTCTTCACCGACGAGGGCACGCTGATCGTCTCCGGCGAGCGCCGCCGGCCGCGCTGCACCGGCCGCGTCTACCAGCAGATGGAGATCGACTACGGCCGCTTCACGCGCCAGGTCGTGCTCGGAGCCGACGTCGACGTCGAGTCGTCGAAGGCGACCTACAAGCGCGGCGTGCTGACGATCGTGCTGCCGCTGGCCAAGAAGCCGGCGAGCGCCGAGCGCATCGAGATTCCCGTCAGCATCAGGAGCAGGCGATGAGCGAGCTGTTCGACGAACAACTCGAGGTCGAGGACGTCGAGCTCCCGTCGGAGCTCCGGGTCCTGCCGCTCAAGGACACCGTCGTCTTCCCCGACTCGGTGCTGCCGCTCGCGATCGGGCAGGAGCGCTCGGTCCGGCTCGTGGACGACGTCGTCTCGGGCAACCGGCTGCTCGCGCTCGTCGCCTCGAAGGACGCGGACATCGAGACGCCCGGCTGGGACGACCTGCACGAGGTCGGCACCGCGGCGGTCGTCCAGAAGATGCTCCGCGTGCCCGACGGGTCGCTGCGCGTCCTCGTCCAGGGCATCCGCCGCATCCGGCTGATCGACAAGCTCCAGGACGAGCCGTACCTCGTCGGCCGCTTCATCGAGGTTCCCGACGTCTACGAGGAGACGCCCCAGACGCAGGCGCTCTCGCAGAACGTGCAGACGCTCTTCGCGCGCCTGATCGGCCTCATGCCGTACCTCCCCGAGGAGCTCGCGCTCGCCGCGGCCAACGTCGACGACCCGAGCGCGCTCTGCCACCTCGTCGCCTCGACGCTGCGCCTGAAGACCGGCGGAGAAGCAGCAGCTGCTCGAGCTGGACGACGTCGAGAAGCGCCTGCGCGCGGTGCTCGTGATCCTCAACCGCGAGCTCGAGGTCGCGGAGCTCGGCTCGAAGATCCAGAACCAGGTCGTCTCGGAGATGGAGTCCACGCAGCGCGAGTACTTCCTGCGCCAGCAGCTGAAGGCGATCCAGGAGGAGCTCGGCGAGGCCGACCCGGAGCAGGCCGAGATCACGGAGCTCCGGAACCGTGCGAACGAGGTGACGCTCCCCGAGGAGGCCCGCAAGGCGGTCGATCGCGAGCTGGCGCGGCTCGAGAAGCTGCCGGCGGCCTCGGCCGAGTACGGCGTCATCCGCACCTACGTCGAGTGGATCATCAGCCTGCCCTGGGACAAGGAGACGCAGGACAACCTCGACCTCGTCCAGGCGCGCAAGGTGCTCGACGCCGACCACTACGACCTCGACAAGGTCAAGGACCGGATCATCGAGTACCTCGCGGTCTCGAAGCTCAAGGAGGGCGACCTCTCGGGGCCGATCCTCTGCTTCGTCGGCCCGCCCGGTGTCGGCAAGACCTCGCTCGGCCAGTCGATCGCGAAGACGCTCGGCCGCAAGTTCGTGCGCATCTCGGTCGGCGGCGTCCGCGACGAGGCCGAGATCCGCGGTCACCGGCGGACGTACATCGGCGCGCTGCCCGGCACGATCATCCGGGCGCTCCGCGACTCGGAGACGAGGAACCCCGTCTTCCTGATCGACGAGATCGACAAGATGGGCGCGGACTGGCGCGGCGACCCGGCGAGCGCGATGCTCGAGGTGCTCGACCCCGAGCAGCACTCGACCTTCCGCGACCACTACCTCGACCTTCCGTTCGACCTCTCGAAGGTGCTCTTCATCTGCACCGCGAACCAGCTGGAGACGATCCCGCCGCCGCTCCTCGACCGGATGGACGTGATCCAGCTCTCCGGCTACACCGAGGAAGAGAAGCTCGGCATCGCCAAGAAGTACCTCGTCCCCGAAGCAGCTGAAGGAGCACGGGCTCAAGCGCGCGCTGCTCACGTTCACCGACAAGGGGCTGCGCACGATCATCCGCGAGTACACGCGCGAGGCGGGCGTGCGCCAGCTCGAGCGGCAGATCGCGGCCGTCTGCCGCAAGGCCGCGCGCCGCGTCGCCGAGGGCGAGACGAAGAAGACGAGCGCGGACGAGAAGACCGTGCGCGAGTCGCTCGGCCCGCGGCGTTTCCTCGCGGACGTCCGCAAGCGCACGTCGGAGCCGGGGGTCGCGACCGGCCTCGCGGTGACCGCGGTCGGTGGCGACGTTCTCTTCATCGAGGCGACCGCGTACCCGGGCGGCGGGCACCTGAAGGTGACCGGCCAGCTCGGCGAGGTCATGCAGGAGTCGGCCCAGGCCGCGCACTCCTGGGTGCGAACGCACGGGCGCGAGCTCGGCATCGACCCGGACTGGTTCGGCCAGAACGACGTCCACCTCCACGTCCCGGCCGGAGCGGTGCCGAAGGACGGCCCGTCCGCGGGGATCACGATGGCGACCGCGATCGCGTCGATCGCGACCGGCAAGCCCGTCTCCGACCAGGTCGCGATGACCGGCGAGATCACGCTCTCGGGCCAGGTGCTCCCGATCGGCGGCCTGCGGGACAAGGTGCTCGCCGCGCAGCGCGCCGGGATCACGAAGGTGATCTTCCCGAGCGAGAACGAGTCCGACCTCGAGGAGCTTCCTCCCGAGACCCGCGAGGAGCTCGAGTTCGTCCCGGTGGACTGGATCGAAGAGGTGCTCGGAGTCGCGTTCGACGGCTCGCTGCCGAAGGTCGCCCCTGCGCGGCCGCTTTCACCCGAGCGCAAGGCCGCCGCTTCGCGCTAGCCCGTTTGCGGGCTATGCAGGGCGGGTAAAGTCGCAGGGACAACCAGCCGAAAGGATTTCTGATGGCCAAGCTTCAGGACCGGGCGCTCGACCGCGCCAACGACGTGAGGCCCTATCTCGAGCGAGCATTGAAGGACGAGCAGGTGCGGGAGGACGTGAAGAGCGCGATCCTGACCGCCCGCGAGATCTACGCGCAGCTCATGGGCGGGCGCAGCCAGATCACCGCGGCCGCGGCCCGCGTTGCGACCGACGAGGACATCCAGGAGAGCTTCCGCGATGCGATCGACGACCTTCGCAGCGCCGCGGATCGCATCCAGGGCAAGACCTCGCACTCGGCCCGCAACGCGACCCTGCTCATGACCGGGATCGTGCTCGGGATCCTCTTCAACCCCGTGACGGGCCCTGGAACGCGCCGCTGGCTCCAGGACAAGGTCTTCGGCGAAGGAGAGGAATTCGAGTATCGGCAAGACAACGCGAAGTAACGCGTTGCACTAGCCGCCGTCGGACTTGCCGGGCTGCTTGAGCGCTCGCCTGAGCGAGCTCGGATCGAGGCCGTCCGCTGTTGAGATGTCCGTCTGCGAGAGCAGGATCGCGCCCGGCTTCGGGGCGCTGCTCGTCGCGGAGATGGGCGGCGCCCAGCCGGCGACCTGCGCGAAGTCGATGTCCTGCAGGTGCTGCCACGCCGTCAAGTACGAGGTCGGGTTGACGGCGCCGTCGTAGCCGAGGTAGAGCAGCCGACCGGGTGGATCTCGAAGTGGAGGTGGTACGGCGTCGTCGACGCGTCGCCGGTGTTGCCCATGAACCCGAGCACCGTTCCTGCCTTGACTTGGTTGCCGTTGACCGCGAACGGCGAGTACGCCGAGAGATGCGCGTAATAGAACTCGTTCCCGGCCTTGATCGCGGAGCCAGAGCCGGTAGCCGCCGATGTCGTTCCAGCCCGACGGAGAAGACCGTGCCGTCGGCCACCGCGAGGAGGGGCTCGCCGAGCTGGCCGAAGATGTCGTCGCCGTGATGCCAGCCTGAAGCGATGTCACCGCGGGCTGCACCGAATGTGTCGCTGAACGACGACGGGCCGTAGACCGGGAACACATAGCCGCCGGCGGTCAGGCGCGGCGTGACGTCGGGCGGAGGACGAACCGTGAGGTTCGGCTTCTCCGGGCCGAGCGCCGACACCCGCCCCCGTCTTCGGTTGCTTCTTCTTGTGCTTGGACGGCTTCGTCTGGCGCTGGGGCTTCGGCTTCGGGGCGACGGTCGGTGCCGGGGTGTACTTCGCGCCCGCCT
The DNA here is from genome assembly GCA_963825795.1 of uncultured Actinomycetes bacterium. Lineage (GTDB taxonomy): Bacteria > Actinomycetota > Thermoleophilia > Gaiellales > Gaiellaceae > VAXT01. The sequence continues at coordinate 32,122 of CAWGVD010000037.1, read as the reverse complement.
CCGCGTAGCCGATCATCACCTCGGTCCCCGCCGGGAGCCCGTAGTGGTCGGCGCTGAGCCGTACCTGGATGCCGGTCACGAACGCGCGCGTGCCCGCGGAGCGCTTCGTGTCGAGTGACGTCAGGCCCTGCTGGAGCGTGGTGACAGTGCCCCAGTCGCCGATCGGGAACTGTCGTGCCGGAGGCGGGCGTCACCGGCTGGCCCTGGATGACGAGCCCGGTCACGGTCGATCCGGCCGAGTCGGCCGACGACTTCTTCGAGTTCGCGGACGCTTTCACCTTGGCGCTGACGCCGGCAACCGTGACGTCGCCGCCGAAGATCGAGATCGTCGAGATGTCCGCGGACGCGCTCGAGGTCGCCGACGCGCCGGGGTTCGCGAACGCGCCGTAGGTGACCGAGCCCGCGTTGATGACCGAGCCGTCGGCGGGATACGCGAACGAGCCGCCGACGCCGACCGCGTCCGGGGGCGCGGAGACCGAGGGCGTCGCGCCGCCGGGCTGGCCCGGAACGGCGACCTGGACCGCGAACGCGCGGGCGGCGGTCAGGTCGGTCGTCGAACGGGTGGCCGAGGCGGAACCTCCCGACAACGCGACAACGGCCGCAAGCGCGAGCGCGGCTGAGACCAGGCGACCCACGCCGCCCATTATGGGCAATCCGAGCGATGTCCTCTTTCTTTGTTCCGTCACGCCTTTGAAAGTGAGAATCATTTTCAGGTAGCGTGACGCACACATGGCGAGCCCGAGCGAGCGTTCCTACAGAGGGCCTGAAGCTCCCGGCGCGGGCCCGGCTGACCCCTCAGCGACGCGCCGTCCTGGACGCGATCGAGGCCTCCGGCGGCCGCTTCACCGCGATCGAGCTCTTCGAGCGCGCGCGCCGCTCCCACCCACGGCTCGGCCTCGCGACGACGTACCGCACGCTCGAGCTCCTGCGCCGGACGGGCTCACTCCACGCCCTCTCCGGCGACGCGCGCCCGGCCTACGTCCGCTGCTCACCAGAGCACCACCACCACCTCGTCTGCCTCAGCTGCGGATCGGTCGAGGACACCGAGCTCTGCGCCACGCCGAGCCAGCAGGCGCTCACGCGCAAGCACGGCTTCCGCGCCGAGTCGCACGAGCTCGAGATCTACGGCACGTGCCGTAACTGCGCGTGAACTGGATCGCGGTCCCGCTCGCAGGGTTGACGGTGATCTCCACGTTCGCGGGCGGGCTCGTCGCGCTCCGACTCCATCGCGAGCTGACGACCCTGATCGCATTGACAGGCGGGATCGTCGTCGGGGTTGCACTGTTCGACGTTCTGCCCGAGGCCATCGACGCGGTCGGGAACCCGGCGCGCGTTACCGGCCTGGTCGGCCTCGGATTCCTCCTCTTCTTCCTCGCCGAGCGCGCATGCTCGTCCTGCATCACCGCGACGACGCGCAGCAGGCCCGCGCACACGAGCAGGTCGGCGTTCTCGGCGCTGCGGGGCTGTCGCCGCACAGCTTCATCGACGGCTTGGGAATCGGGCTCGCGTTCGGCGTGAACACGACGACCGGTCTGCTCGTGTTCGTCGCCGTGGTCGCACACGACTTCGCCGACGGGATGAACACGGTCAGCTTCATCCTCAGCCAGAGCGACAACAGGACGGAAGGCGTTGAGGTGGCTCGCGGTGGACGCGATCGCCCCGCTCATCGGAGCGATCGTCGGAGCGTCGATCTCGGTCTCGGAGTACGCGCTGGGGCACCTGCTCGCGCTGTACGCCGGCTTCTTCCTGTTCATGGGCGCGACCGATCTTCTGCCGGAGGCTCACCAGCATCCGTCTCGGCTGCGGGTCGCGTTGACCGCAGCAGGGTTCGTCGTCGATCTACCTCTTCGGTCGCTACGCTCGCGCGCAGCCGCCTAGCCGAGTGCGCGCGCCACGCAAGCTGCGCGGCCACGAACAGCACCAGGACCGCGAAGAGGCGCCGCAGCGTCGCCTCCGGAAGTGCGTTGGCCGTCAGCACGCCGAGCTCGATGCCGGCCACCGCGACGACACCGATCACCGCCGCGGTGCGCCAGCGCACGTTCCCGTAGAGGTGCTGACGCCAGGTGCCCGCGATGACGACCGGGAGGATCGCGAGCAGCGAGGTCGCCTCGGCGTCGACCTGGCCGAGACCGAGCAGCAGGACGAGCGTCGGGACGAAGATCAGCCCGCCGCCGACCCCGAACAGGCCGCCGAGCGCGCCCGCGAGCAGGCCGATGAGGAGGACGGCGACGATCTCCATCAGACGAGCAGCCAGATCCCGACTGCGGTGAGGAGCGCCGCGAAGCCGTAGCTGAGCATCGGGCCTGCGACGCGCTGCTGAAGCGCAGTTCCGACGATCGCTCCAGCCGCGGCCGGAAGCCCCAGCAGCAGGCCGTAGCCGAAGTGGACGTCGCCGCGGGCCGCATACGAGATCGTCCCGACCGCAGCGATCAGGCCGATCGAGGCGAGGGACGTCGCCATCGCGGGCCGCTCCTCGAACCCGACGAGCAGGATGAGCAGCGGGACGACGACGATTCCGCCACCGACCCCGAACAACGCACTGAAGAAGCCTGCGACGAGGCCGATTGCGATCAGGCGCACGGCCGTATCGTACGAGGCGTGTCTGCTCTCGACGCGCCTCGCCGAAGCTCCGGATCGTGCGGCGATCGTGCTCGACGTCGACGGGACGCTGGCGCCGATCGTGCGCCGGCCGGACGAGGCGGCGGTCCCCGAGGAGGCGCGCCGCGAGCTCGAGCGCCTGGTCGCGCGGTACGCGCTCGTCGCCTGCGTCAGCGGCCGCACGGGAGAGGATGCGCGGCGGCTCGTCGCTGTCGACGGCGTGCGCTACGTCGGCTCCCACGGGCTCGAGCTCGCGCCCGAGGCGGACCGGTGGCGCGACGAGATCCACCGCTTCGCGGCGAGCGTGGACTGGCCCGTCGAGGACAAGGGGCTGACGGTTTCGTTCCACTACCGCGAGGCCGAGAACGAAGACGATGCGCTCGAGTACCTCGAGGGGGTCGCGGAGCGCGCGCGTGCGGCCGGCCTCGTGCCGCGTTTCGGGCGCAAGGTGCTCGAGCTGCGCCCGCCCGTGGACGCCGACAAGGGGACTGCGGTCACGCAGTTGCTCGACGAAGCGGGCCTGAGACGGGCGCTCTATGCCGGCGACGACACGACCGACCTCGACGCCTTCCGCGCGCTCGACGGCCTCGAGCTGGGGATCCGGATCGCGGTCTCGTCGGACGAGGCGCCGAGCGAGCTCGTGGAGGCGGCCGACATCGTCGTCGACTCGCCCGCCGAGCTCCTCACCCTGCTGGCGCGTCTCTAGCCCTCTGACTTGTAACAGTCTGTTACTTGGTCAGATCGACGACCTCGGCCAGGTGCTCGATCGACGCGCCCTGCCACGCTTCGCCGTCGGGCGTGAGCTGTTCGCCCGGCGCCCTGCAGCTGGACGGCCGTCATCCCGGCTCGCTCGGCGCCCGGGAGCTCGTCGTTCGCGCCGTCCCCGACGAACAGGCAGTCGGCCGGATCGACGTCGAGTTGCTCGCAGGCAAGCTCGTAGATCTCCAGGTCGGGCTTGGAGAGACCGACCGAGGACGAGAAGACCGTCGCGTCGAAGAGGCCCGCGAACGGCGTCTCGTCCCAGATGTCCGCGACCTCCTGCGAGCAGACCGTGATCAGACCGACCTTCTGCCCGCGTGCTCGCAGCGCCTCGATGCGTCGGAACGGCGTCCGGCCGCGGGACCAGCGACCTCCGCGTCCAGTCGAGGCGCCACGCGAGCACGCGATCGAAGTCGGGCTCGACCGCCGAGCGCAGTGGCCACGGACCGGAGGTTGTCCTCGATCGGCCCCGTGGCGCGCTCGCGGAAGCTGCTCGTCCAGGCGTCGTGGAAGCGCTCGTACGGCGCCCCGTACGCGTCCGCCATCCACCGGTAGTAGCTCTCAGCCGCGTCGTGCGGCCACGGGACGAGCGTCTGCCAGAGGTCGAAGATGACCGCCCGGTACTTCACTTCTTGAGCAGCTTCTTGACCTCGCCCCAGGGGCGCGTGTTCAGGATCTGATCCGGCCCGAGCCACGCGCGGCGGGCCTGCGCGACGCCGAACTCGAGGTTCGAGAGCGCCGGGATCTCGTGGGAGTCGCTCGAGATCACGATCTTCACGCCGGCCTCGCCCGCGAGCCGCGCGTGTGCGTCGCGAAGGTCGAGCCGGTCCGGCTGGGCGTTGATCTCCAGGAACGTCCCGGTCTCGAGCGCCTTCTCGACGATGCGCTCGAGGTCGACGTCCGCGGGCTCGCGCCGGTTCAGCTTGCGCCCCGTCAGGTGCCCGATGCAGTCGACGTTCGGGTTGTCCATCGCGGACAGGACGCGTTCGGTCAGGTCCTTGTCGAGCCCGGAGTGGATCGACGCCATCACCCAGTCGCGGTCCGCGAGCACCTCGTCGTCCACGTCGACCGAGCCGTCGGCCCTGATATTGGCCTCGACGCCTTTCAGGAGCTTGAAGCGGCCGAGCTTCTTCTGCACCTTGTCGATCTCCATGCTCTGAGCCTCGAGCCGCCCGTCGCGAAGGTAGTGCGAGTGGTCGGTGACGGCGATGTAGGAGCGGCCGAGCCGCTTCGCCTCGCCCGCCATCTCCTCGATCGTGTTCTTGCCGTCCGACGACCACGTCGAGTGCGAGTGCAGGTCGCCGCGGATGTCGGTCAGCTCGACGAGGCGCGGGAGGCGGCCCTCGCGCGCGGCCTCGAGCTCGCCCATGTTCTCGCGGAGCTCGGGCGGGATCCACGGGTAGCCGAGGCGCTTGTACATGGCCTCTTCGGTCTTGTCCGTGAAGACCTCGCCGGTCTCGGTGTTCTGGATGCCGTACTCGGAGATCGAGAGCTTGCGGCGGACGGCCTCCTCGCGCAGCGCGACGTTGTGCTGCTTCGAGCCGGTGAAGTGGTGGAGCAGGTTGCCGTACGACTCGGGCGGGACGACGCGCAGGTCGAAGCGGAGGCCGTCGCTCGCGACCACGGTCGCCTTCGTCCTGCCCTTGGCGACGATCTCGTCGACCCACGGGAGCTGCGTGAAGTGGTCGATCAGCGCGACCGGGTCGCTGGCCGTGGCGATGATGTCGAGGTCCCGCACCTGCTCCTTGAGGCGGCGGACGCTGCCCGCTTCGCTGACCTGGTCTGTGGCCGGGTGCTCGCGGAGGTCGGCGACGACGGCTCGCACGGCCGGGAGCGCGCGGCCGAGGAGCGGCTTCTGCTCGATCTTCTTCTTCGGCGTCGCGAGCGCCTTGAGGACGTTCTCCTCGGTCTTCGGGCCGAGCCCGGTGAGCGTGCGGAGCTGCTCCGTCTCGGCGGCCTTCTTCAGGTCGTCGAGCGTCTCGACACCGAGCTCCTGCCAGATCCGGCGCGCCGTCTTCGGGCCGAGGCCCGGGAGGTGCATGAACTCGACGACGTCCGGCGGCGTGCTCGCCTCCCGCTTCGCAAGCGCCTCGATCCGGCCGTCTTCGACGATCTGGACGATCTTCTCCTCGATCGTCTTGCCGATTCCGGACAGGTCCTTCGCCTTGCCGTCGATCGCGAGCTGCGCGATCGAGCCGCCGGTCTCTCGCATCCGTTGAGCCGCGCGCCGGTACGCGAGCGGGCGGAACTGGTCGCTGCCTTCGAGCTCCAGGAAGTCGGCCAGGAGGTCGAACTGGTCCGCGACGTCTGCGTTCCGGGGGAGTGTCTTCGCCACCACCGCGATGATATGGGCCGTGCGCAGGGTCATCTGTCTGCCGACCTACGACGAGCGCGAGAACCTGGAGCCGATGGTGCGCGCGCTGGGCGGGCTCGGGCTGGAGGGGCTCGAGGTGCTCGTCATCGACGACGGGTCGCCGGACGGGACCGGGGAGATCGCGGACCGGCTCGCGGAGGAGCTGCCCTGGGTGCACGTGCTGCACCGCGCGCGGAAGGAGGGGCTCGGGCCCGCGTACCTGGCCGGCTTCGCGCGGGCGCTCGAGCTCGGCGCGGACTTCGTCTTCGAGATGGACTGCGACTTCTCGCACGACCCGGCGGACGTGCCGCGTCTCGCCGCGGCCGCGGAGGACGCAGATCTCGCGCTCGGGTCCCGCTACGTGGCCGGCGGCGGCACGCGCAACTGGGGGCTCGTGCGGCGCTTCATCTCGCGCGGCGGGTCGCTCTACGCACAGGTGCTGCTCCAGCTCGGGATCCGCGACCTGACCGGGGGATTCAAATGCTACCGGCGTGCTGTGCTCGAGACGATCGACCTGAGCGCGATCGACTCGCGGGGGTACGCGTTCCAGATCGAGACGACGTACCGGACGATCCGCGCCGGCTTCCGCGTCGTCGAGATTCCGATCACGTTCGCCGACCGCGAGGTGGGCGGCTCGAAGATGAGCAAGTCGATCGTCCTCGAGGCGATCTGGAAAGTCCCGGCCCTCCGCCTCCGAGCCCTGACCAACCGTCTCTAGCAGCCATGCCTGGCGTCTGACCCCGGACACGCCCGAAGCGGACGTATCGCCGAGCAGCGTATTCGCGAAGCGAGGCCGAAACCGCCCGGGCGATGTTGGCCAAACGAGACTCGTCTGGCGTCAGACGCTGGACATGTCCCGGTGCCAGGCACACGGACGTGGCTGCTCTGGACACGGGTAGCCTTCGGTCGTGCGCGAGATCACGGACGAGACGTTCGAGGCCGAGGTCTTGCAGGCCGCGCGACCTGTCGTGATCGACTTCTGGGCGCCCTGGTGCGGGCCGTGCAAGGCGGTCGAGCCGGTGCTGGCCGACCTCGCCGATCGGCACGCGGGCAGCGTCGACTTCGTCAAGCTGAACATCGACGAGAACCCGGTCGTGGCGTCGCGCTACGACGTGCTCGCGATCCCGACAGCGATCCTCTTCGAAGGCGGCGAAGCGCGCGAGACCGTCGTCGGCGCCCGCTCGCGCTCGCACTACGAGGACGCCTGGGCGGCCTGGCTCAGCCCTCGATAGCCGTCTCGGTGATGCTCGGCTGAGGGCTGGGACGCCGCCACCGGTCCCTCAACCAGCTTCGCTGCCGTCGCGGGCCACGAAGGCTCACTCGCGGATCGAGGAGGGAGTAGACGATGTCCGCGATCATGTTGGCAATGGTGACCGCGAAGCTGATCACGACCACGATGCCGAGGATCAACGCCAGGTCGTTCGTGGTCAGCCCCCGGTAGAGAAGCGTCCCGATGCCCGGCAGTTGGAACACGGTCTCGATGAAGACCACTCCGGTCAGCGAGATCACGACCATGTCCATGCTGAGCATCGCGACGACCGGCATCAGCGCGTTCCGCAGCACGTGCTTGCGCAGGACGCGCCACTCGCCGGCGCCTTTCGCCCGAGCCGTGCGCACGTAGTCCTCGTCCATCGTCTCGAGGATGCTCGCCCGGATCATGCGCGCGTACAGCGCGGCGAAGAGGAACGCGAACGTGATCCAGGGGAGAACCAAGTGGTACGCCCATTGCTTTGGCCCCCCGCACAGGTTCGGGCTGTGCGGGTCGTAGGCGAAGTCGCAGTACCCCGCGACGGGGAACACGTGCGCCCGGTACCCGAGGAGATACGAGAGCGAAAAGCCGAGCCAGACAGGGTGAGCCGCAACCCCGATCAGGACGAAGACCATCAGGCCCCTGTCCAGGAGCGACCGCGGCCGCAACGCCGAGATGACCCCGATCGGAAAGGCGATCAACAGCCAGAGGATGGTGCCCCCGACGAGGAGCGCGAGCGTCACCGGAACGGCCTCCCAGATCATCTTTCCGACAGGTCGGTTGAAGCGGATCGAGGTTCCGAAGTCTCCTTGGACGGCGTGCTGGACGAACGATGCGTACTGCCCTGGCATCGACTTCCCCTCCAGGCCGAACTGCGTCGACAGGCTGGGCGTGACGAAGCCCTGCCGCCTCGCGGCCGGGTCGTCCGGCGGAATGATGAAGAAGACGAGGAAGGTGATCAGCGAGATCAGAGCCGCGAGCAGCACGGCCCACGCCAGCCGCTTGAGGATGAACCCGAGCACCCTAGGCCACAGCCTTGTCGCTGGCGCGGATCAGCGCAAGTAATCGGGGCCTTGCGTGCCGAAGTGATCCCAACCCCTCAGGGGTACGGGCTCGCCTCGGAGACGGATTTCGACGCCGCTGCCCTCCTCGCAGCGGCCGATGACCGCGAAGCGTCCCGGGTCGGCCACGGCGGCCAGCAGCTCGTAGTCCTCGCCGAACCCGACGTCGTCGAGCTCGGCTCCTTCGGCCAGTGGAACCTGCTCGAGGTCGATCGCGCAACGGACGCCTGAGCGCGCGGCGATGTGACCCGCGTCGACCGCGAGGCCGTCCGAGACGTCGAGCAGCGCGTGGGCGACGGCCCCCAGCTCCTTCCCCTCGGCCAGGCGAATCGGCGGACGCGCGAGCCGGCCGTTCCTGAACGCGGCGCCCGCGCCGCCGAGCGGGCCGGTGACGACGAGGACGTCTCCGGGCCGGGCTCCCGCGCGGCCGGGGACGCGATCCGAGCGGCCGAGAGCCGTCACGCTCAACATCGCAAGCTCGGAGCGGGTCGTGTCGCCGCCGACGATCGGGACGCCGGGCTCGTTCAGCCCTTCGTAGAGCTCGAGCACGTCGTCGATCTCCGTCTCGGTCGGCAAGGCGAGCGTGACGACGAGCGCCTCGGGGTCCGCGCCCGAGGCGGCCAGGTCGCTGAGGTTGACCGCCGCCGCGCGGAAGCCGAGGTCGCGCCACGAGACGAGGTCGAACCGGAAGTGCACGCCCTCGACGAGCGCGTCCTGGGTGACGACGAGCCCGTCCGCCGAGCTGCGCCGCGTCGTTCTCGATCCGCTGAGCCAACCCGCGCCGTTCGAGCTCGGCGAGGAGGCCCAGCTCACCGACCTGCGAGAGCCTCACTGACCGCCCTCGCGTCGGCGGCTGCCCGGACGACGGCGACTCCGGCCGCGCCCGCGTCGATGCAATCGCCTGCGTTCGCTGCGTCGACGCCTCCGATCGCGACCACTGGGATCGACACCGCCTCGCAGATCTCGCGCAGCCCGTCGAGCCCGATCGGCGGATCTGCGTCGGGCTTCGACGGCGTCGCCCAGACCGGGCCGGCGCCGATGTAGGCCGCGCCGAGCCGCTCGCCCGCACGTGCTTCCTCGACGCTCGAGGCCGAGGTGCCGAGCATGAGGCCCTGCTCGACGGCTCGCTCGCGCGCCCGGATCGTCGCGGCCCAGATGGACGCCGTCCGCGCCCAGCGCGAGCGCGGCCTCGACGTCGTCGTTGACCACGAACGTCGCGGGCAGGTCGCGGAACGGCCGTCCCGTCTCGATCACGTCTCCGGTCGGTGCGCCCTTGAGCCGCAGCTGGATCACGGTCGCCCCGCCCTCGACCGCGCGGACGGCGGCCTCGAAGTCGGTCACGATCGCGTGCAGCCTCATCCTTCGACCTTCGCGCGCGAGTCGAGCGTCGCCGGGTCGAGGTTGTAGAGCGCGTCGTAGAGGGCGACGTGGAACGAGCCCGGCCCCTTGGCGCCGACCGCGGCGTCCTCGCCGGCGACGCCGAACGCGACGAGCGCCTCCGCCGCGGCCTCGAGCGGACGTGGAAGCCACGGCGAGGAAGCAGCCGGTGATCGCCGTCGACATGCAGCCCGTGCCGCTGACCGTGCCGAGCAGCGCATCGCCGTTCGCGACCGCGATCGTGCGCGTCGCCGTCGGAGACGTGGTCGACCGGGCCCGTGACGGACGCGACGCACCCCAGCGCCGAGGCGGCCGCCTTCGCCAGCTCCGCTCCGGAGTCGGCCGCTCCGATCGACTCGACGCCGCGGATCTCGGCCTCGCGCCCGGCGAGGGTCGCGACCTCGGCCGCGTTCCCGCGCACGACGGCGATCTCGGCCTCGTCGAGGATGCGCTTCGCGGTCTCGGTGCGCAGCCGCGTTGCTCCCGCCCCGACGGGATCGAGCACCACGGGCACGCCGGCCGCGTTCGCAGCCTTGGCCGCGAGCAGCATCGCCTCGATCCAGTGCTCGGACAGCGTTCCGATGTTGAGCACGAGCGCCCCGGCGACCGAGGCCATCTCCTCGACCTCCTCGACCGCGTGCGCCATCACGGGCAGCGCGCCGAGGGAGAGCGTCGCATTCGCCGTCTCGTTCATGACGACGTAGTTCGTGATCTGGTGGACGAGCGGCTTGCGCTCGCGGATCGCGGCGAGGTCGGCTCCGGCTCTCATGCGAGGACGTTCACCGGCCCCTCGCCCGCTCCGATCTCGACGAGCCCGTTACGGACAGCCTCGGAAGCGGCCCGTGCTGCGTTCTCGGCGGCCTTTACAAGGGACAGGCCCTTCGCCAGGTTCGCAGCGAGTGTCGCGGAGTGGGTGCAGCCTGCGCCGTGCGTCGCCGCGACGTCGTGCCGCTCGACCTCGATCTCGACGTGCCGCTGACCGTCGAAGAGGTGATCGACCGGCTCCTCGCCGTGGCCGCCCGTGACGATCACGGCCGGCGCGCCGAGCTCGTGGATCCGCTCGGCGAGCTCGCGCCTCGTTCCCGTTCCGGCGAGCGCCTCGGCCTCCATCAGGTTCGGGGTGACGACGGTCGCGAGCGGGAACAGCCGGTCGACGAGCGCCTCGACGGCGTCGTCCTGGAGCAGCTTCGCGCCGGAGCTCGCGACCATGACCGGGTCGACCACGAGCGGAACGCGGTGCACGCACAGGAAAGTCGGCGACGGTGTCGATCAGCTCCCGCGAGAAGAGCATGCCCGTCTTGGCGGCATCGACTCCGATGTCGGAGAAGACAGCCTCGAGCTCCGCCTCGACGAACTCCGGGGGCAGCTCCTGCACGGCGGTCACGCCGAGCGTGTTCTGTGCGGTCAACGCGACGATCGCGCTCGTCCCGAAGCAACCTGCGGCCGCGAACGCCTTCAGGTCGGCCTGGATCCCGGCTCCGCCTCCAGAGTCGGAGCCGGCGATCGTGAGACATCTAGGAACGGTCAAATCAACTCCCTTCGCCGGCATGACCCGGATCAGGTTCAGCGGGTGTGTTCTCAGCCTCGGCGACGAGGCACCCCGGTAGGCCAAGGCTACCATCGGCCTCGTGGCTGTCGGCGTGGCGCAGTGGGACGATCTGCTCCAGGGCGAGGAGCTCGCGTATCTCGGCTCCGAGGCTGCTCGGGACGCGATCACGGCTCCTCTGCCCGACGATCTGCCGCCCGCTTTGCGCGAGCGGCTCGAGGCGAGCGGGGTCACCGAGCTCTACTCGCACCAGGCGGCGGCCTGGGAGGCAGCGCAGCGCGGTGAGCACATCGCGATCACGACCGGGACCGCGAGCGGGAAGAGCCTCGCGTTCAACCTCCCAGTCCTCGCCGCGCTCACCGAGCAGCCCAAGCATCGCGCGCTCTACCTCTACCCGACGAAGGCGCTCGCGCAGGACCAGGTCCGGGCGCTCGGCGGGCTGAACGTCAAGCACATCCGCGCGGCGATCTACGACGGCGACACCGAGAGCGAGCGCCGCTGGCAGGTCCGCAAGTGGTCGAACCTCGATCCTGACCAACCCGGACATGCTCCACGTCGGCGTCCTGCCGCACCACGACCGCTGGGGCGACGTGCTCTCGAACCTCCGTTACGTCGTCGTCGACGAGGCGCACGTCTACCGGGGCGTCTTCGGCTCGCACGTCGGCAACGTGCTCAGGCGCCTGCGCAGGCTCGCACGCGTCTACGGCGCGGATCCGCAGTTCCTGCTCGCCTCCGCGACGATCGCCAACCCCGGCGAGCTCGCCCTCGCGCTGACCGGGCTCGACTTCACCGTCATCGGCGAGGACGGAGCGCCGAAAGCGGAGCGGACGGTCGCGCTCTGGAACCCGCCGCTCGTCGACGAGGAGCTGGGCCAGCGGGCGAGCGCGCTCGCCGAGGCGTCGAAGCTGATGGCCGACCTGGTCGAGCGCGGTCTGCGCACGCTCGTGTTCGCCAAGAGCCGCCGCTCCGCAGAGCTGATCCACAAGTTCACGGCCGACCGGCTCGGAGACGCGTCGCGCCTCTCGCCGTACCGGGCCGGCTACACCGCAGCGCAGCGGCGCGAGATCGAGCAGCGCCTCTTCGCCGGCGAGCTGCTCGGAGTCAGCGCGACGAACGCGCTCGAGCTCGGGATCGACGTCGGGATGCTCGACGCGGTCATCTCGGTCGGCTTCCCGGGAACGGTCGCCAGCCTGCGCCAGCAGTGGGGCCGCGCGGGACGCCGCGATCACGGGCTGGCCGTCCTCGTCGCCAGCGAGGACGCGCTCGACCAGTACTTCATGCGCGAGCCGCGAGACGCTTCTCGGCCGGCGCGTGGAGGCGGCGATCCTCGACCACGAGAACCCGCGCGTGCTCGACGGGCACGTGGCCGCCGCCGCGTTCGAGGCTCCGCTCGACGACGCAGACGCGGAGATCCTCGGCGCCGAGGCGCTCCGCCGCGCCGCCGAGCACCCCGAGCTGACGAAGACCGACGCGGGCTACGTCTGGGCCGGCCGCGACTACCCGGCCGCGCGCTTCGGCCTCCGCTCGGCGAGCCCGGACGTCTTCACCGTCGTCGAGACCGAGACCGGCTCGGTGCTCGGCACGATCGAGCGCGAGCGCGCCTACTCGACCGTCCACGAGGGCGCCGATCTACCTCCACCTCGGCGAGAGCTACCGCGTCGTCGCGCTCGACCTCGTCGCCCGCAGCGCCCTGGTCGAGCCGTTCACCGGCGACTACTACACGCAGGCGAAGAAGGAGACGATGACGTCGATCGAGGAGACGCTCCGGGCGGAGACGCGCCTCGGCCTCGAGCTCGCCTTCGGCCGCGTGAGCGTGACCGAGCAGGTCGTCGGCTACCAGCGCAAGTCGATCCGCGACCAGTCGACGCTCGAGCTCGTCGGGCTCGACCTGCCCGAGACGACGTTCGACACCGAGGCCGTCTGGTACGTCCCCGAGCCCGAGCAGCTGGACGGCCTCACGGACATGCCGACGCTGCTCGGCACGCTCCACGCCGCGGAGCACGCGATGATCGCGATCCTGCCGCTCTGGGCGATGTGCGACCGCTGGGACATCGGCGGCCTCTCGACGAACATCCACTACCAGACCGGCCGCCCGACGGTCTTCGTCTACGACGGCCACTCGGGCGGCGTCGGCATCACCGAGCGCGGCTTCGACACGTTCGAGGGCTGGGTCGAGGACACGGCGAAGATGCTCGACGGCTGCCCGTGCGAGAGCGGCTGCCCGTCCTGCGTGCAGTCGCCGAAGTGCGGGAACCTGAACGAGCCGCTCGACAAGGCGGGAGCGCTCGAGCTGCTCGGCCGTATGCTCGCCGCGTGATTCAGACCATGACGGCGCCTCTGCGGCGCGTCTTCGTCCGCCGGCCGCGGCACCGACGTCTCGCGCTGGCGCGAGTACGGCTGGCGCGCCGAGCCGGATGCCGCGCGTCTCGCCGCGGAGCACGAGGGCCTGTGCGACGCGCTCGCGCAGGCGGGCGCCGAGGTCGTCGTCGGCGAGCCCTCGCCGAGCGGAAACGTCGACTCGATCTACGTCTTCGACCCCGCGCTCGCGAGCGACGCGGGCGCGATCCTGCTCAGGCCCGGCAAGGAGTCGCGGCGTGACGAGGTCGCGGCGATCCGCGCCGACTTCGAGGCGAACGGGATCCCGATCGCCGCCGAGCTGACCGCTCCGGCCCTCGCCGAGGGCGGCGACACGCTCTGGCTCGACGACACGACGCTCGTCGTCGGGCTCGGCTACCGGACGAACGCGACCGGAGCCGCACAGATCGCGGTCGCGCTCCCGACGGTCGACGTGCTCACGGTCGACCTCCCGCACCACCGCGGCCGCGGCGAGGTGCTCCACCTGCTGTCGCTTGATCAGCCCGCTCGACGACGATCTCGCACTCGTCTACCTGCCGCTGCTCCCGGTGCGGCTCGTCCAGCTCCTCGAGGAGCGGGGCGTGCGCATGGTCGAGGTGCCGGACGAGGAGTTCGAGTCGATGGGCTGCAACGTGCTCGCGCTGGCGCCGCGGGTCGGCCTCGCGCTCGACGGCAACCCGGAGACGCGCAGGCGCCTGGAAGCGGCAGGCGTGGAGGTACGCGTCTACGCGGGCGAGGAGCTCTCGCGCAAGGGCGACGGCGGCCCGACGTGCCTCACGCGGCCTCTCGCGCGCGGCTGATCGCGAGCTCGACCGCCTCCTCGGGCGTGACGGCACGATCGACGCCGTCCACCGTCCAGGCCCGGCTCGAGGATCACGACCGGCCGGCCGAGCCGCATCGCAAAGGCGATCTCGGTCAGCGTCCCCCAGCTGCCGCCGACCGCGATCACGGCGTCGCCGGACGCGGCGACGGCGAAGTTCCGCATGTGCCCGAGCCCGGTGGCGACGGCGTGGTCGACCCACTCGTTCGCGTCGGAGCGGCTCGTCCCGGGGAGAATGCCGATCGTGGTCCCCCCAGCAGCCTTCGCGCCGCGCATCGCAGCGGCCATCACCTCGCCGAGCCCGCCGGTGACGACCTTGCAGCCCCGCTCGGCCAGGAGACGCCCGACCTCCTCCGCGCGCGCCTCGTGCTCGGCGCCGCTTCCGATCACGGAAACCTGCACATGGCGATCGTAGAGCCGCGGCACGCGAGAGGCGGAACGCTCGTCCTCGGCGGCGGCTTCGCCGGCTCGTACGTCGCGCGCCTGCTCGGCAAGCGCGGCGCGACGATCGTCAGCGAGGAGAACTTCATGCTCTACACGCCGATGCTGCCCGAGGCCGCGTCGGGCTCGCTCGAGCCGCGCCACGTGGTCGTGCCGCTGCGGATGATGTGCCCGCACTCCGAGCTGCTCCTCGGGCGGCTCACGGCGCTCGACCCGGAGCAGCGCGTCGCGACGATCCGAGACCGGCGCCGAGACGCTCGCCGTCCACTACGAGCAGGCCGTCCTCGCGCTGGGCTCGTTCCCGCGCGCGCTGCCGATCCCCGGGCTCGCCGAGCACGGGCTCGGCTTCAAGGACCTCGCGGACGCGATCGAGCTCCGCAACCACGTGCTGCGCCGGCTCGAAGCGGCCGCGGCCGAGAACGACCGCCAGCGCGCCGAGGCGCACCTCACGTTCGTCTTCGTCGGAGCGGGCTACGCGGGAGTCGAGGCGCTCGCCGAGCTCTCGGACCTCGTCCGCGACGCGCTGCGCTACTACCCGCAGTTCCAGCGCCCGCGCCCGCGCTGGGTGCTCGTCGACGCGGCGCCGAAGATCCTGCCCGAGATCCCGACGCGCCTCGGCGAGTACGCGGCGAAGCAGCTCACCGGGCGCGGCGTCGAGATCCACACCTCGACGACGCTCGCCTCCGCCGGGCCGGGCACGGTCGCCCTCTCCGGCGGACTAGCGGATCGCGACGCACACGCTCGTCTGGACGGCCGGCGTCATGCCGAACCCGATCCTCCGCGAGCTCGGCCTCCCGGTGGACGAGCGAGGCGCGGTTCGCGTCGACTCGCTGCTGCGCGTCGAGGGCCACGAGGGCCTGTGGGCGCTCGGCGACTGCGCGCGCGTGCCGAACGAGCTCACGCCCGGCCCGGACCCGCCGACCTCGCAGCACGCGCTCCGCCAGGCGCGGCGGCTCGCGAAGAACCTGACGCGGCGACCCGAAGCCGTACCGCTTCCGCATGCTCGGCCAGGTGGCCACGCTCGGCCGCTACAAGGGGATCGCGCTCGTCTTCGGTGTGCCGCTGCGCGGGTTCATCGGCTGGTTCGTGACGAGGACGTACCACCTCTACCAGCTGCCGCTCTTCTCGAGGAAGCTTCGCGTCGTGACCGACTGGACGGTGGCGCTCCTCTTCCGGCGGGACATCGCCGAGCTGGGCAGGCTCGGCCACCCGAGGCGGCTCGGCGATGACTGAGCTCGAGCGCTGCATCGACTTCATCGTCCGCCTCGCCGATCGCGCCGCGAAGACGAAGGAGCCGTCGCGCTACGGCGTCGCGCACCTGAACACGGACCTCCCGCGCGTCTGGAGCCGCAACTACCTGTTCGCCGACGGCGACCTCGGCGCGGTCACCGCCGAGGAGCTCGCCGCGGAGACCGACCGCATCCTCGGCGCCGCGGGCCTGACGCATCGCAAGGTCGAGCTCGTCGACGAGGAGGCCGGCGACCGGCTCGAGCCCCAGTTCCGCGAGCTCGGCTGGACGGTCGAGTGCGACGTGATCATGGTCGCCCGGCGGGATCCGCGATCGCGACGTCGACACGTCGATCGTGGACGAGGTGCCGATCGACGAGCTCGTGCCGGTCTGGTCGCTCGGCTGGCAGACCGAGCCGCGCGTCCAGGACGACGAGGTCGTGCGGCAGCTCGTCGAGAACCGACGTGTGATGGCCGACGCGGTCGACACGCGCTTCTTCGCGGGACGCGTCGACGGCGAGATCGGAAGCTACTGCGAGCTGTACTACGAGCCGGACATCGGCCAGATCGAGGACGTGCTCACGCTCGAGCGGTTCCGGAACCGAGGCCTCGCGCGGGCGACCGTGACGCGCGCGCTCGACGCCTCGCGCGAGGCCGGCCACGACCTCACGTTCCTGATCGCAGACCGCGACGACTGGCCGAAGGAGCTGTACGCGAAGCTCGGCTTCGACGAGATCGGCCGCATCTGGGAGTTCCTGCTGCCCGAGATCGCCTGAGAGGCCTCCAGGCGAGTAGCATCTCAGAGCCTGGAAGGAGGCAACGATGGGCCTGAAGGAGTTCTGGCAGAAACTGACGGGCGGCGACTCGGCCGAGCGCGAGCTCGAGGAAGTTCGCGATCACCCCGACGACGCTCCGCACGAGGTCGAGGACTACGAGGGCATGAAGGACGATCAGCGGATCGACCAGCGCTACCCGGGCACCGAGCGTCTGTCCGACGACCACCTCTAGCGCAGCGTCTTCAACGCAGCGGTCAACGACTGCTTCGTCGTCAGCACGTCCGCGAACAGGTCGCCGTGCTGCTCGACCCGGCGCGAGCACCTCGTCCATCGTGAACGCGGCCGGGTCGAGTGACTCGTTGACCTCGTCCCAGCGCAGCGGCGTCGAGACCGGCGCGCCCGGCCTTCGGGCGCACCGAGTAGACGGACGCGATCGTCTTCCCCTCGCCGTTCTGGTTCGAGTCGATCAGCACGCCGCGCCGCTTCGCCTTCGTCCACTCCGTCGTGACGAGCCCGCGGTGCGTGCGCGCGAGCGCGTTCGGCGATGATCGCCGAGAACTCGCGCGTGTCCGCGTACGTGTGCCGGCGCGCGATCGGGACGAGGACGTGGATGCCCTCGGACGCCGCTCGTCTTGACGACGCTCTCAGCCCGAGCGTGTCGAGCGCCTGCTTGACGAGCAGCGCGACCTCGATCGTCTCCGCGAAGCCGACGTCAGGCGAGGGATCGAGGTCGAAGAGCACGAAGTCGGGCCGCTCGGGCTTGTCGATCCGCGAGTACCACGCGTTCAGGTCGATGCAGCCCATGTTCACCATCCAGAGCAGCGCGAGCTCGTCGTTCACGAGCGGCGCGTCGATCCGCTCGGCGCTGCCGCGGCTTGTCCCGCGTCGAGACGACGATCGACGCCGTCGGGATCCAGTCGGGCATCCCCTTCGGCGCGTCCTTCTGGAAGAAGAACTTGCCCTGCCACCCGTCGGGGTAGCGCTTCATCGTGAACGGCCGGTCCTTGAGGTGCGGGACGAGCACCGGCGCGACCGCGTGGTAGTACGAGAGCAGGTCGCCCTTCGTGATCCCCTCGTCCGGCCAGAAGAGCTTGTCCAGGTTCGACGGCTTGAAGACGCGCTTGCCCTTGCGGATCTCGGCCGGCGATCGGCTCGGCTCCTCGCGCCGCACCTCGGTCCGCGCGCCTTGTCCTCCCGCAGGCCCTTGTAGGAGGGCGCGCGCAGGTGGCCGTCGTGCGTCCACTCGGCGAACTCGACCTCGGCGACGAGCTTCGGCTCGACCCAGACGACGTCGCCCTTGCGGACGCGCGGCATCTTCGGAACCTCCTCGAACGGCGGCGTGTCCCGCTCGAGCGGCTCCAGCTTCGTCAGGAGCCGGTCGATCTCGCGGTCGCTGAACCCGGTGCCGACGTTCCCGACGTAGACGAGGTCGCCGCCCTCGTAGGTCGCGAGCACGAGCGAGCCGAGCGTGCCCGCGCGCCGGCCCTGCCCGCGCGTGTAGCCGGCGATCACGAACTCCTGCGCGGCCGTGGCCCTTGATCTTGAGCCAGTCGCGCGAGCGCCTGCCCGGGAGGTACCTCGAGCCCGAGCCGCTTGGCCATGATCCCTTCGAGGCCCTGCTGCTTCGCCGCCTCGAGCAGCGCCTCGCCGTCGTCGAAGGTCTCCGAGAGCGGACGGTCCTGTTCCGCTTGTCGAGGAGCTTCTCGAGCCGCTTGCGCCGCTCCTCGAGCGGCAGGTCGACGAGCGGCTCGCCGTCGACCTCGAGCAGGTCGAAGACGAAGTAGACGATCGGCGTCCCGGGCTTGCCCTGCTGCATCGCCGAGAAGCTCGGCCGCCCGTCCTCGTCGAGCGCGCAGACCTCGCCGTCGACGACGCAGTCCGGGCGTCTTCAGCGCCTTGACGAGCTCCTTCGCGACGTTCGCGAAGCGCTTCGTGTAGTCCTGGTCCTTCCGCGTGCGGAGCGTCGGCCTCGCCGCCGCGCGACCGTGGCGCACGATCCGGTAGCCGTCCCACTTGATCTCGTAGAGCCAGTCGTCGCCGCGCGGAACCTCGCTCGGCGAGCGTCGCGAGCATCGGCCGGTAGTCGCGCGTCGTGCTGCGGCGGCCGGCGCCGTCGTCGTCCTTCTTGCGCAGGATCAGCCAGTTCTTCGGGTCGCCCGAGAGCTGCGCCGGGACGAGCGCCCACGTGCCCTTGAGCCGCTCGCCGTGCAGCCGGACGGTGAGGCCGCCGTTCCTCTTCTCCTCGACGAGCTCGTACGTGCCGTTGTCCCAGATCTCGACCGTGCCGGCGCCGTACTGGCCCTTCGGGATCTCGCCCTCGAACGTCGCGTACTCGAGCGGGTGGTCCTCGACGTGGACGGCGAGGTGCTGCTGCGCCGGGCTCGAGCGGCACGCCCTTCGGCACGGCCCAGCTCGCGAGCGCGCCGTTTCGCTCCAGCCGGAAGTCGTAGTGGAGGCGCCGCGCGTCGTGGCGCTGGACGACGAAGATCGGCTCCTTCCCGCGCTTCGTCGACGCCGAACGGCTCCGGCGTCTTCTTCGGGTCGCGCTTGCGCTTGTACTCGGCGAGCTTCGCCTTGGCCACGCGCGCTAGCTTGCCTTGCGCGAGGCTCCTCTTCGCTCGCTTGCTCTTGCTGTCTTCGTCTGGTCGACCGACTCGCGGAGCGCCGCCATCAGGTCGACGACCTCGGCCTCCTCTTCCTCCTGCGGCTCCGGAGCTTCTTGCCCTTGGCCTTCGAGCGGATCAGGTCGAGGAGCTCCTTGCGGTACGTGTCGTCGTACTTCTCCGGCTTGAAGCTGCCGCTCAGGTTCTCGACCAGCGACTTCGCCATCTCGACCTCGGCCTTCTGCAGCCTCGTCTTGCCGTTCACGCGACTGCGGGCTTCCGCACCTCGTCCGCGTAGTACATCGTCTCGAGGACGAGCACGCCGTCGTGAGCCGCTGAGCGCGGCCAGTGCTGCTTGTTCCGGATCACGACCTTGGCGATCCCGACCTTTCCGGTCTCGTCCAGCGCGCGAACGAGGAGGCGGTAGGGCTTCTCGGCGCCGTCCTGCGGCGCGAGGTAGTAGGCCTTGCGGAAGTAGATCGGGTCGATCTCGTCGAGGTCGGACGAAGTCGAGGATGTCGATCGAGTGGGTCAGCTCGATGTCGAGCCGGTCGAGATCCTCGTCCTCGATCGGCACGTACCGGCCCTTCTCGATCTCGAACCCGCGGACGACTCGTCGGGATCGACGTGCTTGCCCGTGTCCTTGCGCACCTTGTCGTAGCCGATCGGCTGCAGGTCGTCCTTGTGCAGGAAGTGGAACCGGAGCTCCTTCGACTCGGTCGCCGAGTACATCTGCACGGGCACGCTGACGAGCCCGAACGAGATCGATGCCGCTCCAGATCGGTCGCATGTCTTCTCTCTACCGAGGTCGGCGTCCAGAGAAACCCGTCGACAAATGTTTCGACCCGAGCACGACGGGAAGACACGGCTAGAACGGGGCGCGTACGTCCTGAAAAGCTCATCCCTGACCAGGGGGTCACACTCGGGGCCGGCGTTTGCGCCGGCCTCGAGGTTCTCGGACCGTTGAAAACACTGTGGATGCTGTGGATAGCTGGACCGGCGCGTGTCTGTGGAAAACTCTCAGGAACCGCTTCGTAGAGCGGTTTCCGTGGGACGCGCGGTGTAAATCCCGAGTCGGCGGTACCGCTCGCGACGTTGTGCACGAAGTTCCGCGCCGGGAACCGCCGACAGCTCGTCGAGGGTCTTGCCGAGCGCCTGCGCCGAGCAGGCGAGCCGCTTCGTCCGGGTTCAGGTGCGCACCGCCCTGCGGCTCCGTGACGATCTCGTCGATCACGCCCAGCTCGAGGCAGTGGATCGCGTCCGGCTTGAGCGCGACCGCCGCCTTCTCCTTCAAGGCGCCGTCGCGCCACAGGATGGCCGCGCAGCCCTCCGGCGAGATCACGCTGTAGATCGCGTTCGCCTGCATCAACACGCGGTCGACGAGCCCGATCGCGATCGCACCGCCCGAGTTCCCCTCGCCGATGATGCACGAGACGAGCGGGACGGTCAGCCGCGCCATCAGCGCCTGCGAGCGGGCGATCGCTCCGCCCTGTCCGTGCTGCTCCGCGGCCACGCCCGGGTACGCGCCCGGCGAGTCGAGGAACGTGACGATCGGGAACCCGTGCCGCTGAGCGACCTCCATCAGCCGCATGCCCTTGCGATAGCCCTCGGGGTGCGCCATCCCGAAGTTGCGGCGCTGGCGCTCGTTGAGGTCGCGGCCCTTCTGCTGGCCGATGAGCGCGATCGTCCGGCCGCCGAAACGCGCGAGGCCGGTCACGAGCGCGGGGTCCTCGGCGCGTGCCCGGTCGCCGTGCAGCTCGACGAAGTCCTCGAACAACCGCTCCACGTAGTCGAGCGTGTACGGCCGCTGCGAGTGGCGCGCCAGGTCGACCGACGCGCCACATCTCCTCGTCCGACGGCTCGGCCTCCTCGATCCGGTCGAGCTGCTTCTGCAGCCGCTTCGCGTCGCCGGTCAGCCGCGTTCCCCGCAGGAGCGGCAGGCCGCGGAGCTTGTTCAGCCGCTCGCGGAGCTGTCGTTCGTCTTCAGCGGCCATTGGAGAAGAGTCGCAGAGCGCGGCCGAGGAAGGGCCTCAGCTCGGTCCTGGGCAGAATCGCGTCGAGGTGGCCGAAGCGGAGGTTGGACTCGGCGAGCCCGAAGTCGTCGGGCAGCTTCTCGCGGGTCGTCTGCTGCACGACGCGCGGCCCGGTGAACGCGAGCAGCGCGCCCGGCTCGGAGACGATGATGTCGCCGAGGCTCGCGAAGCTGGCGAGGACGCCGGCCGTCGTCGGATGGGTCATCACGCTGATGAACCCGCAGCGCGCGTCGCGCAGGTCCTCGATCGCGCACACGGTCTTGGGCAGCTGCATGAGGGAGAGGATCCCCTCCTGCATCCGCGCACCGCCCGATGCTGTGACCGCGACGAGCGGCACCTTCCGCTCGACGGCGGAGTCCGCGGCGCGGGTGAGCTTCTCGCCGACGACGCTGCCCATCGAGCCGCCCATGAACGCCGAAGTCCATGACCGCGAGCTCGCACGCCTCGCTCTCGATCGCGGCGCTCCCGATCACCATCGCGTCTCCGAGGCCGGTCGAGACCTCGGCTTCGGCGAGCCGCTCGGTGTACGGGCGCAGGTCGAAGAAGGCGAGCGGGTCTTCGGACCGCAGGTCGACGGCCTCCTCCTGGAACGTCCCGGTGTCGACGAGCTGCGCGATCCGCTCGCGCGCTCGCACCGGAAAGTGGTGGCTGCACTGCGGGCAGACGCGAAGGTTCGCCTCGAGCTCGTCGTCGCGGTAGTGCGACCCGCAGGACGGGCACGTGTTCGGGTGCTTTCCTGCTCCGTCCGAGTTGTCGGGGCGATGCTTGTGCTCGATCGAGACGTCTATGCGTGGCTCGGCCAAGACGCCTCGATTATCCCTGAGATTTCTCGAAGATCAGGTTCGTCCTTTCGACGTGCATCCCGGCGCGCTCGTAGACACGAACGGCGCCGGTCGGGTTCTCGGCGTCGACTCCGAGGCCCACTGCCGTTGAACCCACGCTTCGCGAACTCGGCGAACGCGTGCTGGAGCAGGGCTTGGCCAAGGCCGCGGCGGCGGTGCTCGGGCAGGACGCCCAGGATGCGCACCCAGCCGAGGCCGGGCTCGTTCTCGGGCGCTCGCGAGAGGATGATTCCCGCGACCTCGCCGTCCTGCTCGGCGACGAACCACAGCGAACGGTCGAACGACGGCTCCTCGACCATCCAGTGCAGCCAGCTCTCGTACGGGTCCGGGGCGAACATCCACGTGTCCGCGAAGGACGCCATTTGCGCGTCGTAGACCCGGCGCTCCTCGCCCTCGCGCATCGGTGCGGACCGAGACGCCGTCGGGCCACTCGGGCTCGGAGCTGATCTCCGTCGAGGTCGATCCGCATGTGGAACGAGTGGCGCGCCTTGCGGTAGCCCGTCCGCTCGAACAGCTCGACGAGCGGCGCGTCATCGGCGGAGGTGTAGCCCCAGAGCTTCTTGTCCGGCTCTTTCGTCGTCGCCCGCTGCTCGATCGCCTCGAGCACCGCGGGCAGAGTCGCGGGATCGGTGCCTCTGACGTCCAGCCAGACGGCGTCTCCGTGGACGCCCAGGTCCGCATAGCCGCCGAGCCGGCCGTCCGGGCTCTCGGCGAGCAGAACGTCCTGGCCGAGCTCGACGTCCGGCGACGTCCAGTACAGTGAGCAGGTCGGCGGGGGTCATGTCGTCGGTGCCGTGCAGTCGGCGGGAGTGCTCGTTGAGCATCTCCGCGGCTGCCTCGACGTCCTCCTCGCGCGCGGGTCGAACCACGGTCATGCCGGCACGAGCTCCTCGAGGGTGTCCGGCAGATTCGCGAGGTCGGTCAGCTCGCGGTCCGGCTCGGGCCCGGGCTGTTCTTCGAGCCGGTTGATCCAGACCGTGCGCAGGCCGAGCTCGCGGGCCGGCGCGATGTCGTGGAAGAGGCTCGCAGCGACGTGGACGTGTGTTTCGCGGTCGGCCGTCGTCGCCTCGAAGAAGCGCTCCCAGTGCCCGTGCGCGGGCTTGTAGGAGCCGACGTCCTCGGCCACGATCGCGAGGTCGACCGGGACGCCGAGCTGCTTCTGCGACGCGGCGATCAGGTCACGGTCGGTGTTGGAGAGAAGCGCGAGCTTCCAGCCGCGGTCGCGCAGCTCGGCGAGCGCCGGCGGCACGTCCGGGAACGGCGGCCAGTCCGGGAGCGACCTCGGGAGCGCGCCGGCCTCGCCCTCGGGGAGCTGGACGCTCTCCTCCTGGGCGAGCCGCTCGAGCGCGAGCGTGAGCACCTCGCGGTAGGTGTGGAACGGGCTCGGATTCGAGCTCGGGCTCGAGCTCGTGGTAGCGCTCGAGCAGGCGCGGCGCTTCCTGAACGCCGAACAGCCGCTCGAGCTGGCCGCGGATCCCCGCGTTCCAGTCGATCAACGTGCCGTAACAGTCGAAGGTCGCCCAGCGCTGCGCTCCCATTGGCCATGCACCCTAGTCAAGGCGCACCCGGCCTCCTCCCCACGACGAGCATATTCGGGAAGTCGTGACGTGTCTGTGCCAGATCCGCGCCGAAACTCAGTCGGCGAACTCGCGCAGCACGATGCACGCGTTGTGGCCGCCGAAGCCGAACGAGTTCGAGACCGCGACCTTCACCTCGGCCTTCCGCGACTCGTTCGGGATGTAGTCGAGATCGCACTCCGGATCGGGCGTCTCGTAGTTGATCGTCGGCGGCAGCGTGTTCGTGGTCACGGCCAGCGTCGTGAAGATCGCCTCCACCGCGCCCGACGCACCGAGGCAGTGCCCGGTCGCGCCCTTGGTCGACGAGACCGGCGTCTTCCGCGCCGCCTCCTCGCCGAGCGCGACCTTGATCACCTTCGTCTCGCTCGCGTCGCCGAGCGGCGTCGAGGTCCCGTGCGCGTTGATGTAGTCGACGTCCTCCGGCGCGATCCCCGCGTCGCCGAACGCCATCTTCATCGCGCGCGCCGGATTCGCCCCGCTCGGATCGGGCTCGGTGACGTGAGCGGCGTCCGAGGACAGCCCGTACCCGATCAGCTCGGCGTAGATCTTCGCGCCGCGGGCACGCGCATGCTCGAGCTCCTCGAGCACGATCACGCCACCCGCCTCGCCCATCACGAACCCGCTTCGCTCGGCGTCGAACGGGCGGCTCGCCCGCTCGGGGTCCTCGTTCCGCCGCGCGAGCGCTCGCATGGCGCTGAACCCGGCGATCCCGACGGGCGTGATCCCGGCCTCGGTCCCGCCCGCGAACACGACGTCGGCTCGGCCGAGCCGGATCATGTCGGCGGCCTCTCCGATCGCCATGTTCGAGGCCGCGCAGGCGGTGCACTGCGAGGACAGCGGCCCGCGCGTCCCGAGCTCCATCGAGACCCAGGCCGCGCCCATGTTCGGGATGATCTGCGGGATCGAGAACGGGTTGACCCGGTCCGGCCCCCGCTTGAGCAGCACGTCGTAGCAGTCCTGGAACGCCTGCAGGCCGCCGATCCCGGTCGCGATCGACGCGCCGATCCGCTCGGCCTCCGGCTCGACCTCGAGCCCCGAATCCGCCTCGGCCTGTCGCGCCGCAGCCACGATCATCTGCGCGAAGCGGTCCATGCGGCGCGCCTGCTTGTGATCGATCCACGTGCGCGGCTCGAACTCCTTCAGCTCACACGCGAACGTCACCGGATACGCGCTCGCGTCCCACTGCACGATCGGCGCCGCGCCGGACTTCCCGGCGATCAGGTTCTTCCACGAGGTCTCGACATCGTTGCCGAGCGGCGTCACCGCCCCGAGGCCCGTGATGACGACCCGCGCGCGGCCGTTTTGCGTGTACTCAGTCACATTCCCAACCCACCGTCGACGACGAGAACCTCACCAGTGATGAACGACGCCTCGTCCGAGCACAGGAACCGTACCGCTCCGGCGACGTCTTCCGGATCTCCGAGCTTGCCGAGCGGGGTGTTCGTGAGCATCACGGCACGCGCCTCCTCCGGGAGCACATCGGTCAGCCGCGAGTGGATGTACCCGGGCGCGACGACGTTTGCACGCACGTTTCGGCTCCCGAGCTCGCGGGCGAGCGACTTCGTGAACCCGATGATCCCGGCTTTCGACGCGGCGTAGTTCGTCTGCCCCATGTTCCCGCGCAGGCCGACGATGCTCGAGACGTTGACGATCGACCCGCCACGCCGTTTCATCATCGGCCGCGCGACGGCACGGCACGTGTAGAAGACCGCGCTCAGGTTCGTCTCGATCACCGCGCGCCAGTCGTCGTCGCTCATGCGCGCGAGCAGCGTGTCGCGGGTCACGCCCGCGTTGTTGACGAGGATGTCGGGATCGCCGGCCTCCTCGACGAGCCGCTGAGCGCCTTCGGCGGTCGAGACGTCCGCCTGCACGGCGCGCCCGCCGATCTCGGCCGCGACCGCCTCGGCCTCCTCGGAGCCGGAGTTGTAGCCGACCACGACCGAGGCCCCGGCCTTCCCGAGCTCGACCGCAATCGCCCGTCCGATGCCTCGCGACCCTCCGGTGACGAGGGCCGTTCGCCCTTCAGCGAGCAAAACTCAGGCAGAGACGGTCTCCTCCGCCTTCTTGAGCCCGGCGAGGTTGTTGACCGAGATCGTCTTCACGGTCCGGTCGATCCGCTTGACGAGGCCGCTGAGCACGTTTCCGGGCCCGACCTCGACGAAGACCTTGACGCCCTCCTCGGCGAGCCCCCTCGCCGCCTGCGTGAACCGCACCGGAGCGGTCAGCTGCTCGACGAGGAGCGACGCGAAGCGCTGCGCCGGCTCGATCTTCGCGGTCACCGTGGACATGAACGGCGCGATCGGGTCGCGGAAGCGCACGCGCTCGACCGCGGGTCGGAGCCGATCCGCCGCGCGGGCCACGAGCGGGCTGTGAAATGCGCCCGAGACCTTCAGCTTGACCGTGCGCCTCGCGCCGAGCTCCTCGGCTTTGGCGCACACCTCGTTCACGGCCTCCTGCTCGCCGGAGACGACGATCTGCCCCGGGCAGTTGTAGTTGGCCGGCCACACGCCCTCGATCTCGTTGCAGATCTGCTCGACGAGCTCGTCCTCGAGGCCGAGGATCGCCGCCATCGAGCCGTTGCTGATCCTGGCCGCCTCGGCCATCGCGAGCCCGCGCTCACGGACGAGCGCGATCGACTCGAACGGCGTCAGCGACATCGTCGCCGCGAGCGCGGTGAACTCGCCGACCGAGTGGCCGACGACGTAGTCGGGCTCGAGCCCCCGCTTGCGAAGCGCCGCCAGCACGGCGAGGCTCGTCGCGACGAGCGCCGGCTGCTGCACTTCCGTGTGCACGAGATCCTCGAGCGGCGACTCGAAGCAGAGCCGCCGCAGATCCAGACCCGCTGCCTCGCTCCCCTCGGTGAAGACGGCCATCGCCTCCGGTTCGGCCTCGGCGATCTCCCTGCCCATGCCCGCTTCCAGCGACCCCTGACCCGGGAAGCAGAACGCGACCTTGCTCATCTTTCCCCACCTTTCCCGTTCGCCGTCCACTCGATCAGGGCCGACCCCCAGGTCAAGCCCGCGCCCATTCCTGTCATCAAGACCATTTCACCTGGAACCAATCGCCCGTCGGCCTCGGCATCGCTGAGCGCCAGCGGGATCGATCCAGATGAAGTGTTGCCGAAGCGGTCGACGTTGACCACCGTCCGCTCCTCCGGAATCCCCAGTTTCTTGCGCGCGTGCTCGATGATGCGCACGTTCGCCTGGTGCGGCACGTAGACGTCCACGTCGCTCGACGCAGACGTCGCATTCGTGCAGCACCTTCTCGGCGGAATCGACGAGCACACGGCTCGCGAACTTGAAGACCTCGCGCCCGTTCATCTTCGCGAAGTGCTGGCGCGCGGCCACCGACTCGGCCGACGCGGGCTGACGCGAGCCGCCGGCAGGTATGTACAGCTCCTGCCCGCCCGATCCGTCGGCGCCGAGCTCGAAGCCGAGGAAACCGCCTTCGGAGACGCGCTCGAGCACGACCGCTCCCGCGCCGTCGCCGAAGAGCACGCACGTGCTGCGGTCCTCCCAGTCGACGACGCGCGACAGGACGTCTCCGCCGACGACGAGCGCGTGGTCGGCGAGGCCGCTCGCGACCATCGCGTGCGCCTGCACGACCGCGTAGACGAAACCGGTGCAGCCGGCGGACAGGTCGTAGGCGGCCGCGTCCTTCGCGCCGAGGCGATCGGCGAGGATCGCGCCCGTCGACGGGAAGAGCATGTCCGGCGTCACGGTCGCGACCACGATCAGCTCGAGCTCGGACGCCTTGACGCCTGCCTGCTCGAGCGCGGCGAGCGAGGCCGGCAGCGCGAGATCGGACATCGCCTCGTCCGGAGCGGCGACGCGGCGCTCGCGTATCCCCGTGCGCTCCATGATCCACTCGTCCGAGGTGTCGACCATCTGCGCCAGCTCGTCGTTCGTCATCACGCGCTCGGGGGCGCGCGAGCCGATGCCCGTGATCGAGACGCGCCCGTTCGAGGTCGCGCTGCCGATCACTGCTGCTCCACGGCGAAGGTCAGCGTCCCGCGCGCCGCGAGCTCGCCGTCGACACGCGCCTCGGCGCGGCCCTTGCCGATCGGCCCGCGCACACGCTCGAGCTCGCACGTCAGCTCGAGCTCGTCGCCCGGCTCGACGATCCGCTTGAAGCGCACGCCGTCGATTCCGGCGAAGAGCGCGAGCCGTCCGCGGTTCTCCTCGCTGCAGAGCACCGCGACCGCGCCGGTCTGCGCCATCGCCTCGACGATGAGGACGCCGGGCATGATCGGCCGCCCCGGAAAGTGCCCGGCGAGATACCACTCGTCCGGGCGCACGCGCTTCCGCGCAACGACGCGATGCCCCGGCTCCAGCTCGACGACTTCGTCGATCAGGAGAAAGGGGTCGCGGTGCGGCAGGATCTCTTCGATCTCCGCGCGCGACCAAGGCAGCGCTTGCGTTGCCGCCATCAGAACGGCCGGGCTTCGCCCGGCCGTTCGTCGGAACTGACCGGTCGAACCAACGTGAATTCGGCCTGCAACGTCGTGAGCACGGCAATCGGCACGGGAGGCCTAGTGTAGTTGGCCGTGACCTCGTCACTGAGGCCGGAAACCGTCGTTCCCAGGCTGCGCGGGCGTTTCGGGCATCCGTACGTCTTCGTCGAGGTGTGCCCGTCGACGCAGCGGCTGCTCGGAGACGAGCACTCCGAGGGCGCGGTCGCGCTGACCGAGGAGCAGACCGAGGGCCGCGGACGGCTCGGGCGCCGCTGGCTGTCGCCGCCGGGAGTGAGCCTGCTCTTCTCGCTCCTGCTCGAACCGCGGGTCGAGACCGCACGGCTTCCGGAGCTGACGCTCGTCGCGGGCCAGGCCGGCGCCGAAGCGATCGCGCAGGTCACCGGCCTGGCGCCCGAGATCAAGCTCCCGAACGACATCCTGGTCGGCGGGCGCAAGACCGCGGGCATCCTCGCCGAGGCCCGTGACGGCCGGGTCGTGCTCGGGATCGGCGTCAACGTGAACGTGTCCGCGCCGGACCTGCCGCAGGGCATCGACCCTCCCGCCACGTCGCTCCTCCTCGAGACGGGAAGCGAGGTCGACCGCGTCGAGCTCCTCGTCGAGCTCCTCGACCGGCTCGAGCGCGCCTACGACGAGCTGGGTCGCGGCTACGGGTACCTGATCGGCCGGCTGTCGTTGCCGGCGAAATCCCGGGCGACGGCCGCGAACGACGTGAACGGGCCGCCGGCCGGAAACGTGAACTTGCC
This sequence comes from uncultured Actinomycetes bacterium, assembly GCA_963825795.1. GTDB lineage: Bacteria > Actinomycetota > Thermoleophilia > Gaiellales > Gaiellaceae > VAXT01. Next base: position 3,288 of record CAWGVD010000037.1, on the reverse strand, counting down.
CGGCCGCAGGCGGCGCACGGTCACCGACCTCGTGCCGTCGAAGACGACCGTCACGTCGGCCGGCTCGTTGATCGAGAAGCGAAGCGGCGACATGGCCACGCGTTTCAACTTCGGACCGGTCGTGTCGGTCGCGAACGCCACGCGTGCTCGTGACCGTCGCCACCGGCGAGGTGACCCGCAGGTCGGCCCGGAACTCGTGCTCGCCGACTCCGCGCCGGAAGCGGCCGTTCCAGTCGATCGACTGGAGCCCAGCCTGGAGCTGGCCCGAGAAGACCTGGCCGACCGACCGCTTCCCGCGGCGGATCGTGAGCGTCGCCCGGGCGGGCTTGTCGAGCGTGAAGCTGAAGCGCGTCGTGTCCAGCCGGCCGTCGTTGTTCGGCGAGAAGACCTGCGGCGAGACCTGGAACCCGGCGGTCGTGCGATCGACGATCACGGCCAGCGTGGCGGTCGTCTCGATCCCGATCGCGTTCCGCGCCGTCAGCACGATCCCGTAGCGCCCGTCGGCGATCCCCGCCGCGTCCCAGCGAAACGCGTACGACCCCTTGGTCTTCGACTCGACGAAGAGCGTCGTGATCGGAGTTCCGAACGCGTCGACGAGCGTCCCCGTGACGATCGCCGGCTCGCGCACCTGGTAGCGAACGAGCGTCGAGTCGGCCTTTCCGTCGCCGTTCGGCGTGAACAGCGCCGGCTTGGCCAGCGCGGTCAGCATCGAGCGCGACGTCGTGCCGGTGACGATGCCGGTCGCCGGACGAACGGTCGGCCCCGCGTCGATCGCGTACAGGTACTTGCCGGCCGGGATCGTCCGCGCGTCCCACGTCCAGTCGATCGTCGTGCCCTCGCCCTGTCCCTGAGCCGACGATGTTCCCGTCCGGCTGCGTCACGGTCACCGACCACGGCAGCGACTGCGTGAGCGTGCCCGTGAAGTGGACGGGCTCGCCCGGCGCGCCCGTCGCCGCGGGGGAGTACATCTTCGGCAGGCCGGTCTGCGAGACGGCGCGCGCGATCGAAGGCAGCTCGCCGTAGAGCTGGCTGCCCGGGCAGCTCGTGTACCCGGTGTCCCGGTGCCCCGAGATCGTGCGCAGCGTGATCATGCGCCCCGCCGGGTACTTCGGGTTTCCGGTCGAGCGCCAGCTGAAGGTCGAGAGCGGATCGACGTGCGCCACGTCCAGGCGCCACGCGAGGAGCCGGACGAGCGCGGCGCGAGCCGCGGGCGTGATCGAGGTCGAGTCGTAGGTCCCGATCAGCGCGACGCCGACCGAGCCCTGGTTGAACCCCTGCGCGTGCGCGCCGACGACGTTGCGGTCGACACCGCCCCACCGGCCTTCGAAGACCTGGCCGTACTTGTCGACGAGGAAGTTGTAACCGATGTCGTCCCAGCCGTTCGCGAGCACGTGGTAGCGCTCGATCCCGCGCACGATCGAGGCCGACTGCGCGCGGCTGTACGAGTTCGAGCCGGCCGTGTGGTGGACGACCGCGAAGCGCAACGCGTCGGCGTAGGCGGGCTTCTTGCGCCGGCGGATCTTCTCGTCCGCACGCCAGCTCGCCCGGGTGATGATCAGCGGCGAGCCCGCCTTCGAGACCGTCCTCAGCCGGATCTTGCCGAGCCGGGCTCCAGACGTAGTACGCGCGGACACGGCTGATCGCGGCCGAACGTGCGCACCTGGATTCGGTTCGACGGCCCGGTCCAGTACGGGCTGCCGAGCTGCCAGCCCGTGCGCGCGCAGCTCGTGTGTTCGCGCGTCGGGCCCGTCGTCCTCGGGCGCAGCATCGCGCCAGCCGCTCCAGCGGCCGGCGACGGTTCGCGTCCGGAACGAGACGGCGCCGCTGCCCTTCCAGTGCAGCCCGACGAGGTCGAACCGGTGCACCGGGCGATTGACGCCGGGACGCACGTCGTGCGCGGCGAGCGTCGTCCCGGAGGCGAGCGCGGTGCCCGGCGAGACGACCAGCAGAAGAAGGACTAGGCGAAGAACCTTCATCGGGCGGCCCCAGTACGGAAGCAGAGTCCCGGGCCGGCGACAAGTCCGCAGATAGAATTCTTACAAGTGAAAGGGCTGCTCTTGCGGTGCTTTTTCGTCGCGACCGCCGCGGCTCTCGTCGTCTGCGCCACCGCCTCAGCTACGACGTCGCGGCCGCGTGTCCTCGCGGCCAAGTTCGAGAACGACGTCAATCCGGTCACGCAGGGCTACATCAACGACCAGATCGCCCGCGCGAACCACGACCACTACGACGCGGTCGTCATCCTGCTCGACACCCCCGGCGGCCTCAGCACGTCGATGAACAAGATCGTACAAGGCGGAGCTCGCGTCGAAGGTGCCGGTCATCGTCTACGTCTCGCCGCCCGGATCGCGCGCCGCCTCCGCAGGCGTCTGGATCAGCCAGGCCGCCGACCTGCTCGCGATGGCGCCGCAGACGAACATCGGCTCCTCGACGCCGATCGACGTCGGCGGCGGGAACATCCAGTCCGACCTGCGGCGCAAGGTGATCAACGACGCCGCCGCATCCCTGAGCGAGCTCGCGAAGGCCCACGACCGGAACGCGGCCTGGGCTCAGAGAGCCGTGCGCCAGGCCTCGAACCTCGGCGCGACCGAGCGCGCTCGAGAAGAACGTGATCGACGTCATGGCCCCGACGCTGCCCGAGCTGCTGAACAAGGTGGACGGGACGAAGACCGTGCCCGAAGGGCATCGTCCTGCACACGAAGGACGCGGAGATCACGAACGTCGACATGTCCCTCTGGCAGAAGGTCCTCGACACGCTGATCGACCCGAACCTGATCGTCCTCTTCATGTCGATCGGGACGCTCGGCCTGATCGTCGAGCTCTGGAACCCGGGGCTGATCTTCCCGGGCACGGTCGGCGCGATCAGCCTCATCCTCGGCCTCTTCGGCCTGCAGGTGCTGCCGATCAGCGCCGCGGGCCTCCTGCTGATGCTGCTCGCGTTCGGGTTCTTCGCCGCGGAGGCGTTCGTCCCGACCCACGGCGCGATCACGCTCGCGGGGGCAGTCTGCTTTGTGATCGGCGCGATGCTGCTCTTCGAGCCCGCCGGCAACACGTACCAGGTCTCGCTGCCCGCCGTGATCGCGATGGCCGCGGCGATCGCGGGCCTGATGGGCTTCGCCGCGATCAAGATCGTCCAGGCCCGCCGAGCGCCGGTCGTGACCGGGACGCAGCGAGCTGGTCGGCCAGGTCGGCGTCGTGCGTGATACGCTCGCTCCGGCCGGGACGGTCTTCGTCCGCGGCGAGCTCTGGAAGGCCCGCTCCAGCGACGGGCCGCTCGAGCGCGGAGCGCCC